>JAYVRL010000029.1:0-1686 GCA_043776335.1 Candidatus Peribacteria bacterium | reverse complement strand
CAGCCCCCGCCGCCGCGTTGCCGGCCACGCAGTTGCTCGACGTGACGTACGGATAGGTGCCGTGATCGAGATCCAGCAACGTGGCTTGCGCGCCTTCGATGAGCATCGTTTTTTCGGACTCGACGAATCCGCGCATGAAGTCGGGAAGAGACTTCACGATGCGCGTTCCAAGGATCGCTCGAGCCGCTTCCAGATTGGAAATCTCGGTCTTCAGATCAACGATGACGCCGTACATGCTCTTCACGATCGCCGCGCGTTCCGCAAGCTCGGCCGTCAGATCGTCACTGAGGCGCTCCATCCGCATGCCGACGCGTTCCGCTTTGTCCATGTACGCGGGGCCGATGCCGCGTCGAGTCGTGCCGACCGCTTTTGATCTTCTTTCTTCCATCGCACCGTCGATCGCTTTGTGAAAATCGAACAAAATGTGTGCGGCTCCCGAAATATGCAAACGAGGCACGAGGTCAATCCCCGCGCTTTTCAACGTTTCGATTTCTTCCAGAAGTGTCGGGAGATGAATCACCATGCCCGAGCCGAGAACGACGGGCTTTCCTTCATGAAGGCATCCCGCGGGAAGCAAATGGAAGACGTGTTTTTTGCCGCCGACGACGATCGTGTGGCCTGCGTTCGCGCCGCCACACGCGCGCGCGATCACGTCAAAATGCTCGCCGAGGATGTCGGTGACCTTCCCCTTCCCTTCGTCTCCCCACTGCGCGCCGATGATCGCTGTTACGGGGCCGAGAGACTTGAGGAGCTCCTGCACGCACGAAGGATAACACAGAAACTATGATCGTCCCATGCGTTTGCAAACGG
Source organism: Candidatus Peribacteria bacterium (assembly GCA_043776335.1). Classification (GTDB taxonomy): domain Bacteria; phylum Patescibacteriota; class Gracilibacteria; order Peribacterales; family Peribacteraceae; genus SICN01. The sequence goes on along the minus strand of JAYVRL010000029.1, from coordinate 876 downwards.
CTTCCACATGCGCGATTTGATCCGTGCGCAATTCATAGATGATACCGATGCACGAAGAGTTCCCGACGGCCGCTTCGGTGAGCGGGATCAGCACGTCAGTCCCCTTCTTCCCCGCGAAGAGCGCTTCGTGCGGCTCGAAATCAACGACGTTCTTTTCCAGTTTCACGTCACTCGGGATATACGGAGGATTCGACACCAAGAGAAAAGGTTCGCGCATGTTCCGAATGAACTCCGCACCGTCGCCGCGCACGAATGTCACGTTCCTCGCGTCGAGATTTTTCACGTTCGACTCGGCGACGGCGATCGCGGGCTCCGAAGTGTCCACGCCGACGATGCGTTGCGTCGCCCCTTCCAGCGAAAGCGTCACGGCGATACATCCGCTGCCGGTCCCGATGTCGACGATCATCGTCGGAGATGTTTCTTTGAATCTTCTGACGAACCCAGTGATGCTCGCATCGATCTCACAATGCGGCGGAGTCTTGCCCGCAAGAAATTCTTTCGTAAGATCGATCAGCGCTTCGGTTGCCGGCCTCGGGATCAACGTGTCTCGCGTCACGCGAAACGGACGTCCGTAAAATTCTTTTTCTTCTGTGATGTACGCCACGGGTTCGCCCTGAGTGCGACGCTTGAAGAGCGCTTGAATCTCCAAACATGACTGCGGGTCGATGATCTGATGATCATGGGTCAGCACCCAACTTCGCGGCTTTTTCATCACATGAGCGACCAGCAACTGCGCGTCGAGTGCCTGAAGAGACGAGCCTTTGATCAGATCGCGGGTGGTCACGGCTCCTATGCTACACTCGTTTTCCATGCAGACGGTTGCGATTGATTGTCGGTTTGCCGCGCATCACGGTGGTCTCGGCACGTACACGCGCT
>JAYVRL010000028.1:0-1701 GCA_043776335.1 Candidatus Peribacteria bacterium | reverse complement strand
CCTCATCGACGGCGATCACAACTGGTACACGGTGTATCACGAATTACTCGAGCTTCGACGCATCGCGGCGTTGCAGGGAGTGTTTCCGCTCGTGTTTTTGCATGACGTCGGTTGGCCGTATGGACGGAGAGACATGTATTACGATCCTTCGAGAATTCCGGAGGCCTATCTGCATCCGTATCGGAAGCAGGGGATTCTGCCGGGTCAGCAATTACTTGCAGAAACCGGCGGCATCAACGATGCGTACTTCAATGCAATCGAGGAGAATCTTCCTCGAAGCGGCGTCCGAACCGCCGTCGAAGATTTTCTTTCATCATCTGGATTGCCGTTGCGTTTTATCGCCATCGAAGGGGGTCACGGCATCGGCATTCTCGCCGATCAGCGCATGATCGATGCGACTCCCGTTTTCTCTCGATGGTTGTCAGATATTTCGTCATGTCATTCGCTTCAGGCGCATTTATTTGAGGTTGAGCAGTCACGGTTGATGGATCAAGTGGATATCAATCGGCTTCAGCAAGAGAGCCAGACAATCACCAACAATGCTGCAGCGCAAAGACGTCATATCGAAGAGCTTATTCAGCAGCGCATCGGTTTCGTGCAGCGAGCCAAGCAAGGGGATGTGTCGAAGATTCGTGCCGAATCTCTGCGAAGAGAAGCGAATATACTTCGCGGTGATCTCGAGAAATCAAACGCTTGCCTGCAAACGTCGACTCAACTTTTCGAAGAAGCATCGAAACGCGAACAGTATCACCGCTCCAGAGCCGTAGATCTGCAAAGAACTCTTACGAATACGGTCGACCACATGATGCGCACTCGAAGCTGGCGCATCACGACGCCACTCAGGAAGATCGGGCGAATGCTCTCTGCGCTGCGAAGAAAAAGCGCTCAGGTCGAGTCCGGAGCACAAGCCCCTTCGCTTGAGTCCTACGGCTTCTTTCCTGCCGGTGATTATTCTGTGTGGCTCTCGAAGCATGATCCGAGTCACAGATCGCCAGTATCGTTGCAAAATGCCCTGATTTCACAGGAGACTCCTCTCGTTTCCGTCATTGTTTGCGTACGCAATTTTGATGAAGTATTGCTTAGGAAATCCCTGAATTCGGTCGTTGAACAGCTGTATCAGCATTGGCAGCTTGTTATTGTGGACGACGGATCTCCGCATGACATTCTTCGATCTATCGTTCGCGAGTACCAGCATTTCTTTCCTGATACCGTTCATTTCGGTGAGCGCCATGAGGGCGGCATCCCGGAGAATGTCGGCGTTGAAATGGCGACAGGAGCGTATGTTTGTTTTCTGTATCCGCATGACGAATTCCATCCACATGCGCTTCTGGAAATCGCCTGCGCCGTGCGAGAATCGAAGCCGGATGCCGTGTACACGGATCATGATTTTTTAGATCAGACCGGTGACAGAACCAGGCCAGTTTTTAAGCCGTGCTGGAGTCCGGAGAGCCTGCTTTCAAGCCAGTACATTGGTTCCGCTATTTTCTTCTCTCACACTGTTCTTCAGGATCTTCTTCCGAAATTGCCGAATGATTCGGACTCAGATTTTCTCTATGAACTCCTGCTCACGTTCTCACGCCTTGAAAGGAACGTTCTGCATGTACCGATGATTCTGCATCACCGCCGTCTTCTTGAGCATCTTGACCGCACGCCTGATCGCATTGAGCGTCATCGTCGTTCACTCCTGCATCATCTGGAACG
>JAYVRL010000027.1:0-20537 GCA_043776335.1 Candidatus Peribacteria bacterium | reverse complement strand
CGCGGCGACGGAAACAATCGTGCCGAACGCTTCTTCGTGAATGGCGAAATGCGATGCGACAGTCAATGAATTCTCCGTGAGCGTGCCGGTCTTGTCCGAACACAGCACCGTGATGGAACCGAAATCACGAATCGCGCCGAGATTGCGCACGACGACGCCGAGCTTCGAAAGCATCAACGCACCGGTACTGAGCGCCACGGTGGCCACGAGAGGCAATGTTTCGGGAAGAATGCCGATGGCGATCGCGAGCACGAAAATCAAGAATTCGATGCTGAGAGCGGATGCGGGATGCACGATCAATTTTCCAACGAAGAGCCCGATGGTCGTGATCACGATGATGCCGATGCACAGCTCCGAGAGCTTGCGGATCTCTTTCTCGAAGTTCGTGGGACGACCGGTCTCCGCCAAGTTCACGATCTGGCCGAGCATCGCATTCGCGCCGACTGCGGTCACGATGCCTTCCCCGACTCCTTGAGCGACCACCGAGCCCATCTCCACGACTTTGTTGGTCTCCGCCGATTTCGTGACGGGCAAGCTTTCTCCCGTGAGCGAAGATTCATCGACGGTCAAACCTTCGGCAAAGACGAGCTCCATGTCTGCGGGCGCGATCGCTCCCGCAGAAATCTGCACGAGATCCCCGACGACGACATCCTCGCGCGGGATCGTCTGCAGCTTGCCGTCGCGTTTCACGGTCGCAGTCGGCTGCACGAGCGTGCTGACTTCGTACAACTTTTTCTCCGCCTTGTATTCCTGCACGAACCCGATGCACGCATTGAAGACGATGATCGCGAAAATGACGGTGGCACCCGAAACGTCTTGCACGATCCATGAAATGGCGGCGGCGATGAGCAACAAGATCACGATGGCACTTTTGAATTGCTGCACGAAGATGTGGAACGCGCTCACGCGTTTGACCGGAATGCTGTTCGGACCGTTCTTCAGCAGCAATGCGGCCGCGACAGCGGACGTCAGCCCCTGACTTTGAGTATGCATGTTGGTCATCCTCTTATTGTACCACGAAAAAAGACCGAACGCACTCGAATGCCCGCTCTCCGACTTACTTGCGGGCTCGCTTGCGATCGACTTCTTTCAAGAATTTCTTGCGAAGACGGATGCTGATGGGCGTCACTTCCACGAGTTCGTCGTCCTGGATGTATTCCAAAGCCATATCCAGCGTCATGATGCGCGGAGGAACGAGGCGAATGGCTTCGTCGGCACCGGAGCTGCGCATGTTCGAGAGCTTCTTCTCTTTGCCGACGTTCACGATGATATCCTGACCGTTCGGCGATTCACCGACGATCATGCCTTCGTACACGGTGACGTTGGAACCGATGAAGAAGGAACCGCGCTCCTGCAGCTGCCAAATGGCGTAGGCGACGGACTCTCCGTTCACGCCTGAAATGATGGAGCCCGTCGTGCGACTCGGCATTTCTCCGACGTACGGCGCGTACTGTGAAAATGCGTGCGTCAAAATGCCGTTGCCGCGGGTGTCGATGATGAACTCGTTGCGGAAACCGAGAAGACCGCGAGTCGGGATCTCATACGTGAGACGCGCGATGCCGTTCTTCGTTTCCATGTTTTGCATGATTCCTTTGCGCAGACCGAGTTTCTGGATGACGCCGCCGGACACCTCCTCGGGAACGTCGATGTACGCCATTTCCATCGGCTCCATCTTCACGCCGTTCTCCTCGTGCAAGATGACTTCCGGACGCGACACCGCAAGCTCGAATCCTTCGCGACGCATCGACTCGATGAGCACGCCGAGGTGCATTTCTCCGCGACCGGAGACGCGGAACGCATCCGTGCGCTCGCCGACCTCGATCTTGAGTCCGACGTTGGTCTCCAACTCTTTCTCGAGACGCTCGCGAATGTGACGCGTGGTGACGAGCTTCCCCTCTTTGCCCGCAAGCGGCGAATCGTTGACCATGAAATCCATGGACACGGTCGGCGGATCGATCTTGATCGTCGGCAACGCCTCGGCATCTTGCTGCGTCGTAACGGTGTCTCCAACGTACACGTCCGGAAGTCCTGAGAGCATGACGATGTCGCCGGCGACCGCTTCTTTGATCTCGACGCGATTCACGCCCTGATAGTCCTGAATCTTCGTGATGCGACCGGCTTTGCGCGTACCGTCAGGCTTGATCACGAACACGTTTTGGTTCTGCATCACCGTGCCTTCCTGCACGCGGCCGATGGCCGTGCGACCGGAGAACACGTCGTATTCGAGGTTCACGGGCTGCATGCGAAGCGGCTTTGCGGCGTCATTCTCGCCCGGCTTCACTTTCTCGAGAATCAAATCAAACAACGGATTCAAATTTTTGGACTCGTCGGCCATTTTGAGTTTCGCGACTCCGTCTCTGCCGATCGCATAGATGAAGGGGAAGTCGAGCTGCGTGTCGTTCGCGCCGAGCTGGATGAACAGATCGAAGACCTGCGACAGTGCTTTCTCGGGATCGGAACCGACGCGGTCGATCTTATTGATGATCACGATCGGGCGAATGCCCATCTCGAGAGACTTTTTCAAGACGAAGCGCGTCTGCGGCATGGGACCGTCGAACGCGTCGACCAGCAAACACACGCAGTCGCACATACGAAGGACGCGCTCCACCTCAGATCCGAAGTCGGCGTGACCGGGGGTATCGACGATGTTGATCTTCGTTCCTTTATAGAGGATGGAACAGTTCTTGGCGTAGATCGTGATGCCGCGCTCCTTCTCTTGGTCATTCGAGTCCATGATGCGTTCCGTCAGCTGTTGATGGGCTTCGAAAGCGCCTCCCTGACGGAGAATCTGGTCCACGAGCGTGGTTTTGCCGTGGTCGATGTGCGCGATGATGGCGATGGTTCGGAATTCCATTGACGCTGCAGTGTAGCGAATTTTTCGGCCAAGTACAGCCTAAAATAAGCTCGGGCAACAGAATCGTTCGACGAATGAAATGCGATCCTCTAGCGTACGTCTTTATATGAGCAATGTTGATCGGGTTCATTTGATTGTCCATCCGGGTTTCATCGCCGAATCAGAAGAACAATTGCGCGAATTGGGGAAACTGCCGACGGGTGCAGGTGAAATCATGCGAAAGCGTTATATCGCCAAATTGAATGCAGTGGAGCGATCTGAGATTGCAATCATTCTTCTCCATCATTCCGTCGACGAACTCCCGTGCGACTTGAAGAGGGGGAAATCGTACGCGGAATTAGCGAGCGAAATGCAGGACATTCTCGGCGACCGATTGATTACAGTCACACAGCACGGCAGCGTAATGGATTTCGATCAACTCGCACTGGACTTTGGCGAAGCGTCGCGCATCGCTGGCAAACGAGGATTTTCATTCAACCGTTCGACCCCAACTCTCGCGTACGGCGAGACACTACTGTGTTGCGTCGCGGAATGTGCCGAGCACATGAACGTGGCTGGAAATTTCAGGGATAAAACCGTTGTCGATGCACACTGCTGCGACACTGATATCCCCTGCGGAACGTCGACTGCGGAAGTCCTCTCCGTCCTGCAGGAATTGCAAATGCGCTTTGAGCATCTAAAGATTGAAATTTAAAGCGTGGAAGACTCTTGCGGGCACAATCGAACTCTGTACAATGACTCTATGGTAGGTTCTGTCCCTTCCTTGGCCTTTTCCTTTCCGGAGAGGCCGTGCTTTGCCGTTCTCCACTCCTGATTTATGTGCGGTCTGATCGCCGTTTCCGGCTTCCGCGACGTCATTCAGGATCTGTATGACGGACTGATCGTGCTCCAGCACCGAGGACAGGACGCCGCCGGCATCGTGACGTATGACAATCAATTTCATCTGAAGAAATCGACGGGCATGGTGAGCGAAGTGTTTCATGCAAGTTCGTTGCAACGCCTGAAAGGTCCGATGGGCATCGGCCACGTTCGCTATCCGACCGCAGGATGCTCAAGCGAATTCGAGTCGCAACCGTTCTTCGTGAACTCGCCGTTCGGCATGGCTCTCGCCCACAACGGCAACCTGACGAACGCTTCCGATCTCGCGCGCGAAATCCGCGAACAGGATTACCGTCACCTGAACACGAACTCCGACTCGGAAGTCTTGCTGAACGTGTTCTCACTCGCGCTGCGCAAGCAACGGCCGAAGAAACTCAACCCCGAACATATTTTCCGCGCCGTGAAAACCGTCTATCGCCGCTGCAAGGGCGCGTACTCGGTAGTGTCCCTCGTCGGCGGACACGGCATCGTCGCCTTCCGCGACCCGCACGGCATCCGACCGCTGCAGCTCGGTCGCAAGCGCTACGGCATGAAGTACGAATACATGATCGCTTCCGAGAACACCGTCTTCAAAGCACTCGATTTCGAATTCGTGCGCGACATCGCGCCGGGCGAGGTCGTGTACATCGATCGCAACAACCGCCTGCATTCCAGAGTGGTGAAACAAGGGCAACTCAATCCGTGCCTCTTCGAATGGGTCTACCTCGCGGCGCCGGATTCGACGATCGACGGCGTGAACGTCTACAAAGCCAGAGTCCGCATGGGAGAAGCGCTCGCGCGTCAGATCAAAGCGGCCGGCATCCACATCGACTCCGTCATCCCGATCCCCGACACGGGACGTCCCGCCGCCGCCGGTCTCGCGGACAAACTGAAAGTGAGATATCGCGAAGGATTCGTGAAGAACCGCTACATCGGACGCACGTTCATCATGCCGGGACAGGAGATGCGCAAGCGCAGCCTGAATTTCAAACTCCACCCGATCGATTTGGAATTCAAAGGAAACAGCGTGCTCCTCGTGGACGATTCGATCGTCCGCGGCAACACCAGCAAAAAAATCGTGGAGATGGCGCGCAAAGCGGGAGCCAAAAAAGTGTATTTCGCATCCGCCTCGCCACCGATCATCGGACCGGATCCGTACGGCATCGATCTGCCGACGACAACGGAGCTCGTCGCCGCCGATCACACCATCGCGGAGATCTGCAAAATCATCGGTGCAGACGGCTTGTTCTACACGACCATCAAAGAACTGCGACATGCGGTGCAAGTCGGCAACAATAGAATCCACCACTTCAGCGAGGGCTGCTTCACGGGCAAATATCCGACGCCTGAAGTGAACCTGAAGCTTTTGAAGAAACTAGGCTCCGGACGGAACGAAACGCGTGAATCCTACAATGAACAAGAGACGAATAATCCCGATCAGACCAAGATGATGTCGCTTGTCTGAAACGTGAAAACTAAGTCCACGATGCTGCGACAATATGGTATTCTTCGTGTGATGAAAGTCCTCCTGATCTCCAACTCCGCGCGAGGCCACGCCATCGCCGATGCTCTCACGAGAAGCCCGCAAAAACCGGAGATCATCGCCATTTGCACGAATCGCGATCCCGGCATGTTGAACCTCGCAAAGGAACTGTATGTCACGGACATCATGAGTCTTGCGAAAGTGATCGAAATCGCAAAACAGGTGAAGCCGGATTTCGCGATCATCGCGCCGGACGATCCGATCGGCGCGGGAATGGCGGATCGCTTGGAATCCGTCGGCATCCCCTGCGTCGCACCGAAGAAAGCACTCGCTCGCATCGAGTCCAGCAAAGGCTTCGCGCGAAATCTGATGAAAAAGTACGGCATCAACGGCAGCCCGCATTTCCGCGTCTTCAGCTTCTCGTCACTCGATGTAAAAAGACAGCTCGACATCGACATCCGCCACTACATCGAGTTCGAACTCAAAGGTCAGTACGTCGTGAAATACGACGCGCTCAAGGGCGGCAAAGGCGTAAAGATCAGCGGAGAGCATCTGTTGACCATCGACTCCGGCGCGAAGTACGCGATGGAATGCATCGAGCAATGCGGAACCGTGGTCATCGAAGAAAAATTGATCGGCGTGGAGTTCAGCATGCTTTCATTCGTCTCCGGCGAAACGACGGTGGACATGCCGGCGATCCAAGATCACAAGCGCGCCAACTACAACGATCAAGGCCCCAACACCGGCGGCATGGGCACATATACGGACACGAATCATTCACTCCCCTTCTTGCTCGACTCGGATATAAAAGCGGCGAGCGAATTCAACAAACAGGTTGCCGTTGCGCTTCTCAAGGAATGCGACGAGCCGTATAAAGGGATCCTCTACGGCGGCTTCATCGCGACGAAAGAGGGCGTGAAAGTGATCGAGTACAATGCTCGTTTCGGTGATCCTGAAGCCCTGAACGTGCTGCCGATCCTTGAGAGCGATTTCGTGACGATCTGCCTTGCGATCATCAAAGGCACGCTCGCGCCCGAGCTCGTTTCATTCGCGCACAAAGCGACGGTCTGCAAATACATCACGCCGAAAAGTTACCCCGATGATAAGAAAGAAAAGGGGCAGGTCGTGCTGATCCCGGACAAAATCCCCGACAACGTCCGCGTCTACTACGGCGACGTGACGTTGGATGAAAAAGGTGCGGTGCTCCTCGGAGGATCGCGATCCATCGGCATCGTGGGCATCGGCGATTCCATTCCCGAAGCCGAACAAGCGTCGCAGGATTTCTGCAAAAAAATCGAAGGCCCGATCCGTTTCCGCGAAGACATCGGCACGGTGGAATCGGTGCAGAAACGGGTGGATATGATGCACAAGCTGAGAGGACGCTAGGCCTAAATGGGCGCAAAAATATTATCTTTCTTTTGCGGACTACCGTTCTTTTCTTCTTCGAAAGATTTCATGCCCTTTCTTTTCGCGCGGAAAAGAAAGTGCGAAAGAAAACCGCGTGCGCCGATGCCCACGCCGCTCGCGTCATCGCTCGCGGCAGACTCTGGACCCCCACCTGCGGCGCACACCTACCCTTGGAACTGAACTTCTCTTTCAATCAAAGTGCAAAAGCATCGAAGGGTCGGAACCAAAAACCACAGGAGGGGGTGTGCGGGACCGGTTTGGTTTTTGGTGCGCTTTCTTTGTTACTTTCTTTGTCGGGCAGACAAAGAAAGTAAGGAGATATTTCTCAATGAAGAAAAAACAAAAGCGTTAAAGAAGCTTCAACGCCTCTTCCTCTTCCCACTTCCTCGTCGCCGCGACGATCGGACCGAGTGCTCCCTGCATCACCGCGGGAATATTGCTGAAGTTCTCGTTGATACGATGATCGGTGATGCGATCCTGCGGAAAGTTATAGGTTCGAATCTTTTCGCTGCGGTCAGCAGTTCCCACCTGCCCGGCGCGCATGTCCGTACGCTCCTTCGCGATGCGCTCCTGCTCCGCGGCGTACAAACGCGAGCGAAGCACGCTCATCGCGAGAATACGGTTCTTCTGCTGACTGCGCTCGGACTGACACGCAACGACGACACCTGTGGGCATATGCGTGATGCGCACCGCACTGTCGGTCTTGTTCACGTGCTGACCTCCCGCACCTCCGGATCGATACGTATCGATCTTCAAATCCTGCGCGCGGATCTCAAGGTCGACTTCTTCGGCTTCCGGAAGAATGGCCACGGTCGTCGTGGACGTGTGAATGCGACCTTTGGCTTCGGTCGCGGGGATGCGCTGGACGCGATGCACGCCAGATTCATACTTCAGCTCTCCGTACGCCCCGAGCCCCTCGATCCTCGCGGACGCTTCTTTGATTCCACCCGCGTCGGCTGAAGACATGTCGAGAAGTTCGCTTTTCCAACCTCTTTCTTCCGCATACCGCAGATACATTTTCAGCTGCTCCGCCGCGAACAACGCCGCCTCCTCACCGCCCGCACCTGCGCGGACTTCGAGAATCACGCTGCGTTCGTCATCCGGGTTCCTCGGGATCAAGAGTCGCTTCATCTCTTCCAAAAGCAACGGTGTGCGCTCGCGCGCGCGCTTCGCTTCTTCCTCCGCGACGGCGCTCAATTCGTGATCGTCCGCAAATGATTTTTCTTCGGCGATCGCCTGTTCAAGCGAAAGATATTCTTTGTATTTGGCTTCCATCGGCTCCAAAAATTTGATGCGCCTCGCGACTTTCGTCAGCTCTTTCACATCGTTGTACACGGCTGGATCCTCCATCTTCTTGCGAAGCGTTTGCAATTCCTCGACCGATGAACGGATTTTTTCGATCATAACGACGAAGAGAGTACAGGAACAGTCGGTTCCCTTCCAGAAGCCGAAATTCGCTACTTCGAGTTCGGATCCAGCGCGTCAAACGAGAAACAATGTCGTCCCACGGGATGATTCCAAAAAATGTCGTATCCCTGATCGAGACTGAGGGTAAAGATCGCACACAACTCGAAAGAATTGCCTTTCACGACGTAGTCGTACGAAACGCCCGTGTCGGGATCTGAGATACGTAGTTTCTGATACGTGGCGTTCGCGGCGATATCATCGAGCGTCTTCGGAAGCGGTTTCGGGAGTTGAGTCATTTTCACGGGCTGCGTCGGATAACGATTGGACCCGTACACAGACTCGTAGACTTGGTTTTCAATCGCCTTCAAATCGCTGACGCGCTGTTGATCGAAGAGCTCATTCCTGCCTTGCATCGGCGAACCTGCAAGAACAATGCCATACACGATGAACGCGACGGTGATCGCGAGTGAAGCCCAAAGAAAACGAACGTGCAGCGGGCTCTTGCCATACTGTTCGCCGTCCATGCGAAGCGCGGAAAAGTAATACGTGAACGGCATGCCCGCGAGCACGAGGATCGCGAAAACCTTGATCAAGAAACGAACGGACAACTCGCCGTTGAGCAGATAAAAAAGCAACGTGATGAAATCTCCGATGAGCGTGCACGCCGTAACGAAGAGCGTCAGGTAGGTGAGCCACTTGCGCACGCCGGAAGCCAATTTTTCAGGCTGCACCTTGAATTCACGATGCAACGTGCGAGAGAGGAGCGCGAAAAGCGGGAAGGAGACGATGATGACCGCGATCGCCCAACGAATGCCCGAGACATCCGGAGAACGATACGCGTATTGATCGAGCGCGGCGTCCGGAAACCAACGCCCGATGTAATCAAAGGCAAGAATGATCAAACTGATGACCGTGGAATAGAGCGTCGTGAACACGAGCAAATGAAAGAACGCGTCCTTGGCGGAACCGGTATCGGTCGGCGAGGGCACGGGCATGTCGAGCGTTTCGGAGGCGAGTGCGGTCGCGATGTCTTTCTCCTTCCAGCCTGCGGAAAGAAGCAACATGCGAATCGTCTGATGATCCATGCCCTTCGAACGGGCGTGAACGATGAAAGACTCTAGTTTGGTCGGCATAGGCACGGATTGTACGTGGCTACCAGAAGCCAAGCAATGTAGAATCGGCGCGTGAAAATCCTCCTCGCAATGTCCGGCGGCGTCGACTCCAGCGTCGTAGCCAACCTTCTGAAAAAAGAAGGTCACGAAGTCTTTGGCGTGCGCTTCACGCTGTGGTCCGATCCCCTCGCTCCCGCTCTCGCGCAGGTACTCCCGAGCAAATGTTGCACGACCCAAAACATCTCTCGCGCTTCGTCGGTCGCGAAAGAATTGAAGATCCCGCTTTCGATCATCGATCTGGAAAACGAATTCAAAACAACCGTCGTGGATCCGTATCTCGAAGCGCACGCCGATGGCCTGACGCCGAATCCGTGCATCGGCTGCAACCGCACGATCAAATTCGGAAAGCTTTTGAAAGTGATGAAAGAACTGGGATGCAAAAAACTGGCCACGGGTCATTACGCACGCGTCGCGGCCGAGAAACTCAGCGACGGAACCGAGAGAATGCTGCTGCTGCAAGCGGTCGACGCATCGAAAGATCAGAGCTACTACCTCTACGGTCTGACGCAGGAACAACTGAAATCCGTGCTCTTCCCGCTTGGCGGGATGCGGAAATCGGAGGTCTACGGACTCGCCGAACACTTCGGCATTCCTCTCCCCGATGCATACCGCGAGAGTCAGGATCTCTGTTTCTTTCCTGAAAAAACGCCGCAAGAATTCTTAAAACGCCATCTGAAAAATTCGATGAAACCGGGCTCGATCGTCCGCAGGGACGGAACCGTGGTCGGCACTCATGAAGGGTTGCCGCTCTACACCGTCGGACAGCGGCGTGGTCTCGGCATCGGCGGACTGAAAGTGCCGCTGGAAGTGGTGGCCAAAAATCGTGAACGCAACGAGCTGATCGTGTCTGAAAAAGGCGCGGAACAGATCGAACGCGTGGCGCTCTCCGATCTCCGTTTCGTCTCATGGAAGCCGGATGAGGATGAAGAAGTGCCGTTCGAATGCCGCACGCGATCCCTCGCGATCCGCAGAAAAGGAACGCTCCGACTGGAAGGAGAAAAAGCGATCTTCACCTTCAGCGCTCCGACAACCGTGCAATCCCGCGGGCAATCGCTCGTGCTCTACAGAGGAGACGAGGTGATCGGAGGAGGGGTCATGGATTGACGCAGAGGCAAGGGATATCTACCCTCACCCGCCATGTCAGGATTCAATCCGACCATCCTCCGCGACGGCCTGCCGCTGCTCGAAATGCAATTCGGCCTGAAATCGACGGAGTTCAACGAATACTCGGATGTGATGCAGGAGGCCCTCCTGTGCGCCCTCGAAGTGCATATGTCGGAGATCAGCCAAGCGAGTCGTCGTGACCTTTCGAATGTCGTCAGACTGGCGCGCGTGATTGCCCAAAGTGCATAAACACACCAAATTGAATGACCTGTCGAGTGCCTGAAACTGCGCTTCTGTGCTACAATAAACAACTATTTCCGCATTCTGACATCGTGACTCGAGCCACCTACGACGCCAACGGCGACATTATCCTCATGAAGGATGATTCCTCGATGCCTGACGGCGAAGCCGTTCACGTGCGAGTCGTGGAACGCGTGAAGCAACACTCTGAGCGAACGACGCGTTTCGCATGGACGCTTGTTCATGAAGAGCTGAAGCAGGAATCAGCAATTGCCACGACAATCATCGAACCGATTCTCGACGCACCGAAGGCACCGACGAAACCGTCCGCCATGAAACGTCTCGGCGAAAAATCAAAGTGCGTCTTGGCAAACGGCGCGTATGAAACGCAATCCCAGTTCAGCGCGACCGCAAGGGGCGTTGCGACGGAATTGCTGGACGCGAAGAAAACATTGGAATCGCTCCCCGCTCGGATGCGAGGAGCCGTCAAAGTATTTTGGCGGACCGCCAACACGCCGGTTTCACTGCCGTCGCTCACGAAGAACGGCCGCAAGCCGCCGACGAAGCTGACATTGTTCGCCGTCGATACCGTGCGTTTCGGCGGCACCTTCGCGGGGATCTTCATCGTGCTGTTCGTCGGCATCAACTATCAAAGCTTCCTCCAAATCGCGAAAGCCGAATTGGCGCTCAACAATGACCTAAAAACGCAGCAAGCTCTGGAGCAAATGGTCTCCGGAAAAACAGATGCTGTCTCCACGCTGACCGACGGCACGATCGTGCGTCACGGAGACAACAGCAATCTGATTTCGGAGCTTCCCTCCGTCGGACCGTATGAAGATCGCATCGTGATTCCGAAACTCGGCGAGAACGTCCCGATCGTGCGCCCGAGCATCGCTGCGCTGATGAAAGAAGACTGGAAGCAATTCGAAAACGACATTCAGAGCGCGCTCCATGACGGCGTCGTGCACTATCCGGGCTCCGCGCGACCGGGACAAGCCGGCAATTTCTTCCTCACGGGACACAGCTCGTACTACCCGTGGGACGACGGCAAATACAAAGACGTGTTCGCGCGCCTCAACGAGCTCGTGCCCGGCGACACGTATTCGGTGTACTACGGCGGCGATCGGCACACCTACCGCATCAACGGGAAAAAGGAGGTGAAGCCGAGCGACGTCACCGTGTTGGATCAACCGACGAACAAACGCATCGCGACGCTCATGACATGCACGCCGGTCGGCACCACGCTTCGTCGTCTCATCGTGACCGCGGAAGAGATCGATCCCGCGACGGGTCAGATCCTCTCCGTCGGAGAAAAAGTGAACGACGATCAGGGGGGCAAGGTCGCAAGACTTGAATCGTTGCCCATTTGAGAATCAACATCGTTCGCTCTGCGGCTTCTTTTCCAATCGTCAGACGTTTTTCGGCAACATCGTGATATTGCCGTCGACGGTCTGGATTCTCTTTTTGATCGGAAGATGGAACACCGACGAATGCGCCCGAATCGACGTCAACGCATGCTCGGACACCTGTTCGAGCAACAAACCGAACATGATGAATGTCCCGCCGAGAATCTGATAAGAATGCACCTGTTCGCCGAGGATGAGTGCGGCGAAGAAGATGCCCGTGATCGGCGTGCCGATCTGAATCAACGACAGCGTCGTGGCGGGCAAACGATCCAGCGATTCGTAGAAGAACGTGAGGTTCAGGTAGCGCGAGAAGAACGTGAACGCGAGAAGGAGAAGAATCTGGCTGACAGGAAAAGCTGCCACTTCATGCGCGAACGACACTTGCACGAACACGCTGATGACCGAGACAGCAATGATCGCGGTGAAGTTGCGAATCAAGATCGCGAGTTCCGGCATCACGTGTGACAGATATTTCTTGAAAAGCACGGAGCCCGAGCCCGACACCATCGCGCCGACCAAAATGAAGATGTCGCCCATGTGCACCGCGGATGACACGCCAGAGGACGCGAGGTTGAGCACGAGCACGCCGAGGACGACGATGCCGCCGCCGATCGCCTGCATGCGACTGACGTGTTCTTTCAGGATCATGCTGCCTGCGAGAAGGACGCACACCACGTCAGCGGATGACAAGATTGATGCGTTGATGGCGGACGTGCGAGCGAGACCCGTGAAAAAAAGAAGCGGCGCAACCGCGGAATTCAGAAGTCCGACTACCGCCGACATGCGGATGGTTTTCGCATCCATTTTGCGGAGTTCTTTCAGCATCGGCACGACGCCGAACGTCACGAGAATGAAGAACGCCGTCAGCGCCTCGCTCAAGAGAAGCAAAGAAATCGGCGAAAGAAACGGCGTCAACCCTTTGGCGAGCGCGTTGTACGTGCCGTTCCATAGAAGCGCACCGAATGCCAAGATCAGACCCAGCTTGTATTGGCTCTGTTCGTAGGTCAGTTTCATAATTGATTGGTTGTGTGAATTTGTTTTGATTATTATACAATATTTTTGAGAATTTGTACACATACTCAAAAAAGCCGCTTTCTTGGTGCCGGGGGTGGGAATCGAACCCACACATCCGTTTCGGGATAAGGGATTTTAAGTCCCTCGCGTCTACCGCTTCGCCACCCCGGCACGAATCGAAGTATAGCCCGACTCAGGGCTTCTCACTCAATTCGCCGGTGAGGTTCTTTTCCATCAATTCGCGTATGCGTTTCGGATTCTTCGTTTGCGCGAGCACCCACATGAGTTTCACCACCGTGCATTCGTACATCATGTCTTTCGCGGAGATCACGCCGAGATCCTCAAGCGCCATCTGCTTTTCGTACAAACTGAGATCGATGTTGCCTCTGAGCAATTGTGAAGCGATCACGAGCGGAATGCCGAGCTTCGTCACGCGTTGAATCCACGGAAAAAGAGGATCGGGGAGCATGCCGAGACCGTACGCGCGGATCACGATGCCATGCGGTTTCGCCGCGAGAATCGCATCGAAGAATCGGAGCGGCATGCCGGGATGCAACGTCACGGAGACGACGTTCGGATCAAACTCCGGGCGACAATCCAAGACTCGTTTGCGCCTCACGATGCGCCACGGGTGGAGATCGACGGTCGTTGAAAATTCCGCGAGCGGCGGAAAGCGCGGACTCACGAACGTCTCGAGAAGCGACTGATCCGCTTTCTTGGCTCGCGTCCCACGGAGCACTCTGGGGCCGAGCACGACGCACACTTCGGCGAGATCGAGTTCAGCGGCACGGATCGCATTGGCGAGATTCATGCGCGCGTCGCTGCCCGCGTCATCAATCGGAAGCAACGAACCAGTCAACACGACGGGCTTGCTGAGGTTCCGAAGCGCAAAGCTCAATGCCGAGGCCGTGTACGCCATCGTATTCGTGCCGTGGATCACGACGAATCCGTCGACGCTCTTTTCGAATGTGCGAATCATGTGCGCGAGTTCCGTCCAATGCGCCGGCGTCACATCCGACGATCCGACGTTCGCGATCAAATGAAATTCGAGAGCGGCATCGCGTTGCGCTTCGGGAATGAAACGATGAATCTCGACGAGAGATTCAATCGGCTCGATGCGTCCGGTTTTGCGGTTGCGGATCATCCCGATGGATCCTCCGACATAGAGAACGGCGATCTTGGGGCGAGGCATGCGTGAAGGATACCACTCCGCAGAATCAACACTCCAAAAACTGCTGCAAAATTCGCTTTTCAGATTGCGCATTTCACTCTCCGCCGCTGATTCCGCGGGGTATCATGCCCGCCACGAATGTCCCAACGATTCAAGCACATCATCGGACCCCTCCTCGGCATCATCCTCCTGCTGATCGCGATCTACGTGCTCTATCACAAACTGAGCTCCTTCACGCTCGGCGACATCGAACGCGATCTGCGACAAACATCCCTGAAAAGCATTCTGATCGCAACACTGCTCACAACCTTGTACTACACCGTCATCACGTTGTACGACACGATCGGGATGCGATTCATCGGTCATCCACTCCCCTACCGTCGCATAGCGCTGGCAGCCTTCACGGGATATGCATTCGGCCACAACGTCGGTCTCTCCGTCATCAGCAGCGGCTCCGTGCGCTACCGCATCTACTCGAGCTTCGGGCTCACGGTGAAACAATCCGCCAAAGTCATCGCGTTCTGCAGCCTGAGTTTCTGGATCGGCTTTTTGACGGTCAGCAGCGTGATTTTCCTCGTGCTGCCGATGAAAATACCGCACATCCTGCATCTGCCGTTTCATACTGTGCGGATTCTCGGAGTGATCGCGGCAGGGATGCTGCTCGCCTACGGCATCTATACGACCCATGCGCATCACGGGCACAAAATAGGCTCCCTCGAACTGCCGAAATTGACTCCGAAAATTTTCGGACTCCAGATGCTCGTCGGGTCACTCGACTGGCTGCTCGCGTCGAGCGTGGTCTATGTCTTGTTGCCGCACGCCGACATCATCAG
Organism: Candidatus Peribacteria bacterium; assembly: GCA_043776335.1. Classification (GTDB taxonomy): domain Bacteria; phylum Patescibacteriota; class Gracilibacteria; order Peribacterales; family Peribacteraceae; genus SICN01. Next base: position 5,588 of record JAYVRL010000027.1, on the reverse strand, counting down.
CTTCCCGAGACTCTTCGAGATTTTCGTATTGGCGCAGATCTGCGGCATCGCGAGTCAGGTGCCGGGAGGCATCGGCGTCTTCGAAGGCGTGTTGTTGGTCTTCCTGCCGAAACACGTCGTCCCCGTGTCCGTCGTCATCGGAGCGCTGCTGATCTACCGCATCATCTTCTACATGTTGCCGCTCGGCATCGCGACCGTCCTGATCGCCGCGCATGAAGTGCGAATCACGAGAAAAAAAATCAGCGAGAGACAATGATCGTGTCTTCGAGTCGCATGCCCCATCGTCCCTCGAAATACAAACCCGGCTCGATGGTGATGACTTCGTTTCGCAACAATTTTTGGAGCGGCGCTTTTGACGAAATCGTGACGCCCTCGTGAATGTCGAGTCCGAGTCCGTGACCGAGAGCATGTGAAAATTCTTTCTCGAATCCGAATTTCTTGAGCTCCGCTCTCGCGCATCGATCGAGCGCGTGATTTGAGACGCCGATCCGCACGAGTTTTTCGGCTTCTGTTTTTGATTTTTTCAGCGCCTGAAGCGCGCGTTTTTGCTCGGCGGTCGGGGAAGTTTCGAAAAAATACACGCGACTGAAATCACTCGCATACCCTTCCGCCTCCGCCCCCATGTCGATCTGCACGAGATCGCCCTGTTTGAGCGCTCGATCCGTCGGATGATGATGCGGAACGGCGCTGTTCTCGCCGAAAGCGACGATGGTGTCGAAGGCCATCCGATCCGCGCCCATGCGACGACATTCGCACTCGATCTTCCACACCAATTCTTTTTCCGTGATGCCCCGCTTGAGCAATGTCGGCATGTTCCGAAGAACTTTCAATGACATCAAACACGCTCTGCGAATTCGTCGCAATTCTTCCGATGATTTTCGTCGTCGAAATTCCGCGATGATTCCGACAGTTTGTATAAATTTTGTATTCTTGTATTTCTTCTTCCATTTGCCAAATCTATCGAGAGTCAATTGTTCCGATTCAATGCCGATTTTCGGCAGTTTTTTGCACAAAATTTCGAGGTCTCCGATCGGACGAACGACGACTCCCCTGTTCACGTTCTTGTGTGCGTATTCGAAATATCGTGCATCAACGAACAGCTCGATTTTTTTCGACCGTATCATGACGCATCCCGCCGAGAGCTCCATGCCCGTCAGATAGCGAATATTCTTGAGATCGGTCACGAGAAAGGCCGGAACCTTCGCTCGCCTCAGAATCAAGGCCGGAACTGGCTGCAACACGCTCGACATGAGGAGATCTGGCAAGAAAAGCCAAAGTATGCTATCATAGAATGATTTTTCCACTGCCAAAACCATGCTTCTCACCATGACTCCGAAAAAAGCCCGTTCCATGATCATCGTGGGCTCGATCCTGTGCGCATTCATCGCGCCTGTTGTGCACGCGCAGGTCTACAACGGAGGAGGCCTGCTCTCAAGCATGACGCCTCTTGCCGGCATTTCTACCGCCACGAGCATCAGATCCATCATCATCGACATCATCGTGTTCATTCTCGACTTCGTGCTGATCCTCGCCGTTATCGCCGTGATCATCGCCGGCATCTACCTGATCACGAGCGCCGGTGACGAAGGTCAAAAAGACAAAGCCAAAAAGATCATCTACTACGCCCTCATCGGCATCGTGGTGGTGCTGATGTCACGAGTCATCGTCAGCGTCATCAACCAAATCTTGGGATAACCATGCCGACCTCACTCTCGCATCGCGCCGCCACACTCGTTCTCCTCGCCGTCATCGTGGCGGCGGCGGGCTCCAGTCTGACGTGGGCCGAATCGGAATCCACGACGATACGCATTCATGCGGGACAGATGCTGGAAATCGGCACCGACACGGCCTCACCGAAATCACAATTCAGCTGGATCCTCACGAGAGATCGCAAATTCGAAAGCGCACAGCGCACGCGCTTCTTCCAAACGCGCCCTGCGCAACCCGGATCGTACGTGCTGGATGTGAGCGTGCAGGATCCGCTCGCCAGCCAAAACGACTATCGCGCATTCTCGATCATCGTCACGGAGCCCGACGGCACGGCCGGAGCAGTACCCGAAATGAACGGACCGCCAAAGGCGATCCTTGTCACCGATCCGCCGACGATGGACGGCACGGCCTACCTCTCGCCCGACGGCGGCATCATCACGCTCGACGGCTCGCTCTCGAGCGGCAGAATCACAAGCCACACTCTGGATCTGGACAGTACGGTCGACTCCGACGGAAACGGCAACCCGATCGACGACCGCGACAACCAAGACACGTTCTCGGAAAAGAGCGGGTCACCGCTCAGAGTCTTCATGACCGCGAAAGCTCAACCGAGAGTGGTGACATTCACCGTGACGGACGCCGCAACCGGACTATCCGATCGCGTGTCGCTGAACGTGGTCTTCGCCGCTCCTCCCGCCGCTTCATCTTCAGGTGTGCAACCGCCGGATCCGAACAGTCTGATCGTCATCGAAGGCAACGACATGACCGCTCGCTTCACCGCCAAAGTCCCGGAAGATCAGGCCGCAGGAAAACACTTGCTCTACGAATGGGATTTCGGCGACCACAGCCGCAGTCTTCTGACTTCTCCGCAGCACACCTACGGCCTTGCGGGCACCTATCCGGTGACACTGACCGTACGCGATATCACGAGCGGGACGGTGATCTTGAGCGCGGTCAACAGCGTGGAAATCCAAAACAATGCGCAAAATCTTTCGAGCTCGGCAAGCAGCGAATCTTCGACTGCCTCCTCCGCATCGTCGAAGAGCTCTTCGGCTTCTTCCGGATCCAAAACGGTAGGCACGATCGGCTCGCTGGTCATGGTCGGCATGATCATCGTGCTGCTCCTTGCGGTCGCGATCGGACTGTATCTGCTCCTCACGTGGATCAAGCGAAAAACTCAAGGCAGTCTGGAAAAAACGATCGAGAGCATGGAAAAGAACATCGTGAAACCCGACCCGAAAGCCGTGATCGACGTGAAAGTGGAACCGTTGAAATTGAAAAAAGAAACACCGCCCGATTCGTCCGCATCGACGAAAGGAACTGAAGAGGCGATCATCGACCGCGAAAAATCCAAAACGGAATTCTCGACTCGCACGCGCGACAATGCCGTGCCGGCGGCAACGACGGGCCCCGTGCCCAGTTGGCTCGCGAAAGCATCGACCGTCACGCCCTCCGCACCGACGCCTCCTCCGCCTCCGAAACCCGCGAGTGCTCCGACTCCCGTCACAGCTCCGAGCGTGCCCGTCGTGGCAACTCCTGTCGCTGCGCCAACTCCTCCAACAACTCCTCCATCACCTCCGGCAGCTCCGAAACCAATCGCGGAACCGATCACGCCTCCTCCAGACTGGCTGAAGCCACCCGTACCGAAGCCTGAGACAAAGCCCGAGCCGAAGCCGGCGCCTGTTCCTGTCATCGCTCCTGTGGCGACTCCGCCCGTCCCTCCGACTCTGAAACCGACGGCTGCACCGACACCCGTCACTCCTGTGCAGACACCAAAGCCTACAACTCCTTCTGTGCCCGTAGCAGCTACGCCGACACCCGTTGCAAAAGTCGAGAGCGCTCCTCCGACTCCGATCGCAAAAGCACCGGAAGCACCGAAACCGACTCCTCCACCTGCGCCGAAACCCATTCCGGAAACTCCGAAACTCGTCGCAGCGGAAAAAAAGCCGAGTGAAACTCCGAAGGATGACATCGATCCGCCGATCGCGATCATCCAAGCGGACAGTCTGACCAAAAATTAAATTTCAGATTCAAGAATCGAGAGTGTATTTTTCGTGAATCTTTTTCTGGGGCGATCGATGGGGTTCGAACCCACGACCCTCCGGACCACAACCGGATGCTCTAACCAGCTGAGCTACGATCGCCATAGTGTGCGCCTGTGAATTGAACGAGCCGCGGCGGATGACCGTCGCAAAGCTGCAGCATGGTACACGCTCGAGTATCGGAGTGGAAGACCGACGCGAAGCCTCTTTTCCGTGACTGAGGATCGGGAAACAGCGTTGGCAAGCGCTCGCGAAGCTGGTAGAGTGCCCGTCATGGCCGAACTCAAATATCGCTCTCCGAAAGGCGTGCACGACGTGCTCCCCGCCGATCACCAGTACATGACGTACATCAAAAAAGCGGTTCGTCACCGCGCCCGTCAGGCCGGTTACAAACGCATCGATCCGCCGATCTTCGAGGAACGCGCGTTGTTCGAGCGCGGCATCGGCGAGCACACGGACATCGTGGAGAAAGAACTCTTTCAGGTCGGACGAAAAGCGGATCTGCAAAGTGCGGAAAAGCTGGACAGGGAATACGCGCTGCGTCCGGAATTCACCGCAGGCATCTGCCGCAGTTTCATCGAGCAAGGAATGCAAGAGCTGCCGCAACCCGTGGAGCTCTACGCCATCGGCCCGTGCTTCCGTTACGACCGTCCGCAGAAAGGCCGCTACCGTCAGTTTCACCAATTCGACTTCGAGATCATCGGACTCACGGATGCCAGCATCGACGCGCAGCTGATTCACGTGGTGGTGAAGATCTTCGAAGATCTGAAAATCCTGAATCGTTTGTCTTTGCAGATCAACAATATCGGCGCACCCGAAGACCGCAAAAACTACGTGCAGGCGCTCAAGGATTATTTCGTCGGCAAAGAAAGGAATTTGCCTGAACAAGACCGAAAGCGTCTGGCCACGAACCCTCTCCGCCTCCTCGACTCCAAAGAAGAAGACACGCGCATTCTCGTGAAAATGGCGCCGACACTGAGCCAATTCATCGGAAATGAAAGCAAAAAATACCACGCGACACTTCTCGAATATCTCGATGAACTGGGCGTAAAGTACGTCGAAAACACCGGCCTTGTCCGCGGTCTCGACTATTACAACCAAACCGTTTTTGAATTCTGGGATGCGTCCACGGGCGCACAGAACGCGGTCGGAGGAGGGGGACGTTACGACTTCTTGATCGAGCAGCTCGGCGGCAAACCCACACCCGGCGTCGGATTCGCAGGAGGCATCGAGCGCATCATGTGGCACATGCAGGAAGCAGGCGTGCAAGCGCCGAACAAAGATCAAGTCGACGTGTTCGTCGCACAGCTCGGTCCCGAAGCGAAAAAGAAATGTTTGCGTCTGGTCTCTGAGCTTCGCGATCTCGGCATCCACACGGTGGGAGCTCTGGGAGAAGCGAGCTTGAAGAGCCAGATGCGTCTCGCCGATCGTTTCCAAGCGCGTTACACGTTGCTGCTCGGCCAGCTGGAAGTGAAAGAAGACACGATCATTCTTCGTGACATGGCCGCGGGCAAGCAGAAGCAAATCCCCTTCTCGCACGCGGTTCCAGAGATTGTGAAACTCATCGGCAAACAACATCTCGACAACTACTCGATCACGGACAAATTCGGCAAATTCAGCGATCCGGGCGAAGGTTAGATCGGAAAATCATCTTTCCTCGGCGCTCCGAACACGAGAGACTGTTCGCCATGCAAGAGGTGCCAGCAACCAGCTCTCGAGTCGGTGTCGTAGACGGTCTGCGCGGATGGTCCGCCGTTCTCGTGGTGCTCTTCCATCTGCGCATGCCGAAAGCGTTCGAGCCCGGGTATCACGCGTGGAGGATCGGCACCTATCACA
>JAYVRL010000026.1:0-20969 GCA_043776335.1 Candidatus Peribacteria bacterium | reverse complement strand
TCGTGTTGTAGCTGAGTTCTTTCTGGATCGTGCTGCCGAAACGGAGGCCGTAGTTGGTCTCGCCGAGACCCGCATCATCGACGGTGTTGAACGCCGTGGCGGTCGCACTGTCGTACGTCGAAGCGAGCACTCCGTCAGGCAACGTCACATTCGCCGTGAGAACGAAGAGAAGAATTGCCGCGAGTGTGCGTGTGCGTTTGATCATGAAGATTAACGATCGGCTTCGGTATACGCGAATTGCATGCGAAGGTTTTTGACAGTCGTTGTCAGGGCCGCAACGCCCTCGTCAATCCTCATGGCGGTCGTGGTCGTCGGGAGATTCGAATCCAAGGATCCGTTTGCATTCGTGCCGTCAGTCACGTTGTCGACTCTCCACGTGATCGACGTGCACTGTTGGCTGCAGAAGAACGTCAGGTCGTAGACTTTGTTCGCCGTGAACGCGATCCCCGTGTTGATGACTTTCTGCGTCGTGCCGTCTTTCGTGATGAATTGCCAGTTTGTGTCCGATCGGTTCGTGGAGAATTGAAAACCGGTGTAATTGCCCGCGGGGTTATCATTGCCGACCATCGTGACGCTGGTCTGATCCGCGAGTCCGCTGTAGACGCGGATCGAAGTCGTGTCGACCACGCCGATGCGCGCGCGGTAAAAAAATCCGTTCGCTCCTGTGGTGGAGCCGCGGATGAACGTCGTGTTCGTCGAGCTCGTTCCGGCCGTGTCATTCAGTGTAGCGGCGGTCGCGAAGTTGGCCATGTAGCCGAATGTTTCGGTCGCGGCCGGATGAGAAATCGTCGTGTCATTGGTCGTCGTCGTGCCGATGCTGTTGATCGTGGTACCGCCTCCGGCCTGCAACATCATGACGTAGTTCTGAAAAAGTCCGGGTTGAAAGCCGTACGAACCTCCCACGGGGCCGAGTCCCTTGAAGATCGAACGTCCACCGAGCGTGGTGGCGGACACCGTGAATTTCCCCGCTCCGGTATTGGTTCTGAGCGTCATGGCGCCCGAGAGCGCGAGCGTGCCTTGGATATCCGCACCTCCCGCGCTGATGCGAAGTGTGCTGCCCGAGAGAATCCCTTTCACCGTCACGTTGCTCTTGAACATCGCGGCGCCGGAATGCGAACTGACTCCGGAGACGATCAGGTTCTGACCGGAGAGCGTTCCCTTGGTCTGGATCAAGCCGGTGGCAGTGATGGTTCCCGACGAGCTGAGATTTTTCTCAGCGTGGATGATGTTACCCGAAGCCGTCTGGATCACTTTGAGACCAAGGAATCCGGAGGTGAGGTTGATGATGAGCGCACCGGTCATCGTGTCGCCGGCTTGGTTCACGTAGATTCCTTCGGTGGCCGCGAAGCCCATCCCTCCGCCGGAAGATCCGCCTGTTTGATCCGTGGCGCAGATAAATTTACCGGTTGAGGGATCGTACACGATTTTGGACGTCGTCGTATTGCTGCAGTTGCCGAGACCCGCGCCGAAAAACGTGCTGCCGGAGAAACCCCTTTCCGCGATCACCGAACCGGAGAACGCGCCGTTTTGGCTTATGGTGAGCTGTGAACCGGAGATCGTGCCGACGACATCGAGCTTGGCTTTCGGCACGCTCGTCCCGATACCGAGGGAACCCAAAATGTACGAACTGGTGGCCCCCATGAACGTGAGGTTGGCTCCCGAAACGGTGGCCTTGGTCGCGATGTTGCCTTTTACGAGCAGCGCACCCGAGATGCTCGCGTTGTTCGTGATCGTGAGGGTGCTGCCGGAAATGGATTTTTTCACGAGAAGAGAACCCGTCACGGTCAGATCGCCCTGGATGAAGACCGGTTTCGTGAAGTTGAAACGCTGGTTCGTGATGTCATAGAACAAGCGCGCGTCCAGCACGTCGCCGAATTTCAAATCGATGGGCGTATTGGCGTCTCCGCGATCGATGACCTGAAACGATTCGGTATTTACGAGCAGCGTCGGATTCCACGCGCTTGCCGCCGAAGCATGTGACATCGTGAATTGCAAAAGAAGCAAAACGATCCCCGCGGCGGCCGCAATGTGACACGCTCGCGCGTAGAGAACTCCTGCCGACAGATGGATTTTTTGTGTTCTCAAATCCAAGTATTATAGCACAAATATGCCAAGATCGCCGTGTGTTCAATTTGATGAATGCTGGTAATCAGTATGTAATATCAATCTGTATATTTATTAATACATCACAACAATATATTGACTGTATGGCAACTATCTATCGAAGAATGACAGCGAATGCTGAAAATTCTCACGCGAGAATCGTGGTAGAATCGATCGATCCGCATGGAGATTCGCATTCATGTTCCGCGGCCTTTTCTCACCCTGACGATCGTCGTCGTCGGTGTTTTGTGGTGGCAGGGCATCCTCAGCGTGCACTGGCCTTCGTCGCAGCCGCAAGCCAAAGCTGAGGGAGGGGAACAGCCGGCAGCCGTGATCGCGGATGCCACGCAAGACATCGATCGGGAACGCGTGAAGCAAGCGGTGCTCGATCAGCGTGAAGAGATTTTGCGCTACAACTTGCAAGTCCTTGAACAAGAGGCGCTTCTTACGCAAACGCCCGAAGACATCGCAACATTGAAAAGCTCGCGCGCGGTACTCCTGAACATCATCGGCCAGCGCGACGAATCCGAGAAGCTCTTGATGCTCTCGCTTCAGCAGCTCTGGGATGCGCAAGGCACGGCGTATGCGACGCACACGGCCCTCGGTGACATCGTGTTACTTTGGCCCGTGCGGCCGACGCTCGGCATTTCCGCGACGTTCGACGATCCGTCCTACGAGAAACGTTTCGGCTTCGCGCATCACGCGATCGACATTCCGACCGCACAGAACACGCCGATCAGAGCACCCGCGGACGGAACGGTTTTAAAAGTCGCGCTGAACGGCCTCGGATACAGCTATATCATCCTCCAACACGATGGCAATCTGCAGACGATTTACGGACACGTCAGCGATGTGACGGTGCAAGAAGGCGTGCGCGTGACGGCGGGACAAATCATCGGACATTCGGGCGGAGAGCCGGGCACGCTCGGCGCCGGTCTCACCACGACGGGGCCACATCTGCACTTCGCCGTTCGCAAAGACAACGTCCTCGTTGATCCGCTGCAATACTTGCCGACGATCTCACGCTAAGTCCTCGCGAGACTGCAACGCGAACGTGTCCGTCATTCCGGCAATATAGTCTTTCACGGCTTCCTCAAGGGCTCCGCCGGTTTTGACCATGAGCTCTTTCACCTTCGCGGGAGGAGACTTTCTGTACGCAGCGAAGAGATTGATGATCACTTGTTGCCCGCGCTTTGCTTGCTCGAGAACGGCGGGACTGCGATACAAATGGTCCCACAAAAATGCGCGCAGTTCGGCGAGATCTTTTTCCATCGTCGGAGAAAAATTCACGAGCGGATCCGCCGCCGCATAGACATCGTCGAGTGACAGAATTTTTTTGTCCGCTAGCAATCTCTCCGTCTCGGCGTATAGATCGGTGACGAGCAGATCGACGATGGCGCCGCGCAGCTCTGTGGATCGCTCTTTTACTCTTTCAGAAGCCAAAATCCCGAGCTTCGTTTTCTCGATGTCTTTCACGAAAAATTGCCCGGCGCGCAATCCGTCATCGGTGTCGTGCGCGGTGTAGGCAATCTCGTCAGCGAGGTTCACGAGCTGCGCTTCGAGTGACGGCGAATGCGGAACGTCCGAGCCCTCCGGCGCATCATGCGGCGTGCGATGTTTCATCAAACCTTCCAAGATTTCGATCGACAAATTGAGACCTGCATACAGCGATGTTCGAGATTCCAAAAGCGTGACCACTCGGAGCGATTGCTGATTGTGCTCGAACGTCCGACCGAACGGCTCCAAGCACTGACGCATGGCTTCCTCGCCCGCATGGCCGAACGGCGTGTGGCCGAGATCGTGCGCGAGTGCGATCGCTTCGGCGAGATCTTCGTTCAGGCCGAGTGTGCGCGCGATATCACGGCTGATCTGAGCCACTTCCAGCGTGTGTGTGATGCGCGTGCGATAGTGATCACCGTGTCCGGAGACGAACACCTGCGTCTTGTGCTTCAGCCTCCGAAACGCCTGCGTGTGAATGATACGATCACGATCGCGCTGAAAAGGAAAACGAGTCGCGTCATCGCTCTCGGAAAACGTTCGTCCGAGGCCGCCGCCGTTTTTCACGGCGAACGGAGAGAGAGCGGCATCGGCGCGGCGGAGTCGGGAAACGAGATCCATGAGAAAGGAAGTATACACGGACGAAGATCGCTACAATCAAAGCGATGACACGACTCTTCCAAGGCGGCGGCTGGACGATCGACGAGGAAACGGCGACGTTTCCTGACGGTAGAATCACAAAACGCGCACGTGCGAAATACTCCGATACCGTCCATCTGATCGCATTCGATGCCGAAGAAAAATTATTGATCCTTCATGAATTTCGACCGTTCTACGGTACGCATATCTGGATGCTGCCAAGCGGGCATGTCGACAAAGAGCTTGATCCGTTCGTCACTGCCGGTCGCGAGCTGCGTGAAGAAACAGGATTCGCAGCGGAAAAAATTTCGTTGCTCTGGAAGGGAAGCGGCTCGGAAAAAGTAAAAGATGTAAGTCATTTTTATCTTGCGGAAAAATTGACACACAATCCACTTGCTCAAGATGCAGACGAAATGATCGAAGTGCACCATCTGGACATCGAAGACGCCCTCGATCGCGTGCTCACTTCGCCCGTCGTCCATATGGCGAGCGCCTACGGACTGATGCGATTCCTGAGAGAGCGAAAGGCTCCGTAACGGCCGTTTCAGGCCGTCAGCGGTCCAAACAATCGCTGCTCCTAGAGCCTTGTGATCCTGCTTTTTTTCTGATACAAGGCGCCCAGTCCGCTCCCCGCGAAGGGCGCGTCTTTTGCGTAGAAAATTTTTCCCCACTCTCCCATGTCCGAGTCCATGCCCGAGATCCCGAGTGCCGTCGACACGTCGACGGATACTTCGACGCCGGTCACCGTAACTCAGTTCGAGCCTGCGGGTCCGGAGAAGAAACGACGGATCCCGTCGATCCATGAAGTGATGAATGCCATCGTCGAGAAAGCCGTGCCGAAACCCGACACGACGAACATGGATCCGCGCAAAAAAATGTATGTCGACAATCTCCATCATAAAGACTCGATTCGCCTCATCATCCGTCTGCAGACGGCCGTGGGCGAGCGCAACATCGGCGCCGAACCGACGAAAGTGATCCTCGAAGACATGCAAGCGATTCTGCGTGGCGACGGCAATTTCCTCGCTCAGTTGCCGTTCTCTTCGTTCCCCGAAGCCGCCATCCAAGCAACTCATGCGTACATCGAAGCGCTGAAAAAAGAAGCCATTGAGCCCGGTGTTCGTCCGCGCACGATGATGGATGACGTGCATGACGTCTATGCGTCAACGCGCGAGTCCTTGCGATCGACCGTAAGCGGGCTCAGAGACAAAGTGGGCGCCACGATCACAACCGGCAGGCAACTCGTGGGAACAGCTGTGGGAGCCGTGATGACTCGCATCCGCCGCGGGGAGAAGACGATCGAAAGCGCCGCCTCGGATCTGTCAAAGATCGCCGAACAGGAAGTCGACTGATGCGTCACTCTGACGTTTCTTTTCACATGCACATCAAGATGGCCGTCGTGCACCTCGCCAGCGCCTATGGACTGATGCGATAAAGGAGAAGAAGGCTGCCTAAAGCCATTCTTTTCTCTGCGTACTCGCGAGAAAAGCCGTCTCTAAGACTCTTGAAATCCTCCCGTTCGTCTGGTATAAGACCGCCGTCCGCTCAACGCGAGGGGCGCATTTTCGTATTTCTTTTTCTTTTTTCCACCCATGTCGCACCGTCCGCATACCGTCGGAGAAGTGAGAAACGAGATCATCGACATCAGCATGCCGGCGAATCCGCATGATATCCATGCAGGCCGCAGACATGACGGACTGCGCATCGCACTCTATTCCACGAGCCTTGATTATCTCGAAGACGAATCACTGACTCCTCAGACGCTCGGTGCGATCCGCAGGATCGTCAGCATGCGAAACGGACATATCGAAAACATGGAAGGAGTGCTTGCGTTCCTTGATGCGGCGCGCATGGTCGAGCACGTACCCGGAAGAATCTCAAAAACGGTGAATGCGGTCTCAACGATGGCATCCGGAGCGGCTTCCAGACTCATGGCGATGCTGCCCTCGCGCAAAGCGATCGACACTTCCTCGTCGGAATCGACGGTGAATTTGCCGCGAGATGATGATCGAAACGATCCTGAGTCGCAGATCGAAAACGCTTTTGAAGCGGTGTAGGAAAGCAAATCAAGACGACCGTTGTGCGCTTTGGCTCGTCCCTGGATGATCCAGGTGGGTGACCGCATCCCCGCTCCACGGAGCGGAGAGATTCAGGCCTCCCGTAACGAAATATCAGAGAAAAAGCGTTTAGCGGACTGACGAATCGTCGAGACGAACGCATGATACTCCGAGACGGAAAAAGTCCAGATTATTTCGCGAAGAAAATCAGAAGACGCAATCCGAATCTCATGCGCGCAGCGTCACGGCGAAAGAATTGATGAAGCCGTTTTTCACGGCCTCGCGGTCGCCGCCGCGATACGTGAAATATCGCTCGGGTGCACAGCGCGTGCAATCGGATGAACGTTCAAAACGTTCTCGCGATACGCCGAGCGCGAACAATTGATCGTCTGCCGCGCGACGCAAATCAATCTGCAGTCCTTGCGTGTACTTCGACAATTCCGGCGCTTCCGTTTTCGGATCGGTGAACTTGGCGCAGTTCATGCAGAGCGACGGGCCCGCGACGACGACCGTGTCCTTCGGATCGATCGACCATTCTTTCTTGAGAAGCGCGAAGGCATTGCCGATCACGCCTGATTTCAATCCGCGCCAACCCGCATGGATCAAACACGCAACGTGTTTTTCCGGCTCCCAGACAATGAAATTCTGACAATCGGCGAATCGAATCGTGAGCGTGAGACCGATGATGTCCGTCGCCACGGCGTCGGCTTCTTCGACTCTGCGCGAATCGCCTGAAAGTCGAACCGCGCGATTGCCGTGCATTTGTTTCAAGCTCGCGATCTTCTCGGATCCCGTCAGTTTTTCGATGTCCGTATCGGCACTGACATTGTCTTCTCGCATCAAAAAACGAACGTCGAGTCGCGAACGAAACGGTTGCAAGAGAGGAAAAAGATGTGTCTGCATGAATCAGGAAACAAGATCCTTCAGAACCATCGGAATGCACTCGATGACATCCTGCGTCGTGTATGCGAAACCGTACTCTTCGAAGAGAATGTCGCCAGTTTTTTTGATCGCCGTGCTCGCGAGCACGCATGCCTCTTTCGGCGCATGTCCTTGCGCGATCAAGCCCGCCGTCAGACCTGCCAGCGCATCGCCAGTCCCGCCGACCGTCAACCCCGCGTTGCCGCCTTTCACGATCGTTTCGAAGCCGTCATCCGCGATGATCGTGTCCTCGCGACTCTTCACGAGAAACGTGCACCCGCATTTCTTCGCGACGGACGACACGTCTTTCAGGTCGATCCCCATGCGCTCCAGCTCGCCGAGGTGCGGCGTGAGCACGGCGTTCTTGCCCGCGCACATCGCGAGTGTCATGGGTTGCAACGCGGACGCATCGACGACAAGAGGACAAAGAGATTCCTCGAGCAATGTCATGATCGAGGAAAGACTCTCTTCACCGCGGGAAAGCCCGGGCCCGATGACGGCAGAGTCCATGGTCGCGAGCAATTCGCTGATCAACGCGCGATCGGTCGCGGAAATCCGATCATCACCCTGCGAACCGAACACATGCACTTGAAAATTCAGCGAAGCTTGCTTGGCGACTTCGGCGTGCGCGAAAGGCACGAACACGTGAATCAAATCGACTCCCGACGCTTCGGCCGCAAGCGCGGAAAAAAGCGGCGCACCGTGTTGAAACTTCGAGCCGCCGATGACGGCCACGCTGCCGTTCTCGCCTTTGTGGGAATCGGGAGATCGCATGAGGTGATTCTACCTGATATTCAATGCAAAACGTGCCGCGGCGGCAATGACTTCCGCTTCGATGCGTTTCTTGAACGCGTCGGATCGAAACTTGGTCGCATGCTCCCGGATCGCCGATCGATCCCATCGATTTTGCCTGAACTGTCTGACGGCCTCGCCGAACGACTCGACCGTTTGTTCTTCCACCAACATGCCCGTGCGACCGTCGAGAACGACGTCCGCCACGCCGCCTTTTCGATACGCGATCACGGGGAGTCCCGATGCCTGCGACTCCAACGGCACGATGCCCGCATCCTCCACTTGGGGGAACAGCAACGCCTCGGCATTCGCGTAGAGCAGCGGCAAATCCGCATCGGGCACGAAGCCCAGAAACTCGACCGTCGGTCCCGCCAATTTCTTGAGACGAGCGGAATCCGAACCCGTGCCGCCGATCTTGAGCGGCAAGCGAAGCGCATTCGCAAGCTCGATCAGAAGATCGAATCGTTTGTACGGAACCAGTCTGCCGAGCGCCAGAAAATACGACGACTCCGCCGCGTTCTCTCGGAGCGGCGTCGAGAAAAAATGATCGTCGACGGGCGGCGTGATCACGACGCTTTCTCGTCCGTAAATCCGAGCGATGCGTCGCTGCGTCTCCGTGGAGTTCGCGATGAACACATCCACGCGTTTGGCGGTGGAGAGATCCCACCTGCGCAAACGCTTCAATTGTTTGCGAACAAACGACTTCAAGATCCCGCGAATGTGAAAATCCGCGAGATATTCTTCTTCCATTTCCCACGCGTACCGCATCGGCGTGTGACAGTAACACACGTGCACGGAGTTTTGCGGCGGAATGATGCCTTTGCCGACGGCATGCGACGAACTGAGGACAACGTCGTACGCGCCGAGGTCGATCGACTCGAGGGATTGCGGCATCCACGGCAACAAATATTGATGTCGACCGAGCAGGCGAAAGATCGACTGCAACCGCGCATCGGTGCGGATGTCAGCCGAGGCCATCGGACCGAGCGTCTTCGGCCTCGCAACCGTTGTAAAAATCGGTGCGGCGGGCCACAGTTCATGCAGCGCCGCGATGACGTGTTCGGCGCCTCCGTACGTCGGAAGCCAATCGGCGATGATCGCGAGTTTCATGTGAGGGCACACTATGACACACCGATGGTAGTCCGAACAGTTCCCGATCTTCCGTCGAGGCTCTAAGCTTGGGAAGATGCCGCTTCGCTCCCCTCGCAGGCTCCCGAAACACCTGAACCGCGAGACGAGCCTCTACTCGCGAACACTCGCAAAACAGACCTACCAAACGACGGATCGCAAAGCGCGACGCCGACGGGAACGTTGGATGCGTTTGACGCGAAAATTATCACGATTCGGCGCACTCGTCGTCTCGGAATTTCGCACGTGGCTCGTGATCGGCGCGTGCGTGCTGATCGTCACGGTCGTGATGGTGTTGCTCTTCGCACCGTTCTTCGACGTGCGGCAGATCCACATCCGCAGGCAAGATCCGCGCATCGATCTCGAAGACATCCAACAAACGCTGAAGCCGCTTTTCAAACAACGCTTGCTTCTGGTCACGAAGGGGCAGGTGAGCGCGATGCTGCAGAGCGAATATCCGGACATCGATCACGTCGACATCGTGAAAGAATATCCGTCCACGCTCACGGTCTCGATCTATCTCGAAAGCATCGCGGCGGCCGTGATCATCGATGACAGCGACGCCTCTGCTGCGAGCCAAACGGGCGCGATCGTGGGCTCCGGCTCATACGCGTACATCACGCGCAGCGGCTACTACGTGAACTCTCCGATCAAACTCACGGGATCAACGCCGATCCCGACGCTCAGACTCACGGATTGGGGCATCCGCCCCCAAAACAGAACGCCGGCTCTTCCGCCTGATTTCATCGAGGAGATTTTCGCCGCCCGTGATACGCTGCGCACCGATTTCGGACTCACGACAAGAGACATCGCCGTGTACGTCCGCGCGCAAGAATTTCACATCCGCACGAACAAGGTCACCCTCTGGTTTGATCTCAAAAGTCCGCTCCCCGTACAATTCCAACGCTTCCGGGAATTCCTGAAAACATTGACGCTCGACCAAGCCAAAGAATACGTCGACCTTCGGATCGCAGACAAAATCATCTACAAGTAAACGCTCGGTTTCTTCGTTCGCCTTCATGTTCTCCGCACTCGCATCACTCCTCTTGCT
The DNA here is from genome assembly GCA_043776335.1 of Candidatus Peribacteria bacterium. Taxonomy (GTDB): domain Bacteria; phylum Patescibacteriota; class Gracilibacteria; order Peribacterales; family Peribacteraceae; genus SICN01. Next base: position 10,781 of record JAYVRL010000026.1, on the reverse strand, counting down.
CGGCGCCGTCCCCCCCACGCACGCTGCGGCTGTGCGTAAAGAATTGCCCGGCATCGAAGTGATCCACGTCACCGCGCCAACGCTCATCGCTTCGGGCCTGCAAATCCCTTCGAAGTTGTCCGCGTCGGGCGTGATCCTCTTCGACCTGCAAAGCGGTGAAGAGCTCTTCTCCAGAAATGCCGACCAGAGACGTCCGATGGCCAGCCTCACGAAAATCATGACCGCACTGTTGATCTTGGAACATCACGAACTGACGGAAACCGTCACGGTGTCGGCGGGTGCGGAGAAAATCCGCGGCAGCACGATCGGCGTGAAAGCGGGGGAGCAATTCAGCGTCGGCGCACTTCTGAAAGGAATGCTCATCCCGTCGGCGAATGATGTCGCGTACACGCTGGCGATCTTCGACGCTCACAGCGTCGGCGCCTTCGTGCAACAAATGAACCTGCGGGCGACCACGTTGGGACTCAAAAACACGCACTTCACGAATCCCGCCGGATTGGACGGAGAGATGCTCTACTCCACGCCGCGCGACCTCGGCTGGCTGACGATGGCCGCGCTCAAGAATCAAAACTTCCGATCGATCGTGAAAACGCACTCCGCGAAAATCGCCGACAGCGAAGGCAAGGAATTCGACCTGCGCAACACGAACGAACTGCTGCAAGACAATGACAACGTGTTCGGCGTGAAGACGGGGACCACGAACGGCGCGGGGGAATGTCTGATCGTGCTCTTCGAAGAGCAGAGCCACCCGTACTTGCTGGTGCTGCTCGGTTCAAAAGACCGCTATACTGACAGTCTGTACGTCCTGCAGGGCGTTCATGATGCCGTTGTGCAGTAATCGCACCTATGCGTTCGCTCCGCTCTCCCGCCCATTCGTGGCTGTCGTCTCGCATCCGCGCGCTCTGCGTCGGGGCATTCGTGATATCACTCTTCATGCCGGCCTACACTCCCGATACGACGCTGGCCACGCCCGCCGACGTCGATCTCGACACGCACGGATTCCTCCTCGCAGAAGACGGATTCTTGATGAAAACATCGGCTCTCACCGAGCAAGGAACGCGCAGCGCCTACAGCGAAGGGATCATCCACACCGTCGAAGCCGGCGAAAGCGTCACGAGCATCGCAAAGTCTTCTTTCTTGAAACCGGAAACGATCCGTTGGGCGAACAATCTCGGGCCGAATGACTCGGTGCAATCGGGACAAAAACTCTTGATCTTGCCCGTCGACGGCGTGATGCACACGGTGAAGCGCGGGCAAAATCTGCAGATGATCGCCGATCTCTACGGCGTGGAAGCCGGCGCGATCGCGACGCAAAACAAAATCCGCGGAGGATACCTGCTCGCGGGGCAAGATCTGATCGTGCCGAACGGCAAGCCGATCGTGAAGATAGCGGGCAAGAACGGAAAGCCGACGGATGTGAAACTGACGTTCAAACCGTCCGTGCCCGCGGGCAAAGTCGAGCTCCCCCCGCAAGTGAAAGACGCGACGATCGCTCCGACCTACGGCATTCTGCAAATGCCGTGCGACTGTTTCTTCACGCAATATTTCAGCGCGACTCACTTCGGCGTGGATTTGCAACATCGAGGTGGCAGTCCCGTGTTCGCCGCGGAAGCCGGCACCGTCGTCCGCGCCGATTACGGCTGGAACGGAGGCTACGGCAACGTCGTGGTCATCGACCACGGCAACGGCATGCAAACGCTCTACGCGCACAACAAGGAGCTCTACGTGAAGACAGGCGATATCGTGAATCGCGGACAAGTGATCTCGTTCATGGGCAACACGGGGCGCGTGCACGGACCGACCGGCATCCACTCGCATTTCGAAGTGCACGTGAATGGCGTGAAGAAGAATCCGCTGATGTATCTGCAGCAGTAATACCCGTTTCTCTTGCGAAGCTCTTCTTACTTTCTTTCTCTACCCGAGAAAGAAAGTAACAAAGAAAGCGCACCAAAAACCAAACCGACCCGCACACCCCCTCCTGTGGTTTTTGGTTCCCGCCCTTGGATGCTTTCGCACTTCCATTGAAATACAAACACAGTTCCGAGGGAGGGAGGCGCGCCAAGAGTGTGGGGGCCTGCGGTCTGCCACGCAGTTTCGATCGCGAAATGCGTGGCGTGGGAACGCGGCGCGCACGCGTTTTTTGGTTCTTTTTGTCGCTCGGACAAAAAAGAACCGCTTCTACGGTCCTACGATCCACGTCGTATGCTCATCAAGGAGTGCGACCGCGGGCAACTGATTCACGTCCTGAGAATCATCCTGCATCTTCGCAAGCAGCGCTTTTTTTTCATTTCCCGAAATCAGAAAAACTCGTTTTTTCGACCGTTCGAGAATTGGAAACGTCAGACTGATGCGATCATGACCGGCGAATTTGTCCGTCGTCGTATGAATGACGTCGTCGGGCCCGTACGCCTCGGGCGGCAGCGGCGGAAAGAGCGACGTGATGTGACCGTCCGTGCCCATGCCGAGGATCGCAAGATCCGGTTTCAACCCTTTCAACGTCTCCGCGTATGCGGCGATGCACGCAGGAAGAGACAGCGACGTATCGGGTGCCAAAAACCTTGCATTGCTCGCGGCGCGTGTCAGCAAGGTCGATCGCACCATGCGCTGATTGCTATCGGCGGAATCCGCAGGAACATATCGTTCGTCGGTCAAAAAAAACGTCACGTGATCCCATGGAATCGAAAGATCCGTCGGGAGCATCGTGTAGACGGGCGCAGGCGTGGAACCGCCGGAAAGCCCGACAAACGGACTGTGTCCGTCCTTCGCAGCCGCATGAATCGCGCTCGTGATCCACTGCGCGGCGGTCTTCACGAATTCTTCGGTGGTTTTCGTTTCGATGATGTCCATGCGTCGATGATAGCTTAAAACCACTTGTGCCCCTGTCTTGCGATGAACTCATCCGCCTCTTTCGGCCCGACCGAACCCGACGGGTAGAGTGCAATGGGGGTGTCGGCGGCATCGAGATACCGCTGCAACGGATCGATGAGCGTCCAGCAGTAACGGACTTCCTCGGGATCGAGGAACCACTGACGGTGACCGTTGACCGCTTCGAGAATCAGCAGGCTGTGTTCAACGAGACAATCGCCCATGCACACGAGAGGATCCTCCATGAGGAGCGGACGAAATTTCGGCTCGCTGCCGCCGAGTTTCGTCTGCAAATAGAGCTTCATGCCGGCCTCTCCCTGCAGGATGATCTCGAGGCGGTTTCGCGCTTCGCCTTTGCCGACGAGCGTCGCCGATTCGTGAAATTCGATCGCGATTTTCGTCTGTTTTTCTTTGAGTCGCTTGCCCGAACGCAAAAAGAACGGCACGCCTTCCCAGCGCGATGATCGCGACATCAGTTTCAATGCCGCGTACGTCGGCGTCCGCGAATCGGCCGCCACACCCTGCTCGCCAAGGTAACCACCGACGGTCTTGCCGCTGACGGTACCCGGCGCGTACTGGCCCTGCATGACGATCTCCGCGAGATCGGAGGCGGGAGGCAAATAAAACTTGTGAATCGCATCGAGGCGGACGGCTTTCATCTCATTGAGATCGCTCGTGAGTCGCATCGTGAGGAGCGCCGCGATCTGGATCAAATGGCTCTGGAACATGTCCCTGAGCGTGCCGACCGCGTCGAAATATCCCGCACGACCTTCCAATCCTCCGACTTCGGACGCCGTGATCTGCACGTGACTGATGATCGTGTTTTTGAGCAAGCGCTCGATGACGGGGTTCGCGTAGCGCAAAAAATATGCGTTGCGGACGGCTTCTTTGCCGAGATAATGATCGAGGATGAAGACCTCTTCGGGTCGAAAACATTTCTCGAGTTGCGCGCGAACGATCTCGAACGTTTTGAGGTCGCTCCCGACCGGTTTCTCGACGACACACCGAAATCCGATCTTCGGATCGTGCACGCCGCCGGCGCAAATGTTTTCCAGCGTGACCGAAAACACGGAAGGCGGAATCGAGAAGTACGCCAGACGCACGACATCTTGAACGGAGCCTTCGAGTTTCTTCAGATGCGTCGCGAGTTTTTTGAAATCATCGACTTTGTCGTATTGACCGGCGCAATAACTGACGTGCTCGAGCAGCTCCGCGAGGACTTTTTCATTCACCTCGAGCACATGCTCGTGGATCGAAGACGCCACGATCTCTTTGAATTGCTCGTTCGTCATCGCGGTTCTCGCGAACCCGACGATCGAATATGCCTCCGGAAACCGCTTCTTCAGGGCAAGAAAGTACAGCGCGGGAAAAATCTTGATGCGCGCAAGATGACCGGAAGCTCCGAAGAGAACGAAGGAAAAGGGATGGTCGGCTTTCAACATAGTGGAAGCAAGTGTAACAGGAATGAAGTGAGGAGCGGATAGCGGGAAGCGGGCAGACCCTGTTTCATGTATTCTAACCGCTACCCGCTACTTTCTACCCGCTGCATCATGGACCAGATTCTCGCCCTCCTCGCGAAGCTCAAGATTCCGTTCCAGCACTTCAACCACCCCGCGGTGTTCAGCTGCGCGGAATCGGAACGGCTGTGCCCGAAGATGGAAGGAGCGCACACGAAACAACTCCTGATGAAAGCCAAAGGCAAAGAGATCTATGTGCTCGCGATCGTGATGCACGACAAGCGCGTAGATACGAAGGCACTCGCGAAAGAATACGGAGGACAGAGCTTCAGCTTCGTCTCTCCCGAAGTTCTGAAAACAATGCTCGGCGTGACTCCCGGCTCCGTGACCCCGTTCGGCCTGATCTTCGACACCGAAAAGAAAATCAACGTGATCGTCGACGAAGACGCGGCGAAAATCGGAAAATTTTGTTTTCACCCGCTGGTGAACACTGCGACGCTCGTGATCGATCGGGCGGGATTCGAAACCTTCATGAAACACACGGGGCACGCGTTCGTCGTACGAAAGATCCCCGTCTAAAAGTGCGACGCCATCAACGACGCATGTATCTGCAAGAGACGCTCGTGAATTTGTTGCGCGGTTTCCGTCGTTTCCGCTTCTGACGCGGCAGCCGGCGGTTCCGGCGCTGGGGCAGGAGCCCTTTGCGCAACGTCGGCAACAACCGTTTGCTCAGAGACTTCAGGCATACGACGTGTGAGGATGCTAAAACCTCATCCTAGAAACTTCAAAAAACTTGTCAAAGAAATCACCTCGCGCTAGATTGAGTCCACACCACCGCCTATCAAGAGTGACGCAGAGGGAACTGGCCCGATCGATGCGTCCCCCAACCTCCGAAGTCTCGGAACGGTGGGAATCCCAGCCTCCAAGCGGAGGGACGATAGTGAATCGGAAGACAATATTCACTCGGTCCACGCACGGACGGGGTGTTTCTATTTTCTTCCCTTCATTCCATGTCCTCTTTATTCACGTCGGAATCGGTGACCGAGGGTCACCCCGACAAACTCTGCGATCAGATCTCTGACGCCGTGCTGGACTACGCGCTGTCCAAAGATCCGAAGTCTCACGTCGCGTGCGAATGTCTCGCAACGACCGGCCTCGTCGTCGTCGCCGGCGAAATCACGACGAATACCTACATCCCGATGGCGCAGGTCGCGCGCGACACGATCAAAGAGATCGGGTACGACGACGGCATCTTCGGATTCGATCACAAAGCGTGCGCCGTGATGGTGTGCGTCGGTGAGCAGAGCGCCGACATCGACATGGGCGTCACCGCCGAGAAGACCGTGGCAAAGGAGCAAGGTGCGGGCGACCAAGGTCTCATGTTCGGCTTCGCGTGCGACGAAACGCCCGAGCTCATGCCGCTCCCCATCAGCCTCGCGCACAAACTGACGCGCAAACTGTCGGAAGTCCGCAAAGCGAAAGGCCTCACGTACCTGCGTCCCGACGGCAAGAGCCAAGTAACGATCGAGTACGACGATGACGGCAAGCCGAAGCGTGCGCAGACCGTCGTGATCTCGACGCAGCACTCCGACGATGTCAGCCACGAGCAAATCTGCAAAGACATCAAAAAGCACATCATCGAACCGGTGTGCGGTGCGTATTTGGATGCGAGCACGAAATACTTCATCAACCCGACTGGACGCTTCGTCATCGGTGGCCCTCCGGGCGACTGCGGACTGACGGGTCGCAAGATCATCGTCGACACGTACGGCGGATACAGCCGTCACGGCGGCGGAGCCTTCTCGGGCAAAGATCCGAGCAAGGTCGATCGCAGCGCCGCGTACGCCGTGCGCTGGGTCGCCAAGCACATCGTGAAGTCGGGTCTCGCGAAGAAATGCGAAGTGCAGGTGGCGTACGCCATCGGCATCGCGGCTCCGGTGTCTCTGCGCGTCGACACGTTCGGCACGGGCAAGATCAGCGACCGAGTCCTTGAAAAAGCCGTGTCGACGGTCTTCGATCTCCGTCCCGCGGCGATCATCAAAGATCTCGATCTGCTCCGTCCGCAGTACAAGAAACTAGCCGCCTACGGCCACATGGGTCGTGAAGATCTCGACGTAAAGTGGGAGAAGTGCGACCGCATCGACGCGTTGCTCGCCGCCGCGAAATAAGAAAGACAGCATCGGAATTTTGGCTTGGCTCTGGGCTCAACGCTCGGAGCCTTTTCCAGTGCTTGCATATCTCAGAGTTCGTATTAGGTTGTGTCTTATGACCGAAACGCACACCGCGGACAGCAGATGGTCGGATCTCGAAGCGGCGGTGCGTGACGGATGCCTCAAGACCTGCGAATTCGGCCCTCAGGTGTCGTCCCAAAGTCACGGTCCGGACGGCAACGCTCAAGTCTGCATTACGACGTGCCGCGAACACTGCGAACTCGCGCTGCTGCGAGGCATGAAGATTCAGGGCGCGGAACATCCCGTGACAAAAGCCGTGAGCAAAGCGGGCGAAGGATTCATCACCACAGGGCATTTCGACGAGGGCGACGATCCTGCGCCAAAAAAATCCGTGACAACCGTCAGCTGAACCTGCTCGTGTCCATCGCCACACCTGCTGCTCTCGGCGAGGACACAACTGATCCTTTCACGACCCTCTTCAATCTGTTGAAGCCCGCGCATCTGGATTCTTTCATGCATGCCTTCGGCATCACGGAAATGTCGGAAGCAGACACGAGAGCCGCTGAAATAGAGCTACAGTGCCGAGTCGCACTCGAGCTGAATATCCCTCATGTTCTCGGAAGGGAGCGAACTATTTTGGCCTGGAGACAGCATCAATGCCGAGTCGAACACGGCAATCCTCACGCCTGCAAACCGCTCGTGTACGAAGGAATCCACGCAACCTGCCGCCACTCCTGAATGGAAATCTACGCAGACGCTTGACCGAGAATTTCGATCGCGGGTACGGGATAACCGCGCGCTTCACATGCCTGACGGATCTGATCGACGATATTCTGCGCTCGACCGGCGACGGCTGTGTCATCAATCGTGATCTTCGTGACCGAACGATCAAGCAATTCGTAGCCGAGGCCGAATCCGTCTTTCGCATGCAACACGCCGTTGGACTCCGCATCTCCGCCGACGTGCGCTTCGGTAGCCATCGCCCACTTCGGGATCGGCATCCCGTGTTCCGTCATGTATGCGAAGAGCGCTTTTTTCGGACAACGCCGATGTGTCGACATCGGCACATGAAATCCTGCGAGCATCTTGTCGTCGAGCAGATCCTGCACTTTGTTGCAGGAGAGTCCTGCGACCAGCTCGATCTCTCCGGTTGTCAGCACGTCTTTTGTCGCAATCTTGAAACGCTTGTCGTAATCGACGTTCTCTTTCGAGGCACGTGTTGGCATGGTCGAAACGTACTGTTCCGTTTACGGCAAGTCAACGATTCTTGTCCCCGGATAGTAGTACTGCAAGATCTGTTCAGCGCTTCTGCCGGCCAACGCTTGACCCTTGGCACCGCAACCGGACATCCCGACGCCGTGCCCGCGCAGCGTCATCCCTGCGCACCACGCATCAGGCTTGCTCTCGAAAATCTCGGCATGTAGGAAATTTTTCCAACCCGCTTCCGCGGGACTGCGCGTCCGTCCGTCATCACTGCTGAAATACGGCGGCTTGATGATCTCTCCTCCTACCTGCAACACTTCATGCATGGTCGATTGCACCGCACGAATCCACTGCGGATTCTCCGCCGCGAATTGCACACCGTAAAAAGACTGAAACACCGCGGGATCATCGGACGCGTCGTACGGCTGATTCGGGAATTTTCGCTGCGAAGGTTGCAGATAGAAGACCGCGTACGTGCGCGCCGCAATTGCAAACGCACGCTGCTTCTCGTACGGCTCGGTGTCGGGTTCTTCGGCGAGTCCCGCCATGTACTCTTCGATCGGCAACTCATCGATCAACGTCAGCGCTCCCCCGATCACGCGACATTCGAGAACGCCCCTGTAGAGGCCGATCTTGGATCGAACGGAGTCAATCGTCAGAGGATTGCCGCCGCTCGACTGCAATCGAACAAGAACATCCTGAGCGATCGTGTTGCCGCCGGACATCGCGACGCATTCCGATCCGCGCGCGAAAAGCATGACCGCCGCACCGGGAGTCACGGACTCCGCGTTCACCGATCCCGCCGACGTGAAGGTGATCGTCGGCGAAGCCGTGGCGCTGAGCTTCACGCGAATCGTGCCTGCGGGTGACGACGACGCGAATGACGCGATGGATGAAACGGATGCTCTGCTCGAAGGCACGGAAGAATGCACATCATGACGAACGCGGACTTTCAGAGTCGTGTCACGTTTCACTTCAGCCGGATGAACGAAATGCATGTCACCCGGATCAAACGGATTGATGAACGTGCCCGTTCTGGCGCGGCGACCGGAGACGGAAAGCGTGAAGTGAAGGCCTGCGATGTCCATCCAATATGCGCCCTCGTTCTGCGGAGCCTGCACGATCAGCTGGATATTCTCGGTCTCGCCCGCGGGCAGATCGGTGCCAAGCAAAATGCCTTTCGTCACGGGAATTTCATCGATGCCGTCGTCTTGCCACAATTTGATCGTCGGCACGGAAAGCCGCACATCGCCGACTTTCTTCCCTTCATACGCACCGGACTGCCCCGCCGTGTACGTGAAGCTGAGGCGCTGCTTCCCACCGGGATTGATGCTGACGGATGTGCGCCCGATGAAGGCGATGCCTTCCGCAAGGCCCGATGAAACACTGTGCGTCACTGCGGATACGGAAGACGAACTCGAGCGGATGGCGGGGAAATCCACGGCATCGTCGAGATGACCGGTGCGCACATGATCGATCATCTCGGCGAATGCTCCGTACAGGGAATAGCCGGGGCAAAGTGTGGAGAGCAGATCGCGATGCGCGACGATCGGCGAGGCCAATTTCTTGCCGTGAAACTGCGTGGCGCGACCGAGATCCAATCCGTACTGCGTCGACAAATCGTGCAGTAGCCACTGCAAACCTTTGGCTTGAGCCTGGCTCGGTTGTTCCATCTCGAAGTTGCCCATCACCACGATCCCGATCGTGCCCACGTTGTTGCAGTACGCGTGACCGCCGACGACGAATTTGCCGCCTGCACGGCCTTCGTAGACCTGACCGTTCTCGTCGACGACGAAGTTGTACCCGATGTCTCCCCAGCCGCGACTGATCGCGTGATACTTGTAGAGCGCACGAAGTCTTTCGACCGGCGGACGCGGATCGCCCCGCACCACGAGCGCCGTGTGATGCACCACGAGCAGATGAATCGCCGGACTGTACTGCTCCGGCCAACGATAGACTTTGCCGCTCGGATCTTTCTTCACGGTCGACTTGATCTTGAATTCATCGGGAAAACCTTGCTGCGCGATCTGACAATCTTGGACGCGCTTGTTGCTCTGCACCAACGGCTCGGTGGCGCCGTTGTCACCCTTGGCGGTGTCGGTCGTTTGCGTCTCGGACGCGTCGACTTTGCCGTCGAAGAGATAGCGATCATCCGCACCCCAATCGGCGCGCGACAGAATGGCTGATTTCATCCCGCCGCCGGTCGATGCGACGCGGACTCTGGCGGGCTCATGTGACACGATGATCTCGTGAATGTCAGCAGCAGAAGAAATACTCTGCGCCCGCAAACCGTCCGTACCGTAGGGCACCATGATCAATTCGGATTCTTCGCCCGGCAAAACATCGCCATCGCTGGCATACTCTTGCCAAGAAGACCACTTTCGACCCGTGCGATATTGATAGCGAAACGCCGCCTTATCGATCGGAAGGCGGACACTGAACCCGTCGATCGGAGCGGAGAATATCCGTTCAAAAAAAGGCGCTTCGGCTGCGAACGACGACACCACGGGCACCGATTGAAAACACAGAACGATCGCCAGCGCCGCCGATGAAACCGCCCTCATGTTCATGAGGTTCTGATTCTACCCGAACTCAGACGCTGAGGAGGGAACTGCTCGGCTCGAATTCCCAACCTGCCGCTTGGCGTTCGCCCCAATGAGGATCTTGCAACCACTCTTTTTCTTCGCGCGCCGCCGGACCGCTTTCGGCATCGTATGCCGAGCGATTGTAGACGATGAAAACGCCGAGGGTTCTCTGGATTCTTGCCAAAATTTCATTCCCGATGTCGATGGGGAGTCCGCTGAGATTCACTCGCCCTTCTCCGTCGATGACTCTCAAACTCAAACCGTCCTCTGCGAGGATGCGGTCAATATATTCCTGCTGACCGACGGTCAGCAGCTGATTTCCTCTGCTGATCGTATGCGTGCACTCCACTTCTTGCGTCAATCTCATGAAAAGAAAAGGAATGATAAGTATTGCATTATAACATAGTGAACAACCCCGCACTCGAAGTGCGAGGCATCGACGGAGTTAGAAATCGAACAGATTGAGTTGCTGTCGAAAGATTTGCTTGTAATGACCGCCT
>JAYVRL010000025.1:0-21560 GCA_043776335.1 Candidatus Peribacteria bacterium | reverse complement strand
GATTTCGGCAGCAAGTCCGCAGCTCCGCTCTTCAAAGACATCGCGCAGATGATTTTCGATTATTACGGCATCCCGCCGGACGAGAAGTAATCAGTCGGCAGCCGCGACGTCGACTTCAGAACTCTTGCCGTTCAACACCGCTTCCATCCACTCGAAATCCGGAATGACTCCTCCGTCGCCTTTGCTCTTCGAGAGCTTGTCGTGTCCGTTCAGAATGAGCGGTCCCGCATGATGATGAATCGGAGGCAATTTTTTCTTCGCGCGAATTCGCGCCACCGTGTCGCTCATACGCCGAGCCTTCGACTCACGCCCTCCTCCGCCCCATTTCTGGGCGTAATCGCCGCCATAGACGTGCAGGATCGATGCGTCATGAAACTCGGCGAACGGAACATCACGAAGACCGACCAGCGCGTAATGAACGAGCCAGTTCGTGTCTCCGCGGATCGCATCGACGAAATACTCTCCATTCGAACACGTTGGCTCGATGCACACGTTGCGAAATCCGTTTGATTGATTGCGCAATCCTCGGGTTTTCAATTTTCCGACGGAGCAGTCGGGGCACACCGTGCGAAAAACTCTCTTGAGTGAGTTGCGATAGGAAGGCGCTATCTTGAATTGCCATTCCGTCGTCAACAATTTGTACATGTCGCCTCCCATCGTTTCGTGCTGCGCGCCATACCCTTGCCAAAAATCCGACATTCTCTCGGTCGTGATGCGACTGCCGAGCGTCGAATCGTGCAAATATTTTTCAGTGCGCTCGGCAAACGAGCCGATCAATCGTTCGATCGAACGAATGCGCGATTCGCTCGGGACGGAAGGCTCCACCTGATTGTTGAATTCCCGATCATCTAAAAAAATTCTCGCGGTTGCGGTTCGCGTGTCGGAAAGAGTTTTCAGCAAATTAAAGAGTGTTAGATAATGACCTTGATGCAACTGATCGGCGGACGGCGTGATGCCCATCGTCAACACATCCGCGTCTTCGGCGAGATCGCGAAGTGTCGGCCCGCTGGCATGAGTCGAATACATGAAGGCGGCATAGTAAACGAATGTCTGACGCAGTCAAACATCAGCATCGGCCGAATCCACTGCGATGAAGCTGCTGCGAAGAAACCATGAACTCGATCAGGATTTTTTTTGCGGAAGTTCCTCAAGCGAAATGACTTTGTGCGTGTGCATCGACAGCACAAAGAACGCATGCGGCAGCAACAAGATGCACATGTTGATGAGCAGCCATCCGGACACAAACTGCCAACGCACATTCGCGGTGAGCAATGCGCCGAGGAGAAGAATGAAGACGGTGGATCGGCATCGCAATTGATCATCGGAAAACCGAGACGCCATCAAATGAACGTCCTCATGCCACTCTTTCATTCTGCTTTCCACGCTCTGATGTTTCGACGGGATCGGAATCAATCGGAACAAATAAAAAGCGTTGATGCCGAATGAAAGAAAAGCCGCACCACTCATGAAAGCGCTGATGTTCGGCGTAACGCTTGACGGAACCGACGTGAAGAAAAACGCGAAGTCCCCGAACCGAAATTGCAAAAGTCCGAGTGCGACAATCATCACCAGAAACCAAACGTAGAAAATCACTTTGAAACCGAAATGCAAAGGATAGGGGATGAAGCCGAGGGCAACGGTAGCGATGCTCGGAATCACGGCAAAAAGAAGCCACTGGTTGTGAAATCCGAACTGCAAAGTCAGCGCGTAGACCAAAAGAATATTCCAAATCAACAGCGCTTGTTCGCTGATCACGGGCAGTAGCCGATCTCTGAAAAACAATGAAAAAAACATGGTGAACATCGGCAGGATCATGAACAGATGCAGAATCACTCGATAATCATGTTCGTGTTTCCACGGCAAAAAGATGAAGAGGCAGGCGCCGATGCAGGAACCGAATTTCAGTAAATCCTTCCTCGCGAACGTCATGTCGGCGAGCAGCCACGCCTGACAAAGCATGCCGAGTATGACCAATCCCGCCGTCAGTAAAAGAGACTTGTCCATTATTTCACCGTGACACTCTTCGCCAAATTTCTCGGCATGTCCGGATCACGCCCCCTGAGAACGGCGAGCAAATAAGCCAAAATCTGCACGGGGATGACGTTCACGATCGGTTGCGCGGCTCCCGCGTCCGGTACTTTGATCCAATGATCGAAGATGTCTTCCTTCTTCGGAGACACGGCGATGATCATCGCGCCGCGGGCTTTCAGCTCCATGATGTTTGAGATCATGTCGGCGCTGAGCTCATCGTTGCCCATGAGCGCGATACACGGCGTGCCCTTTTCGATCAGCGCGATCGGCCCGTGTTTCAATTCGCCGGCGGCAAATCCTTCCGCGTGGATGTAGCTCACCTCTTGGATCTTGATCGCACTCTCGAGCGCCATCGGATAATTCCAACCCTTCCCGATGATGTACATGTTGTCGTGCTGATAGATTTTTTCAGCGACGTCGCGAATGTGCTGCACATAGCGTGGATTCAACATGTCGTTGATCTGACCGCTTGTTTCCTGCAACAGCAATCTGCCTTCGTTCAATCTCCCCGAAACAGCGTGCGCGATGAGAAGAAGCACCGCCATCTGTCCCGTCGCGGCTTTCGTCGACGCCACCGCTTTCTCGGGGCCCGCGTTGATAAGCAGCGTGAAGTCTGCGGCGCGCGCGATGGACGAGCCCTCGACGTTCACGATGGCGAGAACTTTGGAACCTGCTTTCTTCGCCACTTGCATTGCTTCCAACACGTCGGCCGTTTCTCCGCTTTGACTCACGACAATGATGAGACTCTCGGGCTTCAGGAAGTGATGGTAGATTTTGAATTCGCTCGCGGGCGCGAAATTCACGTGACGGTTCGCGACGACCGAGAAGAAATAATCAGCAGCCATACACACTTTGCCGGCCGTACCACACGCCGTGAGGATGCAACCCAAACAATTTTGAATCGACTTCGCGACCGTCTCGATATCGTCATCACTCTGATGCACCGCGCGGCGGATGCTTTCCTTTTGGTCCATGATTTCCTTGAGCATGTAGTGCTCGTATTCGCCTTTCTCGGCATCCTTCACTTCCCAATCGATCGTGACGAGACGCTTCTTTCGCTCCTGACCCGACTCGATGTCGCTGAAGCGGATCGCGCCGTTTTCGACCGTCACCATCTCGCCGTCATCGAGATATTGCACCGTGCGGGTGTATTCGAGAAACGCGGGAATGTCGGACGCGATGAAAAATTCGCCTTCACCGACGCCGACAATAAGAGGGGAGCCCGTGCGCGCCGCGACCAAACTGTTCGACTGCTTGTCCATCACGAGGATGGCGTACCGTCCGTGGAAGCGAAGGCATGAAGCGCGGACGGCTTCGTGAAGGGACAATCCCGACTTCAGAAACTCCTCGATGAGGTGGGGGATGATCTCGGTGTCCGTTTCCGATTTGAACAAGTGCCCTTTCTTTTTGAGCTCGTCGCGAAGCGCTTGGTAATTCTCGATGATGCCGTTGTGCACGACGGCGATGCGCATGTCGCAACTGAAATGCGGATGGGCGTTTTCCTTGGTGACGCCTCCGTGCGTCGCCCAGCGTGAATGGGCGATGGCGAGCGTGGAATGATCCGCGTAGTCAGCGGGATTCACCGCACCGATTTTGCCGATGTCTTTGCCGACGCGCAGCGTCCCGTCTTCTTTGCGAAGAGCCACTCCCCACGAGTCATAACCGCGATACTCCAAATTCTTCAGTCCTCTGATGACAACGGAACCCGCATCTGTTTTCTTGCCGATGTATCCGAAGATGCCGCACATACGGAACGATCTTACCACACGGGAAACACCCTCGCGTCCGCCCTGCTTTCGACCCGACGCTGTGCTACCGTAACAGCACTTCTTTCTCACTCTTCACATGCGACGCACCGCCCTCTTTGCTTCCCTCGTATTCTGCGTTCTGCTTTCCGCATGCGGCAAGAACCCGGATGCCGCGCTGCTGCACATGCATGATCGAATGGTCGAACGCATGACGATGAACGCGCCGTCGGTCGACCGTCCGGCGATCGCATCGCTTTCGACGACTATTTCCGTTCACACGTTGCCGATCGCTGGAGTCTTCGCTGGCCAAGCGTCCGTAGACATCACGTCAAAACAGGAACATGACGCCACGGATCCGAAAAACGTGAAACTGAATTTCCATCTCTTGAGCAAAATCCAAATCGACGCTCCGGGCGGAACGTTCCAAACATTTCCCGCAAAGACCCCGCAGAGCGTGAAATCGGAAAGCGAACACATCTCGGTGAACGTGGTGGCGACGGCAAAAGCAGGGAATCACCTCGTCGCGCTCAACGTGCCGGATTTCAACGTCTCCGCTCCTCCTCTCTTGCTCCCCGCACCTTTTTCATTGCCTGCGGAAATGGCGAAACGTTGGTACGGCGCGACGTACGATCAGATCAATGCCGAGCTGAAAAAGCAGCAAGCAACATCCGAGGGTTCCCCTCCGCCTCAGACCATCGAAGAATTACTAGAAAGAATGACCGTTTCGAACACACTGAAAACCGAGTCACTGAAGAAGATGATTGATGACGTCCACCTCTGGAAGGCAATCGAACTGCTTCCGACGAAGAACGGTGTGACGCAAGTGCGTGTCGAATCCGATCCTGTGAAGCTGCAAAAAAGTTTGGATATCTTGCTCACGGCGATGCAACAGTCGAATGATGCTTCATGGAAGCGGCTGGGGAATCCGATCGACATTCGCCGGAACATGCTTGGCACCATCGGAAAGCAACTGCGAGAGGCTCGCGTGCATTCGCTGCGCGGCGTGCTGAGCGCGGATGAGAAAACATACGACTTCCGCGGCTTTGACGGTGAAATTCTCAATGAATCCGGCGGCGTTGTCGGCACGATCGGAAGTTCTTTCGCCGCAAACGGAGAGATGCATCTGACGTATGTCGAAACGAATCATCCCGAACGGTCTGTTGCTTTCGAATACGTCAGCGGGAGCTTCTCACTCTCGATCGGCGGCAGTGAAACTCTGCGCGGCACCGTCACGAAGGAACGTCTGATCGCGACCGTGACGGATCCGGCGACGCATGTCATCGTCGCCCAGATCGACCTCACATTCGGTGAAATTTCCAAAACGCAATTCACCGTGAAGAGTGGCACCGTGATATTGCCTCCTCCGAACATCACCGTGACGATCGCGAACCTGCACACGGAAACATTCGAAGACGGCAAGAATATCTCAGCGACGCTGAAAGGCTCCGCCACTTATAAGGGAAAGCAGGTCGCGGACTTCTCACTCTCAACTGAACAAAAAGCACTTCCTTCACTCGCTTTGGAAATGCCGACCTCCTACGCACCCTTCAGCTCGTTGCAACAAGATCTGATGTCCGCGGTGATGCAAGGCATGCAACCGGTCGCTCCGCCGAAAAGATAAGGGGGCACGAGTGTTGACTTCATCTGAGCCTTTCCGTACCCTGCGTCCGACCCATGCCGATTCTCAAATCCTCCATCAAGGCAGCGCGCCAGAACTTGGTACGCAACGCTCGTCGTCTTCCGTTCAAGACAAGCATGAAGACCCAGATCCGCAAAGTGCAGGATCTGATGAAGGAAGGGAAAGTCGCGGAGGCTGCCAAAGTGTTGCCTATGGCTTTCAAAGCGATCGACATGGCTGCCAAGAAACGTATCATCCATAAGAAGGGGGCTTCGAAGAAAAAGTCGTCCCTCGCTCGCTTGGTCAGTCCGAAGAAAAAATAACAATGGCCAAGTACCTCGGCCTCGATATCGGCACGGTGCGCACCGGAGTCGCTTTTGCTGATGACAAAGCGGGCTTCATCGTGGCTCTTGAAACCGTTTCTCATCGATCGCCGGAAGAACTGGCGAACCACATCGCGAAGATCTCACTCGAAAAAAAAATCGATCGTTTGATCGTCGGTCTTCCGCGACTGCCATCAGGAGAAGAGGGGAAGCAAGCAGCTATCGTGCGCGAGGCCACAAAATTCGTTCAGCAATCAACCTCTCTTCCGATCGAGTTTATCGACGAGCGTTACACCACCCTCGGCGAGAACAACAAGGGCAAGACCGATACGGACGCAAAAGCGGCCTGCGAGCTCCTAACCGTATTTTTAGACAGAAACAAAGCTATTGACACGATCTAGATTTATTATATTATAGCTCCCTTTATAGGACGCACTATCTTGTTCTTTTCCGCTCCCGATCACGATTCCCGACTTCATGCGTCTCAATCGTGGGTAGGAAAGAAAGTTTAACTTTATTTTCTGTCAACGTTCTGGTAAAACAAGATAGTTTATTTCCCCCTAGCCGCTCATGGCCACTCCAGTCTCCTCCAACTCTCAGACCGCAGCACCGAAATCCGCACTGAACATCAGCCTGCAAGATTTGCTCGGTGATCTGTTCCTCGTTCTGACGCAGAAAGAAACGGAGGTGATCAAACGCCGCTTCGCCTTGGCGGGACAGAGCAAGCAAACGCTGGAGAAGATCGGCAAGCATTTCAACGTGACTCGCGAGCGCATCCGACAGATCGAAAGCATCGCGCTCTCGAAACTCAAGCGCACCGTCCGCACGACCCGACTGAACGAAGTGAATGAGATCGCGAAAGGCATCCTCCGCACGAACGGAGGCCTGATGCTCTCGAGCGAATTGGTATCGTCCGTGCTAAAGAGACTCCCCGGAGCTCAGTTGGTCGACGGATCGATCCTGAAGCTCAGCTTCGCGATCGACAGCGAGATGGCAGCCGAAGGACATAGCCTGACCTACAAGCCGTTCTGGAGACTCTCCACGCTTTCCATCGAGGACATCTCGACCATCATCGACATGGCCGTGAAATTCCTGAACAAGCGCCACTCCTGCATGAAAGGAGCCGAGCTCGTCAGTTCGATTCAGGCGATGCCCGTCTTCCAATCTCGCATTCCGTCCTCCGAGCTCATCAACAGCTGTCTCAGCATCGACGAGCGTCTGAAAGAGATCAATGAAGGATGGGGGCTCACCGAATGGCGTTTCGTCCGTCCTCGTTCCATCCGCGACAAAGTCGAGATCGTGCTGAAGAAAGTCGCACACCCGATGCACTTCATGGAAATCGCGAACCAAATCAAAGAAGCTTCTTTCGATCACAAAAACGTCACGGTGCAGGCCGTTCACAATGAACTCATCCGTTATCCGCAATTCGTCCTCGTCGGCCGCGGTTTGTACGCGCTCCGTGAGTGGGGTTACGAGCCGGGTACGGTCGCAGACGTCATCGAGAACATCCTGAAGCAGAAAGGAGCCTTGTCGAAGAAACAGATCATCGAAGAAGTCTCCAAGCAGCGCACGGTGAAGGTCGGCACGATCAGCTTGAATCTCCAGAAGATGCCGTACTTCGTCCGTGTCGGTCGCGCCGTGTACGACTTCGACGCCAGCAAGAAGAAATAAGCTGCAACATAGAGCAATCAAGAACCGCCAAGTGGCGGTTTTTTTGTGCCGTTCTCATGGAACAAAGAACCATGAAAAGCTCTAAGCGCATGGCTTTCTTTCGTTTGTTCTTTCTCACATGCAAAGAAGGGCATACGGGACAAAAGACCTCCTCAGGTATACTTCAAACATGCAAAAAACGTTTTCCCTTGTCATGATCTCGATCGGAAGCGCCGCGCTCATTGCGCTCACGGCCTGCACGAACAAGCCCCTCGACCAAGCGCCGCTCGGCCCCGTCAGCGCCACGGGGACGCTGATCCCCACAGAAGTCTCACTCCTGCGACGCGGCACGCATATCCTGATGGTGAAGAGCAAGAAGTTGTATTACGTGGAAAGCAAAACGGTGAGCCTCGTCGACTACGAAGGTCAAACGGTCTTCATCGAAGGCACCGCGGAGCAAAACACCTCCTTGGATGATCTGCCCGTCCTGATCGTCAAAACACTGACGTCGCTCCACGATCACGACAAGCTGCACGTGTGGGAGGTGCCTGCTCTTGATCTGAAAATCTCCACGCCGGACGCATGGAAAGGCAGCATCCAAAAAAACGTCGTCTCTTTTGCATTGCCGGAGGAAAAGACGCCGGTCATGACGATCGGCCTTTCGTTGAAAACTTCGTTGCCCGCCGAGGGCATACCGTTTTACCTCGGCAGCCACAGAGCGGTTCGCTCCTCTCCTGTAGCCGGCAGTGGGGCCGAAAACGTCTTCATCCAAGACAAACAAGTGATCATCGTTCTTCGTTTCGACACGTCTTCACAACATTCAATCGAGCGTCTGGAAGACGCGAAGCTTATTCAAGCGCAATTCGAAAGGGCGGTGAACTCGATCACGTTCATTTCCGATGAAGGAAGCTCGAGCATTCTTTCCGGCAGCGGAGCTGGCGTTCCGTGCGGCGGAGTCGCAGGGGTGCTCTGCCCCAGCGATTCGTTCTGCGACATCTACGATTTTGAAAACAAGATCGGGAAATGCAGACAAGTCACCAAGCCATAATTTTGGGTGTACTTTTGTACACCATCACATTTCCAACCCTTTTCAAGTACTTCCGTTTGACCCCCGCAGACTGAAAAGACATAGTGATGGTGAACGTTCATACACCCTTATCCGTTTTTTCTCCTCCTCTCCATGACGAAGCCAGCACCAACGACAGACACTGCAGAGAAAGTCGCTCCTGCGAAAAGCGCAGCGAAAACCACTACGATCGATACCGCAAAGGCGGAAGCGCTCAAAGCCGCCATCTCAGAGATTGAGAAACAGTACGGCGTCGGCTCCATCATGAGTCTCGGCACGATGCAAAACAGTCATATCGAGACGTACTCCAGCGGTTCACTGAGTCTTGATCTCGCACTCGGAGGCGGCATCCCGAAAAGTCGCATCATCGAGATCTTCGGACCGGAATCCTCCGGTAAAACGACGCTCGCGTTGCATGCCATCGCGGAAATCCAAAAGCGAGGCGGCAAAGCAGCGTTCATCGATGCGGAGCATGCGCTCGACATCCAATATGCGCGGAAGATCGGCGTCGACATCGACAATCTGTTCGTCTCCCAGCCGGATGACGGCGAGCAGGCGCTGGAAATCACGGAAACACTTGTGCGCTCGGGCGGCATCGACATCATCGTCATCGACTCGGTCGCCGCTCTGACGCCGCGCGCCGAAATCGAAGGCATGATGGGGGACAGTCACATGGGTCTGCAGGCTCGTCTGATGAGTCAGGCATTGAGGAAACTCACCGCCATCGTCAGCAAAACCAACTGCTCCGTCGTCTTCATCAACCAGATCCGCATGAAGATCGGCGTGATGTTTGGTAATCCCGAGACCACGACGGGCGGCAACGCGTTGAAATTCTACGCATCACTCCGTCTTGATGTCCGACGCATCGACAAAATCACGGAGAAGGGGACTGACGAACAAAATATCGTCGGCAACCGCACGCGCGTGAAAGTGGTGAAAAACAAAATCGCTCCGCCGTTCCGTCAGGCCGAGTTCGACATTCTCTACGGTCAGGGCATCTCGCGAGAAGGAGACATTCTCGATCTCGGCGTGAAATACGGCATCATCGAAAAGTCAGGAGCATTCTTCCGTTTCGGGGAAGACACTCTCGGTCAGGGACGAGAGCAGGCAAGACAAAACCTGAAGCAAAATGCAGCCCTTGCGAAGAAAATCGAAAGCCAAATCAAAGATGCGTTCCAGAAGATCAGCGAGATGTAGAGAGCGAATTCGACAAGATACGGGGGCTTGCCTCCGTTTTTTGTTGCCCTGACAAAAGCAGGAGGAAGAGACACTATTGCCGAGCCGCGAAATCGACTACACTTCGACCCTATGGCCCAAGCGTTCCTCGACGTGCAGCCACACAGCCTTGAAGCCGAACAAACGGTGCTGGGTGCCTTGATGGTCGATCCCGATGCCATTATCAAAGTATCGGACCTGCTGCAGCCGGAGGACTTCTACGATCCGACGTACCGCTTGGTGTATGCGGCGATTCACGAGCTCTATCAAAGCCACCAGCCGATCGACATCGTCACGGTGAGCAACAAGCTCGCGGACAACAAAAAACTGCAAGACGTCGGCGGCAGCGCCTTTCTTGCAGAACTTGCGTCCAAAGTGCCCACATCTGCTCACGTCTACAAATACGGCCAAATCGTGAAGAGCAAAGCGGTGCACCGCCGCATCATTCAAGCAGGAGAACAGATCAAGGCACTCGGCTTCGAGATCGACCAAGAGATCCCCGAACTTCTGGAAAAAGTGGAGAAAACAGTCTTCAACATCTCCGCGACATTTTTGAAAGAAAAATTCATCCACATCCGCGATATCTTGAGCGCACGGTATGAAAAATTCGCTGAAATGCACGAGTCGAAAGACAGTGCGATCAAAGGCGTTCCAACGGGCTACGCGGCACTCGATGCGAAACTATCAGGCTTCCAACCGTCCGATCTCATCATCATCGCAGGTCGCCCCAGCATGGGAAAGACCGCTCTGGCTCTAAACATCGCGCAAAACGCTTCCATCAAACACAACAAAACGATCGGCATCTTCTCGCTCGAAATGAGCAAGGAACAATTGGTCGATCGTCTCTTCGCGTCGATGCTCGGCGTCGACTCTTGGAAATTGCAAAAAGGAAAACTCGACGACAAAGATTTCCAAAACATGGGCCCGATCATGGACGACCTGAACAAGGCCAACGTCTTCATCGACGACTCCATGGGATCGTCGATCCCCGAACTCCGTGCGAAAGCCCGCCGCCTGCAGATGGAACACGGTCTCGACATGATCATCATCGACTTCTTGCAACTCATGAGCACGGGCAACCAAGGCTTCGTCGGCAATCGCGTGCAAGAAATCTCGGAGATTTCGAGATCGCTGAAAATGCTCGGTCGCGAGCTCAAGATCCCGATCGTGGCTCTGTCACAGCTCTCACGCGCCGTGGAGTCGCGTCCGGGCAACATTCCGCAGCTCTCGGATCTCCGCGAATCGGGTTCGATCGAACAAGACGCGGACGTGGTGCTGATGATCTACCGCGAAGATTACTACGAAGAGGATTCCGATCGTCCGGGCATCACGGACATTTACATCCGCAAACACCGCAACGGCCCCGTCGGACGCGTCGAGCTCATGTTCAAGAAAGAACAAATGCGTTTCTATGACGTCGATACGCCGAGCGGTACCGGAGCTCCGAGACCAGGCATGAGAATGTCGGGGCTGGTGAAAGGCGCTCCGCTCAGGCCCGTGCGAGCACTCGATGACGAGTAGGATTTCTGCGCCGCGGACGAGATCGTTCGATTTTGTATCATGCCCCACTCTCTATGATCGCACTTCCGATCCGCCCCTCGATCTCGCTGACGGAAATCCTGACATACTCTTTCGTGGCCTTCGCGCTGACATTGCTCTACACGAAACCGTTCGTGCGATTGCTACATCACTTCAAGCTCGGGAAAAAACTGCGCATCGAAGCTGTAGACGGCGCTTCCGCGAGCGTTTTTCTCACGTACCACCAAGCAAAAGCAGGGACTCCCACCATGGGAGGCGTGTTGATCTGGGGATCGATCATCACGACGGTGTTTCTCTCGCGACTCGTGGCGACGCAAGGCATCGTTGATCACTCGATCTTGCAACGCGGACAAGCGTACATCCCGCTGGCGATGCTCTTCGGCTTCGGCTTGCTCGGAGCCGTCGACGATTACATGAACATCTGCGGCATGGGGAAAAACAAAGGCCTGAACGCCGTCCCGAAGCTCGCGATGCTGATCCTCATGAGTTCCGCAGCGGCATGCTGGTTTTATTTCAGACTGAAATATCAGACGATCCACATTCCGTTCGGCCAACAGCTCGGCCTTCTGACGAGTGATTTGCAACTCGGCTGGTTGTACATTCCGTTCTTCATCTTCGTGGTGATCGGTACCGCCAACGCCGTGAACGTGACGGACGGCCTCGACGGACTCGCGGGCGGACTGCTGATCATCGCGTTCGGCGCCTTCGGAGTCGTCGCGTATATTTCAGGGCTCTTTGTGCTCGCGGCATTTTGCGGCGTCGTCGCCGGCGCGGTGGCGGCATTCCTCTGGCACAACGTCCCGCCCGCGCTCTTCTTCATGGGCGACACCGGGGCATTGGCGCTCGGCGGAACCCTCGCGGTGATGGCCTTCATGATCAATCAAGTCCTCATCCTGCCGCTCATCGGATTCATCTTCGTGATCGAAATGCTCTCCGTCATCATCCAGCTCACGAGCAAGCGCCTGCGCAACGGCAAAAAAGTATTCAAGTCCGCTCCCTTTCATCATCATTTGGAGGCCTTGAACTGGGGAGAGAGCAAAGTCACGATGCGACTGTGGATCGTGGGCATGTTCTTCGCGTTTCTCGGCATGTTGGTCGGCATATACGGATGAGCGAACACAAGCGTTTCCGACGTCGAATCCTTGATTTTGCAGAGCCGATTCTTTAGTGTCTGAGCATGCTCAGAGTCGCGATCAACGGATACGGTCGGATCGGCAGAAACGTCCACCGTCAGTTCGTGGAAATGTACGGTGATGACGTCGAGGTCGTCGCGGTGAACGCGTCGTCGGATTCGGACATGCGCGCGTATTTGTTGAAATACGATTCGTTGCACGGTCACTTCAAAGGAAAAGTGGAAACGAACGGTGACCACATGCTGGTGAACGGCAAAGAAGTGCATGTCGTGAAAGAACGTGACCCTGCGAAATGCCCGTGGAAACAACTGAAAGTGGATGTGGTCGTGGAGTCGACGGGCAATTTCGATCTGCATGAGGAAGTGAATCATCACCTCATCGCCGGAGCCAAAAAAGTATTGGTGACCGCGCCGATGAAAGACAAAACGCCGACCTTCGTGATGGGCGTGAACGATCACTTGCTCACGAAAAACATGC
The DNA here is from genome assembly GCA_043776335.1 of Candidatus Peribacteria bacterium. Classification (GTDB taxonomy): domain Bacteria; phylum Patescibacteriota; class Gracilibacteria; order Peribacterales; family Peribacteraceae; genus SICN01. The sequence goes on along the minus strand of JAYVRL010000025.1, from coordinate 8,760 downwards.
ACATTGTCAGCAACGCTTCCTGCACGACGAACTGCGTCGCGCCCGTCATCAAGATCATCGACGAACATTTCGGCGTCGAGAATCTTCTCGTGAGTTCGGTACACGCGTTCACGGCGACGCAAAACTTGCTTGATAACAAAGCGAAAGAAGGCGGAGAGCTCCGTCGAGCACGCGCCGCGACGCTCTCGATGATCCCGACGAAAACGGGCGCGATCAAAGCGTGCGAAGACATTTTCCCGCATCTGAAAGGCAAAATGGACGGCATGGCGTTCCGAGTACCGGTGCCGACGGTGAGCTGCGCGTACATGGCGTTCTTCTTGAAGAACAAAACGACGATCGAAGACATCCATCGCGTGCTCGAAGCGGCGGCCGCGACGAAAGCGATGCAGGGGATCTTGTCGATCTCGCATGATCAATGCGTCTCCATTGATTTCCAAACCGATCCGCACTCTTCGATCATCGACGCGCCGTCCACGAAAGTCGTCGACGGGCACGCCGCGCAGATTCTCAGCTGGTACGACAACGAATGGGGCTACGCGATGCGCGTGACAGAAATGATGATCAAACTCGGCGCTCTGATCTAATTCCCCTTCACACACATGTCCGCTTGCCCCGTCCCGACGCGCATCTCGCTCAACAACCATCTATATGAAGCGGACGTCTCGGATGAGCTGCGACATTTGATCAATGACATCGCAAGAGGCGGAAAATACGTTCACAACGCGATCCGCACGACCGACCTCGGCCTCGCGGGTTCCAGCAATACGTTCGGCGAGGATCAACTGAAACTCGACGTGCTCAGCAACCGCATCATCAAAGAAGAGCTCTGCGAGTCACGCCTCGTGTGCAGTTTCGCATCGGAAGAAGAATCCGAGGAATTGCACGAGCTTGTACCCGAAGCCCCGTTCACAGTGGTCTTCGATCCTCTCGACGGCTCATCACTCGTCGACGCGAACCTCGCGATCGGTTCGATCTTCGGGATTTACAAAAGCAAAGGAAGTCTGCTCGGCAAGAAACCTCGCGATCAGGTCGCCGCACTCTACCTCGTCTACGGCCCGCGCACGATCCTCGTCTACAGCGCCGGCAAAGGCGTGCACGCGTTTTTCTTGAACGAAGTCGGCGAGTTCATCCTGCTGCAAAAAAATCTGACGATCAAAGACGAGGTGAAGACGTACGCACCGGGCAATCTTCGCGCGGTCGTCGATACGCCGAACTATCGCAAAATGATGAATCTCTGGCTCGACGAAGGCCATACGCTCCGATACTCGGGCGGCATGGTGCCGGACATTCACCACATGCTCATCAAAGGTGCGGGCATCTTCACGAACATCGGCGGCAGCAAATATCCGAAAGGCAAACTGCGCCTGCTTTTCGAGTGCGGACCGTTCGCCTACATCGTCGAACAGGCGGGAGGCGCTTCCTCAGACGGGACGCAATCAGTGCTGGATGTCGTCATCAGCGATCTCGACCAACGCACCCCGCTCATCATTGGAGCGAAGAAAGAAGTGAAACGGGTCACTGAGGTGTTGAAGGGCTGACCTTCTTCTCATCCCAATTCCAGAAAGCTTCGTTGAGCGCCTTCGGCAGGACTTCTTCGAGGGTTTTGTTGGGCTCAGGATCTTTGATTTTCCCCTCGACTTTGAAAATACGCTTCATGCTCCTGTACGTGCCGAACGGATAGACCTTGCGCCAAAATGAGCGCTTCTCTTCTTTGCTGTCTTTTCCTTTCGGCGCGGTTGCCGCTTTCGGCGCGGCGGGTACGAATACTTTGGAGATCGGGTTGTCGCTCTTGTTGAATTGCACCCGACCAACGACGGTGCGCGTATCGGGATCGACGTACACGAGATCCTCGTCTTTGTACGTCTCTTTCGGAAGATCCGCCTGCGGGGTATCTGCTGGAGATGTCATGACTTGAAAGGGGAGTGGTCCTCCGCGGGCATCGGAGGCGGAGGCGGTGGCGGTGGCGGACGTCCTTCGTCGATGAGATCCTCCACGACTTTCTTCTTGGCCTGCTGTTGCTGATCGGGATGATGGAAGAGTTGCTGCACTTCGTTCTTGCACTGAGCATCATACTTCAGGAATGCGTAGAGCGTGGCAAGCAAACTGCCGATGATCGTGACGTAAATGCCGAATCGGATCTCGGCACCCGAGACTTGAGAAGTGAGACGGAAAAGAATCGTGAAGCTGAGGAGAAGGAGAATGCTGCAAACCGAGCTCAAATACAGACGAACGAAATTTCTAGATGATTTGCGCACGACGATGGGGCCTCCCAGAAGCGGGGAGACGGTCATGGCGATGATGAAGACCTGAATCAAGAGAACGGTATGCCCGACAAAGCCCGTATAGAAGCCAAAACCGTTCCACTGTTGCACATTGCCGTACCACTGTCCGCCGAGCCACGGAATGAAGAGTCCGACCACGCAGATGCCTACCCCCGCGTGGAGGATTTTCTCCTCGAGCTCCATCGCTCGGAAGATTCGGAGGAATTTCTCGTACATCGTCGGGAATGGTAGCAAAAAAGGGCCTTCGCGTCACCGCGATGGCGAAACATGGTAGTATGCGTGTGTGGCAATGAAATTCCGCACCGTCGGCATCACCGCGAGGTCGGATATCGACGAGCGCGAGATCTCTTTGAAGCGCGTCACGACCATTTTGAAAAACGCGGGAGCGACTGTTCTCGTGGACGGAAAACGTTGCGGCATTCCCGCGTTGAAAGAGTACAAACACTACAAAAGCGTGAAGGAACTGGATTTGCTGGTTGTCCTCGGCGGTGACGGAACGATCCTCAGAGCCGTGCGCGAAATGGACGACTTCTCCGTGCCGATCGCCTCCGTGAATCGCGGCACCATCGGCTTCCTCGCGGAAATGGATATCGACCAAGTGGAGGAAGTGCTGCCGAAGTTCCTCGCCGGCAAAGGCAAGGTTGAAGAAAGAAGTTTGCTCCATGTGAAAGCGATGCGAGGCAACAAAGTCCTTTGGGAAGGTTGTGTGCTGAACGAAGCGGTGATTTCGCAAGGTGCGATCTCGCGTTTGATCGACTTGAAAACGTGCGTGAACGGCGATCCGCTCGCGACCTTTCACGCCGACGGAGTGATCCTCGCTACGCCGACGGGCTCCACGGCGTATTCTCTCGCGGCGGGCGGACCCATCGTCCATCCGCAACTGAAAGCGACGATCATCACGCCGATCAATCCGCACAGCTTCAGCCAGAAGCCGCTCGTGCTGCCAGCTGAAAACGAAGTGGAAGTCACGATCCTGACGAAGCAGAATAAATTCTCGGACATCCAAGTGAGCCTGACACTCGACGGTCAAACGTATGTGACGCTGCAAACGAACGACATCGTACACACCTGCATCGCTCCGCAGACGATCAAATTCCTCAGAAACAAAGAGGAGACGTTCTTCACGACCCTTCGAAGCAAACTGAAATGGGGTGAACGGCTGGAAGAGTAAAACCGATCGCGAGGCCTTTGGTAAGCCACAAACGCCGTTTTCGATCTTGGAAAAAACATCGAAATATGCTATAATCATGAGATGGCTGCCATTGACCCAAGCAAACTCCAGAACCTCCAAGGCGAGGAACTCCTCTCGACGCTCGAGCAGGAGGCGATCCACGCGGGCATTTCTGACATCCACATCAACCCGCAGAAAGTGGGCGTGAAGATCGAATGGCGCGAACTCGGCCTCTTGTCGACGCTGCTCACGATCAGTCACGAGACGTTCGAGACGATCAAGCGTCGCATCAAATTCAAAGCGAAATTGAAGCTGAACCTCGAGACGATCGCTCAGGACGGACAATACACGGTCCCCGCCGCGGGTCGCATCATCAACGTACGTGTGGCCAGTCTCCCGTCGCGCTTCGGCGAAGCGTACACGCTGCGCTTCCTCGATCCCGATCGCGGCATCGTGCCCTTGGAAAAACTCGGCTTCCCCGAAGCCATCCGCACGCAACTCAATGAACTCGTGGAATTGCCGAACGGCCTCATCCTCGTCACCGGTCCGACGGGATCCGGAAAAACGACGACGCTCTACGCGCTGCTCTCGACGCTCTCGGGCAAAGACCGCAACATCATCACGCTGGAAGATCCGATCGAGTACGAATTGAAAGACATCATCCAAAGCCAGATCGATACGGAGCACGGCTACACCTTCGCCTCGGGACTCCGCGCGATTCTCCGTCACGATCCCGACATCATCCTCGTCGGAGAAATCCGTGACCAAGAGACCGCCCAAACCGCCATCGACGCCTCGCTCACGGGTCACCTTGTGCTCGCCACGCTCCACACGAACTCCGCGATCGAGGCCATCCCGCGTCTGCTCTCCATGGGAGTCAGCACATACACGTTCGCACCCGCACTTCGCGCCGTTCTCGCGCAGCGCCTCGTCCGCACGATCAACCCCGAGATGCGAGAGACGCTCGATCAGCACACGGAAGCCGATCCGAAATTCTATTCAGGACAATGCACGCTGCCCGAGCTGCTGGTGGCCACCGAAGCGATCAAAGCGCTCGTGTTGAATCAAGCGACAAGCGCGGAAATCCTCGTCGAAGCCAGAAAAGAAGGCTTCCTCACGATGTCCGAATGGGGACAGAAATTGATCGAAAACAAAGTGACGACCAAGCTCGAGGTGTCGCGCGTGACGGCTACATAGAGTGGGAGAGCCATCAAAGGTCGAATAAACACGCTTGCATGCCGAAAGCGGCTTCGCCTATGATGGTGAACCAATGCTTCCTCGCCACAGACGTCGGTATTCCATGGTTGGCGGAGTCGAACCGCAGCGTCCTCGTGTCATCGCGAGAATCGTGATCGGCCTCTTGGTGCTGTGGATCGCGTGGTATTTGGTCACGAAAGTCCTCGCGCTCTTTGATGATTCGATCGGGATGCGTTCCGCGGTGCTCCTCACCGTGCGCGGAAGCAGCGACAACGTCCAAGTCTCGCTGCAAGGAGGCGAGTGGCAACACGGCGAATCGAGCTTGAAACTGTACGCAGGTGACGCCGTCGCTGTGCGCGGCAACGCCGACGTGCTGGTCACGATGTTCGACGGCAGCCGAGCAAGACTGAATCAGGGAAGCGACGTGCTGGTGGAAAAAAGCGACAAAACCGATCACGGAACATCCGCGTACTCGCTGAAAATTCGTTCGGGACGCTTGTGGCTCGCCACGCCGACGACCGTCTCATTCTCCGGCGCGATCACGCGAACAGTTTCAACATCGAACTTCATCGCGACGTTCCCAGAAAACACGCAAGCGCTCGTCAGCTCTCAGATTGTCACGGTGCTCAAAGCAGGGGATCTCGGCGCGTTTCTTGATCTGAGCCAGATCAAGCGCGGCGCCGCACTGTACGTCGGTGAAGGTCAGTATTTCTCGCTCACGGACGACGGGAAAAAAGCGATCGCAAGTGGGGGCAATCCGTACGATGAGCGCGATCCCATCACGCCGCAAATGTTGAAGGATGATTTCCTCGCGACCAGCTACGCACTCTTAAGCCAAGCTGCGATCACGAGCGGACAAACAAAATCCGCATCGGGAACCGAACTGGAGATTGGTGATCTGAAAATGTCGTCTCCGGAGAATCACACGCACATCAAAGCCAAGACCGCCAAAGTGAGCGGAGAAGTCAGCAGCCGCGTCGCACTCGTGCTCGTGAACGGTCAGAACGTGCCGATCCACAAAGATTTGAGCTTCTCCGTCGACATGAGCCTGACGAAAGATCCGACGACGGCATTGCATATCGAAGCGCAGGACGCGCAAGGCATCATGCTCGAAGCGGCGGATCTCAGCGTCTTCAACGACTATCAGCCCGTGGTCGCCGCACCGCGCATCAAATCTCCGGTCGGATCGGGTGAGACATTGAAAACAAGTCTCAAAGAAATCGAGATCACGGGTGAGGCACCCGCAGGGACGTCACAAGTCGTCCTGAACGATTACAAGCTGCAACTCTTCAAGCCGGGGGACAAAACGTGGAGTTATCTCGCGAGCACCGCGCTCGGCAATCTCGTCGTCGGGAAAAACACGTTCACCGTCTATACGCTCGACGCAGACGGCAACAAGAGTCAGACGCGCATGATCACGATCGAATTCAGCCTGACTGCGCCGCCTGTCGGCACGGGCGCGACCGTTTCCTCGGCTTCGTCTTCCGAACCGCCGCTCAAACAAAATCCGCCGATGCTACCGGGCACCTTGGAAGTCTCCTCACCCACGACGGGGGCCGCCGCGATCACGCCTCTCAGTGAACTCTCGATCATCGGATCCACATCCTCCGAGACGAACAGTATTTCGGTGAACGGGTACACGCTTTCGTTGTATCAGCCGGGCAGCACGAGCTGGAAGTACATCGCTTCCACGACTCTCTCGACGATGAAGCGCGGTCGCAACGTCTACCGCATCGTGTCGCGCAACAAAGACGGCGAGATCTTGGACGTCCTCGAATACACCATCACGTATCAACCGTGATCATTTCGGAAGCGTGATTTTGAGTTTCTTACAGAGCTTCGCGAAGTTTTCGTGCGGATCGCTTTTGATAGAGACCTTCTTGCCGCTCGGGGATTTGAAACTGAGTTTCCATGCGTGCAGACACAAAAAATCGATGCTGTGCGTCGCGGTCAACGCGAGAGATTCTTTCGTCTGGTACTTTTCATCGCCGAGAAGCGCATGACCGATGGAGCGCATGTGGACGCGGATCTGATGCGTGCGACCCGTGTGCAGCTCGCACGACACGAGTGCGATGCCATCCGCGCTTTCCAGCGTGTGATACGTCGTGAACGCCGCGCGGCTGGCCGAGGACTGCATCACGGACATCTTCGTGCGATCGCCCGTGTGACGACCGATCGGCGCGTCGATCATCGCGGAAGCGGGGGAGGGGACGCCCGCGACGAGCGCGAGGTAGAACTTCTCCACGGAGCGACTCTCGAATTGTTTTTGCAGCGTGCGATGCGCGGTCGGATTTTTCGCGATCAGAAGCGAGCCCGTCGTTTCTTTGTCGAGGCGATGCACCAGAGTCTCGGACGGATAGAAAGGGATTTTCCTTTCGGCAAAAAGAAATCTGATCCCGTCAAGGATCGTGACGGCGTCTTTGCCCATCCCGCTGCCGGGATGCACGGCGATGCCCGCGGGCTTGTCGATCACCATGCAATCGTCGTCCTCGAAAAGAACGAGGAGATCGAGATCAACACCGTCTTCACTCTTAGCTTGCGGCGCATCGGGAAGAGTGAGTTCCACGTTGTCATTCGGACGCATCATGCGCGACGCCTTGCGCTCCACTTTGCCGCTGACCTTCACGAAGCCGGCCTCGATGAACTTCTGCGCTTGGGCGCGACTTTTGACACCCATAAAGCCCGAAACGTGCATATCAAGACGCATCCTCGGCATCCTACTCTCTTTTTTCGGCTTTGGGCAGCCTTTTGGGAGTCATGGTACAATCGGCGACGATGAATGACACCGAGCTCCTCACGCGCGCCATCGAAGACGTCGTTCCGCGCAAAGTCGCGGACGAGAAATTCAAAAACGGCAAGAAGATGCGCCTGTACTGGGGCATCGACCCGACCGGCGCCAAGATCCACCTTGGACACTCCGTTCCGCTTCGCAAGATGCGCGCGTTTCAGGACGCGGGACATCACGTCATCCTGCTCATCGGCAGCTTCACGGCCATGATCGGCGACCCGACGGGCAGAGACGAGATGCGCCAAGCGCTTACCGCTGAGGACGTGAAGAAAAACTTCGAGACGTACGTCGAGCAGGCCAAGAAGATTCTCGATATGGACAAGTTGGAAGTCCGCTACAACCACGAATGGCTGGAGAAACTGTCGTTGAAAGACATTCTGGGGCTCACGAGCCACTTCACGGTGCAGCAGATGCTTCATCGCGACATGTTCGCCAAGCGCATGAAAGAGGACGCGCCGATCTCGCTCACCGAATTCATGTATCCGTTGATGGTGGGCTACGACTCCGTGATCCTCGATGTGGACGTCGAACTCGGCGGCAACGATCAGCTGTTCAACATGCTTGCCGGCCGCACGCTGCAAACTGCCTTCGGGAAGCGCGACAAATTCGTCCTCACGACCAAGCTGATCGCGGGCACCGACGGCCGCAAGATGAGCAAAACGTACAACAACTGCGTGTACCTCGATGATGCGCCGAACGAGATGTACGGCCGCCTGATGTCGATGCCCGACGACCTCATCACAATCTACATGGAATGCTGCACCGATCTGCCAATTGACGACGTGAAAGCGACGGAGAAAGCGCTCGCGAGCGGCAAAGAAAATCCGAAACATCTGAAGATGCGCCTCGCTCGCGAGATCGTGACGATGTATCACTCGACCGCCGACGCCGCATCCGCCGAAGAGAGCTTCGAAAATCTCTTCAAGAACAAAGGCGTGCCCGAGGATATGCCGCAGTACCAAGCCAAGAAAGGCGATTCGTTGATCGACGCCCTTGTCGCGAGCGGCACCGTTGCCAGTAAGTCCGAAGCTCGCAGACTCATTGAACAAGGCGGTGTGAAAGTAAATGACAAAACCGTCGCGTCCGTCGACGCGAAGGCGGAAGAGGGGATTGTGAAGGTGGGGAAGAGGAAATTTTTAAAAGTAGAATTATGAAAATTCCACAATTTCACCTAAGAGAGTTGTCGGAAAAGCTATTAGTCAAAATTAATAAAACCGAAGCTTTTTTTTATTCAGGTAATACTCCGCACTTCGAGTGCGGGGGTCAGCGTTCCCTGAGGTGTAATATGGGCCGGTGAGTGAACACATCTACAAACGTCACAA
>JAYVRL010000024.1:0-21572 GCA_043776335.1 Candidatus Peribacteria bacterium | reverse complement strand
AAGAGTGTACGTCATCGCATAGACGATCGCGACGAACTGCACCGAGAGGAGGAGAAAGGCAACGGTCAACACATTCGTCGCGACGATCTCGAAGTTTTTCGGCAGTCTCGGCTTGCACCGCTCGACGGACGCGAGTGACATCCGATTGATGCGCAAATAATTCAAGATCGCATGCCACTCCGAAATCAGCGCGATCGCAATGAGGACAATTGCAACCGTGAGCGTGAAAAATCCTTTCACCTCCAGAATGGCCTGAACAACCAGTGATGGAAAATGCATGTGGGAACCGAACCAAATCCCTCCGAGTACGAGAGCGCTGACACCGCCGACGGAAGCGAAAATTCGTGAATGCAAAGGATGTTGGTTTTTCTAGTTATTATAGCACAAAAAACGTGTTTTTTGGAGTCAAAAACCGATGGACGCCTCCGGAAGGGACGATATCACTTTTTTGGCTTTCTTCAGCGAAGATAACGAGCTCTGTTTCGATTGTGCTCGTCATTCGTAACCGCGTAATGAATCACGCCGTCGCCGCCGTGAAGGTAATACCAGTACTGAGATACCTCGGGATGCAGTGCCGCAAGAAATGCGGAAAGACCCGCATTGGCGATGGGCGAGGGCGGCAACCCTTTGCGATGACGCGTGTTGTACGCCGAATCGGTCTCCAGATCGTCCTTCGTCAAAGCCTCTGTCGATTTCCGGAGAGCATAACGAATCGTCGCATCGACTCCGAGTACGGTCTTCGCGGCGAGCCGCTTCCACAGCATCCCCGCGACAATCGGACGCTCGGACTCCCCTCTGGATTCTTGCTCGAGAAGCGATGCCATGATGACGATGTCTCCGAGCGACTTGCCGCTCTTTTTCACGTCATCGGCGTACGGGTCCGCGATGCGTTTGCGAAACGTGCCGAGCATGCGTTCAAGAAAAAACTTCGGCTGATAATCCGCGATGTCGACGAAATACGTTTCAGGAAAGAGATATCCTTCAAGGCGCGAACCGAAGCCAAGATCACGGCTTCCTGCTGCGACGGAAGGCAGAAAATCAAATGAAGAGAAATCGCAATGGAAAGCGCAATCGATGATCGCTCCTGATTCTCCGAGCCCCTTCGCGGCAAGCAACGCATCGATCTCACCGACCGTGTATCCCTCGGGAATCGTGACGCTGATTTGCTCGGATTTTCCCGTTTCGAGCACGGACAAAATTTCAGAAACGGAGAGCGACGTGTTCAGTAAAAATGCGCCCGCTTTCAACTTGCCCGCCGTGCCGGAAAATCGGGCATAGATCTTGAACGCAAGCGGAGAACGAATCAGGTGATCATCTGACAGCAGCGCGGCGATCTGCGCGACCGATTGTCCGCTTTGAATCTTCAAAAGCACGCTCTTTTTAGCCGAAACATCAACGGGGCGCGTTTCCAGCCACATCCAAGAAGCGGCGCCTATGCCGATGAGAAGAATGAAGAGTACAAACTTTTTCACCGAAAAATTGTCGATTCTCCGACACAGAAAGTCAATGCACTTCTTCAAGATGCTCCGAGACCCATCTCGCCCATCACGCCCTGCATGCGCTCGGCGGACACGACTTGGCCTTTCTTGATGGCGCGATTGAGCGCGTCCGTGAGGAGTGCGCCGATCCGTTCATGAGGCACCGAAGGATCGATCTCGATCGAAACGACTTCCATGGAAGCCGATACGACCACCTTCACGCCCTGCGCTTCCGCTTCGACATGAATGTTCTTCAATTCGTTCTGCACCTTCTTGGCCTGCCGCTGAAATTTGAACGAGTTACGAAGTTCAGAAAAGGAAACCATGACCAAAGCCTACCGCTGGAAGCCACCATCGACAAGCGCAGCTAGTTCTTCAGACGAAACTTATTGCCTGCGGATTGAATGAGCTCATCGCGTCGTAGGTTGCTTAAAATCTTCGTAAGCCACTCCCTGTGATCCCCCATCGTCCAATCGGGAATCGCCTGCGATCCCAGCTGCGAGAGCGTCAGCGGTTTTTTCGCGTCTCGCAATGCCTCGACGATGTTGCCGCGGAAAATCCTGTTCGGCACGAATCTCCCCGCCATCATTCGACCCGGCTCTTGTTTGTTCAATTTTTTTGTTCTCTTTATTTGCTTTCCATACGCCATGCAAATCGATTTCATTTCTTGAGTAAATACCAGCCACTTCGGATTGTTTTTGGTGCACACCGCTGACCCGAAATCCATGAGAGCGGCATTCCAATCAGCACAAGTCCCCTTCTTCATTGCGAGCGCGGAGTCCTGCACTCTCGCGGCAAGAGCAAGAAGATGTTTGTCATCTTTTTTCCACGTGCCGTCGGGATTCTCCGGCCCGACGAAAAACCGATGCAAAATCCTGCGAATGTTCGTATCGAGACAAGGGGTCGGAATGCCGAATGCGAAATTCCTGACCGCGGCCGCAGTATAATGTCCGATCCCGCCAATCGACTGCAAATCTTCCATGGAGCTCGGAAATCGCCCGTTGAAGCCTTTCGACTTATTCCCCTCTCCCCGCGGGAGAGGGTCAGGGTGAGGGGCAACGATTATCTTCGCCGCATCGCGAAGTCTGAGCGCTCGATTGTTGTATCCTAGACCTCTCCACGCGATCAGAATCTCGGAATTGGAAGCTTTGGAAAGAGCTTTCATATGAGAAAATTTCTGTATAAATTGTTTGTACAATATGATCACTCTGGGCACCTGCGTTTGCTGCAGCATGATCTCGGACACGAGCACGAGATACGCCTTCTGATCGATGTCTTTCGTCTTCAGATCGCGCCACGGCAGCGTGCGTTTGTGCACGTTGAACCACGCCCAGATCTCGTGGCAGAAAATGCGGATGCGATCGGACTCGGTCATGCATCAATCATACAAGCGGGTAGAACAGAGTAGGTAGCGATGAGCAAAAAATAGAAACACTACACGCTAACCGCCATTCGCTATCTGCTAACTTTTGGTGATGCCAATTCTATCCTCGATCTCCTGATCGACGAACGCTTTCTTCCGTCCATACTTCATGCGGCTGTATTCCTTGATGAGCGTGCCGAGCTTCTCGTTCCGATCGGATTCGTCGTAGATCGTCGCCATGGAGAACGGACGTGACGTCGTGTTGTTCACGTTCAGTTTCACGTAACAGTTGAAGTTCGGGATGCCGATCACGTCCTGTTCCGAAAGCACGGGTGCGAATTCTTTGGCCATGTATTCGGCGTCCTCAGCGCCGATTTTGAAGCTCATGATCGTACCCACGTTGCCGAACACGGCATCTCGCATCTTGGCGCTGGCCTGTCCGTAGCTCTCGGTTTTCCCGACGAGCTGACCGATGTATTGGTGCGCCATGATAAGTCCGAGCTCATACTTGCGGGCCTCGGAGAGAATCGTGGCGAACGCGTCGGTGATGAAGTTCTGGAACTCATCGACGTACAAATAAAACCGTTTTCGATCCGCCTGCGGGATGTCTGCGCGGCTCATCGCAGCCATGTTCACTTTGTTCACAAAAATGAGACCGAGGAGCTGCGCATTCACGTCTCCGATTTTGCCCTTGCTCAGGTTCACGAGCAGCACTTTGCCGGTGTCCATGATTTCTCTGATGTTGAATGCCGATTTCGGCTGACCGATAATATTACGCATCGTCGTATTCGTGATGAACGGACCGAATTTCGCAGAGAAGTACGGGATCATTTCTTCTTTTTCTCGAGCGCCCGTTTTCGCCATCTCGTTCTCCCAGAAGCTGCGCACGACCGCATTCTTGCACTTGCTGACTTTGTATCGCTGAAACTCGTCGTCAACGAACAGGCGCGGCACATCGATCAGCGTCGCACCTTCTTCCTCGTCATCCATCAGCGTCAAACAACCGTTGCGGAAGTAGTGCTGAATGCGCGGACCGAAGATCTCGTTGCCGAACATTTTGATGAAGATCTCCATCGCGTCGAGCGACGCGCGGTCTTTCTCTTCCGGCGTCTTGGCCTCAAGAAGGTTCATGCCCATCGGACGGTCGCCGTCGGACGGATCGAACACGATCACGTCTTTGGCGCGTTCTTTCACCGTATGCGCCAGAGCGTCTTCAATCAGGTCTCCGTGCGGATCGATGATGCACATGCCTTCGTTGCGCGCGATGTCCTGACGCGCCATCCAGTTGAGGAGCGCGGATTTACCCGAACCGGATTTACCGATGATGTACTGGTGACGCGTGCGGTCTTTGTCGAGGAAGTGAATCTTGGTGTCCACGCCGCGATGACGGTTGATGCCGAGGACGATACCTTCCGTCGGCGCATTCGGCGGCGGAGGGAGAATCTTGGAGACGATCCAATCGATGTTCGTGATCGTGTTGTAACGACTGTCGGGAAAATGGAACACCGATGCGAGCTCTTTCTCGACGAGCAAATTCCTACGGTGCGCGTAACCGTTGATGCGATTCTTCCAGAGCGGATAAATCAAATATTGATTCAGCGAGAGCGGGATGAAATCCGCGATCATGCGACGATTCTTGAAGTAGTTGCCGTACATGTCTTTGAAAACGTTGAAGCTCACCTGCATGTTGTTCGCGATGTCGTTGGCTCGATCCCACGTCTTCGCGCACGCCATGATGCGGATGCTGGTGTGGAACCCGCTCATGCCCGCCTTCTCGCCCATGCGCTTGTAGTGTTCCTCTTCGGGTTGAATCATGCGCACGAACGAATCGCCTTTGGAGGCGCCGGGTGCGAATGTCTGCGCGGCATTCGAGGAAGTCAGAAGATTGATGAACGTGCCGATGAACTTCAGACCGGGAATGTGATCGAAGATGGATTCCTTCTTGCCCTTGAAGCTCGCACTGGCCTTGTCTTTCACTATTTTCGACCAACGCTCGCTGAACGTCGGCGTGATGATCACCTGCACGGTGGCCGTCTCGGTGGGTTCCAGTTTGCTGAGAGCGTTGGCAATGTCATTGAACGGATCATCCTGCATGCTGTCGAAAAATCTGAGCGGATACTCGAAACCTTTCTTCAGAATCATATTGTAGCCGACCATCTTGTATCCCTTCGGCCAGATGTCGGGAGTCGGCTTGAATGAAACGTCGGCATTCGGATAGTAAGACGTGATCTGCTTCTCGATGATCGAGACGAGATTCTTCGGGCAGATGACGTAAAACTGAATCAGTCCGTGTTCGACGAACAGTTCGAAACTGATCGTGATGAAGCGGAAAATCCAAAAGTGAATCACGCCCCAGAAGGTCAGATCTTTCACTTCGTAGAGCGCTCGAAAAAGCTGTTCCATGATCGCGATTTTCTCTTTGAAATCTTTTTCCGTGCGCTTTTCCTGATCGATCTTGCTGTCGTTGCGGGGCAAAATCACTTTCATCGAGACGAGCTTCTTGGCATGAAGCACGGCATAGAAATACCGCATGTAATAAATCGCGTAGTAGATCGCCAAGTATCCGCAGAAGATCCAACCCGTGTTGATGAGCGGGCTGTCGATCCACCATTGAAAGACTGTCGGCCAAATATTTAAATGAAACACGAACGTCCCGGCCGTGAGGAGGAAGAGCAGGAGCGGCCAGAAGAGAAAACGGAGGATCAGAATCATGTGAAGATACTGTACTGAAGAATCTTCGTATTATATCAGAAAAATCGCTTGAAATACAGCGTTTTAGGCCTTCCGACAGGCATTCCACGCACTGCGAAATCGAGCCGTCCGCCTTGAACTTCGAGACTAAACCGCCTTCTGCTTGGCACCCGCATCACCGCCGGGGGTCAAACTCATCAAGGTGTTGACGGGGGAACTAACGGCACTGGAAGCCACGTCCGACAGAGCGGAACCGCTCATGGCATCGTCGATGTGCAACATATCGAAGGTCGCATTCGCGTCCGGAGCTGTGTTCGGTGCCGCATTCAGCAGCTCGACGGGGCTCGGTGCGACTTCACTCGCCATCGATTTCGCAAAATTCATCGCACCCTGCATTTTCCCGCCGAGTTGATCCATGTCTTGACCGGCCTTCCCGACGCTCTGATCCAAGACGCCTCCGACGGCATCGTTCAGCACATTCGGCGTCTTAGTCGATTCCGTCAGTTTCGGGCCGGTTTTCGCCGCCTCGCCAGCACCTTCAACCGCAGCCCCGAGGACTTCTTCAAACAAAAAACACAACCGACGTTCACCGAAAACACATCGATGAGGAGTGAGACTAGCGAGCATGTTCGGACGGAAGAGAAGCGAATGTCTGTTCGAGCGGAGTGAGAATCCGATCCGTTTCTTTCTGACGATCTTGCACCTCGGCGTTGCCGACGATCGTCTTCACAAAGACCGAAACTTCGCGCTTCTTGCCAAACAGAAATTCGTGATATCGACGTTCATACTCACGCAAATCGGCTTCGTATCTCTGAGCCCGAGTGACAGTCTCCTCGTGCGTTTCATTTTTGTAGGCTTCCACAAGGCGCGTTCGCCCCTCCGTCGTAAGCTCCGGATTGATCTGCACCATGATCTCATCAAAAATCTGCGAACCTTTCGGCAATTGCGGAAATGCGACGGCGTCGGAAACAGTCATGGTTGATGTGTATTTTCGTATACTATTATACATTAAATAACGTACATTGTCATTCTGCTCTTTTCACCCAAGACAAGCCGTGACTTCCATTGTCATTTCACGTTGGCGGCCCGTTTTGGTGCCCATCAAGAAACGGTACGAACCGACACCGCTCGGAGTAAGCGTGTAGCCGCTGCCGGGACGAACCCACTGTTGCATGCCGATGTTCGTGCCGTCGGGGTACCTCACATCACGAACGACGAAAAACTCTTTCGAAGTCAAAGTGAGCGTCGCCCCGAGCGCCAAAGAATGGGGAATGCCAGGATTCAAGACGACGTCTTTCGTGATGCGACGCTGATACCGATCGTCATGGCAACGCATGACAAGGGAGGCGTCGCCGAGACGCTCGAACGTGGCATGGATTTTCCCGACGGATCGATCGGCGATCTGCGTGAAGGAATACAAACTCAGATCCATGTCTCTGCCGGCGACGAAAGGCCCGCGATCATTCACGCGAATCACGATGCTCTTTCCGTTGTCTTTGTTCATCACGCGCACGAGCGTGTTATGCGGAAACGTGCGATGCGCGGCCGTCGGCGCGTTCATGTCAAACGTCTCGCCGAATGCGGTGCCTTTGCCGTGAAATTTCTCGGAGTACAGGCTGACTTCGTGCTCTTCTTGCGAAAGCGAAGTGTCGATTTTCCGCATCAGAGAGAGCAAATCGTCTTGCGTGATCGAAGAGGCTTTGACGTCGATGTGAATGCCGTATTTTTCCGCAAGAACGGGAATATCGGGCGGATCGGGCAATGCCATGAAATCATTCGTGCCGTCTTTTTTCAGACGCTCGACGCCACGCGTACGAAAGAGAAGCAGCAACGCGTCGGCCGGCGACAGAGGTTCAGTCGGACGAAAATGATCGACCGCATCGTTCAGGATGCCGCGGGATTTCGCGTACGTGATCTCGAGATATCCGGGATCCGACTTCGGAACATCAACGTACGGCTTCTCGTTGACCTTCTCGGAGACGCGACCGACGCTTCTCCAGATCAGAAGAAATCCGTCGTGACGGTTCACGATGTCCGCTGCGCAGAGCGACTGAACAAAGAGAGACATGCAGAGCGCGACGGAAAGCACGCGGATGAACCGTGATTGCATCGGACACATGATAGCCGAGGAATCAACGAATGTCTTCGAAGCTGCGGCCTTCCGTCGAATGCAAGTACAACTTGCCGCGAACGAGTGCGAGAATTTTGGTACGCGCTTCCGCGAAGACCTTCGCGGCGGTGTCGAATCTCCGACCGCTCGTCGTCACCGTGATCGGCTGCGAAGGATCGAAACGCATTTCTCCGACCTCGCTGAGTTTGTGACTAATCAGCCAATCCTCTCCCAGATCAAAGCCCGGTTCGTACCCGCCCACTTCAAGCACGCTCTCACGTCGATACGAAGTATTGCAACCTGACCAATGGCCATTGGAGCCGTACCCCAAGGCAGCGGAGACGGACTGCACGACATACGCACTCGCCTTGTACGCTGTCATTAGCGGATGTGCGCCTTCGAATCGGTGACCGCCGACGACTCCGACGACTTTTTTGCGATCATAATGACGAAGATGAGACTTCGTCCAATCGGAACCGACGGTCGTGTCCGCGTCCGTCGACAAAATCACGGGTGAAGCCGCGTTGAGGACTCCCGTCTGCCTCGCATACGACAGTCCTTTGTGGGGCTCATGCGCGACGATCGCACCGAGACGCTGCGCAACACCCGCGGTATCGTCCGTCGAAGCGTTGTTCACCACCACGAGCTCGGCTTTGGTCCCGCAAGCAAACACCGCCTGCGCAACGGCTCGGATCGTCCTCTGAAGCGCAACTTCTTCGTTGTAAGCGGGAATCACGATGCTGGCATCAGGGGGAAAATCGTGGGTGCCCTGCGTCCAGAGCCTCGCGATCCGATCCATCTCGGCCGATGACAGGTGAAGTGCATCCATCAAAAGGGATGGATTGTACCAAGCGAGAAGTCTCCGCGCTACAAACTTTCGACGCCACCCGCGCGTACCTGTTGCCATTTCAAGTCAATCGCCTCTCTAGCGACCCTGATTTTGGTCGAAGGACCGAAGACTCCCGCGCCGTGCGCGGATGCGGCGGTCACGATCTTGCGCTCGAGCTGATACTTCAGAAGCGCGGCCTTCGTGCGAGATCCGAACGTACCCGTGACATCGGCGGCATCGAGGTATCCCGCGGTTTTCAAAAAATGCTGAAGCAGAACGACTTCTTTCCCTTTGTCTCCGAGAGACAGCACTTTGACGGGCAATCCCCCGTCTCGGACTTTGGCGGCGACATGCATCTTCGTGACGACGGAATTCGATTTGCTCAGAACGATCTTTGATTTCCAATCTTTCAATATCGCAGCCTGCGTTCCCGGCCCGACACGTCCCGCTCCGGCATCGAGATCATGCGCGATCAAACCGTTTTTCATCTGGAACGCCGTGACGGACTCTTTCAAATGCTGATCGAACACGCCGTCGGTGCGACCGCGATAAAATCCGAGAAAGCGCATGAGTTTCTGCACCTGACGAACATCCCCGCCTTGAGATCCCGATTCCAATCCGACCGAGACGTCCGGAAGATTTTGCGGCTTGATGGCGGTCGCCACGGTCAATGCCGCGGCGGTCAGTTCATCGACGTTCGTGCCATCGCCGGCAAGTCCCTCATCCGCAAGGAAT
This sequence comes from Candidatus Peribacteria bacterium, assembly GCA_043776335.1. Lineage (GTDB taxonomy): Bacteria > Patescibacteriota > Gracilibacteria > Peribacterales > Peribacteraceae > SICN01. Next base: position 12,366 of record JAYVRL010000024.1, on the reverse strand, counting down.
TGTTTGAGCGCATCTTGCGTGACGGTGCCGAATTGTCCGCTCAAGGAACTGCTGAAATACCCGAGTTCTCTGAGGGTCGACTGCAACAAGCGAACGGAATAATCGGTCCCGCCGAAGACGGCCTTCGAAAGAATATCGACCGAATCGCTCTTCGGCAGCGCAGCGAGCGTGGACGTGTCGACGGGGATGTCTGCGAGCGAAAAATTCTCAGCGGGCATCACCTCGGTTCCGACGGGATACACCGTGCCGGTGACATGTCGAACTCCCCACGCCATCGCGCGAGCGAGTCCTTCCTCGCCGACCCCCATCCACAGATCGATGCGATGAATGTCTTCGCCCCATTCGACGATCCTGCCGCCGCGATCGTGCACCGTGCCGATACCGAGTCCCGGCAACTTGATCTCAGTCCCGAAGTCATACGTCGGAGGACCTGCGATCATGCCTGTGTACACGGCCGTGCCGTCGGCGCCTTTCTTCCCTTCCCCGTTGAACGCGATCTCTTCATCGTAACTTCCGCGAAAGTAGCAACACTGGTTCGGAATCGGCGAGTAGTACGCGGTCACGACGAACTCTTGCGTGTGCGGCTTCTCGGCGGCGTAGACCGGTGAAAAAAACGATCCGAACATGGACGTCATAATGACGGCTGCCGGATAGATGCGAACGCGAGCGTACTCAAGGTACATGTTTGTTTTTGTGTGAAGTAATCGAATCAGTATAGCAGAAACAACGAGTCTTTTCACACATGCGGACAACAAAAAGTCGTATCTGTCTTGTATGATAAACTTGACGCATTTTCACGATCCCCTGAGAAGAGGGAATGATTTGCATCGACCGATCAGCATCGCTACCATCGCGCAGACATGGAGAACACATTCGTAGGTGGCACCCGAGTGCCCGATGAGGGTGACGGGGCTAGTTTTTCCAATTCACAAAGAGAAAAAGGCTCACCGGAAATCCGAACCATCCTGCTCCTCGGCTCGGGCGCGCTGAAAATCGGCGAAGCCGGAGAATTCGATTATTCGGGCAGTCAGGCCATCAAAGCGTTCAAAGAGGAAGGCAAACGCGTCGTCCTCATCAACCCGAACATCGCGACGAACCAAACAAGCTGGGGTCTCGCCGACCGCGTGTACTTCCTGCCCGTGCAACCGGAATTCGTCGAGCAAGTGATCAAAGTGGAGAAACCCGATGCCATCGCCTTGAGTTTCGGCGGACAGACGGCCTTGAACTGCGGCGTGAAATTGGAAGAGCTCGGCATCCTGAAAAAATACGGCATCAAAGTCCTCGGCACATCCGTCGACGCGATCCGCAAAACCGAAGACCGGGCGCTCTTTAATGCGGAACTCATCAGCATCAATGTCGGCGTTCCCCGATCCATCGCCTGCGAACGGTTGGAAGACGCGCGCCTCGCGGTCGACAAAATCGCGCTCCCCGTCATGATCCGCGCCGCATTCGCGCTGGGTGGCAAAGGCAGCGGACGCGCGAGCACGAAAGAAAAAGCCGATGAAATCTTGAAGGTAGCCTTCGTCGAATCCCCGCAAGTGCTCGTGGAAGAAGACCTCACTGGCTGGAAAGAAATCGAGTACGAAGTGGTGCGCGACGCGTACGACAACTGCATCACGGTCTGCAACATGGAAAACCTCGACCCGCTCGGCATCCACACCGGCGAATCGATCGTCGTGGCGCCGAGTCAGACGCTCGACAACGAAGATTACCAAATGCTCCGATCGGTCGCGCTGAAAGTCATCCGTCATCTCGGCATCATCGGCGAGTGCAACATCCAATACGCGCTACATCCGAAGAGCCGCACCTATCGCGTGATCGAAGTGAACGCGCGCCTCAGTCGGAGCTCCGCGCTCGCGTCCAAAGCCACGGGCTATCCTCTCGCGTGGGTCGCCGCGAAATTGGCGCTCGGCTACTCGCTGCCGGAAATCAAAAACTCGATCACGAAGGTGACGTGCGCGGATTTCGAACCGTCACTCGACTACGTCGCGGTGAAGATGCCGCGGTGGGATCTGAACAAATTCAGCTTCGTAAACGAAGAGATCTCGACGGAGATGAAATCCGTCGGCGAAGTGATGGCGCTCGGCAGATCATTCGAAGAAGCGCTCCAGAAAGCCATGCGCATGCTCAACATCGGTGCGACAGGTTTGTATCCCACGCCGATGAAATTCATCAAGAAAGATTTGAAAAGCTCGGTGAAAAATCCGAGCCCGCAACGCATCTTCGCCGTGGCGGAAGCTCTGGCCGGCGAGTGGAGCACCGAGGAAATCAACATCCTCACGGGGATCGACCGATGGTTCCTCGAGCGGATCAAACGTTGCGCGGAGATCCGACACGAATTGTTCCAGACCAAATCCCAGACGCTCACGCCCGACCTCATCCGCAGATCGAAGCGTCGCGGCTTCTCGGATGCGTCGATCGCGTTGATTCGCGACGGCGAAGTCGCGGACGTGACGCAAGCGAGATTGGATGCGGGCATCGTGCCGATCGTGAAACAAATCGACACGCTCGCCGGAGAATTCCCCGCGCAGACCAACTATCTCTTCTGCACCTACTGCGCGGAAACGCCTGACGTCAGCTTCGCGATCGAACCCGAAATGAAGCCGAAGAACGGACGCGAACCGAGTCTGCTCCCCACCGGGCGCGTCATCGTGCTCGGCAGCGGACCGTACTCCATCGGATCATCCGTCGAATTCGACTGGTGCTGCGTGCAAGCCGTGCGCGAACTGATGGCGCAAGGTTTCGAAGTGACCATGATCAACAGCAACCCCGAGACGGTGAGCACCGATTACGACGAATGCGATCAATTGTTCTTCGAAGAACTGAGCTTCGAACGCGTCATGGACATCGTGCGTCTGCTCAAGCCGGTGGGCGTCGTCGTCTCGATGGGCGGACAAATCCCGAATTCGCTCGCGTTGAAACTAGCGAAAGCCGGCGTCCCGATCCTCGGCACGAGCCCCTCGGACATCGACCGCGCGGAAGATCGACACAAGTTCAGCGAATTGCTGGATGAAATCAAAGTGGATCAACCTGAGTGGAAAGAATTCGCCGATCTCACCTCGGCGAAACAATTTTCAAGGAAAGCTGGCTTCCCCGTCATCGTGCGTCCGAGCTACGTTCTTTCGGGAGCGGCCATGACTGTCGTCCACAACGAAGAAGATCTGAAGGAATATCTCGAAGCGGCGACGGACGTGAGCAAAGACGCGCCGGTCGTGATCTCCAAATTCGAAGTCGGAGCGAAAGAAATCGAATTCGACGGCGTCGCTCAAAATGGCAAACTTCTTCTCTACGCCATCGCCGAACACATCGAGAACGCGGGCGTGCACTCGGGCGACGCGACGATCGTGCTGCCGCCGCAACGCGTGAACATCGAAACATTCCGCAGGATCAAAATGATCGCGAAGGAAATCGCGCAGGGCCTTCATATCTCCGGCCCGTTCAACATTCAGTTCCTCGCGAAAAACAACCGCCTGAAAGTCATCGAGTGCAATCTCCGCGCGAGCCGCAGCTTCCCGTTCGCGAGCAAAGTGACTGGGGTGAATTTCGCGACCCTCGCGACTCAGGCGCTTTTGAAGCGCGCACCCGAAAACATCCGCTACCAAACACTCGATCTCGACCACGTCGGCGTGAAGGCCGCGCAATTCAGCTTCTCCAGACTGAAAGGTGCGGACCCGAGACTCGGCGTGGAAATGGCAAGCACCGGAGAGGTGGCCTGCTTCGGGATGAACATGGAACAAGCGCTGCTCCTCTCGCTGAAAGCCATCGGCTTCCAAGTGCCGCGAAAAAACATCCTCCTCACGATCGGAAAACTGGAAGACAAGCTGGATCTCTTGCCGGCCATCGAGACGCTCCATGCCCTCGGTTTCGCATTCTTCTCGACGCATCGCACGCACGAATTTTTGACGTCGCGTTCCATCCCGAGCGTGCTGCTGCACAAAATCTCGGAACCTCGCAGCCCGAACATCAAAGAATATCTCGAGAGCAAGCGCATCGACTTCGTGATCAACATCCCGCAACACACGAGCTCGAGCGAAAAAACCGACGGTTACTTCATTCGCCGCATCGCGACCGATCGCGGCATTCCACTGATCACGAACGTGCAGCTGGCCAAACGCATCATCGAAGCGTTGGAGGCGGAACGTGCGTCACCCGAGACTCCGCTCCTCCCGTGGCCGGACATCCTGCAACACAAAAGCTGAGGTTACTTTCCGATGCCTTCCTGCAGGGAACCGGCGATCCCCGCGCACGTGTCTTCATCCGGATACGTCCCGATGACTTTCACGTCATACCCGCCGTCCGAATAACAACCTTCTGTCGAGCAGAAATACTGTTCGGTTCCGTCCTTGGTATTCGGTTTCACCATCGCATGGCAGACGACGTACGTTGATGTCGCTGCATCATGCAGGATTTGCTCCTGCGTCTGGGATCGGAGTGGCGCCGTAAATGCCTGAATCATCGCGATGCCCGCTATCGTGAAAAAGGCGAAGCCTACGGCGTGCCGATGATGGTGTTGGGAAGCTTTCTTCCGTGTGCGTTTGATCATAGGTTTCAGTTATTTATAGCATTATATAACATTTTATAATATTTGTAAAATATGACTTTGAGGGCTTGAAGGCAGAATTAGACCTTGCACGAGACTACGGAGTGCCTTAATCTCTCGGTCGCCCTATGGCGATGTACGCAATCAAAAGAGGCGACGAATCCAATGACCGCTTGCAAAGCCGGTTCAAGAAGCAGATGCAAGAAACTCGCATCGTGCCGATGTTGCGTGAGCGCAAGAAGTACAAGAAGAAACTCACGAGGCGTTTGCAACGCATCCGCGCCCTCAAGCGCGAGGCATATCGCGCCGACAACAAGAAGAATCAGTTCTACTCGAACCGCTAAACGGTTTATGAGTGGATGCGTGTGGCCTCTTCAGCGAATCTTGCAACCGGCATCTTCGAGCAATCTCCCAAGCAAGAAAACCGGGAGTCCCACAATCCCCGTCCAATCTCCGATGATCGACGCGATCAGCAGCTGACCTTGGCCGTCGATTTGAAATCCTCCCGACCGATCGCGCCACAAATTCGTCGACACCCACCAATCAATCTCCTCAGAAGTGAGTGTCTTGAACATCACAGCGGAGGAAGAGACTTCTTCATGAAGTCGGCCCTGCGCATCAACAATGCATACAGCAGAATGTACGATCGAAACAGCGCCGCTGTGAAGCTGCAACATCTTCTTGGCCTCAGTCGGCGTCTTCGGTTTCTCGAGCAAGGTGCCGTCATGAGCGACGACGAGCGTGTCGCAGCCGATCACGAACGCTCCTGCGTTCTTTTTTGCAATGTCCTGCGCCTTCAGACGCGCGAGGTCTTTCGATCTCTGCAAAGGATCGGATTCGGGATGATCGTCTTCCTGCACGTCGCTCACAATGATTTCGAAAGGCATGCCGAGACCCTCAAGCAACGTTTTTCGCTGAGGACTGGCCGAGGCAAGGATGAGACGAGACATAGAAGCGGCTAGAAGATAGCGGATAGGGAGGAGAACCTCTATTCGCTACCCGCTCTTCGCCATCTGCTAACGGAGGATATCCAACGCCCTTGCAAGCTGATCGTCGCGGTCACTTGTCTTCTCGACGATGACATCGGGTTTGACTCCGACACCGTCGAGCGGTCGACCGAGCGGTGTCAGCCACTGCGCGATCGTGATCTTCAACGCCTCTCCGCTCCTGAAACCAAGGACTTCCTGCACCGTGCCTTTGCCGAACGTCTGCGTGCCGACGATGGTCGCTCGCTTGTGATCTTGCAGCGCGCCGGCAACGATCTCGGATGCGCTCGCGGATCCTTTGTTCACGAGCACCACCATCTTTGTCTTCGGATCGATGATCGGCTCGTCTTGCGTGATCTCTTGGGTCGTCTGCGTCTTGCTCTGCACCTTGGCGACAAGCGTGCCCTTCGGCATGAAGTTGCTTACCACGGTGTCCGCAGCCGTCAGCAAACCTCCCCCGTTATTGCGGAGATCGAGGATGATGCCATGCGGATTCTTCTTGGAAATGTCGGAGAACACAGTGCGAATCTGCTTCTCCGTCGTCTCGCCGAATTGGACGAGTTGGACAACCGCGATGTCCCCCTGCCACTTCACCTGAATCTCCGGAATCGAAATCAGATCGCGCTGCACGCGAACGGTCATCGTGACGCCGCCGCGCACGATCTTCAGCGTGACATACGTTCCTTTTTCACCCCTGATGTAGGAAACAGCTTTATCAAGAGGCAAGCCCGTCAACACGGTGTTGTCGGCCTGAATGATCTGGTCACCGGACAGAATGCCTGCTTTTTCTGCGGGAGAACCGGGCAGAGGAGCGACCACGATGAGCGCGCCGCTTTTGGATTCGATCTGCGCCCCGATACCGCTCACCTCTCCTTTGATCTGCGACTGGAAATCACTCGCGACCGTGGGACGGAAAAAATTCGTGTATGGATCGCCGAGCGCACCGACCATCGCGTCGAGCGCTTTGTATGCCAATTCATCGCGATCGACTTTGTCGCTGCGCAGATAGTCGCGATTGATGATCTGCCAGATGGCGTCGAAGAGTTCTTGTTTCGGCAACGTGCCTGTGTCCGGCGAGGTCACGTCGACCGTCACGGACATGTGCTGCATCTTGTCCTTTCCCGAGACCGCGGTGAGCAGAGTGATCGCTTCGCTGCCCGAAAGCGGGCGCGTCGCACCAAAAAGGTTGGCTCTTGCGGGCTGCATCCATTTGAGCGCGATCGCGTTCATCACGGCTTGTTTTTCCGTCGGTGTCATCACTTCTTTGAATGTCGAGATATCGGCTGTTTCTTGCTTGTTCAAGAGCGCGGTCACCACCTCCAGAGCCTCCACGTGCGTGATGTTCTGTCCGAGAGGATAGGTCTTCGTCTGACCGAAGATGTCGAGCACGCCCTCGCGCTGCGCGGCGCAAAGCGTCGACTTCAGTCCTCGCGGAAAACGAGCATACGACAAGGTGCAATCGTCTTTCCCTTTATCGATGTTCAGAACTTCCATCGACCAACTGAGGAAGTCGGCCCGACTGACCGTATCGGACGATACGCTCACGATCTGGCTGATCGGGCGGGCGAACGCGAAGGACGGAAGCAGGAGAGAAGCCGCGAGAGTGCAGCTCAAGAGACGGGTGCGCAAGGTCATGCGAAGTGCGGGGAATGTTGACGCATGGTACCCCGCCGAGGAGCTAGGAGACAAATGCCTGCGTCTCGACAACAGCGCCGAATTCCTTCATGTCCTCCTTGCGTTCGAACAGGTACGTCAGAAGCCAGAATCCTCCGACAACGTAGAGAATCGACGGCAAGAGCGTGATCGAAATGCCGCTGAGGAATGATTGCTGACTCTGTCCGAGGATGGCCCCGAGTGTCGCGGGATGACCGGGAAGAACATCGGGAAGACTCACGGTGAAATCGAACAAACCGTGAAGAACGATCGCGGAAACCAAACCTATCGTCATCTGCGTCTGCGCATAAATCGACTCCGAACGAAGGTTGAGCATCCGATGAATCATGAAAATAATCGGGTGCACTTTGCCTTCGCTGAATTGCTGTCGCAAAAGCGGTGATGCGAAGAACGCCAAGCCGAAGAAATATCCCGTCACGCCGGTGGAAACGATGTGCACCATGTTCGTCAGCACCGCGCGTCCGATGACGCTCGCGATGAACGGCCCCCACTCCGGACTCGCCGGACGAATGAGATAATCCGTGACGAAGCCGACGAAGTACGTGGGATTCACGAGGTTTTCCGCGAAAGCGAAACCGATGGCGACGACGATCGCGAGTTGCAACGCATCGTCGATGGAACGAAAGAATTGTTTGCTCGAATGCCGAAGAACCCAAAATTTACTGGCTTCCTCGATGACGCCGACGATGAGATACGTCACGAGCGTCACGAGCACCACGGACTCGGTGCCGCTGACGGATTTGAAAATGCTCGTGGAAACGAAATTTTGCGAAGAAGAACCGTAACTGAGCGGCACGATCTTGAAAATGAAGAAATTGAGCTCGACCGAGCGATTCGCAAGCTCGCTGTAAAACAGAATCGGCACCGTGGAGAGCATGCCCGCGAAGAACGCGAGGACGACGACACTGAGACGCTGACGGTGATAGGACAAGAAGAGTTTGCACCAGATGAGCACGGGGATCATCGCGACGACCGCGGCGAGTCCCGTCGCGACCAATTCATCGTGCGTTTTGTAGCGTAGAATGGCGTAGATCACCCAAAACAGAAACGTCCCGAGCACCGTCGCTTTGATGGACGCGCTCCACGGACCGAAGAGAAATTTCCAACCGATGATGACGCACGTGATGCCGAGCGCCATAAGAAAGGGATCTTGCGCGATGCCCGCTTCGAAAAACGCTCGCTTGAACGCGATGAGGATCCACGTCAGGAGCGTGCCGAGCACGAAGGCGAAGAAATATTGATAACGATCTTTGGAACCGTGCCACCGCGCCTGATCGAAAAGACCGAACGCGCTGATGGCGACGAACACGAAGACGGTGCGCAGAATCGCGGGACTGCCGCTGAGCGACTTCAACGAGGTGTTGGTTCCGTACTTCAGTGACAAAAAGAAAAGAATGCCCGCGACTACGACCGAGGCAATGATCGCACCGACCTTCGGGAGATACGGATGACGCTTCTCGACGGAAGCCAACGACTCTTCTTCCACCGCCTTCACGTTCATGGCACCGCTCCAGATGCGAATGAGCACCACAGCGGCGACAATCGAGCCGATGATCAGGAGCAGTTGCATTGGATGAGAATATAATCTGGGTAGTATACCACTTTTTTGGCTCTCTGAAAACATTAAAACGACATATGCGCAGCGAGGAATACGCCCGAATTGGAGCGCGGAAGCGAATCTGTGTAAGATCTGATCCTCATCCCCACCTGCAACCATGAAGAAAGCACTCGTCATCCTCGTCGCACTCGCCCTCTCGGGAGCGGTCGGAGTCTCCGTCTACAAAGCGGCGAATTCCTACGCGCCGAAAATGATCGACCAAGTCATAAACGGCGATCAGCCCGTGACCGTTTCTTCCTCGTCTTCCAACACTCAAAACCCCGACGGAGACAGCTACGACACGGCGACTGAACTCGGCGAGCAGGCGGCAAAAATGAAAGCGGGCGTGGAGAATCACGATTCCGCTTCCAGCGTAACGACGCTGACAGAACACGCGGACGTCGCGTACGCCCCGTACCATGAAGGACTCATCGGCAACGGTCAGAAAGCCGTGCTCTTTTTCCACGCAAAATGGTGTCCTTCTTGCCGCGAGGCGGACATCGAACTGAAGTCGATGTACGCCGCGGGAAGCGCGAACATCCCGACCTACAAAGTCGACTATGATACGGAAAAAGCTCTCGAGAAAAAATACGCAGTGACCTATCAACACACGTTCGTGTTGATCGACGGAAAAGGCGCGGCGGTCAAAACGCTGCTCGGAGCGACAAAGGAGCAACTGGCAGCCCTCCTCAAGTAAGAGCCGAACTGGTAGCGTGGAGCCGCATCATCGACAATTCTGCTATTCGCTACCCGCTTTCTCCGTCATGTCAGCACCCTCTCTCGATTCTCTCGTCTCGCTCTGCAAACGTCGCGGATTCATCTTCGCGGGTTCGGACATTTACGGCGGCCTCGCGAACACGTGGGACTACGGCCCGCTCGGAGTGGAGCTCAAGAACAAAATGAAGAAACTGTGGTGGAAGACGTTCGTGCAGCAGCGCCCCGACATGGTCGGACTGGACGCGTCGATCCTCATGAATCCGAAAGTCTGGGAAGCCAGCGGTCACGTGGGTTCCTTCACCGATCCGCTCGTGGACTGTAAAAACTGCAAACAGCGTTTCCGCGGCGACAAATTGTTGGAAGAAAAGCTCGGCGTGGAAGCGGTGGCCGTTTTGAAACTCGAGCAAGTCCAACCGATGCTCGTCGCCGAAAAAATCGTCTGTCCGAGCTGCGGCAAAGTGTCATGGACGGAGGCGAAAAGATTCAACCTCATGTTCAAGACGCATCAAGGTGTCGTCGAGGAAGAAGCCGCGCTCGTCTATCTCCGACCCGAAACGGCGCAGGGCATCTTCGTGAACTTCAAGAACGTCGTCGACACGATGCGCATGCGTCTGCCGTTCGGCGTCGGTCAAATCGGCAAAGCATTCCGCAATGAAATCACTCCGGGTAACTTCACCTTCCGGACGCGCGAATTCGAACAGATGGAGATCGAATACTTCGTCGATCCCGAAGACAAATCAGATCACTTTGCGATGTGGGAGAAAGCCGTGTGGGAGTTCTATACGGGCCTCGGCATCGATGCAAAAAAACTTCGCATACGCGAACACGGCAAAGACGAGCTCAGTCACTACAGCTCCAAGACCATCGACATCGAATATGAATTCCCGTGGGGATTCGGCGAACTGTTCGGCCTCGCGAACAGAGGCGACTTCGATTTGTCGCAACATGAGAAATTTTCCGGACAAGAACTCCGCTACACCGACCCCGAGAATCCGACGCGCAAAGTGCTCCCGCATGTCATCGAGCCGAGTTTCGGTTGCGATCGCACGGTGCTGACTCTTCTTTTGAACGCGTATACGGATGAAAAAGTGGGTGACGATGACACGCGCACGGTCATGAAATTCGACCCTCGGATCGCCCCCATCGACGTCGCCATCCTGCCGCTCAGCAAGAAGGAACACCTGACGGCCAAAGCATTGGAAGTGTATAAAAAAGTTGTACATGAAACGGGTCTCAACGTAGACTTCGACACGACCGGATCGGTCGGCAAACGCTACCGTCGTCAGGACGAAATCGGCACGCCGAAATGCATCACCGTCGACTTCGGCACGCTCGGCGAAGATGCGGCGCAGGGAGAGAAGGACACGCTCACCATCCGCGATCGCGACACGATGCAACAGGAGCGTCTGCCGATCGGCGCACTGGTCGAAAAACTCAGAGCATAATCTCACGTCATTACGCTCTTTTTGAGGGTCATTTGACAAAAAAACAAGATTCCTTAGAATCTGATCCTTTTTCTTTTCCAAGCCAGCCCATGCCTCCGGAAATCCCCGCTCGCCTCCCGAACCAAGACAAGCTCCCGATCGTGAAAGACCACGTCAGTCATGTCCCACCGGTAAAGACGGGCAAACACGGCAACAGAACCGAGGGAGCGGAAAACGCCGACATGGGTCCTTCGCTCGCTTTAGTGGCGAAATTCAGTCCCGCTCTTGCAACGACGCTCGCCACGATGTTCATGCGCCAGCGCGTGAATGCCACGATCAAGAATCCCGAAGGCAGAGTCGGGAGAAACGATGCGTGCCCGTGCGGCTGCGGTAAAAAATTCAAGAACTGCCCGACGAATCAGCCGCAATCGTAAACGAACAGCAGATCGGTCGTTCGTCCATTGACTCGGAAAACGATGGGTTTAGATTGGGGACCCTTCCCCTGTCCCACCGTGTCTCTGCAAACGAGGAATGGAGGCGAGCAACATCACGAAACTGAGCACACTGACTCTCTCGGCAAAGTGGGTGCTTTCGTTCTGGGCACCTGCGTGGCGTTGAAAAACGGCCTCCAAGCTGAGATCTCCGACCTTCTGCGAAACCCTCGAGACAAGGATCATTCCTGAGGAAGGCTTGCCTCAACAAGGCTCCGCCTGTATAAAGTGCGGGCTGCTTTCGCGGCAATTCCTCACCGACTGATCGCGCGGTCCTGGTCCCGAAAGGGAAATCCTCCGCATCTGAGCGAGAAGACGTCCGTGAGCTGACCCCAAGGATGACTCATTTCCGCCCTACTTTCCGCTCCTCTTTTCTCTAGAGCCGAGCATTCCCCCATTCTTATGGCCATTCCTTCGCCCAAGGAACTCATGAACGCAGCGTGTCACTTCGGTCACCGAAAGGAAAAGTGGAACCCCAAAATGAAATCGTTGCTGTTCGGCGTCCGCCGCGGCATCCACATCTTCGATCTCGAAAAGACGCATGACGCGCTCAAGAAAACCTGCGACGAAATGCGCTCGATGCAGAAGTCCGGCAAGACGATCCTCTTCGTCTCCACCAAACTCCAGAGCTTGAACGCCATCGAGAAAACCAGCCGCGCGCTCGGTCAGCCGGTCGTCACGAAGAAGTGGGTCCCGGGACTCCTCACAAACTGGTCCACGATCAAGAACCGCATCAAATACTACCTCGATCTTCAGTCGTCATTCCGCACGGGTGACATCGAGAAATACACGAAGAAAGAACAGACGGCGCTCCGCAAAGAGCTCGGCAAACTGGATGCCGGTTTCTCCGGTGTCTCAACGATGAAAGGCCTGCCGGACGCGGTGTTCGTCATCGACGCCGTCCGCGACGAGGTAGCCGTGCTCGAAGCCAAAAAAC
>JAYVRL010000023.1:0-5855 GCA_043776335.1 Candidatus Peribacteria bacterium | reverse complement strand
TCGGTTTCTTGAAAATGCTGATGCCAAAGAGGGATCAGTGGCGAAAGAATCTTCTTCCTCGTATCGAGGCTGGTTTTCTTGTGACATTCCTTGCCGTGTCTCTTCGTCATTATGCTCTCAAGGCAAAGAGCGTTGAGGGTTTTGATGCGGGGGCATACTGGGAGGTCTATCAAAAGATTCGCATTGGATCGCGACTCCCGGGGGTTCGTGAACTTTGGGAAAGTTACAATCCGCCGCTCGCTTTTTGGATTGCTGATATTTTCCATCGCATTGGCGGCACGAATGTTCCCTCAACCTTGGCATTTACCATGCTTTGCATCGTCTTTGGGTTTTTATGTTTGCGCGAAACTCTTGCTCATCTTCGGCTCTTGCATACCCTGCAAGGGATCGTGTTTCTCTACACGGCCGCAGCGTTGCCGATCTTTGTGTTTCTGAGCACTGAAATGGGCATTGATGGAGCGGTCTTTTTTTTCGCAATGCTCGTGTTGATGTTGAGTACGGAGGCTTTTTACGAATCGGGTGATAGAAGCTTCCGCCGCAGCGCCATGGAAGTCCTGTGTCTCACGCTTGCGCTTGCCGCTTCGGCCATGACGAAAGTCAGCGGTTTTACCGCTTTTTCCATCCCATTCGTTGTCGTGCTTGCCTGCCGTCATCCGGCACCGTTGCGGAATCGGTTTTTTCTTACGGCGATGTTGAGCTGCGTTTTGGCAGGAGCGCTCGTCAGTCCGTTTTTTTATATGCATTATTATCGAGCAGAAGGCTCTTTTATCGCCATTTCGATGGAATGGTGGGGAGGAAGCCCGCTGAAGCAACATCGAGCCGAACGCGATAAAGCGCCCGTGCAGTTTTTGCTTGATTACCTTTCCGTTCCTGCGAAACCGATGCAGAGCTTGGATCGACCGATTGATAAGTCCGTTTGGGGCAGGGTTTGGTTCGATCTGTGGAAACGTGACAGCTTTCTCGGTGCAGCTTTGCCTTTGGTGACGGTCTTCAGCCATGCGGAGGCTTGGATATTCTTTTTCCTCTTCGCTATCGGTTTCATCCTTTTTTTCTTTCGTTGCGGAAATCGCGATTCGTGGACGGTTTTCGGACGGATTCTTTTCGGCATGTCGATTTTTTATCTGATTGCGATTCTGAAGTTCGGCTATGAGTATCCTTTCTACGAATGGGGGGTTTTCAAGGCAAAATACATTGCGGCAGGCCTTCTTTTCGTCCCGTACGCCGCTACGATTTTTGTGATGGCGATTCATGAAGAGTTGCGCAGCGAGCGCCTTAGGACTTTCTTTTTGGCAATCATGCTGTGTCTGGTTTTTTTCTTACTTTCCGTGAATTATCTTCTTCCGGTGTATTAGCGCCTGAGCACAGACGATCTTGAGCAGCTTCAGCCCGTCGCGGAAACGACGGATATTCGTCCGTCCGTAGACACGTCGTCGATAGTGCACGGGATTTTCTGCTATTTTGAGTCCCAGCCCAGCCGCGCCGAACAGAAGATCGAAGTCACCATATGGGTCGAGTCCGACATGTCGCTCGGCCGCAATCAGGTCGAAATTTTTCGTATGCAGCACTTTGGTTCCGCAGAGCGAATCAGTGATTCTTTGGCCAAGGAGGAATGACAGGATGAAAGCGAAGGCTTGATTCGCTTTGTGATTGAGCCATTGCATGGCACCGCGCTGCATGGGCAGGAGAAAGCGCGATCCGTTGATGAAGTCACCTTTTTGATCGAGGAGCATCTGCAAAAATGAAGGCAGCGTTTCGGGATCGACGCCGAGGTCTCCGTCGAGGATCATCGTGATGTCACCCGTTGCTTGTTTCAGTGCCGCATACACTGCGTCCGCCTTTCCTTTTCCTTGCTGTTTTACGATTTGAATGGTGAATTTCTGCGAGAAAAGAGGTGCCGTCTTTTGGAGCACGTCCCATGTGTCGTCCGTGGATCCGCCTTCGACGACGATCACTTCCGTCGTTCGTCCCATCACCGGCAGCCGTGAGAACAAAGCTTGAATCGTTCCTGCTTCATTTCGCACGGGTACGAGCACGGAGACAGACGGAAGGGTTTTATCCATGCTGGCGACAGTACCACTCATAGGTGCGCAGGATTCCATCGCGCAGTGAGATCGTGGGTTTCCATCCCAAGCGATGAATCTTGCTGCAGTCCAGCACTTTTCGCGGCATGCCGTCGGGCTGCGTGCGATCATATTCGACTCGGCCTTCGTATCCCACGATGCCGGAGATCAACTGAGCAAGGTCACCGATGCTGATTTCGCTGCTGCTTCCCACGTTCAGCATTTCGGTGCCGTCGTTTTTCAGAAGGAGCAGACAGGCTTCCGCAGCATCATCGACATAGAGAAAGTCGCGCAGGGCCGATCCTGTGCCCCAAAGAGTTACGGTCGCCGCTCCATTTATTTTCGCGTCATGAAAACGTCGGATGAGTGCGGGCAGCACGTGAGCGCGTTCGATATCGAAGGTGTCATGCGGGCCGTACAGATTCGTCAGCATTGCCGAGCGATAGTGAGTGCCATACTGTCGGTTGAAGCTTTCACAGAGTGAAATACCCGCAAGTTTGGCGAGTGCATACGGTGCGTTTGTCGGTTCCAGCGGCCCCGTAAGAAGTGCTTCCTCCGTGATCGGCTGAGATGCAAGACGCGGATAAATGCACGAACTTGCGAGGAAGAGCAGGCGCTGTGTTCCGGCGGCGTGAGCGGATGTGATCACATTCGTTTCGATCGTGAGATTTTCGCAGATGAACGTCGCGGGCAAGTGCATGTTCGCACCGATGCCGCCCACGCGCGCCGCGGCGAGAATCACGGCATCCGGTTTTTCTTTGAGAAAAAATTGTCGCACGTTCTGTTGATCGAGGAGATCGAGATCCGCATGCGGGACGAGCAGAAGATTTTCGTACCCTTCGCGTTCAAGCGTTCGTACGATTGCGGAGCCCGCAAGACCGGCGTGTCCCGCGACATAAATTTTACTGGCCGGTGTGAGCGAAGAATTCTTTGGCATGCAGAATGCCGTTAGGGTAACACAGAGGAAAGGATGGAGTATCGTTTTTTTGCATTGGTGCGCCCGGCAGGATCCTTCGAAAGCTCAGGACAAGTTCGAACCTGCGACCCTCTGGTTCGAAGCCAGATACAGCTGCTGCCGCAGACTTTTTTTCCGACGCTTCGGGCAAAGCCCTCAGCGGCCCAGCTGAGCTACGAGTCTTTATATTGGTGCGCCCGGCAGGATTTGAACCTGCGACCCTCTGGTTCGAAGCCAGATACTCTATCCAGCTGAGCTACGGGCGCACGTGCTGCGCAGGATACATCAAAGAAGCCCTTTTTGCTTCGCTCGGATTTCTGCTAAATCCTCAACCCAGCTGAGCTGCGGGCGCATACATATTCAGGATACCTGTTGCAGTGCTCTATCCGCTACCCACTATCCGCTCGTACACTGTTCCCATGTCCTACGACGAAGAAGATGATTTCAGCAGCTCTTCCCGCGAGGCGCTCGATTCTCCCGCCAAGGCCAAGCGCGAGGCTTTGAAGCGCAAGCTCGAGAAGCAGGGGCAGAAGAGTGATGCCAATAATCCAACTGCCGATCTGAAGTCGTTGAAGCTCGCGCTGTTGAAAGGTCAAATGGCGGGGCAGAAAGACGATCAGACGAAGAAAGACCGTCTGAATCAGCAGAAATCATCGTTTAATTTTGGCACGAAGACTCGCGAGCAGCAGATCGCGGTGCAAAAGATGACGACCGACGCGAAACCGAATCAGGATCAGATGCTTGATCAAAACAAGCAGGATGAAAAAGCGAAAGAGGAGCAACGAAAAGAAGAAGTCACGGGCGAAGATTGAGTTCGTTTACGCGTTCCATTCCGCGTGAAACGTTCCCGGTTTGTCCGTGCGTTCGTACGTGTGCGCTCCGAAGAAATCACGTTGGGCTTGCGTAAGATTCTGCGGCAGCCATGCGCTTCTGAGTCCGTCGAAGTATGAGAGGGACGCGCTCATCGCTGGCAGAGCGGTTCCGCTTTGGATTCCCGCTGCCACGACTTTTCGCCACTTCGCATGTTTGGTTTTGAAGAGGTCGGTGATCGCGGGGTAGAGGATCAAATTTTTCAGATCTTGGTGCTCGGTCAGGGCTTGCTCGAATGTTTTGAGGAGTGTCGAGCGGATGATGCAGCCGCCTTTCCAAATGCGACAGGTCTCCGCGAGGTTCACCCCCCATTTGTGTTGTTGGCTTGCTTCCGCGATCATTGCGAGTCCTTGAGCATACGAGCAAATTTTGCTGAGAATGAGCGCATCGCGCACCTGATTCACGGAGAGTTTCACTTTCTTTGTCTCGAGAGTGCCGATCGTTTCGGAGGCGTGCATGCGCAGCGCCTTCATCGACGACATGAATCTGGCGTCCACGGCGGCCGTCATCGTGGGGATCATTACGCCGAGATCGAGCGCCGATTGCGTCGTCCACTTGCCGGTGCCTTTCTGTTTTGCCTCGTCTTTGATGGCGTCGATGAGGTCGCCTGTACTCAGATCGTCGTGCTTGCGGAAGATCCCCGCGGTGATCTCGATCAGGAATGACTTCAGTTCGCGCTTTTTGTTCCATGTGTCGAACGTGTCGGCGATCTCCGCGTTAGAGAGTCCGACGATGGTTTTCAGCAAGTGGTACGCCTCGGCGATGAGCTGCATGTCGCCGTATTCGATGCCGTTGTGGACCATTTTCACGAAGTGCCCCCCGCCGCCCGTGCCGACGTGCGTGACGCATTTGCCGCCTCCTCCGTCTTTGGCGGCCATCTTCAGGAGCAGCGGTGCGATGCGCGTGTATGCATCCGCATTGCCCCCCGGCATCATGCTGGGGCCGAGGAGTGCGCCTTGTTCGCCTCCCGAGACGCCCATGCCGATGAAGTGAATATTCTTGTCGCGAAGGTTTTTCTCTCGGCGCTCGGTGTCCGCGAAGTGACTGTTGCCCGCGTCGATCAACGTATCGCCTTCCGAGAGCAACGGCTCCAGCTCGAGAATCACGGAGTCGACGGCAGCGCCCGCGTTCACCATCAAGATGACGGTGCGCGGAGCGGGGAGTGCCGAAACCAATCCTTCCAGCGTGTGACAGCCGACGAATGTTCCTTCCGTGCCGTGCGCTTTGATGAAGGTTTCCGTTTTTTCCGTCGTGCGATTGTAGACGGCCACCGTCGCTCCGTTTCGCGCCGCGTTGCGCGCAAGATTGCCTCCCATGGTGCCGAGTCCGATGAGTCCGATGTGCATACGTTTGACTGAAAGAAGTTCGCGACTACTATGCTCTCCTGATGCTTGAGAAGGAAGATATTTTGCGCATCGGGAGTTCTGTGACACCTGAGGATGCGGTTGCTCGCGCCATGCAGTCCTTTCCCGATGCGGCCAATCCTCGGATCGAAGACATCGTGCGCGGGATCGAAATCGCGGATGATGCGGAGCGTGTGATGCGACTGCTCAGATCGATGATCGTCGATTTTCGCCAATTGATACCGCTGGCGGCTCGCGATCAGCCCGATGCCGTGCTGAAGGCTCGTTTTGCGGCGGCACTTCGGAGGACGGGTGCGATCTCACACGATGTCTGTCAGCAGGTGATCGCGATCATCGACAAACGCTGCGGGCATTAGGCTTTCCCGCTCACCTTCGCCCAGTCTTCTTGGAATTTTTTGAGCCCGATGTCCGTGAGCGAATGATTCGGCAGTTTCTTGAAGACGTCGAACGGGATCGTGCAGATGTGCGCGCCGAGACGTGCGGCGTCGACGATGTGACGCGGGTGGCGCGTGGAAGCAACGAGGACTTCGGTCGCGAATGTCGAGCTTTGCCAGATCTCCATGATCTCTGCGATGAGTCCCATGCCGTCTTCGCCGATGTCATCCA
>JAYVRL010000022.1:0-22772 GCA_043776335.1 Candidatus Peribacteria bacterium | reverse complement strand
AGGCGGTCATTACAAGCAAATCTTTCGACAGCAACTCAATCTGTTCGATTTCTAACTCCGTCGATGCCTCGCACTTCGAGTGCGGGGTTGTTCACTTCTTGTACATCTCGGTGACGCTCAGACCGCTTTCGATGTGACTCATCACCATCGCGAGCATCGGTGCGATCGGGAGGATTTTCAGTCCTTTGAACGCGTTCTCATCGATGGGCATGCTGTCGGTCACGACCACTTCCTTGAAACCGGCCGCCTTCAAATTCTTCATCGCGTCACCCGAGAAGACGGCGTGCGTGGCTGCGGCATAGACGTCTTTGTGAGCGCCGCGTTTCACGAGCGCCTGCTTCGCCGATGCCAACGTGCCCGCGGTATCGATGATGTCGTCGAAGATGATGCAAGTCTTGCCTTCGATTTCACCGACAACCTCGAGGATTTCGGCTTGGTGATGTGCGGAACGGTTCTTGTGCATGATGGCCAGATCCGCGCCGATCAAATCCGCCAGTTTCTTCGCGCGCTTGGCGCCACCCGCATCGGGTGCCACGACGACGGGACTATTCAGTTTTTTTGTTTTGAAATAATTCGCGAAGATGCTGCGACCGTCGAGCGAGTCGACCGGCACCGAGAAAAATCCTTGGATTTGCTGCGAATGCAGATCGAGCGTGATCACATGGTCGGCGCCCGATTGTTCGAGCAGCGTGGCCATCAGTTTCGCGGAGATCGGTTCTCGCGGTTCGGCGACGCGATCCTGTCTGGCATACGGAAAGTGGGGGAGCACCACGTGCACCGTGCGCGCGAAGCTGAGCTTGGCGGCTTGGCACATCAGGAAAAGCTCCATCAGATCTTCATTCGGATTTCTCGTACCCGTTTGCAGGATGTAGACGTCTTTGCTGCGAATCGATTCGTTGAATTTCACATAACGTTCTCCGCAACTGAAAGCCTTGAGCGTCACCTTCCCCAGAGGGCACTTCAGTTCGCGCGCGAGCGCCTTGGCGAGGGCGGGGTGCGATGATCCTGCGAAAAGGTGCATGATGCCTCCAGTATACCAGAAAAGCGGCAAGATGGAGAGGTGAACGACGGATGGTGCTCTGCGCATCCAAACGGATCTTCTTTTGTTACACTGCCTTCGATGCTTCCTCGCAGAGACACCCTCGTTCATCGCACGTTCTTGGACGCTCTCATCGGCGGGTACCTCGTGATGACCCTCGGGGGTTTCTACATGATGTTCACGCACAAGCCCTTTCCGATCATTCCGGTGCTCGCAGGCTTCAGTTATGCGTCCATCGCGCCGTATCAAGGCGATGATGAATTCAACGCGAAGCTCGCGGTCGTGGGGTATGACGCGGAGGAGAGGTCGACCTTGGTGCCGATCGACCGGTATTTCGTCGGGAACTTCGGAGAACTGAACGCCAGAGAGAATTTCGACCTCGTCTTCGAACGCATCTCGCCGGTCATGGCGCGAGCGTACGTTCCGTTCCTGACGCAAATTCTTCAGCATGAGCGTGAGCAAGGTCGGCAGTACGTGCGACTGTTGCTTTTCAACGAGGTGTGGCAAAAATCTTCTGAAGGGTTTTATGCGAGACATGCCGAAGCCGGTCGCGAGTTCCTCACCTCCGTTCGATGATTGTCGCCTGCGCCACTCATTGGGATCGTTTTTTTCATCGCTCCACGAAGCCTCATTTGATGGCGATCGTGCGGATCGCGTTCGGATTGTTCCTCATGTTGTATTGGTACACGGAGTGGCGTCAGGTTGCTCTTTTCACCTCCTCCGCGGGCCTCGTCGTTCCGAAGTACAGGTTGGAACAACCGCTGCTGTTTGTGCTGTTCAATCCCACGGTTGCTTTTCTCCATCTCTATTTCGCATCCCTGTTCGTGTTGCTCGCGTGTTTGACGGTCGGATATCGGACGCGACTCACGGCGCTCGCGTTGCTGATTTTTTTCGGGTATTTCAACATCCTGTCTCAGTATGTGTTCGCCACGTCTTTCTATCGTTTGTTCCAGTTCACGCTTGTCGTTCTTTTGTTACCCGGTGCGGATCGGACGTTCTCCGTTGCGATGTTTCTGGAACGCGGTTCATTCTTCGCGTGGGAGCCTGTTTCGATTCTGCAGCAACGTTTGCTCGCGCTCCAGCTGACATTCGTTTACATGGCGGTCGGATGGCAGAAGCTTTTTCTCCCGAGCTGGCAGACGGGAGCAGTCCTCCTTGAGGGTTTCACAGGCAGATGGGCGACGCCGCTCGCATCGGTCTTGGCGAAGGTTCTTCCGTATGCCGCATTTTCCGCGATGGTCGTGACGACGAAGATTTTCGAAGTGCTGATGCCGCTGGGGCTCTGGGTCAGGAAATTGCAACCGTGGTTTTTCGTTGGAGGTTGTTTCTTTCACACGATGATCACTCTGACGCTGGGTATTTGGTGGTTTCAGGTTCTGATTCCGATGTATCTCCTTTTTTTGAGTGCCGAGGAGGTCTACGAGTATGTGCGCGGACGGAGTCGTGGATTGATTCCGTAGAACAACCCTCACCCAACCCTCTCCCAAAGGGAGAGGGCGAATATTCCAGGCGGGGATTCGTGATTCTTCGCGTGATCTTGCTAGACTGGGCCCATGCACGTTCGATGGTCAGCGGTTCAGGGGATGCCGATCGTCGATGACGAGACGCAAGATATCGTCGGATTTCTGACAGATCCGCTCATTGATCCCGATACGGGACGGATCCTCGGATTTTTCGTCGCGGTCGCCGGTGAATGGAACGAGAGTCTGCATTTTCTCTCCGTGTCCGACATCCTCGCATGGGGTACGAAAATTCACGTGCGCTCGGCGCACAAGCTGTCACCCGTCGACGAACTGATCCGACTTCGCAAGCATCTTGACGATTCCCGCACCTTTCTCGGGCAGGTCATGCGGATTCGCGGCTCGGGACGCACGCTCGGCAGATGCGCCGACATCCAGTTCGACACCCGTCAGTTCGCCGTGGAATGGCTCTTTCCGAAGCGATGTTTTTTCTTTCGGCAACCCGTGTCGTCTTCCGAGATTCTCGAGGTCACCGCGCGCGCCATCTGGATTCAAGACGCGCTGCGACCCGTCAAAGAGCGCATCGAGGAGAAGAAAGAAGCCCCTGTGTTGGCGCAAATCCCCGACAGAGTGCCTTTGACTCGAGGCGGGCAGACTCACGATTGATACTCAAAAAAAAGCCCTCTTGGGAGAGGGCTTTGGATTCGAAGGTACGAACCTCTTATCCGACGAGGTTGTTGATGAACGAAACGATGACGCGAGCGAAGAGCACCACGATGATACCGATGATCACGTAGATGATCGTCTGCTTGGCCTTGTCCTTCTCGCCTTCTTCTCCACCGGAGACGATGAGGCGGATACCGGCGAAGATGACGTAGATCACCGCGACGATGAGGATGAAGTCGAGGACGCTGGTGATGAGTTTGACGATGGCGTCTTTGATACCCGTGGTGCCTGTTCCGGAAGCGAGGCCGGTGATACCGGTCGGCTCAGTGAGTGAGGCGAAGGCGGTGTTCACGAACATCATGGAGCAAGCGACTGCGCTTGTGACGGGGGCGAGAAGTTTTTTCATAAAGAAAATGTGGAGAAGGGAGAACAAGCGTCATTATCCGAGCCCTGACGTTTTACCGCAAGAGCATTTTAATCATTATGAATGAGGCCCACCGCGATGATCAAAAAGGCCGGCAACGTGAACCAGATATCTTGATTCAAGATCATCAGTTGCATGAGGGTGCTG
Organism: Candidatus Peribacteria bacterium; assembly: GCA_043776335.1. Lineage (GTDB taxonomy): Bacteria > Patescibacteriota > Gracilibacteria > Peribacterales > Peribacteraceae > SICN01. The sequence goes on along the minus strand of JAYVRL010000022.1, from coordinate 19,036 downwards.
TTCAACACCAGCGGCGCGATAGCGCCCGCGGTCACGATGCCGCTGTCGAGGATCCCGTTCCCCGCGGCATAGGTCAGCACGGTCGAGACGATCAGACCCGCGGTGGAGAAACCAAACAGCGCCGTGTACACGATCGAGAGGATCGTACCGGTATCTTTTTCGTGAGAGACGGTGATCCCGCTTCTCGTGACGAAAATGATGATGCAAAGAGCAAAGACGAAAATCTTGGCGAGAGACACCATCGTGATATCCAGAGGGATGCCGACGGAGCGGAACACCGCTTGACCGTTGCCGACGAGACGCACCAGCACGTTCCCGATGCCTTGCGTGGCGATGATCGCGATGTAGGACGCGATGATCACTTTCATCGATTGGTCTTTGCCGATGATGAAGCTGTAGCTCATCACGATGGCGAAGAATACGACGATGAAGAGGTCCCAGCTCAGAGTCAGCGGCATCATGGAAGACAGAGTAGCGCGCTCTTCTCGATGTGCAATCGCTTGCGCTTGTGCAACAATGCCGGCCCTGATGTTGTTTCAGGTAGGATGAATCAACGAAAGGAAGAGATCAGTTCCCCCGATATTCATGCGACACGGATTTCTGCTCATCAAAAAACCCCGCGGTCCCACCAGTCACGACATCGTGGCAATCATCCGTCGAAAGCTCTCTGAGCCCAAAGTCGGGCACCTCGGGACACTCGATCCGCTTGCGGACGGACTCATGATCGTCGCGGTCGGCGCGAAGGCGTTGAAGATCGTCGAGCTTTTCAACAGGCTTCCAAAAGTCTACGAAGCATGCGTCACGTTCGGCGTCGAGAGCACGACGTATGACAGCGAAGGTGTGCTCACCGTGCGAGAGCCGAAAGCAGGATGGTTGCCGCCGGAGGATTCCACGCGTATTCAGGCGCTCATCGCGGATCACTTCGTCGGGAGGATCGCGCAGGTGCCGCCCGCATTTTCCGCCGTGCATGTCGGTGGTGAGCGTGCATATAAAAAAGCGATGCGCGGTGAAGACGTTGAGATGAAAGCGCGCGAAACGACGATTACCGAGTGCCGCGTCACGGAGTACGCGTATCCGATCGTGAAGCTGGAGGTGCATTGCGAGTCCGGCACGTACATCCGTTCGCTCGCTCATGATCTCGGTCAGGTGATGCGCTGCGGAGCGTATCTCTCCGCACTCACGCGCACGCAGGTCGGTGCGTGGAACGTGAAAAAATCGGTGACCACGGATGAAGCCGACTGGACGCATGTCGTGCCCCTGAAGGAGATCCTGAAGGACATCGCAGGCAAAGAATTGACGGCAGTCGAATGGGAGGAGCTTCAGCACGGGCGACCGATCGTTGGCACGATGGATGAGAAAATGCCGTATATAGGGTGGTTTGACGGTTTGCCGGTCGCGATGCTGGAACGCAGTAGAAAGCGCGAAGGGATGCTGAAACCGAGGAAGGTGTTGTAGAGAAAATTGACAAAGATGAAGATAAGTTTACTGTACTTTCATGAATGAGCCTCGTGTGGTCGAAGCGCGGCGGTGGGTGGTCGGAGGCTTTGAAGAGACGGCAGACTTTGAAAATCAGGATGTTTGGCGAAAATGGAGAGAGATCCATATTTCGGTTCGATTGGAGCAAGAAGTTCGGGTTGCCATTCAGGAGTGTTTTTCCATCATCGAACCTTTAGTTGGAGGTCTCGATACGCGTCCCGGCTTCAATTCGCAGCTCCTTTTGGATGAGGCGTGCGTCAATCTCACGGGGCATGGTAAGAAAGGATTGCCGAACAGGCCGTCCGAAATCACGTTCAGCGCACACGAACTGGATCCAGCGACGGCGTCATACCTTTTCCGCATGACCATGGAGGACGATTTGCCTCTGCTTGATTTGAGCGCATTGCCCGATCCGACTTGGGATGAAAATCTGGAAGAAATCACAGGGCGCGGCATCATGCTGATCCGCAAACAATGTCGCGCACGGATCACGCAGAAGGATTTGCCCGAGACCGGAGGGAAGCGAATGCAATACGAGTGGCGTCATCCGTCTTATTCCCTCAAAGATGTGGGGTATGACGAAGATGAGCCGTCGGCTGAGCATTCCTGAAGATCAAGGTGTTGTCACCCACTTGCCCCTCGTGTAGCATTTCTTGGCTCTTTCGTTCGTCGTTCTGTCTGGATCGGTAGCTCAGTTGGTAGAGCAGGAGACTCTTAATCTCTTGGTCGTGGGTTCAAGTCCCACCCGATCCACCATTAAATTGATACAGAGTGCTGAAATAATTTGAGATTCTAGTTATGAAACGCAATAAGGGAAGGCGTGAGCTATGAGTCTTAGTGACAAAAAGAAGGCACTACACCGCTTGTCATATGAAAAGCTTGCTGAATTTTACTGAGACCATTGCAGTATTGCTGCGTAGAGAGACAGCCTGCTTGGAACAATGTGTCTTGTTGCCATTTAAGTCCTGATGAATCACTGCCTCCACCGCTTGCCCCCAGCTTTGTTGATGTAGAATTTTTAAGTTGTGTACATGCGACTTCTAGTTGAGCCTGCTGATACTGATTTTTTACTTCTTGTGCCTTATTTGATGCTTGAGTTGCTGAATTTGCAGATTCGGTCACTGTGCGGAATCTTTCAATTGCAGAATTCAATGTACTAACTGCGTTTCCAGCAGCAAGGTACTCATCATCTGAAAGTTGACGCTTTGATGCGAAGCCTACATAAGTTCCATAGTTGCCAAGGTCTTCAACGTAACCTTGAAGTATCTCTTTCAAGACTAGCATTGTGCTGTTCTCATAGGTCTTTGCGATCTTCAGCATATTATCGAAGCCAGTTGTGTAATTGTTATAAGAGGCAAGCATTGAGTCGTAGTTTGAGTCCTGTGAAACAATGCACGTTTGTGACTCAGGCGGTTTACTTGTCTCAGGATTTAGACAGTCCTGATCGACCTTATAGTTTATTTCACACTTTCTTGTTTGGATGCCTTTATTACATGCTTTCCACTCTTGGCAGATCCACTTTTGAGCTGTGCAACTGTGACCAGTTGGCATAATTGTTGTGATCGAAGGTGACGAATAGGCAGACGAAGAAGATGAAAGAGCTTTTGATTTGTTCAATCGACGGCTGCGCCTGTTGATTGCGCTCTTTTGATTATTTGCATCAGTATGTACTGTCGCTTCTACCTTCTCGATAAACGAAAGAGGATGAATGCTTATTGGCATCGTAAAGTAGCTAAGCGCGACTAGGATCACAAAAGCGCTAAATGATAGATTCTTATGCATAGGCTCATAGTGTCTAGTGCCCTGAATTTAGTAAAGACTTCTTTACGATTTTGAAGTAGTCTCTTTATATTCTCTCTTTTCCAGTTTCAGTATGAGCAGGATTTTTCTTTCAATATTACTAGTTGCAGGATTATTCGTTGCTTCCATTTCCTCAGTAGAGGCTGCAAATCGAAAGGGGAGCCATCGTGTTGGCGGATACAATAGCCACGGTAAAGGCAGCCACTATGTAGGTGGTCATCGTTAATCAATTCTTTATGTCTAAGCTCCTTTTGTCATTATTCATCGGATTAGTGGTTTCCGCCCTGTTTATTCAAGTTACCGAGGCAAGAAGCGGTTGTTGCTCACACCATAGTGGCGTTTGCGGCTGCGGCTGCTGTGATGGAACTTCACTTTCTGCGATTTGTGCGCCTTATTACCCTGAATGCAGCGCGCTATCACCCGCTTCTACCTACCGAACACCTGATACTTGTACCGTAGACAGTCTTTATGCTTCTTACATGGCTCATAGGTCGCGAGGTGAAGAAATGTCAGGATTGAGTCAGAAAACATGGTGGAATAAATGCTCGCAAATTGTGAGACAGAGAGTCTACAGCAAAATCTTTTTACCTGTTCCAGCCCCAGTAGTAAGTAATAAAGAAGATGAATTCAGCAAGAAACAGGAATGCGGGAAACTCACAACGCAAATTACACAAACGCTAAAGAATAGAGATGTTCCCTATAACGACGGATTTGCTATTCACTCTTCGCTGGATAAGGTTTTTTACAGTGTGAAGCAGAACTCATGTCTATACACCACAAATATTTATGCCCTTGCAGATAAAAAGCTTATAGTGAGCTACGGCCTCTATGATGCCCTATCAAACGAAATCATTAAAGTGGTGAACCTAGATGGTACAAAGGCAGAAAATGATCAGAGTGCGAACGAATTTTTGAATTTTGCCATTAGTTACGGATATTAAGTATGATTAGATCAATTAGAACATTGCCCATTTATACGACTATATTTCTAGTTGGGTGCAGTGCTTTCATAACGGAAAATAAAGAATACTCATGCGCTCCTCAGAACATAAAATATGACCTTTATTCAGACAAAGGTGTTTATCAGGATCTATTGAAGTGTGACAGTCCGATTGTTGCTAATTCCGTAGAGATTACATGCAAGAAAGGAACTATAGTCGAAAATGGTCTGGCTAAGTCCTGCGTCAGTGATAATGCTCGTATCGGTGGTCAGTTTGATCACCTGCAAAATACTAAATACACCATAAAGCCTATTGTCTTTACGGCAGATGAATTGTTTCAGAAAAAAACGGAATGCAACAAGCTCATTCCTCAGATTGATAAGTTGCTCAAGGAAGAAGATGCGGCTATGAATACTTTTTCCATCACGGGAAAAGTATTTTACAGTATCAGTATGAATTCATGCCTATATGACTATTCACAAAGTGAGCTTTCAAGAGGCCTCGAAACAAATGAGCTGAAGGACGCAATGACAAACGAACAACTGGAATTTGCGATGGGGCAGATTCACGATCCTGAATATCAGAAAGAGCTAGAAAAATTTCACAATGCGCTGATCAAATATCAGTAAACTGGGCTGCGGTATTTCTAGTGTTCTACTCTCATCTGGTAGCAAGAACCTCAGTCTTACTCCTAAGCTCTGAGAAAGACCTTTCACAGGCTTCTATCTTTTCCTGCCCTGCCTGCGCCAATTCAGCCAGAAGGGGGATGAGCGTGTTCCAATTGAGTCCAATCTCTTCCACCATTTTTTAAAAGCCCGCATCCTGATGAATCTTGGCTCTTCTCGGAGTGATTACTTTTTGGCTTCCGCCAATGTGTTCGCTTCGGCGAAAAGCCACATTTCATCTTCAGTTCGATCATCATCTTTCAGCACACCGATCAGCTTCGCAGCCATTACAGTCACATTGTTGTCGGTCTTGCCGAGTCTTTCAGTCGCAACCGCAAGTTCGGCGCCAGTCGGGCCATGCTTCATGACTTTCGTGTACTCAGACTCGCTCAATTCGCCTCTGTATTGCCAGAAGCTCTCGGGAGTTTTGCCCTCAGGCGCCGCGCCATTCAGTAAGTCCCTCATCTGCTTGTACTGTCCAACAGTCATTTTCTTCAGCTCAGTCGCGATTGGCGAGGTCTCGTCAAAACTGACATCGTTGAGAGTGATCGCATGACCGTCCGCGCCTTCAAGGAATACGGTATTCTTTCCCCGAAGTGAAGTCGGCAACTGATAATCGTAAAAAAACGTGTGAGAGAAACGGGTGCGCACTTCCACAGTATTCAAGCCAAGCGTGTTCAGAAGAGCATTGGCGATACGACTTTGGTTTCCAAGGAGGTTGCCGAACTCTTGAGTTTCAAGCTTGCTTGCTCTGCCGGGATATCCGGGCCTCAGCAGCCTGACTTCTCTTTGGTTTTGGCGCGCTCTGTCAGCCTCTTCTTGCGTGAGAACCCAGCGTCCGCTGTTCCCCTCGAAGCTGAACTCTTTGCCGATTTCTATTCTTTCCTTTCCATATCGCTTTAGATCAGAAGCGAGACTCTCTTCGATGATCTTTTCTCGATCTTCCGTTTCAAGTCCCATGTGTTTGTTTGTGTAATTATTATTGTTATTATAACAAAATTGCTTTAATAAGTCAAAAATTGAGAGCGTTTTAATCCTTTCTGCTCATACGCTTTCATTGGTCTCAGCTCCCGTAGCGTGTGCTGCAATCTTCTTTGGCTTGGCTGAATTCGGCGTCGATTTTTTTGCTGCCGTTTTTCAACATGCAGTTCGATCCTTGTGAGTTGAGGATTTTCGAATCATACAGTTTGTGGCAGGAAACGGCGTCACCATCGCAATTCGCCAGTTCCGTTTGATAGCCAATCATTTGGTCTTTGCAGGCATTGGACCATGCGGCGACGTTCGTCATCTCTGCGGAGAAAAAGCATTTCGCGAGCATGCCGTTATCGTGAGTCGCTGACGCTTCGACGGCTTTCGGGGTGCGATCTTTGGCCAAAGCTTCCTGTTGTTGCATTTCAAGTTTCACATTCTTCAGTTCCATGTCCGGCAGGAAAATCCCGAAATAATACCCGATCGACAATCCCGAGACGATCACGGCGCCGGTCATCGCGAGTTTTTGGAGGCTGTCCAAGTGAATGCCCATACAAGCGATTCTACACTTGGTGTTTGATGCGCGTTGTACGGTCTAAGTCAAAAAAGTGGTATAATATACTTATGGTGCACACCCCTGACGTTGATTGGACGGATGCCGATCAGTTGGAGACTTTGGTCGGGACGTCATCCAATTTGGACAAATTCACCGCTGACAAACCGCTTCGCTTGGTCCGAAGCATGTTTGATGCATCCGTGAATTTGCACAGGACGATGATTGAAGTTCGCGGCACGGAGGTCATTCTTCACCTTTCGCCTGAGAAGCGCGAGCCCGTGCTGCAGGAAATGAGAGACGCAGGTCTCTTGGATCAGATCACGATTCCTTGCGATGTCATCGCTTCTTCAGATCGCACGGCGACTGCGACACGGAAAAGCACGCAAGGACTGCTGTTTTCGGACATCGAGGAGGCGAACGCGTGACGCTTATTTCAATCCTCCGGCTGCCTGAGCCTGAGCTTTCAGATTCGCCACGTTCGCTTCGATGGCTCCTTTCAACTGAGCGGCGAGGTTCTTCACCATCTTCAGTTGATCCGGCTTCAGTTCGCGTTCGATGTTTTTGATGACTTCGTCCGCACGCGGATTGCCGTTGCCACGAGCGACGACGAACCATGCGTAGGCCTTGCCGATGTCGGCCGGCACTCCTTCTCCCTTCGCTTCCATCACGCCGATGTTGAATTGCGCTTCTTGGAAGTTCTGCATGCCCGCGCGGCCGAAGAGATCAAACGCTTTCGCATAGTCTTGCGGGATGCCTTCCGCGCGGTAGTGCATCACTCCCAGATTGAATTGCGCTCGCGGATTGCCGACGGCGGATGCTTTCTCAAACCACTTTTTCGCCAGTGCGTAGTCCTGTTTGATGCCCTCTCCCATGTAGTACATCACTCCGAGATTGAATTGCGCCCTCACGTCATTTTGAGTCGCGGCCTTCTCGAACCAAATTTTGGCTTTGGCGAAATCCTTCGGAACACCCTGACCGTCGTGATACAGCGCACCGAGATCGAACTCCGCGCCCGCATCGCCTGTGGCGGCCTTTGCCTCCAGCTCGGCCTTTGACTCCGTTTTCGTCGCGGCTTGGCTTGCGGAGTTGGGCGGAAGGTTTGCGGCGGGGGTCGTTGCTTTGCCGCAGGCGGCGAGGAACAGCGTGCCGATGAAGACGGCAGAGACGGTGCGGAGCGTGTGGTTCATAGTGCACGCGAGCCTACACCAGCTTCCAAGGGCTGCCAAAGCTCCCCACTAGACGATTCTTTTATAGAGTTGTCAAATCATCTTGCACCTGCAACTCTTCCGATTATACTTCGCGCGTTCCTATCCCTTTTTCCTGTCACTCGCATGCTGGACTTCGAACTCCTCTCTTCTCTGATCGGTGACGACGACGATGACGATGCCACGAGCGATCCGGATAACGCGGATGACGATTTCCTCGACGATGAAGAAGATGACTTCACCGCGGACGAAGACGACAACGACCTCAATGAAGCCGGAGACGACACGGACGATGAGTAGATCTTCAGACCGCGGCAGCCTCCGCCGAGGCGGTCTGTCGGTCCATGCTCTCCATCGCGTGACGCTGAATGGTCCGCCAGTCGTACGGGAATTTGAACGTTTCAAGTGCTCGCACCAAGCTGCCGAAGCAGAGCCACTGCGTGTCATTTTCAAAGGTGAACGCATTGCCGCTCTCTTGCACGGGGTTGTAGTTGTCGAGGATGGCGCTCGGCATCGATACGGGGATCGCTCCGTAGCGGAGTGCGTTCTCGAGCTCCTCATCTTCGTTGTGCTTTCCGAAGAACATCGCGATGTCCGATCCGGCGAGCATTTTCCTCAGACTCGTTTCGTCATCCTGCAAAATAGCGATGCGATGCGGGTGAGCTTTCTGGAGAGCCGTGAAAAATTCGCCGTACTTCTTGGAACCGCGACCGCGGATCACGATGCCGACGGGCAACTGCAGAATGCCTTCGATGACTTGTTCCATCAATTCGCCGCCGAGCGCATCGGTCATCCCCGTGGGGAAACACACGACGGGTTGTTTCGGTTCGGCGATCCAACCGAGATCCTCTTGGAGCGTGGTCTTGTTTTCCACTTTATGTTCGATCGTGCGGGCCGAGTACTTCCGAGCGATCTTATTGTCGTACGCTGGCGAGAGGATCGGCATGGAGCGGGGGAGTGAGTGATGTATATGTTTCTAGACATACTATCATTTTTTGCCTTTCTACGCACTCCTACGGCATTGTAAAAATCACAGTTTGTTTCCTTATTATAGATCAAATTCTCCCGCTGGCTGCAGGCCGAGAAGCATGGAACAATGGCCTCGAAGGGACTTTCGCTTTGTTTCCGTCTTCTTCGCACTTCTCCTCCACTTATGAGACACCTTGTCATCGTCGACGGGCACCACTTGTTGTACCGAGCGTATTGGGCGATCCCGCGGACGATGAAGACCTCGAAAGGGGAGCAGGTGAACACGACTTTCGGCGTCGCGTCGATGCTCCTGAACATTTTGAAAGCCGAAACGCCCGATGACATTCTCTTTTGTTTCGATGCCGACGAAGACACCTTTCGCCACATCGAATATGCGGAGTACAAAGCGGGCAGATCCGCGACTCCCGATGATTTTCATCCTCAGGTCCCGAGAGCATTGGAACTCATCGATTCTTTCGGCATCAAGAGCGTGTCGGGCGGCACGTTTGAGGCCGATGACTTCGCGTGCTCGTACGCGCGCGCCGCCGAGAAGAGGGGAGACCGAGTCACGATCGTCACCGGAGACCGCGACCTCTTTCAGCTCTCTTCCGAGACCATTCGCGTCGCCATTCCTCACAAAGGCTATCAGGCTCCTGAGTACATGGGCCCGAACGAGATCTTCTTGAAGTACGGAGTCACGCCCGCGCAGATCCCTTCCTATAAGGGTCTCGTCGGCGATAAGTCAGACAATCTTCCCGGCGTGAAGGGGATCGGCCCGATGGCGGCAGAAGTGCTCCTCAAGAAGTACGGTTCACTCGAAGCGATCTACGAACACATCGATGAGGTGAAACCGGCATGGAAGTCGAAGCTTGAGGCGGACAAGAAATCGGCGTTTTTCTGCGAACGCATGGCTGTCTTGAAGTGCGATATTCCTCTCTCGATTCCTTTGGATGATCTCGCGTTCACCGGCGTGCACACCGCACGGATTCTGTCCGTGTTCAATGCTCTGGAGTTCACGCTCGTGGCCAAGAGATTGCAAGCCTTCGTGCAGACGCCGTATGGACGCGAACACTTCATTTCCGATCACAGTGATGATTTTTCGCAGAGCGAAGGGCTCGACGAGAATATCGCACGACAAACGAAGATTTCTGACAAGGACGCACAGCTCACTTTGCTCTAGCAGATGTGATCGTATACCTTTTTTGTTCTCTTCTTTTTTGATGAACACAAAATGTGAAATGCGGCATGATTTCTCCCTTCAAGACTCACTCTTAAAAATAATTTCAATTCGATTTTTCACAGCCTTTGTATACGAAACGTAGTCAACTGCCTATTGCCGCAGTTTCATCGACTTCTCTAGAGTGTGCGTTGTTGCTTCTCTGCGTACTTCGTACGACGAGCCCCCTACTTTTTCATCACCATCATCTCTATGGCTAAGGAACGCGTGATCTCAAGTCTTGATATAGGGAGTGCCAAGATTCGCATCGTTGTCGCCGTCGTCGACAGCGACGGGGGTCAAGTTCCGAGCGTTATCGGAGTCGGTTTGTCACCGTCACTCGGCATGAGAAAGGGTCACGTCATCGACATCGAGGAGACGATTCATAATATCATTTCAGCCCTCGAGGATGCCGAGCGCATGGCGGGCGTCCCCATCAACCACGTCTTTGTGGGCATGAGCGGATCGCATATCGAAGCCTTCGACAGCCGCGGAGTCATCGCGATCTCGGGCAGCGAGATCACCGTCGAGGACGTCGCGCGCGTGCTCGAGGCGGCTCAGGCCGTGAGCATTCCGAGCAACCGTCGCATCTTGCACATCGAGCCGAAGAGCTACGCCGTCGACGAGCAGCGTGGCATCAAGAATCCGGTCGGTATGACGGGCATTCGATTGGAAGTGGAGGCGCACATCATCACGGGACAGATCCAGCATGTGAAAAATCTTGAGAAGTGCATCGATCAGGCGGGCGTTGACATCGACGCTTTGGTGCCGGCGACGATCGCAATCTCGGAGGCCGTGCTCACGAAGCGTCAGAAAGAACTCGGCGTCGTCATCATCGATATCGGAGCCGGTTCGACCAGCGTCGCGATCTATGAAGAGGGGACGATCTTGCATTCCGTCTGTCTGCCCGTTGGTGGCGAGAACGTCACGAACGATATCGCGATCGGTCTTCGCACTTCCATCGATACGGCGGAGAAGATCAAGATCGAATTCGGCTCCGTGCTTCCCGCCGAGATTCAGGAGCGCGAGATGATCGACCTCTCCACGGTCAGCAAGATGGATACGCAAACTGTGAGCAAGAAGTACATGGCCGAGATCATGCAGGCGAGGTATTACGAAATATTCTCTTTGATTAAGGACGAGCTGAAGCGCGTCGGTCGCGACGGTCTCTTGCCTGCGGGCGCACTCCTCACGGGTGCGGCTGTGAAGGCTCCTGGTGTTCTCGACATCGCGCGCGAAGTTCTCGGTTTGCCCGTGCAGATGGGCTTCCCGGTCGAGATCGGCGGCGTCATCGAGAAGGTTGACGATCCGGCCTATGCCACCGCACTCGGCACGCTCCTCTGGGGAGTCCGCGAAGGTCAGCGTCACGGCTCCGGTTTCACCATGGCAAACTTCGACGTGAAGCGCACCTTCAATCAAGTCGGTTCATGGCTGAAAAATCTCCTTCCGTAATCTCTCTTCCCCCCGTTTCCCCCTCTTCCCATGTCAGACACCCTTCGCTCTCTCTTCTCCGGTTCCAAAAATCCTTCGTCCTCCGGTTCCGGCGGTTCCTTCGGATCTCAGAACAAAAGTTCTTCCCAGTCATCCGGCGGATACGACGACAATGCGGTCGCTCCGTCTTCCGGTTATCAGGAAGTGCGTCCGGACATCGCTCCGAATGCGGTCATTCGCGTGATCGGCGTCGGAGGCGGCGGCAGCAACGCCGTGACGAGAATGATCACGAACAAAGTGGGAGGCGTGGAATTCATCGCCGTGAACACTGATGCGCAGGCGCTTTTCCACAGTCCGGCTGATACGAAAGTGAATATCGGTCGCGGCACGACGAGGGGGCTGGGCGCAGGCGCAAATCCGGACATCGGTTTGCAATCTGCAAAGGAGAGTTCTGAGGAGCTCAAGAAGGCGATGGAAGGATCCGATCTTGTGTTCATCACCGCAGGTCTCGGAGGAGGCACGGGTTCAGGTGCTGCTCCGTACATCGCGGAGCTCGCACGCAGCATGGGAATTCTGACCGTCGGTGTCGTCACGCGACCGTTCAGCTTCGAAGGTCTGCGCCGCCGCAAACAGGCGGATGAGGCTCTGGAAGCGCTTCGAGGCAAGGTCGACACCTTGATCACGATCCCGAATGACAAGATTTTGTCGCTCATCGACAAGACGACTCCTCTGACCGAGGCGTTCCAGATCGTCGACGAGATTCTCCGTCACGGTATCGAAGGCATCGCCAGTCTCATCACGGTTCACGGTCTCGTGAACGTCGACTTCGCGGACGTCCGTTCGGTCATGCAGGATGCAGGATCTGCGCTCATGGGCATCGGTTACGGCACGGGCGACAGCCGCGCAGCAGAGGCCGCGCGCGCAGCCGTCGATTCTCCGCTTCTGGAGCTCAGCATCAGCGGTGCAAAGGGCATTCTCTTCAACATCACGGGTGGCAACGACATGTCCATGTTCGAGGTCGACGAGGCGGCACGCATCGTCACCGAGGCGGCGGATCCGGAGGCAAACATCATCTTCGGCGCCGTCATCGATGACGCGTACACGGGTCAGGTGAAGTGCACGGTCATCGCCACGGGCTTCGAGGAGAAGAAGGAGTCTCAGATGTCAGCAGCCAGCTCTCCGATGCTCAAGGGCATGCCCGCATTCAAGAAAATGCAGGATCAGACCAAGACGGATAAGGTGGACGATGCGGTCATCAAGATGGCCGGTCAACAGCTCAACGAAGAGGAGCTCGAGGTGCCGACCTTCATGCGCAAGAAGATCGGCGGAAAATAAATCGTTGCACGCAATCCAAGAAGGCCGGTTCGCCGGCCTTTTTTTGTGCTCTGCGCTTCGGTAAGGTGAGCTCATGAAGGTTTCCGTTCAACGCGTCGACTCGACGCTCGACTTGCCCACGTATCAGACTGCGGGCGCCGCGGCGTTTGATTTTGTCACCCGCGAAACGACGACGATCGCGCCGCATGCCATCGGTTTGGTGCCCGGCAACGTCATTGTGAAAGTGCCTGAAGGCCATGCGCTCCTCGTGCTGCCGCGTTCGTCGCTGCCGCGCAAGAAAGGCCTCATCTGTCCGCATTCACTCGGACTCATCGATCAGGATTACCACGGACCGAAGGACGAGGTTTTCGTGCAGGTGCAAAACGCCACGGATGCGCCCGTCATTGTTGAAAGAGGGGATCGGATCGCGCAGGGGCTCTTCGTGCGGATCGATCGAGCCGAGTGGGTGGAAGTGGACGGGCACGGTGCAGAGACCCGTGGAGGATTCGGGAGCACTGGGCATTAGTCTCTAATGCTTGCTCCATAAGACTCCTGAGACGTTTTTGAACGTGTAGTCGACACTTTCAGGGATGAAGCCGTCCACCTTTGGATCTTTCACTGCCATGTCCGCAAGCATTTCCACGATCTGTCCCTTGTTTGCGAGAATTTTATTTTGAAGTTCTCCGACGAAAATGCTTGTCGTCTTGAAAATCGTTTCCTTATCAAGGGTCGCCACTTTATTGGCATCACGGTCTTTTCCGATGTAATCATCGATTGCCACCGTCTTTGCTCCCACCTGCACATTCGTGATGCCGACTGCATCGACAACGGATTTCATAAACGTGTTCATCCTGTCGCGATAATTTTTCGTTTTCGTTCCGCCCGAAACGGGAACGTCGTTGTTGATCTGGTCCCAGCTCAAGTGCGGTCTGTTGCCTCCGCCGGTCGCCGCTTCGGTCACGATGTTGTCGAATTGCTTGTATGCCGAGAGCGCGATCGCGAGTCTGCGAGCGTCGGAATCGGTGAAGCTCATGACTTGGCCTTTGTCTCTCGCGTGCTTCGCGCGGATGGCGAAGTACTGCATCAACGAGTTGTAACCGACGAATATGTTTTCCTGGCCTTGCACGGACACTTTCCACTGGTTGCCCGAGTAGACGCTCACCGCGTTCTCAATACCGTTATAGTCGATGATCGACACCATGCCCGGCCAGTCTTCGTGGTCGATGTTCTGCGCGTTCTTGAGCGCTTTGTTGGCTCTCTGACGCGCACCTTCATCGTTGGCGATTTCGTCCATGATGAAGTCCGACGTGCGGAAGTCCGGCTCGATGGTTTCATTCTCGGGCTTCAGAGCGCCCGTGTATCCGAGCTTGATCGCCATGCTCATGACGTCGGGTTTTGTTTTACCGTTGAAGAAATCGATGAACGGGAAGCTGTTCAAAATCTCACCTTGTTCTCCGACCAGCGCTTTCATACGGTCGATGTTCAACATGTCGTGGGCGACACCCTGAATCAGGTAGAAGATTTTGTCTTCCAGCGACATTTTTCCGTTCTTCATCGCGTAGTGCAAAATTTGCTCATAGAGATGCGGATTGATCTCTTCTTCGTCGGGGAGCGGCTGATGATTCTTCAGCAGGATTTGTTTGCCGAGGAGGTATTTCAGACGTCCTGCGAGACCTCCTTTCGTGGCGGAGAGGGTGTCGGTCGTCGCTTGGTTGTGGCTCTTGCCGCTGCTGATGCCCGAGTCGTTGTCGTTCTTCCAGTGCTCGTAAATGTCTTTGTCTTTCCAGATGTCGGCCGTCAGCTTCTGCAGGTACATGTCACGCAGCAAGATATCGCGTTTGCAGGCCTCGTGCGGCATGTGGAATCGAGAAATCGACTCAAGCACTTCCCAATATTTCGTGTAGTTCCAGTCCATGCGACCGCGCTTCGTGAGCAGGTTCGTGATGGCCTTCAACTCGTCTTTGTTCGTGACTTTCGGAAGAATTTCGTGGAGCAAGCGATGACTGTCGATTTTTTCGTAGCGCTTCTCCCATACGCCGACTTCTTCCTGCTCGGAGGATTGCTCCCGACCTTGGAACTCGCGCGACAATTGGCCGAGGTACGGCACGCTTTGCGGGATCAGACCGAAGAGAGATTTGCCGACTTTGCTGCGTGCGGCTTCTCCACGGCGCTTCCACATGCGTTGGATGTCTTCGCTCGCTTCTTTGAACATCGTCATCATGTCGCCGATGCTCAGCCATTGGACGTTGCTGAAGAGCTTCCGCCAGTTCCAGACTTGGCTCGCCGAAGCGTTCGCGAGATCCATGTTTTCGGCATCGAGACGCTTGATTTCTTCGTCGAGCAACTTGATCCATTCGGCTGCCTGATCGAGGAAAGGTTCCAGATTCGTCGGATCGACTCCGGCTTCGAAATCGCTATGGACTTTGTTGTAATAATCTTCGATGTCTTTGCGGATTTCCGGGACACCGGGGTCGTCGGCACGCTCTTTGTACACTTCGAAAAATGCATTGAAACGCTTGATGGAGGCTTCCATTTTTTGGATTTCCAAGCGATGGTTGCGACCCTGTTCGACAGTCTTGTTTGATCCGTCGGGATTCGTCTCCTGTTCGTCGTCTTGGTGCGCCATGGCTCGCTTCTTGCCGTTGATCGCGATTGCTCCGCCGGAGAGCTCCAGAGCTTCATCATTCTGATTTTCCGGTGCCGAGTCTTTAAACAAACCGAAGAGTCTTTGGGCGTCTGGATCGGCATTTTTTGTGCGGCCGTTTTTGTGATCCGCGTATTGCACGGTCAATTCGTCGAGGAAGTCATTTTCATCGATCTTGCCGTCATGTCGGTAGTGCCACTTGTCCGCCTGACGCTCCATGAGGTCTTTCAGGCTGATTCCTTGTCTCATCGCTTCCGCGGTCAGACGCTGATGAAGTCCTGAGAAGATATTCGGACAGATGTTCGTTTTGCGGCTCAAAATGTCGATCACCGCGTGGCCGCGTTCATGTTCGATCGTCACGGCTTCTTTGGCGTTCGTGTCGCAGTGTTTTGCGTTGATGACGATGGTGCCCGTCGCGTCGTCATAGAAGCCGTTCGTGTTCGGATCCATGCCAGTCGCCGCGTAGTCCGCTTCGTCCATGCGCACGATCGCAGCATCGTCGTTGTAGATTTTTCCGAGCAGCTTCAGCGCTTTCTCGAATTCGGCGATTTCCGTTTCGGAGTAGGAGATCCACTTCGCTGCGTACGCGGCGTTCGTTTCATCTGCGGCGGAAGCGAGACTCGCTTGGATTTTCGTCTTTCTGTTCACGACCTGCGCCTTCACGTCGAGCACGTCGCACACGTCGTGCGTGAGATGATCAAAGAGGGGAGGGAAGACGACCGCGAGCCTCTGCTTCAGATCCTCGCGTTTGGCTTCGGTGTTTTCTCCGCTTTGATTTTTCGCCGCACCTTCCATGCGCGCGAAGAGATTGGGCGTGCGTTCCAGCATGCCGAGCGTGTCGCGGGCTCTGGCCAGCTTGGCATACGGGATGCGACGCATTTCCACCCGATCGTCGAGTGACGGCGTTTTGCCGGCATTCGCATCGAAGTCGTCGAACATTTCTTGCTGTTGCTTGATGTAAGCGAGCGCTTCTTTCGCCCCCGAATCGCGGTTTCGAGCTTTCGCTTCGAACACGCCGGAGAGCTTGTTCAATTCGCCCGCGATCTCGTAGGCCAACAGTTCGTTGCGCTCTTCCGCTGCTCTGGCGTCACGGAGCCACACGGGTTCATTCGCATAGCCGTTTCGATCATTTTTCACTTTTTCCGTCGCGTTCAGCTGCTTTTTTGCACGCTCCAGATCGTTGATCGCACCTTCGGCACGCGTCAGATAATTTTTGTCGCCGATTCTCGGCATGTTGCGCGAGGTTTCCGTTTCATTCTTTCGCGTGATATCGAACGCCACTTGCGTGCTTTTCTGAAACGCATCGACGAATCCGTTGGCCGTCAGTCCGCGGCTTTTCATCACTTCCGCGTTCGTTTGTTCCGCATTTTCGTCATGCGTTCGCGCATACTCGCCGTAGAGCTTTTCCGCCTCCTGCTGCAACGTGGCGTCGAGGAATTCTTTCGTGCCTTCGTACTGGCTGACGATCGTGGCGAGGTGTTCGTTCCGTGCGGTTTCCAGCGTTTGCTTCGTGTTTCCCGCATCTTTCTGCGCATTCATGAATGACGTGCGCTTGAAGTCCGCTTTCAGCGCATCCTCGACCATGACGAGCACATCAAGCGCAAGCACTTCGTCCGCTTCATTCACGAAGACATCGACGAGCTTCAGATCTTTCATGACTTTCTTGCGAAGTTCTTCGCGATCCGCCGTGGGGGTGCGTTTGATTTCTTCGATCGCGGCTTTCAGCTGATCGATGTCGATCGAGGAACCGTCTGTGCTTTGTTTGCCTGCGGCGATGCCGCGCAGTTTCGCGAACAGAATCTCCGTCACTTCCTCGTGACGGTTCAATCGGCTTTCCGCGATGCGCGCGACGGCGAGAGCATGCTGCGGCTTCGAGAGCAGTTCGTGCAGCACATCTTCTTTCTCTTCGTCGCTTGCCGCATCGATCGTGATGCCTTTGTTCCGTGCAATGTTTTCAATGACGTCGTTTAGCTCTTGCGTACCGCTCGCGATCGCCGAATCCAACATGCTCGCTTTCTCCGGAAGATTCGCGAGAATCTCCGGCGTCGTCACGAGAGCGCTGTTTTTGATGCTCGAGCGGATCGCGCCGATCGCATCGTAGGCCGTGTCCTGTCCGACATCGCGTTGAGTCTCGGCCGTTTCGCCGGGTCGCAATTGTTTGTTCTTGTCATCGCCGATCGCGAACAAGACCAGTCGCTGCTCCTTCTCGGGAGAGTGCTGGTGTGCAAGGCGCCCAGTCTTGAAGAGGCGCAACATCTAGAGTTTACAGAAACGAATAATGGCGTCAAGTATCTTTTCCTTGCGATGCTCGATCGGCGTGATGAATTCCGCCAGCGTGTCGCGCACGACGTACGGATCCATCGTTCCCGTCTGGATGACGATGTCCGGCACCAAAGAACGTTTCATCTCGATGTGGAGTTCGTGATAGGTCTCGGCTCTGAGAATCCAAAACTGTTTGCACTCCGACCAGATGTACAGTCGGCCTCCGAAAAACACACCTGTGTCCAAAATACTGATCGTGTGGAGATGCGGGTTTTGTTTGTGTGTGAGATAAAACAACCCCGCGAGCATCCCGAAGACCAAACTCATCGTCCATGCACCCGAGAGGATTCCGTACACGATCATCAGCGCGCAGCAGACCGCCGTCACGACGTACCACTTTTCAGTGCGTTCGTGACGCACCTTGATCGGAGCCTGCCATTCGAGGATGGGAAGTGGGTGTGTGTTTGTTTCCATAAATCTGCTTATTCTACACTAAAACACGGTTTTTTTCGATCGGAGGTACTTGCCAAGTCTGGAAAGTAGTTTGAAAAGGAGTACTTTTTCTTTACAGCGGGTGATTTTGCTTTGTTTTTGCCGTTTCCTACCCGTACGCCAGCACCAATCCGATCACTTCTTTCACACCCGCTTGTTTCAATGCTGAGGCACAGGCGTCGAGCGTCGCGCCGGTCGTGCAGATGTCGTCGACAAGGAAGACGCATGTCGGCATCGGTTTGCCGTCCGCGATCGCACGAAATGCGCCGATCAGAGCGGTCAGTCGTTCGTTTCGTTTTCGGTGTGCTTGATGGCCGGTGGGTCGTGTTCTTTGCAGAAGATCACGCACTTCCCAGTGACGTTGTTTCCCGAGTTCTTCGGCGAGAATTTTCGCTTGATTGAACCCTCGGTGAAATTGTCTCGACCAATGCAGCGGTACCGCGCAGAGCACGGGTTCGTCTTTCGATGACGGCGTCAGGAGCCCGGGAAGCGCCGCCGTGAGGTGTTGTGCGAGTTCCGGCCCGAGGGCGGGGATGCGTCCTTACTTGAACGTGCGAATGGCTTTCTTCAGAAGCGGTGACGCTTGCTCGCTGCCGGCTGCGACCAGAAGATCGAGCGATCGGATGCCCTTGTTTTGAAGCAATGCTTTTTGCAGCCGTATCGGAAAGAGTCGCAAACGCATGCGTTCGTCTTCGGTGATCCATGTGCCTTCGTCGCCTAGCAGCGAACGGCGGGGGAACAGCAGATCGAACAGGCGACTCAGCATGTTTCGATCATACGCCTGTTGATTTTGGCAGTGCTTGGCCGTAGGCTTACTCGGCTTCAAGGGCAATGAGCTCAGCTGGCCTAGCCTCGGTACGAGGCGTCGATCAAAAGGCGCCGCGCGCTATCTGGACAAGGTTATCTTTCACACTCTCGGGCAATTAGCTCAGCTGGTTAGAGCGCCACATTGACATTGTGGAGGTCACAAGTTCGAATCTTGTATTGCCCACCATCGTTTTATTCAGGTAATACTCCGCACTTCGAGTGCGGGGGTCAGCGTTCCCTGAGGTGTAATATGGGCCGGTGAGTGAACACATCTACAAACGTCACAACA
>JAYVRL010000021.1:0-23030 GCA_043776335.1 Candidatus Peribacteria bacterium | reverse complement strand
AAGGCGGTCATTACAAGCAAATCTTTCGACAGCAACTCAATCTGTTCGATTTCTAACTCCGTCGATGCCTCGCACTTCGAGTGCGGGGTTGTTCACTGTTCTCCGTTCGAGTATTTTTCGATGAATGTGATGGGGTGAGTCACGTACGTGAGTGCTTCGTTTTCGGACGGCGTTGAGGACGGTACATACGGCTCATGGTGAGGTTCTGCGGCCTCTCCGCGGTCGATCTGCAGGTGCACGTGGGGCGCACTCGTATTGCCGGTCATGCCGACGTAACCGACGATTTGTCCCGGCGTGACGATCTCCCCTGCATGCACCGCCGCCTTGTCGAAGTGTCCGTAGATCGAGTAGTACGTCTCTCCGTTTTTCAGGTGATGCTCGATGACGATGTGCAGTCCCAGCATCTCGCTGCTTTCGACGTATGACACGCGCCCGCCCGCGATGGCGCCGATGGGAGTGCCGCGCGCGAGTTTCAGATCCAGAGCGGGGTGTGTGCCGACATATTCTCCGGAGTCGAGATTGTATTTTCCGAAAAATCGCGTGGAGTAAAAAAGTTTCGCGGTGATCAGCGGTATATTTTCTTCCCTCAGCGGTTTGACGAGTGTTTCCATCGGAGTCATCAGCACCGTGAGGTCGTAACGCGGAATATCGACGAAATCTTCGCTTGTGAGCTCTGCATACGTCCGATTCCACTCGGACGGCGTGTGCATCGCACCCCAGTTCGGCACTTTCCCGACGGGGAACGACGTGTGCAGGAAGGGCGGGAAATCCTCGGATGATGCACTGCTTTCTACCTTTTTTTCACTCGAGGAAGAGGCATCGGAAGAATTGCTTATCTCGGTGACTCGCATCATGCGCTGAGTCGGCAGGAGCTCTGCGGCAAGATGGAAGGCTGCGGGCGACGAATCAGCTTCTCGTGCGCCGATTCTCTGCTGCGAATGATGAAAGGATATCGTGGTATCACTTGAAATTTCTGAAGAACCGACTTTCTCCGAAATGACATTCGATGTGCCGTTTGAAATCATTTGGCCTTCGAAACGCTGCGCTTCAAACACAGACACGCGTGATGCGAATAGAATGCCGATGAGCACACCGCAGAGTGTTGCGGCAATTGTCTCCGCATTTTGTCTAGAAAGCCTTTTCAGAGGTTTTATGACATCTCTGAGCTGAAATTGGTGTTTGTTCAATCATATCATTATACATTAAATAGAATAAATTGTCTAGTATCCTGCGATGAAAACAATGCAATCTGGAAGCTGTCGGCAATCAATCCTTGGTGATTTCTTTACTCCTGTTTTCTGAGTGCCGCTTCGATGCGATGTTGGTGTGCAACGAGGTGGCCGTAATCTCTGCGCATATATCTTGCAAGCAGCGGATCTGCGGCGGCGAAATTGATCACATCGGGGAGTGCGGACGGTGGGCAGAGGACGGCTCCCGTCGCTTGATCGAACCAGCTTTGAACCATGAAGCGAGCGGCATCCACATGGCTCGCATCGAAGCCTTCGGCATCGAAGTTGTCGAGAAACGCCATGACGATGGCTTTCGCATCGGAGAGAGTGATTTCTTCAGTCTGCGTGAGTGTTTCGGGGTCGTAATGTGCGGGTCGGAAGAGAAGCAGGAGTTTGATCGGCTTTGACGTTTCGCCGAGAGAGGGCTGGAGATGCGGAGAGATCAGCGATCCGTTCGGCATGCGAAGCAGAATCGCCTTCGCTCCCATGTGACCGTGTATTTTCAGTCGTTCGGCGGTGAAACGAATGGCTTCGAGTGAGTCGGCCTGTCCCAAGTATTCCGACTCGAGAATCGTTCCGCGATGTCCGCCGGGACGTCGCATGACATTCTTGGCATTTTCCTCAGCGATCATGCCCATCAGGGCGCAGTTCAACGTCACGATCCCTTTGCCGCGGTGCCCCTCGCCTGTTCCGTAGAGTTCTTGCATGATCTTTTTGTCCGCGATCCCTGCGTACTGCAGAAACGTCAACGCCTCATCGCTTCCTCCAAGCGGGATCGTCGAGAATTGATGCCAGCCGATCACACGTTCTTTCTGATCGCAATTCACCAGAACATCGAAGCAACCGCAGACTCCGCGTCGTTGCGTCTGATCGGAAAGGCGCGCCGCAACAAGATTGCCGTCCTCACGTTCGTTGTCATTCGGAAACAGTTTTCGCAACAGTTCGAGACCGTTTCTCAAAGTCTCCGGAGTTTCCACCCACGGATTGGTGCCGAAAAGATACGTCGCGTGCACGGACTTCAGTGACGTTTGCACGCGTTCTCGTTCTTTCTCGTGTCCCAAGTATTTATCATCAAAACGCAGTTCATGAAGCCCCCGCTTTGACTCGGGCATTGTCGTAAGTTTCCATTCGGCAGCGCGCAGATTTTTTGCCGTGATCGTTGCGCTCATCGCACGAGCAACTCGGTTCCTCTCCCGTATCGCCTGTTTTTTTGCAGCTTCAGGGAGCAAGAAAAAGGGGAACTATTCATTGATCGTACTATCAACTGAGTGGAGATCAATCTTTTTTCAACTTTTGCAGAAGGAACTCCCTGATTTTGTGCAGTGCTCTGCCTCGATGGCTCGTACTATTTTTTTGTTCAATGCTCATGGCTGAATAGACGCAATCGAAGCCGTTCGGCTTGAAGCAGGCCGAGATCGGCAATCCCGGCAAATACGAGGCTTCCAAGCTCGGAGTGATCATTCCGTCGCAGTGACCTTCGAAAATGTGTTCGGCTCCGTTCTCATCGATGAGTGCCAAACAACAGACGAAGCGCGCGCGCTTGTCTTTCTCGGTCGCCATGCGCTTCAGAAAATACGCAATCCACTCCGTATCACTCGCCTTGGGTCCCGCGCCCCACCTGCGTGTCTGCACGCCGAGTTCATTCTCCAACGCTTCGACAATGATGCCTGAGTCATCGGCGAGGGTCGGAAGCTTCGAAAGCGAAAAAAAATGGCGCGCTTTGAGGAGAGCATTCTCTTCGTATGTTTCCCCCGTCTCTTCGATGTCAGCCGTGATTTCCAAATGCTTCGGCGTCACGAGTTCGATCGGCATTCCAGAGAGGACCTCCGAAATCTCTATGATTTTTCCAGCGTTGTTGGTTCCGAGGAGCAAGCGCATGCGTTCAGTGTAGCCTGACTCTTGTCTTAAGTCGTTTTCTGCCTATAATGATGCGCCGCGTTTCTCTGAAGCGACACAGCACTCATGATTAACAGTCTTCAACAAAACAGGAGAGAACACCCGATCGCTCATCGCGAGGGTTCGGCCGAGCAGGCCGTGTCGCTCGTCAAAGAAGGTTGCCGATATGTCGTGACACGTTGTCTCGGGAAAACGCTTTCCGTCACCGGGTACGAAGACGCGTTGCAGCGACAGGAAAATTTGATCGGTGGCACGACCGAATACTTCCGCCCCGATGCTCTGCCATCCGATTTGCACATTGAACCGGGGGACACGATCGAAGTGCTTGAAGTCGATCATGTCCACGGCTTCGTCCATGCATACATCACATTGATCCGAGGGCAGCGCTACGAACTCAATCGTGTCATTCCTCTGCAGGGGCGCTCCGCCAATCCCGAGTCCGTGATCGTCACGCCGATGCTCGAAGGAGACGGCGTCATTGCGACGATCGGTGATCCGTACGTTCCGTCCGAGCCAGCAGAACAGGCGTTCGATAAAGTGCCGCATGGTGCGCACGCACTCATCGTGTAATTCATTTCTCGGTCGATGCCGCGATCTCAGGCAGCAACTTTTTCACGCGCGTGGCAGCCTCTCTTTGAGCCTGATCATCGAGTGTGGCGTATTTGTCGACGACGACTTCCCATTGACCGAATTGTTCCTTGTGATCGAGTCCGATGGGGCCGGGAAGATTCTTTCCGAGACCGCGCTCGGGGCCGGGGATGCGGCCGCCTTGGTTCGCAGGGTTGCTTTCGTGTCCGAGGATCGGCATAGAAAAAAGAGAAGTGATGAAAAAGGAGCGCAGACTAATCCTGATTCGCCAACTTGTCGATCAGCACTTTCCGAGGCTTGGCGCCTTCTCCGGGGCCCACGATTCCTTTCTCTTCCATGATATCGAGGAGTCTGGCGGCGCGCGCGTAGCCCACTTTCAGCTGGCGTTGCAGAAGGCTGGCGGAGGCCTTGTTCGAGGCTTGCACGACGCGGATCGCATCGAAGAACAGATCGTCGCCGCCGTTGTCATCCGCATCAAGGTCGATCATGTTCGGTCGGCCGTTCTCGCCTTCGGCGTTTTCCGGATCGTTGCCGTTGCCGAGCGTGATTTCTTCCGTGAGCATGCCGCCGCCCGCCACTTTGATCGCATTGATGATCCGCTCGATCTCTTTGGTCGAGATGTAAATGCCTTGGATGCGCACGGGCTTCGGCGTGGAGGCCGTCATGTAGAGCATGTCTCCTTTGCCGAGCAGATCTTCCGCGCCGATGGAATCCAGAATCGTTCGCGCGTCGATGGCGCTCACCACACGGAAGGCGATGCGTGTCGGAATGTTGGCTTTGATCAGGCCCGTGATGACGTCCACGCTCGGGCGTTGCGTCGCGATGATGAGGTGCATGCCGACGGCGCGAGCCATCTGCGCGATGCGGGCGATCATCGTTTCAGTGTCTTTGCGGTGCTGACGCATCATGAGGTCGGCCAGCTCGTCGATGACGATGACGATGCGCGGCAATTTCTTCTCTTCTTCGGTTTGCTTGTCATTGTACTCGGCGAGATTGCGGACGCCGGCTTCGGAGAAGCGATGGAGGCGACGACCCATTTCAGCGATCGCCCAACGAAGCGCTTGCAGGGCTTGCTCGCTCTCCGTGATCACGGGGGTCAGCAAGTGGGGGATGCCGTTATAAGGCATGAGCTCGACGCGCTTCGGGTCGATGAGGATGAACTTCAGTTCGTGCGGCGCATTTTGGAACAACAACGAGATGAGGAACGTGTTCATCGCGACGGATTTTCCCGCACCGGTCGCTCCCGCGATCAGAAGGTGCGGCATGTCTTCGATCGTCGCGACGTACGCGTCCCCGCTGACACCGCGTCCGAGGGGGATCGTGAGAGGGGACTCCGACTGACGGAACGTTTGGGATTCGAGCAATTCTCGCAGGTACACGGTCGAGCGGCGTTCGTTCGGCATCTCCAGACCGACCAAGGATTTCCCGGGGATCGGCGCTTCGATGCGAAGGCTTTGCGCCGCAAGAGCAAGAGCCAAATCGTCTTTCAGATTTTCGATCTGACTGAGTTTGATGCCTTCCGCAGGCTGGAGCGTGAACTGCGTGACGGTGGGGCCGGGATGCGCGTCCTTCATCGTCACTTCCACGTTGAATTCCGCAAGTTTCTCTTTGATCCTCGCGGCCTGGCGTTTCAGCTCGTCGTCATCCACCGTGAGCTCGCTTCGGCGCGAGTCCAACATGTCCAGTTCCGGAAATTTCCACTCTTCGAAGCGAGTGTCTTTCATTTCCAACAGTTCGCTGGCTCTCGCCTTCGTCGCTTTTTGGAGTTTTGGCGGGGTCACATCTTCTCGCTTTCGCGTATCGGGGACTCGCGCGAATTCGGGTCGAACGATGTTCAAATCGTCGATTTCTTCGCCTCCCTGTTCGATCAAATCTTTTTCATCCTCTTCCTCTTCTTCCTCCTCTTCATCTTCCATTTCCTCTTCCTCCTCGACTCGGACTTCTTTTCTCTTCGCTTTCGGAGCCGTCAACGCTACGAAAAGCGCCGGCAGATCAGGTTCGAACGTGATGAAGACGCCCACCAGCGCGAGGACGCCCAGCGAAACGTATCCGACGATCGGGCTGAGAAAAGTGACGAAGGGGAAAGCGACCATGAAACCCACGGCGCCGCCGAGTTGATTGCGTTGATCTGCCATCATTTCGGGAGGCGCGCCGAGCGTGACGATCCCGAGGAATGCCGCGAGACACAGCGAGAGACCGACCGTGCGCTTCACTTCGATGTTCGGTGACGTGCCGATGAGCAGCAGACAACCGAGCGCCACAAGCATCGCGGGAAAGAGCACGTTCCACGCGCCGAAGGCGAATGTCATGATTTTGCCGATGGCGAGACCCATCGTGCCGGCATTTCCTTTCAGCGCGAGAAAGAGCACCAATCCGCAGCCGATCGATAGCACGGCTTTCACCTGTCTGCTGGTGTGCTCTTCGAGTGTGAAGAGGGGTTTGGCCTTTCGAGGCGCGCGTCGACGCTTTCGGAGCCTCGTTTTCCTGCGTACTTTGGGCATCGGCAGTCAGTGTAGCTTATTTGCTAGGCTTTGGCATCCACGGGTTTCGTTTCGCGAATCTTCACGAGCGCCGCGACTTTGCCGCGAAGATCATCGGTCAATTTACGGGTGCTCAGGATGATCACCGTGGCTTCTCGGGATTGGCCTTCCCTTTGTATTTTTATCGCTTTCCCAAGAGATGATGCCAGCTGCATGGCGGATGACGGATTGCGAGGTCGCCGTTTTCTTTCCAATGTGCAGGCAGCGTGACAGGGATTGAAACTTCATTCCTTGCGGTTACGGGGACAGGAAAACCTTCTTCTGGAGGAAAATTCACATCGATTTCTTTTGACATACATGAGAGAGAGGAATTTTTCTCATTACAGCGTTTTTGCGTTCTCGGTCAACTTTCTCACGCTCTGACCTGCGGCAGGCGGTATTGCCTGAGCTTTTTCAGGCGTTCCTTGTAGTCGGGCATCACTGAGGCGACGGTTGACCAAAATCGATGTGAGTGATTCGGATGCAGGATGTGCGCCAGTTCATGCACGATCACGTATTCGCAGAGATCGGCGGGAACGAAGAGAAGAGCCGTGCTCAGATTGATGTTGCCGTCGTGAGAGCAGCTGCCCCAGCGTGATTTCGTGAGGCGCATCCCGAAGTTTTTCACCGGAAGATTCAACGTGCGGGCATTCACCTCGCGCACCAGATTCTCCATGCGCTCGCTTTCGGCCATCGACGTCAGCTTCCACAGAAACCGGTGGAATGAATGTTCTGAGATGCGGTTCGACTTTTCGATGCGCCAACCTTCATCGGTTCTGTGGCCGAGCGTATGCGGCCCGGATTCGACGGCGAATGACAGCGAGTGATTTTGCGTGAAATCCACGGTCAATGACATGTCGCCTTTCAGCAGCGATCTGAACGGATCGATGAGCGGCATGTTGATCAACTTCGTTCGAACTTTGGCCATTCGTCGAAGCAATGCGTCGATGTGGTTTTTCTCTTCTCGCATCGATAATCCTCGAGCCAGGCGAATGAGAATTTTGTCATTTTTCAGGGTCGCGCGGGAGGTGCGGTTTTTGGTCTTTTCGATCGTGTAGTAGGAGGCTTCCACGAGGCCATGGTACCGCAAGGATCATCTATTTTTGTCACTTCTTTGCGTAGTCATCGCGTATACTTCGGTCTATGAGTCGTCCCAATTTCTCGCAGATCATCATTCCCTTCGTATACTTCATCGCGGGTGCGACGAGTCTTGCGGGGGTTGCGACGACTTTTTTCTTCAAGGATGACATCCATCTGACGATCGCGCAGGTCCAGATCCTCAGTTCGATCTCCATCATTCCGTGGAGCATCAAGCCGTTGTACGGTTTTTTCTCCGACAGAGTTCCGATCTGGAAGCTTCGTCGCAAGCCGTATTTGTTTCTCGCGGGTCTCGCGGGTTCCGCCGGCTATCTTCTGATGGCGACGACCGTGCATGATTTCACCGGTGCCGTCATCGCGAGCACGATCTCGGCTCTCGGGTTCGCTCTTGCCGACGTCATCGTGGATGGCATCGTCGCGGAGCGTAGCAAGACGCAGAAAGTCGCGGGCAA
Source organism: Candidatus Peribacteria bacterium (assembly GCA_043776335.1). Lineage (GTDB taxonomy): Bacteria > Patescibacteriota > Gracilibacteria > Peribacterales > Peribacteraceae > SICN01. Next base: position 15,248 of record JAYVRL010000021.1, on the reverse strand, counting down.
ATTGCAGGTTCTCTGTCGCGCATCCCTGATGATCGGAGCCCTGACCGTCGCCTATTCCTCAGGTGTTCTCGTCGAGAAGATCGGCGCGCGCAACGTCTTTTTCATCACCGGAAGTTTGCCGCTTCTGACCTCTCTGCTCGCCGTGTTCATCGCCGAAACGCCGAGTGACAGTGTTTCCACTTTTTCCTTCAAGCAGACGTGGAGGAGCGTGCGATCTGCTTTCACCCCTGCACTCTTGTGGTCTGTAGCGTTCATTTTCGTGTGGAGAGCCACCCCGACGAGCGGCGGGGCGTTCAGTTATTTTTTGATCGACGAATTGCATTTTACGCCGCAATTTTTCGGGACGCTCTCGCTCGTCAGCAACGTGACCGCCATCGTCGGCATTCTGTTCTTCCGCAAGTTTCTGTTGAGTCTTTCCATCAAGAAACTCCTCTTTTGGGTTGTCGTGCTCAGCGTCGTCCTCTCGCTTCCGAGTCTCGCCCTTGTCTACGGCTGGTATAAGTTTGTCGGACTCAGTCCTCAGTTTTTCGCGCTCGCAGACACCGCGATCGGCGGCGTGCTGCAAGAGATCGGGTTCCTTCCTCTCCTCGTCCTCGCCGCGAGGCTCTGCCCGAAGGGCATCGAGGCCACGATGTTCGCCTTGCTCGCCAGCATCATGAATATCGGACTCGCGGTCAGCGATCTCGGAGGGGCGTGGCTCACGACGGCGTTTCACGTGCATCAAGCCACCGAGACCGCCGTCGCGGATTATTCCAATATGGGCATCGTGATGTGGATCGCGATTTTGTCAAGCTTCCTGCCGTTGCCGCTTCTGCCGTGGGTTCCCGATACGCGCGCGGCGGAAGATTTCGTTCCTGCGGATCTTTTTCCATCGGCCGAGATCTCCCTCGGCCTTGCAGATCCCGCTAAGAGAGAGGTGGCGTGAAGCCGACTACCATGCCCGCTGATTTCACGTACAATCCGACCATGGAGAAGGTTTTGATTTTCGGCGGCAGAGGATTCATGGCGTCTCATCTGAAAATGCTCTATCCCGATGCCATCCTCAGCCAGGTCGATATTTGCGATGCGGCAGCGGTCGGCAAGGAATTGGATGAGCAAAAGCCGACGGTCGTCATCAACGCAGCGGGCAAAACCGGCAGACCGAACATCGATTGGTGCGAAGATCACAAACTCGAAACGGTGATGAGCAACGTCGAAGGTCCGCTCGTGCTCTTGAAGGCTTGCGCGGATCGAAGCATCTACTGGGTGCACGTCGGTTCCGGTTGCACATACGAAGGTACGGGCAAAGACGGTGGGGGATTCACCGAAGATGAAACCCCGAATTTCACGGGCAGTTTCTACGCTCGCACCAAAGCGCAGATCGATCAGATCCTCAAAGAATTTCCCGTGCTGCAGCTCCGCGTTCGCATGCCGTTTGACGGCTCTTCGCATCCTCGCAGCTTGATCAGCAAGCTCAGGAAATACACGAAGATTCTTGACGAGCAGAATTCCCTTTCCTATATTCCCGATTTTCTGAAGGCTGCCGGTGCGCTCATCTCCAAGCGCGAAAGCGGCATCTTCAACATCGTGAATCCCGGCACGACCTCGCCGTACGAGATCATGGTGAAATATCGGGAACTGGTCGATCCGCATCATGCGTTCGAGCGATTGACGGTGGAGGACCTCGGATCCGTGACGAAGGCCGGGCGCAGCAATTGCGTGCTGTCCACGCAGAAGCTTCAGAAAGTCGGAGTCCGACTCCTGCCGATTCAGGATGCCGTTCAAGAGGCTTTGGTCGCATTGAAGGTTTCACTGTGAGCCTGCGAACGGGGGGATCGCTCTTGACTCATTTGTAGTGAGGCTTATAATTAGAGTACCTAATCATTTATGAAACGAACCGACGTCACCGACGGCATCATGCAAGCCACGTTTGAAATCGGCAGGTCGCTTCGTCGGCGCATGCTCTCTTCGTCGAACAGTGACATGCACATGGGTCAGCTGCATTGCCTCGGCCTCGTGCAGGAACAGGACGGCATCACGATGAAAGAGATCGCGACGATGCTGCAGATCGCTTCGCCTTCTGCGACGTCTTTCGTCGACCGTCTTGTGCAGCTCGGTTACGTTCTTCGCAAGCAGGATCAGAAAAATCGCAAACTCGTCCGCTTGACCATCACGACGAGCGGCAAACGCATTCTCAAAGAGAAAATGGCCGGGAAGAAGAAAATGTTTCAAGGCCTTCTTCGCGCTCTCTCCAAAAAAGATCAACAGACATTGCTCACGATCCTCCATATCATGCTCAAGAGCTGTCAGAATTCCTGATTTTTAGTACCGTTCCGCCTCACGCATGTCATTTCTTCTCACCATCAAGAACGCAATTTTCACCGCTCTAGGATTGCTTCGCAGACATCTGAAAGCGAGCATCGCCGTCGGAGTGGTTTTGTTGATCGTGTTTGCGGCGTACGCCGTCACGCGTCCGAAGCAAGCCGTCTATGTGACGGCGAAAGCGGAGCGCGGCGACCTTCGTCAGACCGTGGAAGCCGTCGGCACAGTGATTTCAGAGAAGGATTTGGAGCTTCAGTTCCCGACGATCGACGTCGTGTCGCAGGTGTATGTGAAAGAAGGTGACATCGTGAAGGCGGGACAGCGTCTCTCGTCTCTCCGTTCAGGCAGTTTGTCCGCCGGAGTTGCAGGTGCCAGCGCAAGCGTGCAATCCGCTCAAGCACAACTCGATCAGCTCTTGCAGGGTTCGCGCCCCGAAGACATCCAGATCGCCGAGGCGCAGGTGGCGAACAAGCAGGCATCACTCGATGCCGCGAAGCAAATGCTCAAGAATGCGGAAGGAAATCTAGTCACGGCTCAGTCGCAGCTCGACACGCTGAAGAACGAAGCGGTTGTCAGTCTTTCCGGTCAGGTCGCGACCGCGGGCAGCACCATCTCTCAGCAGCTTGCCACCGCCAAGACGTCGCTCAATGCCACGCTCGGAGTCTTCAATGCGAATGATGTTTCCGACGCAGTCGTGAAAGGGCTTCCGTCCGGTTATGACTCGATGATGTTCAATTTGAATGCGACGCTCGGCACTCTCACCTCGTTGCAAAATGCAGCGATTCCGACCGATTACAAGAGCGCATTGAGGAATTTTGACACAGGCCGCGCCGCCGTCGCATCCGCTGCGGACGTCGTCAGTCGCGCGTATGACATTCTGTCTTCTTTGCAGCTGACGTCGTACTTCACGAACACTTCTCGCGAGACGAACAAGACGACACTCGCCGCGCAGAAATCCGCCGTGCAGTCCGCACTCTCGACGCTCGACGCCGCTTCGAAGGCGCTTCGCGATGCGTCCGCAACGTACGATACGAGGATCGCCGCGCAACAAACGACGATCACCAATCTGCAGGGCACGCGTGATACGGCCAAAGCGGACATCAACACGTACCAGACCGCGCTCGCGATCAATCAGGCTCAGCTGAGCCTCGCCCGCGCGCCGGCACGACAGACCGATATCGACGCCGCCAAGGCGCGCGTCAGGCAGGCGCAGGCCGATCTTGCACGAGCCGCTTCGCAGTACAATGATACGATTCTCATCGCTCCGACAGACGGCACGATCACGAAAGTGAACGTGAAGGCGGGCGAGATGCGTCCGTCGTCGGAACCGTCCGTCACCATGCTCGGCAATTCGCCCTATCGCATCGAGATGTTCATGTCCGAAGTGGACATTCCGAAAGTGAAACTCGCGCAGACCGGTGCGATCAAGCTCGACGCGTTCCAGAACAAGCAATTCATTCTCAAGGTGAATGACATCGATTCCGCGGCCACCGACAAAGACGGCGTCCCGAAATATCGCGTCAAACTCGATTTCGTTTTTCCGCACACCGATCTCAAAGTCGGCATGACGGGTGATGCCGAAATCACGACCGGCATGCGCGCGGACGTGATCAGCGTGCCGATTCGATCGGTCATTCAGAAGAGCGAAGGCGTGAACGTGGTTCGCGTTCTGAACGCCGACGGCAAAACCTTCGTCGAGCGTTCCGTGACCGAGGGCATGGAAGGGATAGGCGGGAATGTCGAAGTGACCGGCGTGAAAGAAGGCGAGATCGTCGTCGTTCTCATCAAGCAATAACATGGAAAAATCCTCGCCGCTCATCGAGATCAAAGATCTCTGCAAGTCGTACGAAAACGATGGCGTCACCACGCCCGTTCTCTTCGATATCAATCTGACGATCAAACGCGGCGAGTTCGTGGCCATCATGGGACCGTCGGGTTCCGGCAAATCGACGCTCATGCACATCCTCGGATTTTTGGACGCGCACTCCAGCGGTCAGTATTTGTTTCAGGGACAGCCGACGCAACGACTCAATGACGACGATCTGGCGCGCATTCGCGCGACTCGCGTGAGCTTCGTCTTTCAGGCCTTCAACTTGCTCCCGCGCACCACGGTGCTCCAGAACGTGATGTTGCCGCTGCTCTATCATCCGACGATTCCCGTTGCAGAACGGGAAAAACGTTCGCTCGAAGCCATCGACATCGTCGGATTGACCGACCGTCAGAACTTCCTCAGCAGCCAGCTCTCCGGCGGCCAGAAGCAACGCGTCGCCATCGCTCGTTCCCTCGTCACGAATCCCGATTTGATTTTCGCCGATGAACCGACGGGCAACCTCGATTCGGCGTCGGGCGTCGCGGTCATGCAAGCGCTGCAGAAATTGAACGAACAGGGACACACGATCATTCTCGTCACGCACGAACGCACGACCGCCGAACATGCCAAGCGCATTCTTCACATCAAAGACGGCAGAATCATCAGCGATTCGTCGGCCTTCAAACGCGTCCTTGCCGGCGAGCGCGATCATCTCAAATAATCCCATGCGTTATCGCGATACGTTTCGATCGGCTCTGAAAGGGGTGACGGCGAATAAAAATCGCTCCCTTCTGACGATGCTCGGCATCATCATCGGCGTCGGCGCCGTCGTGCTCATGAGCTCGGTCGGCCAGAGCATGCAGGGCGTGATTCTGGGGCAGATCAGCTCGCTCGGGCCCAAGAGCATGGTGATTTTTCCCGGTAAACAAGAAGGAGGTCCGAATGCGATCGCAACAGGTCATGACAGTCTCACGTTCGAGGATCTGCGAGAATTGCAGCAGCTCAAGACCATCGATCATTTGGCTCCCGTCATCTTCATCACTGGCACGGTCGCGTACGGACGGGAAGAAGGCATGCCGCAGGTGTTCGGCGTGGTGCCGAATTTTTTCAAGAACCAAAACATCGTGACGACAGATGGCCGATTGATCGACGACAATGACAACGAAGGAGCGAAAGACGTCGCCGTGCTCGCGCCGGAAGTCGTGCAGAAATTTTTCGGCAACGTCGATCCGATGGGTAAGCGCATCAAAATCGGCGATCGTCACTACACGGTGATCGGGACGACGAAAGCGCTCGGATCGCAATTTTTCCGCAGCGCAGACAACCGCATCTACGTGCCGTTCAACGTCGTGAAAGAAGCCTCGGGCCAGAAATATTTGAACTACCTCACGATGGAGGCGACCGGCAGTTTCGATCTCGCGTTCGACGACGTGAAAGCGCTGCTCAGGCGGCGTCACGGGATCGACAATCCGCAAGACGATCTGACGAAAGATGATTTCGTGGTGCGCTCGTCCGCGCAAGCGAGTCAGATTTTGAGCTCGGTATCGCTCGGACTCACGATGTTCATCACCACCATCGCCGCGATTTCGCTGCTCGTCGGCGGCATCGGCATCATGAACATCATGTTGGTGTCGGTCACGGAGCGCACGAGAGAGATCGGGCTTCGGAAAGCGCTCGGCGCGCTCTCGCGTGACATTTTGCTGCAGTTTCTCGCCGAATCCGTGATGCTCACCGTCATCGGCGGCGCCATCGGCGTCATCGGCGGCATCGGACTGGCCTTCTTTCTGGCCGCGATCGTGAAGATGCTGCTGTCCACGTATGTGTTCGCGGTGTCGGTGCAGTCGATCGTCGCCGCGTTCGTCATGGCGGCGGCCACCGGCATTCTCTTCGGTATTTCACCGGCGCGTCACGCGGCCAATCTGCATCCTATCGAAGCCCTCCGCTACGAATAATCATGCTCTTACAAGACACCATTGAAACGGCGTTCAAAGGCATCACGGTCAACAAAAACCGTTCGATGCTCACGATGCTCGGCATCATCATCGGCGTCGCGTCGGTCGTGATGATGGTGTCGCTCGGCAGCAGCTTTCAGAATTACATCGTGAAACAAGTGCAGTCGTTCGGTTCGAACACCATCGACGTCTTCCCGCAGGGTTTCCAAAAATTCGGCGGCAACCTCGACAGTCTCACCTTTGAGGATTACAACGCGGTGAAACAACTTTCCACCGTCCAGAACGTCACGCCCATCGTTCTCGTTTCCAAATCCGTGAAGCACGGCAAAGACGAGGTGTCGCCCATGGTGATGGGCTCTCATCAGGAGATCTTCGGCAATTACGGCCTGAAGCTCGATCACGGACGACTCCTCGATCAAAGCGACGAGCAGGGCGCGAAATCGGTCGTCGTTCTCGGCTGGCAGACGGCGCAGGATCTGTTTGGCAACCGCGATCCCGTTGGACAGCAGGTGACGATCGGAGAGTTTTCGTACACGGTCGTAGGAGTCTTGCAAGGTCTCGGTTCTTTCCTTTTGCAGGATTTGGACAAACTCGTCTTCATTCCTTTCTCGTCCGCCAAAGCGGCGAGCGGCCAGAAGCATCTGAGTTACATGACGATGAAAGCAGTCACGGACACTGACCTCGCCAAGCAAGACATCACCGAGCTGCTTCGCCAGCGCCATCACATCAAGAATCCGACGAACGATCCTGACAAAGACGATTTCATCGCCCGTAGCGCGGACTCCGTCACGCAGACCATCAACTCGGTCACCCTCGGACTGACGGTATTCTTGTCGCTAGTCGCCGCGATTTCTTTGCTCGTAGGCGGCATCGGCATCATGAACATCATGTTGGTGTCGGTCACGGAGCGCACTCGTGAGATCGGCCTGCGCAAAGCCGTCGGTGCGCGTCGAGGTGACATTTTGCTCCAATTTTTATTCGAAGCGGTTTCTTTGACGTTGACGGGCGGAGCCATCGGCATGGCGATCGGTGTCTTCTTCGCATGGTTCTTGTGCCAGCTTGCCGCCAAGGCGCTCGGTGATTTCCCGTTCATTCTTTCATTCTCCGCGATCGGTCTCGCCATCACGATGGCCGTCGGCACGGGGTTGATCTTCGGTTTGTATCCCGCGCGCAGGGCTGCGTTACTGAGCCCGATGGAAGCGCTAAGATACGAATAATATGCGCTTGCGCATGCAGGGTCGCGCATCGATGCAAAAGAAGATTTTGAGGAAGGGGTTTTTTGCGATACCCTCCCCCTCCTATGCGAAAAGTTCTCGACAAATCCGTGTCCATCGATGATGGAAGTGGAAAGGGCACTCTTGAAGCGGATTTACTCAAAGCAGGTCGTGCCCTGCAGCTGCCGAAAGACATAACTCTCGGTTATGCCATTCAGATTCTCGCATCTGCAGATGAAGATCGGGAGCATGCCGAGAGTGTTCATACATCGAGGGTGCTCGGTATGGTCGAGCAGCACCGTCATAGAATTTTTCTCGTTGCCAATGGCAAAGTGCTGCCTCCGCCAAAGGTAAAAGTCGAACGGGAGACGATTCCGAGACCAGTTCCTTTGAATGGAGCCGTCCATGCGGATGATGCGGCCAGCGTCCTCGCGTCGGCATCGAGTGCCATTTCCCCATCCGATGCGAGGATTTCTTCTCCAGCCAGCGCTGCTCCGGAGCCTCTGACAGCAACGCATGAGCCGCTTCCGGAAAACTTCGGAGAGTGGACTCCGGCGCAGATTCTTCAGTTTCTCGATGCCGTTGAGAACCGCACGGACAAAGCGCACGGATCACTACGCAAAATGTTAGAGACTTTCAAAGTTTCCGAAGCGAAGTACTTTTATTGGAAGAAACAACGCGAAAAAATCGTCGCCAAGGCCGCGCAATCGGCTCCTCTTGCGCTTGATCCCGCATCTGTTTCATCCGACGGCGCAACGTCACCCGCATCGGTGCCTGCTCCGGAGTTGCCTGCCGATTACAAGACGTGGCAGCCGGCTCAGATCATCGCATTGTTGGATCATTGTCAAAATCGAAGCGGTGAACACGGATCTCTTGCCAAGATTCTTCGCCACTACGGAGTGTCGCCTAACAAATATCATTATTGGGTGAAGACACGCGCAACACTGGAAATGAAGGCGAAAAGCCTTGCTCCTGCGCCCCCTTCGGTTGAGTCAGGTTTGCCCGCAGCGTCTGAACCCGTGGAAAATCGGATTTCTGACATTGCAAATCCCGCCCCTGCGGCATCGGAGACTGCGCCGATCGTGAAGCGGCAGCTCACGGCGGCAGAACAATACGAAAATGATCTCGGTGAGCTTGGGTATTTTCCCGATGTGCTCGATCAGCTCGCCGAGTCGCTCGATGATCCGTTTGTCACCAAGCTCGCAGATCTCATTCGCTTTCGACATGCGGAGCTCACCGCTCGTTTTCAGTCGACTAGCGCGGAAGGGAACGTGCCTGATGCAGCAGAATTAATTGAGGTGGTTTCTTTGGGGGAGCAAGCGGAGGCAATTGCAGAGATCGTGGAAAAAACACTTCCAGTTGAAAAAACTGCGGATGAATTTTCTCATGAGCTGGAGGAGCTTGATCCAGCTTCGCCTGTTGCTGTTTCCGAAAATACACCCGCTCAAATCTTATGGGGACACGCGGTGAGCGATGCCGTCATTGACGAGTCTTCGGCTCCGTCTCCGGTCGCCGCAAGCGAAGTGCAATCGGCAACCGTCTCCGTTCCGATTCACCCTCTTCCAAAGTCAGTTCCTCAAGTTTTGGATGATACTCGCCCAAAGCTTTTTGCACTCGTGAGCGCCGCGCCGAAGCCCGTCGAGCGTACGGAAGACGACAGAAGAGAAGTCTATATTAAGGCCGCTTCGCTTCGAATCAACGGTTCCGTGAAGGCTTGGACGTATGCAGAAGCGCTCGAAAACGTTTGTGATCACTATGCCGGCATTCTCACAAAAATATTCGAGTATGATCCTGAGTTTGCGAAGTCTCGCGACGTACCATTCCCCGAACGCAAAAAACTCGGATCCGGTGCACTTCGAACGGTCGCGGACCAGTATGATCCGATGAGAGACGGAGACCTCATTCAGTTCCTCGAAAAAGGCGTCAGGGCGGAGCTGAGAAAAAATCCGCGTCTTTGCACGCAGAAAGATCCGCAAGCCGCAGGCTCTGCTGCCGCACCCGCCCCTACAGCTGACGGCGTTGCGCGTGCAAGAGAAGGGATGGCGCTTCTCTGGGCTTCATCGCATCTTCGTGAAGACGTGCTTGAGTACCGAGATCTTGTCGGTGTGTTGATCAAAAAACACATGGCATGGGTTTTCCCGCTTGCGGAGAGCCTTCATGACCCCGATGGGGAAGTACCTGTGAAGACTTTGCAGAACGCGGGATATCAGGAGTTGAAGCGTGCGATTTTGGAGTTCGATTTCACCGATGACATCACGTACGATTCTTTCAAAGACGCGGTGGAAGGGCGTGTGCAGACGGCCATCGTCGATTGCGCAAACGGTGCTCCGGAGGCTTGGAAGGGCGAGAGACCTGCTGCGAGACAGCCTTCTTCCAAACGATTGCCTTCCGGATCGACAAAACGTCCGTCCATGTCTCCGGGCTCAAAAGCTGCCGGTTTGGTCAAACAATATCGAGATATGTCACGTCCCCTCACTCCACTCCCCGTCGACGAAAGCGCATTTTGTGAATTCGCGCGGACTCTTGGGATCGAAGGCGCCGATCATCATGAGCGCGCCGTACAAGTGATCGAACGCTATCTGCACCTTGCGGACGAAATCGCTTCCGTTGTGCTCGATGGCAGTCATGACCAAGGGCTGCTCCAGTCATTGAGTGACGCCGGGCGTTTTGCGATTGTGAAGTTCAGCTGGAAATATTTGCCGTCCAGCGGCGATTTTGAGTCGAATCTTCGTGCTTTTGTAGAATCACAGATTCGTTTCAAGCTGAGTCAAAAGACTCCCTGATACAAAAAAACCGCCTTGCGGCGGTTTCTTCTTGTTGAAGTCAGAACTTCAATTAGCAGTCGCAAGCGTAGACGGTCTGGCGCTTGTTCTCTTTGGCGCGCCAAGCGGCCTTCTTCACTGCCTCCTCGATCGTCTTGTCGAGAGCGTCGCAGAAATCGCCTCCGCAGCGCATGTCCATCTTGGAGAGCATTTCCTTAACGCGAGTAGCAACAACAGCACTCATGGGGATAGGGGTAAGAAGTAGATGACCGAATGCTAGGGCGGTCCTCCGTACTTGCGCAAGCCCTTCAAAACGTGTCGCCATGCGTTTCTGGCGGTTTTTCTTGTCAAATCGATTGGAATATGTGATTTGCCCTCACCCTACCCTCTCCCGAAAGGAGAGGGGAATGTTCGGTTGAGTGTGGTCGTAGCCCCTTCTCCTCTCGCGAGAAGGGGTTGGGGATGAGGGCGACGTTTACACGAATCTCAGCCCGACGATCCCCGCGAGGATCAGAGCGATGCCCGCCCACTGTTTCGCTTCGATGCGCTCGTGATACCACGTCCATGCCAAAAGTGAGATGACGACCAGTCCGCCGCTGCCGACGGCGCCGACCACCGCGATCGGACCGCTGCGGGATGCCAGACAGAACAGTCCCGTGCCGATCAGCGTTGGTGACGTGCATGCGGCGATGATCAAGAATTTTTTCAGCTTGATGCGTTGCAGCTTTTTCTTGAGGAACATACCGCGTGCCAAGACGAGGATGCCGCATGCGACGCCGATCGTCGTTTCCCAGAAGTACCCGCTCACGAGCGGATTCGCTTCTCTGCTCAGCACCGAGACGGAAAATTTCGTCAGGGATACGAGGATGCCTCCCGAGAAGGCCATCGCGATGCCGAGAGCTAATTTTTCATCGAGATGCGGGAAGTGACGATAGTGAAATCCGAAGACGAGGACGCCCGCGACGGTGACGGCGATGAACAGGATGCCGATCGTCGGGATGCGTTCCGAGAGCACCATCCATCCGAGTGCTGCGGTGGAGAGTGTGGCGACCGCAGCCGTGATGCAACCCGAGAAACTGACGCCGAGAAATCGGTACGCGCCGAATGCGAGCGACAGGGAGAATCCGCCGGTGATCGCCGCGAAGAGCAGGAGCGGCCAGTGGCTGAGGACGTGCAGAATGTCTTTTGCAGATGCCCCGAGGAGCAGGGGAGACAAGGTGATTACAAATGAAATATTTCTGTAAAACGCGAGACTCAAGCCGTCGATTTTCCGTGCATGGTGAACTAAAAGCGTGTTTTGGATGGCGTAGGCCAACATGGAGCCGATGGCGAGGGCGTAGAACATAAGCGGACGAATTGAATACTAGCGCAGTTTCTCCTACACTCCGTCAGCGTTGCACGCACCGTGGGTCGGTAGCGAAGTGGCCAAACGCATCAGACTGTAAATCTGACGGCTTATGCCTTCGAAGGTTCGAATCCTTCCCGGCCCACCATCTAATCCGATTTGTATTTCAATCGAACAGCCATCGATTTTGAGGAAATACGCAGCAACATCTCTGCAGTCAGTTTTTTTGAAGTGATCGCGTGAAATTTTCCCTTTCTTCGAGTATCATTCTTTGCATGAACAAAATTCCTCGCGTCCTTGGATACCTGACGATTGCAGGCTCCCTCGTTGTGCTTGTCTCAGTGGCCAGAGTTCACACACACCTCAGGAGTCAGATCGTTGAAGTGCGGAGCTCTTTTTCTTCTCAAGGTACTGACGCGAAGACCGATCTCGGAGATGAGGGTTCCGATCAACTGCCCTTTGAGGGTGAAATGAGTTCTGAGGGCTTGGGTCAATCGGAGGGCGTGAATTCTGAAGAGGCACAGGTCGCGGGAAACAGCGGCGGTGATTCCGGAGGCGGTGCGGCCAAGCCTGTCTGCGCCGATGCATTCACGGTAAAAGGAGGTGAAAAGAGGTTGTATATTCTCATTGAGAAACAAGACTGTTCAACGCAAACACTCGACGCATGGGTCAAAGGCAACGGTAAAAATCTTGCGGTCAACCAACTGGCAAACAAACTTGGTTGTACTCAGGCGCAGGCCGACAAAGAATATTTGAGGTGTCCGCTGGATGGCGGCGATTGTGAGATTGATCGCACGACCAAGAACATCTTGACGATGGGTAACGGTGTGAATAATCCGTGGTATGTCTGTGCGGAACCTTCCTACAAATTTAAAAAATCAAATCTGTGCACCGCCGGATATTGGTGTAGCGGAGTTTGTCGCATTTCTCACGCTTGCAAACCGCATGTCACCGTCTACGCACCACCGGAACCCGTGCCGGTGAAAGTGAAGCCACCGTGCGGTTTTCGAAATTTCGGTGACGCCTGCAGTGTTCAAGGTCATTGCGGATATGACCGAGATGCATGCGTTTGTAAGAACAATTCTTGCCAGAAGCCTTGATGAGGGATGTATGTTTGAGTGATGGAATTTCATGTGTTTTCACCGTTTGTCTTTAGACAAACTCAATGTCGCTCAGACTCGGCACGACGATGACGTCGCTCCTCGCGTCTTTTTTCCATTCGTCAAAAAGAGCGCGTGCTTTGTCCGCTTGCGACGCGCGTGCGGCGACGGCGTTTCTCGGTACGATGATGCGTTTTCCTTTGCCTGCGAAACGTTTGCGGATCTCATCGATCGATTTGCCGACGCAGGACGTGGTGGTGACGCCCGTGAGAATGTGATGATCGCGCGTGTCGATCAGTTCTTCCGCTTTTGCTCCCGCGCTCAAGATGCTGTTGTCGTTCTTGTCGATCTCCCAATCGAACAAATCCGGAGAGAGCACGGAGCGGCGACCTTCTTCCGTGGCGCAAAGTTCTTCCAATCCTTTCACGTTGAATTGATTGCGTGTGTATTGCGAGCGGCAGAGCGTCAGATGAGCGTGACGCTCTCGCAGCCCGTAGATTTCTTCTTCGATCATGCGTTCGCAGAGGTCGAGCACGGGCCTTGAGTCCTCTCTGCCGTAACATCGCGCAAAGACTCCGTCGATGTCCGCGAAGTCTCGTAGCGTCGCGTCCACGACCGTCACCGAGCTGTCATCGCGGCCGATTTGGATCTTGTTCGTGAACATGGGCGGGCAGTCTAGCGCACAACGGACGACGCACAGATTACTTGCATGAGGCGTCGTCCGAGAGAGCCGCGCGAATGAGTTTCTTGTTGTAGCCGAGCATCATCGAGAGTTGATCAACCGCCCAGTCCGCGAGTTTCTGCGCGGTGTGACGTTCGGGAGATTCGTTCAGGTAACGCTTCATGCTGCAGACGATTTCCAGATCATGCGCGGAGATGGCGTCCGATTCTTCGGCAGTCACATCGGTCGTCGTGGCGGAAGCCACGAGGTGATGGCGAGCGGTGAAACCGACGGTCATGCCGTGGTTTTTGGCGATGAATTCGAGCGCATGCATGGCTTCAGTCAGTCCGCTGCCGCGATGCGATGAACTGTGGCTCGTGCGCGGACGGTCGCGGTTCTGCGGATCGGCGTCACCGGAAGGAGCTCCGCTGCCGCCTCCGTGCGAGCCGTCGCCGTTGCCCGTGCAGGTGAGCGTTGTTGTCACGGGAGAGGCTTGGTTGTCCGAAGGATTCAACTCGACGATGCCCGTCGTGGAAATGTTCGCATGCTGCGTGACGGCGGTGGAACATTCCATGGTCGGCATCGATTGGAACGCGACGGAGAAATTTTTCGTTCCCGTCGGGGAAAGCGAGGTCGTGCACACGATGTCAGTTCCGTTTTGGAGACATTCGGGGCTGCTTTGAGCCGCGAGGAAGGTCATGCCCGTTTCTATCGGGAGGCGCGTGACGGCTGACGGCACGGTTGCGGGTCCGGCGTTCGACGCGGTGACGGCGTAGAGGATCACACTGCCGCGTTCGGCGGTCGAGGGTCCCGCGATCGTCACTTTCAGATCGGCTTCCGGAGCGCATTCCACCGAGATGTCGTGTTCGGAGGACACATCGTCCTGCGGATAATAATCATGACTGTCCGATCCGACCGTTGCCACGATTTGTCGGTGTGACGGACACGTCATCGTCGGTGCGGTATCGAACGGGAGAGAGAACGTCTGACTTTGTCCTGCCGCGAGCGTGAACGGTCCGCACACGATATTCGCACCGGTCTGACTGCATGCGCTGCCGCTTTGCAGCGTGAAGTCCGGAGGCAGAGGCATGCTGACACGCACATTTTGCGCAATCGCAGGTCCCGCGTTCGTGGCGCCCACCGTCACGTCGACGGTGTAACCGCGGAGGACGGATGAAGTGGCCGAGACAGTCGGCATCAGCTGGACATCCGTTTCTGCCGGACAGGCAAAGTAGGTGGAAACGGACGACGTGTTGTTCGACTGGATCGAATCAGCTTCCGTTCCGTGAACAGCACCCGCGATCGCAACATTCGTCGCGCAGAGCGCGTCAGTCACAGTGAAGTGCAGAGTCAGATGCGATGTTTCACCGTTTCCGAGGTTCAAAGTGGCGCATGTGACGACGTTCGAATTTTGGCTGCAGTTCGCCGTGCTGCCACTGGAGGTGAAGGTCAATCCTTCCGGCACTGTTTCAGTTACGACGATTCCGGTGCCGCTGTGAGGACCGTGGTTTTGCACCGTGACGGCGAGAGCGATGACAGCCGGTTTCACCGTGAGCGCAGACGACGTTTGCGTGATCGACAGATCCGCTTCGTCGGGGTTCGCGCCGGGGACGAAGAACACGTTGTCTTGGATCGCAACGATCTCCGTGTTGCGGCGGATCACATCCGAGAGTTTCGTGGCTTTGATCTGCGCGATGTCATCGGAGCTCAGCGCGTTTTCGTACCAGAAGCGGTCGCCGTCGCGAGTGCGTTCATATTGAGAGATCAGAATGCGCGTGAAGAGCGCGCCTAGACTCGAGTGCGCCAGATGATCTTCCGCGAGACCTCCGATCCAGAGATCCACTTTCTCGATGTTGTTGCCGTAGACGGTTTGCAGCGCCGATGCGACGGCGGGATTCGACGTGATTTGCGAGAAGTTCGCGAATGCGGTCAATCCGTAATCGCGGCGAGTCTGGTTGTAGCTCGGCAGTCCGTGATCGCGCCCGCGCTGGATCAAGAGAGAGGCGATGTCGCGTCCGCCTTGCGCCGCATTCGCGAAGAGGAAATTTCTGAGCGTGTCGGTGACGCGCGCGTCGAGTTCTTCGGATTTCTGCGCGGCGAGTC
>JAYVRL010000020.1:0-6082 GCA_043776335.1 Candidatus Peribacteria bacterium | reverse complement strand
CCGCTCGATCGCTCCACCATTGATCGGACATTGGCGTCTCCAGCGGGAGAAGCTGCGTTCGAAGTTGCCGCAGCACTGCTGGATGCCGGTCATGAGTGCTGGTGGGTCGGCGGAGCGCCGCGTGACATGTTTCTCGGCAAAGTTCTCGCTGACATCGACATGGCGGTGTCCGCGAAACCCGATCAAGTGGCCGCGTTGTTTCCGAAGTGCGATTCGACGCATGCAGACCTCGGCACGGTCATTATTTCGGTGAAAGGGCACTCCTTTGAACTCACGACATTTCGCAGCGACGACGATGTCACTGACGGTCGAAGACCGGTGGCGGTGCGATTTGGCACGCGCGAGGAAGAAGCGATTCGTCGCGATGCGACGGTGAACGCGATGTATTGGAATCCGGTCAGTAGGGAGCTTTTCGATCCGTGCGGAGGCGAACAAGATTTGCGGGAAAGAATCGTGCGTTTCATCGGTGATCCAGTCACGCGCATTCGTCAGGACGCACTCCGCATTCTTCGCGTCGTGCGTCTGAAAACCTTGATCGGGGGCCAATATCATCCTGAGACGTACGCTGCGCTTGTCCAAGAAGCCGCATGCGCGAAGACTCTTTCGGGGACAAGAGTTCTCGAAGAGCTGGAGAAGATCTTGAAGCTGCCGAAGCCGTCTGCAGCGCTGCGGGACCTTGCGGACATGTCGATTTTGAAAGAAATTCTGCCGGAGATCGCTCTCTGCAAAGGAGTGGCGCAGCCGCGCGATTATCACCGTGAAGGTGATGTGTTCGAGCATCTCATGCGCTGCGTGGATGCCGCAACCCAAGATCACGCCGCCGACGTGAGGATCGCCGCGTTGCTTCATGACACGGGGAAGGTCGAAACGTTTTCGCTGACGGATCGCATTCATTTTGATCATCATGCAGAAGCGTCCGCGAAACTTGCGACGAGCATGCTGCAGAAACTTCGAATGCCGACGGCACGCATCGAAAAAATAACGTGGCTGATCACGCATCACATGATGATGGGAACATTTGAAAATCTCCAAGATGAGCGAAAGTCGCACTGGTACTTTCATCCGTGGTTTCAAGAACTTCTGCAGTTGTTTTGGCTCGACGTCGCGGGGACCGTTCCCGCGGATTTCGCCCTCTATGAAAGCATCATCGGTGATTATGATGAGTTTCTGAACTCTCATCCGAGGCCAGCGAAGCCGCTCCTGAACGGTCACGAGGTGATGGCTTTGCTCGGCGTCGGTGCGAGTGAGCAGGTCGGCAAAGTGTTGCAAACGCTGCAGAATGCTCAGGTGCGGAAGGAAATCACGACGAAGAAGGAAGCTGAAACATTCGTGCTGCGACTGTCTCGTGAAGGTCGTACCATTGACAGATGAACGGAAATGATTAGGATACTTTTCCAATGGAAACATCACGACTCAGCGAAATATTGACCAACGGCATCCCGTTGAAGTTTCCAGACTGCCAAATAGAGATGAAAGAAGGATATAAACATGGGATGTTGAATGTGATCGGCGTGCGTTTGCAAGTCGCTGTGAAATCCGAAGTCATCTTGAAGCGCATCAAGCAGTTGCTGCAGGGGCAAAAGTTTCAGCACGAGCACGGAAGCGAGAATTTTCCTTCGGGAGGAGTGCTCTACACGATCGGCTCTGATCAGGCATATTGCCGCATGAACATCGTCATTTCCATGGAAGGAACCGGGTTTACGATCGCGATGATCAATCCGCCTGAAGTCCTCGGCAGAGAACATCAAGAGCCGGTGACGATCCCCATGCGAAAAATCGTCTGATTGGAATACTCTGAAACCGCTGGAACAAGCGAAAAGAAGCTGGTACTCTGTGGCTTCAATGATCGAGCTACTCGTTCTCACGGCTTCCTTCGTCTTCGCAACCGGAACGCTTTCGATGATTGATGCGGCCATCTTGAGCGTGAATCCGGCCGAAGTGGAAGTGTTGATCGCAAGAAAGCGATGGGGTGCGATCACGCTGAAGCATCTTCTCAAGCACACCACCCGTGCGATCATCGTCATCGTCATCTTCACGAGCGTCACCACCGTGCTCGGGCCCATCTTGATCGGCCTGAAGGCGGAAGAATTGTTCGGCAGTCGCTCCATCGGCATCGTGACCGTTCTCCTGACGTTCATCATGATCGTCTTCGCTGAAATCATCCCGAAATCAGTGGGCACGCACTACGCTCCGCGCATCGGCCGTATCGTGGCGCCTTGGTTGAATATCTTGATCATTCTGCTGTTTCCGATCGTCATCGTGATGGAACGAATCGCGAGGCTTTTCAAGTCTGGCAAACGAAAAGTAGGCACCGAGGATCAGATTCGTGCGCTTGCGAATCTCGGAGGCGGCTCCGGGCTCATCGATGCCGACGAACGGGAATTGATTCATCGCGCGTTTTCATTGAACGATCGAACGGCGCGCGACATCATGGTGCCGTCGTCTGAGATCGTGTTCATCCAAAGCGGTCGGAATATCAGACAAGCGGCGAAGATGATTTTCGAACATACGTATTCGCGGTATCCGGTGATCGGCCATTCGCTCGACGAAGTGAGAGGATATATTTTGAGTCATGACGCACTCGAGATGCTTGCAGACGGCAACGAAGGCCATCCCATCACGGACATCATCCGAGAAATGCCGACGGTTCCCGCAGACATTCGTTGCGACGATTTGCTTCGGAAACTTCGTGAGAATCAGTCGCAATTTGCGATCGTGCGAGAGCAAGACAAAACGGTCGGTTTGGTGACGCTTGAAGACGTGCTGGAAGAGCTGGTAGGGGAGATTCGGGATGAAGGGCATCAGGAGTAGCAAAACTATAGCTGGAGCCTTCAGTGTGCTTTCTACAATTATTGACAAACAACAAATATAAAGTATAATAACAAATAACTTCCCCCAATCTTTATGGGTAACAAACTCCCTGAAGTCCCGAAAGACATCATCGGCGAGAAATCCAGAGCAGGAGAGTCTGTGGCTGATCCGTCGGTTGCAAAATCAGGAACAGATACTCGCAAGCAGATCGATGCGACTCTGGATCCTGAGTTGGCCAAAGACTTCGCTGAGTATCAGGCTCATCGCGGCATCATGAACGCCGCGGAGTACCAGGCGGTAGTGGAGCATCGTTACTCACAGGACGACTACGGCAAAGCGATGAAATTCCTCATGCCGTTCGGACTTCCCGACCACGCTCAGGTCGAAATGACGGCACGCATGATGGGTGCCATGAAGGGAAATCCGAAGTTTGCCAACGAAATGGTATTCATGCCTGAAATGTACATCCTGATGAAGCAGTACTAGTGAGCCTGCTGCAACGACCCGTAGCCAAAGTGGTTGCGGGTTTTTGCGAGTAATACCGTCATCTATCCTTCGATTTGCCGAATCAGCCGCCACTGCCTTGCACTCTGTAGAAAAGATTGTGGTGGGCCAGGGAGGATTTGAACCGCCGACCGCCGGTTTATAAGTCCGGAGCTCTAACCACCTGAGCTACTGGCCCACATGCAAATCATACAGTGATCTGGCAATCAACGAGCAGTCTATTTCATGTATTCCGATCCTCGAGAGGATCCTCAGTCCACTTGAGCCATTGGCCTCACGTGGAAATGATGCAATGAACTGACAATCAATGAGCAATCATTTCTTCATTCGGATCCTCGAAGAGAATACTCGAAGGCACGACAAAAAATGCTAACTGAAAAACACCGACTATTTCGTTGCTCCTGCCTTCGCCTTCTTCGCGGCAACGGCTGTCTTTTTCGTGATGATCGGAGAACCGCTCGGAAGAATGCTGACGATCGTGCAGAGCTCTTTGCGTCCGTTGAACTTCTCTCTCTTGCACTTACGGAAGGAAACCGTCCCAGCGATCTCGGCGTGGATCGTCCAATCTTTGGCGACGTACGTATTCGGACCGGAGCGGTACCAAGAGCCCTTCTGACGAATCAGAATCTCTCCTGCGTTCACAGTCTGTCCGCCGGAGCGCTTCAGTCCTCGGCGCTTCGACCAACTGTCTCTGCCGTTTTGTGTAGACCCACCGGCCTTTTTTGTTGCCATAGCGCGACGATTATACGGATTTTAAAAGCCCGTTCAAGTGCAAATGGGCTGAAATAAAGGTTGTCTCAATGATGCAATCACTATGAATTGGTTGCGGGGGCAGGATTTGAACCTGCGACCTCAAGGTTATGAGCCTTGCGAGCTACCGGGCTGCTCCACCCCGCGTCAGAATGCCGACAGAGTATGCAGCAGGAAAACGGGGAAGGCAAACTGAAGCCTTCAAATCTCTTTCTTGAGTTCGTCGATTTTGTCTCGATTGAAGAGATAGATCCGCCAGTGATCGACCACGCGGATGTTTCGAAGGTTTTCCTCATAGATCGCTTGTTTTTCCTCGGGACTCAGGTCGTGATTCTTGGCGAACAGAACGGGCTCCACGGGCTTGTTCAACACCAATACTTTTTCGCCCGGACGCAACAGCCCGAAGTTTTCCTTCGCGTACTTGTCTTTGTATTGCCCTGACTGCAAATAACGAAGATTCATGTAGCCCTGCAGCACGTCATGGTGGAGTCTGTTATTGCGTTGTTGCATTTCCTCCAGCTGTTTGTCGAAGAGGATGTTCTTGTAATACGAAAGCGCAAGACCGAACGCCATCAATCCGACCACGCACAGTCCGACGACGATCGTCATCTGCTTCGGGATCGGCGCGATTTCTTTGTACGCGGACACGGCGGACAGTATAACACCGTCGCGGGCGAAATATCCTGCTGTATGATGCGGGCATGAGACTGTATCTGAGCGGCATCGGCGGCATCGGACTCTCGGCGTACGCGGCGCACATGAAAGCCGAAGGTCACGAAATTTTCGGTTCCGATCGAGTGAGTTCGGATTTGATCAACGATCTGCGAAGTCAGGACATCGAGATCACGCTGAAACAAGACGGTTCAGGCCTTCCTGATGGACTTGATCTGTTGGTGTACTCCGAAGCCATCCCGGAGCAGTCTCCCGAGCGCATCGAGGCGGAGAAGAGGGGAGTGCGTCAGATTTCGTATTTTCATGCCGTGGGTGAAATGACAAACGGCAAGAATCTGATCTGCGTCTGCGGCACGCATGGGAAATCATCGACGACCGCGATGCTCGCACTGGCCCTCGTCGACGCGGGTCTCGACCCAAGTGTGATCGTCGGAACCAAAGTACCGCAGCTCAATGGCAAAAACTGGAGAAGGGGAGCGGGAGACCTGTGGATCGTCGAAGCCTGTGAGTATCGCCGATCGTTTCTTCATCTGCATCCTCGCACGATCTTGATCACAAACGCCGATGGCGATCACTTCGATGCGTTCGACGGCGAATCCGATTATCAAAAAGCATTCGTCGAATTCCTCGGCAATTTGCCGAAGGACGGTGTCGTCATCGCGCACGGAGAAGATGAAGAGTCCATGGAAATAGTGAAATCCTCGCGAAAAACTTTCATCGATGCCGATCAAGAGCCACTTTCAGCGCTTTCGGTTCCGGGCGTGCACATGCAGAAAAACGCGCAGCTTGTTCAGGCGCTCGGCAAACTTCTGAAGATCGATGATGAAAAATTGCGCGCTTCATTGAAATCATATTCGGGCTCGTGGAGAAGGATGGAAGTGAAAGGAACGACGAAAGAGGGGATCACGGTCGTCGATGATTACGCTCACCATCCGACAGAACTGAAAGCGACTCTTGCCGCGATGCGATTCGCGCATGCGGGCCGAAGGATTGTGTGCGTGTTCCAACCGCATACGCATGATCGGACCCTGAAACTGTGGAATGATTTCGCGTCGGCGTTCAAGGATGCCGATCAGATCGTCATCACCAACGTCTACGACGCGCGACCGGATCGTGACAGCGAGCGAGTCGATGAAACCGCCTTTGCCAACATCATCTCTGAAAAAAGCGGCAGACCGTGCATCCTCTCAGGATCGCTTCAGGAAACCGAGCGAATGTTGAAGGGTGGCATCCTGCACGCAAATGACGTTTTGCTGTTTGCGGGTGCCGGAGACATCACATCGCTTGCCACTGCGTTCGCAGCCTAAAATTATTTTCGGTCGCCGCGCGCTTTCAGCTCTCTGTC
>JAYVRL010000019.1:0-23648 GCA_043776335.1 Candidatus Peribacteria bacterium | reverse complement strand
GCGCGACCTTCCCCTCCTTCTCCCATGTCTATCCGTTCTCTCAAGCGAGGTTTCACGCTCATCGAGCTTTTGCTCGTGATCGGAATCATCGCGATCTTGGCTGCGATCGTCATCGTCGCCATCAACCCGACCAAGCAGCTCGCTTCGGCTCGCAACGCGCAGCGCCAGTCCGACGTGAACACGATCCTCAACGCCGTCTATCAGTACGCGCTCGATAACAACGGCAATCTCCCGTCCGGCATCACGACCTCCACGCTCAAGATCTGCAAGAGCGGACCGGCTGTCAGCTGTCAGTTCGGCGTGAGCTTGAACGCACTCACCGGCTCGTACGTCGTGGCCATTCCGTTCGACCCGCAGTCGTCGACCGCGACGGGCACGAACTACACGATCATGAAGAATTCGACGACCAGCCGCATCACCGTCGCCTCTCCGGGTGCGGAGCAGAACGCAACGATCTCCGTGACTCGCTAAATTTGGCTCAAATATGAGGAAAAGCCTTCGCTGGACGCGAGGGCTTTTTCGTATGCAACACTCGCTCCGACGATGGCCGAAATCATGATTTTATGCTAAAATAAACAGATTATGGTCACGAAGCTTCCGCCTGCCGTCGTACCGTCAAAAAAAGTGAAACGTTCGCTCCGCACGACGCTGTTTTTGGAAGCGTTTTCACTGCTCGCGATCACCGTCGTGATGACTGCCGTGACGGCGTTTTTTCTGGCGGAACACGAACTGAAACTGCGCACGATCTCCGGACTCCAATCGGCGGTGCAGGGACGCGAGAGTCTTCTGGAAAGCACGATCGCAAGACAGCGTGAACAACTCGGCATTCTCGCGCACGACGCAGTGCTCTCGCATCTCCCGTCCGTCACGGGGCTCGTCGGATTCCAAGAACTAGTGAAAGTGGATCTGTCCGGACATTCGACTCACGTCGCCGGTGAAAGCAAAAACATGACCGCGAACAAAGAATTGCTCGGCATCGCCGCCGCGACCGATCACACGATTTTTGAACCGATCTTCACCGCAGGCGGCTGGGTCTCGTACGCCATCATCGCACCGCAGATCAGCGTGAAGGGGATCCACACGGGAACATTTATCGCGGTCTTCGACACGAAAGATTTGCTCTCGCGCATGTTCGCCACCGAACACCTCGGACAGTCCGCGGAAGTCCTGCTGGCCGCGGCGCACGCGGACGGTCTCACGATCCTGCACGGCGACGGACAGGGCGGAGCCGTGCCGGTACGCACGAGTGACGCGCATCAAGGATCATTCGTCCTCCGCGCGCTCGCCGACCAGCAAGGCGTGGAAGATACGAACGACTACGCGGGCATCCCCGTCGTCGCGGCATATCGCACGCTTCCCACCATCGGCTGGACCGTGATCGTGGAAGTCGACGAATCCGAAATCACCGCACCGATCGTCCAACTCGCCTTGGATCTCGCCGGGATCGGACTCGTGCTCGTGAGCTTGCTCTCGCTCTCGATGTTCATCCTGTCCGAGCGGATCATCGGCCCGCTCGAGCAACTCACGGCCAAATTGAACGGACTGGAAACGAAACGCTGGAAATTCAAGCAGACGATCTTCACGGGCAACGAGCTCGAGATCGTCGACCATGCGGCGGCCGATCTCACGGAGAGACTCCGTCGCGTCTACGATCATCTCGAAGACATCGTCCGCGAACGCACGCAGGCGCTCGTCGCGCAGAACGCACAAAGCGCCGCGATTCTGGAGAACGTCGACTACGGACTCTTGATGACCAACGACAAAGGCGTGATCGTCTACATGAACCGCGCGGGCGAATTGCTCTCCGGATGGGAGGGGAAAGATCTGATCGGACAATCTGGCGTCGATGTGATCCGCATCGTCGACAAAAGAGGCGTCGGGCTCGATGATCCGACCCATCCCGTCAGAATCGCTCTCGCGAAAAAAGAGCGATTCAATCCGACGATGGATCCCGAGTTTTCGCTCCTGCGCAAAGACGGAACGCGCACCGCGCTGCATATTCGCGTGACGCCGATCCTTCGCGGCAAGCAATGCCTCGGCGCCGTGGCGGTCTTCTACGACACGACCGAAGAGCGCCGCATCGATCACATGAAATCCGAATTCATCTCGCTCGTATCGCATCAACTGCGCACCCCGCTGACATCGATGCGTTGGTACCTCGAAATGCTGCTCGGCGAAGACGGCGGCGCGCTGACTCCCGATCAACATGAATACGTCGAAGAAGTGGCCACGAGCAACGCCCGCATGGTACATCTCGTGAACGCGCTCCTCAATGTCTCCCGACTCGAACTTGGAAAAATGCAGCTGAATCCGGAAACGGTCGACATCCGCAAGCTCCTCGCTGAAATCGCCGACTCGTTCAAACTCGAAATGAAGCGCAGACACATGACCTTGGACGTGGCCTTGCACGGGGAAACGGGGGTGCGAACCGATCGAGGATTGCTCCAGCTCATCATCGAAAATCTCATCAGTAACGCGATCAAATACGGCAAGGAATCGACGCCCGTCGTCATCACCGTCACGATCGATGAAAAAGCGGAGAACGTTTTGGTGTCGGTGAAAGATCAGGGCATCGGCATCCCGGAGAACCAGCGATCACAGATTTTCCAGAAAATGTTCCGCGGCACGAATGCCCGCGCATCCGACACGGACGGCAACGGCCTCGGGCTCTACATCTCGCGCATCGCCGCCGACACGATCGGCGCCACACTGGCCTATGACACGAAAGAAGGGGAGGGAACGGAATTCCGCGTCACGCTCCCGCTGGCGAAAGAGGAACCGAAGTCCTGAAATCGCAGGAAATCGAACGGATCCCGCGCGATCTTTCCATATGCAACTGATGTGCATGTAGAAATCGGATAGAATACGGGCATGTCCTCCGAAGAGATCATCGCGACGCTGAAGGCCAAAGGCCGACGCATCACCGCCGGTCGCAAAGCCGTGATCGAGGCTTTCGCGGCTGCGCGCGAACCGATCTCGGCAACGCACGTCGCGGCCGCTTTCAAGCAGAAGCACATCCAAGCGGACAAGACGACGATCTATCGCGAGATCGAATTTCTCGTGGCCGAAGGCGTCTTGAAGCAGCTCCACTTCGATGAGCGCAGCAAGCGCTACGAACTGCGAACGGACGAACACAAGCACCATCTGATCTGCACGGGCTGCAAGAAAGTGGAGGATGCCGTGCTGAGTCACGATCTCGACGACGTCGAAAAGAAGCTGACGAAACAGAAGAAATTCAAAGTCCAAAGTCATTCGCTGGAGTTCTACGGACTCTGTGAAACGTGTCAGGACTAGAAAACGTGACCACTCACCCCCTCATCCTCGTTCCTTCCCCTCAAGGGGGAAGGAAGCTCTGTTTTCTGTGAGAACATAGTTCCCCTCTCCCCCTCGGGAGAGGGGTCAGGGGTGAGGGAGCATTCAGCATGGCCAAAACCCGCGTGCATACGCTAGAATCTCTCGCCACTCTCTCTTTCCTTTCTTATGGAACACGGCGACGTCCTCCTCCGCTTCGACAACCTGTCATTCACCTACGACCACAAAAAACCGATCCTCACGGAAACGGAGTTCTCCGTGCGCGAGAACGCCAAGCTCACGATCATGGGCCAAAACGGCGCGGGCAAAAGCACGATCTTCAAGTTGATCACGGGCGAATTCAAACCGACGGAAGGCAAAATCCACTTCAAGAAAGGGGCGACCATCGGCATCGCCAAACAGGTCATCCCGCCCGCCGACCTCGAAAAAACCGTGCAAGAATTCTTCGAAGGCGCGTTCAACGAAAAGAAATACGACATCCAACGCCACATCACCCGCGTGCTCGATGTCGTCCACTTAAAAGCGCCGTACGAGAAAAAAATGAAAGAATTTTCAGGCGGCCAGAAAGCGCGTTTATTGCTTGCATACGCGCTGATCCAAGAGCCCGATCTGCTGCTGCTCGACGAGCCGACCAACAACCTCGACAAAGCCGGTATCGATCATCTGACGTCGTTTTTGATCGGCTACGAGAAAACTTGCATCGTCATCTCGCATGACGCGGCGTTCTTGAACTGCTTCACGCACGGCGTGCTCTACCTCGACGCGTTCACGCACACGGTGCAGCAATATCTTGGCGACTACTACGACGTGGTGGAGCAGATCCAAGCGCAGATCCTCGCGGAGCAACAGAAAAACGCGCGCCTCGAGAAAGGCATCCAAGAACAAAAAGACAAGATCAACTTCTTCTCCCACAAAGGAGGAAAAATGCGCGCGCTGGCCGCGAAGATGCGCTCCAACGTGGAAGAAGCCGAAGACAACATCGTCGACGTCCGTCAGGAGGACAAAACGATCCCCCCGTTCACGATCGATGCGACGCCGTTCTCACTGCCGCTGGTGCAAATCACGGGCGTGACGGTCATGGAGAATCACAAGCCCGTGAAGAAGAAGACGCAGGTGACGGTGCGACGCAAACACCGCGTGCTGATCACGGGGCCGAACGGCATCGGCAAAAGCTCGCTGCTCGAAGCGATGGCGAACGGCAAAGAGAAAGGCGCCGTCCTCGCGAAGGATGCGATCATCGGCTACTACCGTCAGGATTTTTCGGGACTGCCGATGGAGAAAAGCGTGTACGACGTCCTCGCCTCCGCGATGGAACCCGTGAATCATCAAGCAATCTACTCAACCGCGGCGCGCTTCATGCTGCCGGGCGAAAAAGTGCAACAACCGGTGCATTCGCTCTCCGAAGGCCAGAAAGGCCTTCTCTGCTTCGCACGCTTCATGCTCCAGAAGCCGTCGCTCTTGATCCTCGACGAGCCGACGAACCACATCAACTTCCGCCACTTACCCGTCATCGCCGAAGCGTTGAACGACTACGAAGGCGGCATGATCCTCGTCAGCCACGATCAGGAATTCGTCGATAAAATCCGCATCGACGAAGAATTGAATCTCGGAGAGCTCTGAACGCCTCGAAGCGGCATTTCACCTTGAAGGGAGATCGTTTTCGAGTACTCTGAACGGGTGATTTCTCTGAACGACAAACGGTTGGCGATCCAGAAGATGTTGCGCGCGAATTCGCCGTTCGATCCGAAAGAAACCGATCGCATCGTGAACAAATTTTTCGGCGCCACTCCCCGCTTGGTGCGGATTCTGTGGAATCAATACGGCTTCGGCGGAAAAAAAGTTCTGGACATCGGTTCATCGTACGGCCAGAGCTTCTTCTACTGGGGCGATCAATCGGAAGCGATGGAGATCTCGTCGCGCATGAGCAGCCTGATCACACTCCAAGGCAGGAAAAATCATCTGATCAACGTCGAAGACGGATTCCCGCCCGAGCTGAAAGGATCATTCGACGCCGTCTTCACGAACAATCTCTTCGAACACCTCGTTGCACCGCACCTCTTTCTGACCCGCATCCACGCTATCCTCCGCCCGGGAGGCATCCTCGCCATCGGTCACCCGCTGACGCCGCCGTTCCCGCTGAATCATCTCTGGCGAGCGCTCGGCTTCTACGGATGGCTGGAAATGGAACACGTGAACTTCTTCACGCCGCAGACCGCCAAGCTGACGCTGGAACGCGGCGGCTTCGAAGTGATGGCGCAGCATTTCTCACTCTTCAGTCGCAACAGGCTGTTGAGCCGTCTGACGGTGCCGCTCGGACTGCACTGTCTCTCCGTCTGCAAGAAAATCGACGGCTACAAATACGAAGACATCCGTCAGCCGATGTTCGACCCCGCGTGGGGCGGCGACCTGAATCATTTCAGGGACAAGTGAGTTGAATCTGGCGAGTTATAGAAGCAAACTTTGCCTTTATTAAAAGGTTTGTGGAATGATATTTCCATGTTTAAAAACGGACGACTGGAATCTCTGACAAGCATGAGCGAAATTATGGGAATGTCCTGGAAAGATTTTGAATGGTTCACGAAGTTTTTTCTTGAAAAGCGCGGTCACCACAGTGTTTTTGTCACAAAAAAGCACGGCGCGCTGGGTGGAGATGGAGGAGTTGATGTAGAGTCCTTCCGCGATGGCAAAATGAACTACACCCAATGTAAGCGCTGGAACCCTTCATTCAGAGGAACGTTCAAGGGCTTGCTACCCGTTCGTGTAATAAGAGAACTAGGTGGATGCATGCTCCGTGATAATGTGCAGCAAGGCATTATCATGACAACATTGTGTTATGAAAGTTTGGATCTTTTAGAAGCAAAAAAAATGAATATTGAACTGATAGGCCGAAATGAAATTATAAAAGCAATGAAAGAAATGAACCCGAAGTTCGACAGAGTTTCTCTTAAGCGCTTCGTCTATTTGCCTTTGTGGATGCTGCGGTGGATATTTTTATTGATGATGAATGTCCTTTTTGATTGATTTGGAGCCGCTTCGGAGATTCGAACTCCGGACCTACTCATTACAAGTGAGTTGCTCTACCAGCTGAGCTAAAGCGGCATGGATGACGGATGCGGTAGAAATGATCGACGACCGAGCAGCTCTCTTTGTTACGCCCCGCTCCGCGGGGCTGGGCAGCTGAGCTAAAGCGGCACGAGCGCAGTCTACAAGCGAAAGAGGCGGAGTCACAAGCGGACAAAATCACGACCTTTCTCTTGAGGAAAGGGCTTGTTTCTGCGATAATGGCAGTCCTGCTCTTTGACGGTCGCCCTTCGCTTCGTGCGGATGGGAGGAACGTCCGGACACCATTGGAACGCCATACGGGTAACGCCCGTCCGCACGGAAATAATCAATAATGCCGTGCGAGGAACAGTGCCACAGAGACGAACCCGGCTCGACTGGGTGTGAAACGCCTCGGGAACCGAGGACTCCGCAAGGAGTCGGTAAACTCATGGTGGTGCAAGGAGGAATTGGGTAGTGGGAGTTCGCGATGGTTCCGTCGCGCCTGCCACCCCTCCGCTCGACTTCCGGAGCAATCCGGCGGCTAGAGAGATGACCGTCCCATGTCCCTTACGGGGCACCAGACAAAATCCGGCGTACGAAGAGCAGGACACAGAAACCGCGCGAGAAATCTCGGCGGCTTTTGCGTATGAAGAGGAATCGTTTCAGCCCTTTCTGATGCTGCTTTTCAGGTCTTCGGCACTTCCGAAAATCATCAAAAAATGGTATACTGTCACGATGTCTCAAACTCACTACGAAGCGGCTTCAGACTCTCCGAATCCCCTCGAAAGATCACAGGATGCCGCGCAATCGAATGTCCGCGTTCGCGTCTCCGATGCGATCACCGGCGTATTCAAAGGAATCTGGGCGAGCTTTTCCAAGCCGCCTGAATCGAAAAAAGAAATCCCCCTGCTGCCCGAGCAGCTGACGGGCAAAGAAGTGTTGGAATGGGCGAAGCGAAACGGCGTCGGCACATCGCGCATGGCCGAAGCGGGGACGTTGATCGAACAGGGGCAGGAATCGAAAGCCGTCTACGTCATCACGGGCCGAGGAGCGCAAGCCGAGCAAATCGTGGATGGCAAAACGTTTTATTTGGCACAAATACCCACAGGAAGCGTCGTCGGCGAGATCTCGGCGCTCGGCGGGGGCGTAGCGACGGCCACCGTGAAGCTGCCGTGGGCGACGGAAATTTTCGAAATCCCGAAGGATGATTTTGAGAGCATCACGAAAGACGTCGACCTCGGCATGCGCATCCAAGAGCTGGTCAAAAAGCGTTTGCTGATGACCGCCGATTTCAAGAGCCGACTCGAGACATACCTCGAAGAACGAAACCTCGAACGGATGCACGAGACGCCGAACGCCGAGCTCGAACGGGAATTGAATTTCGCGAACGCGATGAGAGACGGCCTCGCTGAAGGCAAAAAGGTCACTCACACGTTCCCGTTGTCTTTCATGATCGAGAACCGGCTCGGCACGAAGAATCTGACCGTTGATTTCACTAAACAATCTCGCGACTTTAAGGCACACGTCCACGGCGATGGCGTCTCCATCAACGTGGATTTCTCGGAGGACGGAACATGCGTGAGTGGGTTGAATTCGAGGATCAGAGAAGGCCAAGGCGGCGGCATCTACACGCGCGTGTTGCGCTACTTGCTGCGGGGCGTGGAGTACATCCATTCCAGCATCGTCGAAGACAACACGATGAGCTTCGTCTGGGATCGAAGAGGCCGCTCGGAGAACATCGCCCACTCGGAACTGGCGGCGCGCTCTCCCGTCGTCGCCGCTCGCAAAGGCTTCATCAGCAACATCGATCGCGGCGGCGCACTGGATTCGTACCGTACGGATCAAATCCTGACGCTCGCCCTCGACGTCGCGACGGATCTTGAGCGCAGCCTGCTCGACGGAGACGATCGCCGACTGAAAGAGCTCTACGGGACGACGCAGCTTGAAACGTTGAGCCAGCTCATCGACATCATCAACGAGTACCGCGAGAGCCCCGAGTACGCGGCACTTTCCGACGACGTCAGAAGGCTCTGTGACCTGCAAGCCGACCGCATCGGAGAGATCGCGAACGAGCTTTAGGCAAAGCGTTAAATCGGCCCCGAATCGGCCGCAAAATGCGCTAGAATGTCTCGGTGAAACGCTCCGAAATCATCTTCGGCTTGCTGCGCATCCCCGCGGACATCGCGGCGGCGCTTCTCGGCCTGCTCGGAGCGTACGCGCTGCGCACGGCCAGCATCGACCTGATCCCGCGTCTGCAGCTGCTCGGTGCGCCGATGAATCTGCCGCCGCCCGCATATTACTTTTGGAATTTCGCGCTGCCCGGCGTCGCGGTCTACGTCTTGATCCTCGCGTTTTTGCAAATGTATTCGTTGAAAATCACCGTCGGTCCGTGGAAAGAAATGACACGCGTCGCGTCGGGCGCTCTGCTCTGGCTCGCCGCGGTCATCGCGTGGTTCTTCCTCGTCGAAAAACAACTCTTCTTCTCGCGCGCGCTGCTCTTGCAAGCCGTTGTCTTGATGACCTTCTTCACGCTCGTCGGACGCATCTGCATCACGCTGATTCAGCGCTCGTGTCTGCGCCGAGGCATCGGCGTACGCACCGTGCTATCGTGCGGATCGGTCCCGCTGAGCGTGATCGCCGCCGACACGCTGCGAAGAGATCGACGGTATCGCTACCTCGGACACGTCGTGAGCCGCCGCGACATCGAAGAACGCGCAAGCGCCGGAACGCTCGATCTCGTCCTTCACACCGACCCGAACCCGAGCAGCGACGAAACAAATTCGCTGATCGACTTTTGCCGCAGTCATCACATCGGGTACGCCTTCCTGCCGCCGGTGTTCGCGGACGTGCCGCATCAACTTTCCATCGTGAAACTCGGCCTCACGCCGATGCTCCGCTTCGAACCGACGACCTTGGACGGCTGGGGTCGCGTGTACAAACGCCTCATGGATCTGATCCTCGGCACGCTGGTACTGATCATGTTGAGCCCGCTGCTGCTCTTGGTTGCGCTCCTGATCCTCGTCACCTCGGGATTCCCGATTTTCTATGTCAGCTCTCGCATCGGCCAATATGGAAAATCCGTCATCCCGCTTCTGAAATTCCGCACGATGTGCCGCGACGCCGACTCGAAGAAACAAGAGCTGGCGCACCTGAGCCATCGCACCGACGGCCCGCTCTTCAAAATCAAAGACGATCCGCGCGTCACGCCGCTCGGTCGCGTGCTGCGTCGATTTTCGATCGACGAACTGCCGCAGCTTTTGAACGTGTTGGTCGGTCACCTGTCGCTCGTGGGGCCGCGGCCGCATCTCCCCGAAGAAGTGGCGAGATATTCGCAATCACAACGCCGCCTCTTCGCCGTGCGACCGGGCGTCACGGGCTTGGCGCAGATCTCCGGCAGATCGAATCTGCCGTTCGAAGAAGAAGTACGCGTCGACATGCGTTACGTCGAAGATTGGTCGCTCTCCTTCGACTTCTGGATCCTCTGGCGCACGATTTTCGTGGTGCTGTGGGGTAGAGACGCGGACTAAATGACGGAAGGAAAGTTATCTGAATTTTTTGCCATTTTTTTCGTACGAGCAATCTTCTTGCCCTTTCTTTTTGCGCGGAAAAGAAAGGGCGAAAGAAAACCGCGTGCGCCGATGCCCACGCCGCTCGCGCCATCGCTCGCGACAGACTCTAGACCCCCACCTGCGGCGCACACCCACCCTTGGAACCAAGGCATGATCTATAAAAAGAAGTGCAAAAACATCGAAGGGTGGGAACCAAAAACCACAGGAGGGGGTGTGCGGGTCGGTTTGGTTTTTGGTGCGCTTTCTTTGTTCCTTTCTTTGTCGGGCAGACAAAGAAAGGAATGAGAATTCGGCTTAGAGCAACGACAACTGCGGTGCTTTCGATTCACTCGGCTTCTTCTCCGATCCCGCATCCAGCGACAACAAATAATTCGACACCGTTTTGCCGTACGCCTTCGTGCGCAGTCGATCATCAAGAATCTCCACGACCGCGCCGGGCGCGCTGTGTCTGCGGAACGTGCGGATCAAACGGAAGAGACGCTGCAAGAGTCGCGGCAGCGAATACTGGCCGAAAGGATCTTGGTATCGAAGCGCTCTGCGACTGAAGACCGCGTGCGACGGATGATCGAACGGCATGGTCTGCATGATCAGGCGCTGAATCGTGCCGCTCGCAAGCTCCATCGTCTCGTACATCCACGGCGTCGCGACAAGGATCGCGGGAGCATGCGCCACCGTGAACTCGGCCTGCATGCGGCTCTGCCCGCCGCTGAATCCCTGACAGAGCATCGTGACGCCTTTCTTCTCGCACGCTTCGCTGTGCTTCACGAAGATGTCTTCGATCGTCCGCTTGCTGCCCACAAGAATCACAGTTTTGCCCGTCGCCGTGGCGATCGCCTGATCGAGAGAAAATCCGATCGGCATCTCGATCACCGTGCCGGGCTTGGGAAGCGCCGCGAGCGGAACGGTCACCGATTCGGTATGCAGCGAAATGACCGTCTGCAATTGTTTCGCGGATCCCGCGGGCGCGATCAACGTCGTCGGGACTCTGGAATATAAAAGATCCGCAAGCACCTCTGCGATTTTCTCCGGCACCGATTTGATCGCTTTGTTGCCGTCCATGAAGGATTCGATCCATGTGATGCGACCGTCAAGATTCTCCAGCTCGAACATGAGCAATAGATCCTCGAGCGCGCGACGCGGCGCATGCGGCAGATCGGTTTTCAAAAGTTTCTTGACGACGGTGCGCAGCCCGTCCACTTCGTCGGATTGCAGATCGGACGGCGCGAGATACCGAAGATCGGTGCCGCCGCGGACTTTCTCGACCCACAATTCGATCAGATCGACGCACTTCGTGATCTCGTCGGAAGCGCTTGCAGACGCTCTCAACGTACCGATGAGGCATGTCCAACCGAGCGCGGAAGTCGCAGTGTCCTCAAGCATCGACGCGTCATCGATGACGAGTGACGTGACTTTCGCGATCGGCGATCGATCTTCGGACGCGATCGAGATCATCTCGTGATGCCCGACGAGCACGGTCGCCGTGCCCAATTTCTTGCGACGCGCCGCATATTCGGGACTCTCGTCGCTCGCGGCGAGCGCGGCGGCCCACACTGCGTACTCGTCGCCGTGAATCGGGATCTCGGTCTTTGATTTCGGTGCATAGAGCGTCAGTTTCATCGCGAGCGTCAGCTCATCTGCGGTAAACGAATCTTTCCGCAAAAACTTCTCGGCCGCCTCGAGCGAAAGCAAAACATCCGCAGAAGGCAACACGACGATATCCTCCGGGAGCTCGATGCGACGGAGCGTCGCGTCCAGATTTTTCACCGCGATCATCGTGCCTTTCTTCGCGCCGGCAATGATCGACGACAGCACTGCGGAATGCAGAGATTCTTCGAGCACCTGCACCGTGCCAAGTTTCGACATCGGAAGATTCGTCGCAGGGATCGAACGATCGTCTGCCTCGGGTTCGCTGTGTTTCGAGAGCGAAAGCCATGCTGGGCGTTTCGCTTTTTTGGAGACCTCAAGCGCCGCGAAAAATCGTTTGTAGCCTTCCGGTCCGCGCTTCGCGAGATCTTTGAGGGCATGCAGATCTTCCGCGGGCAAGCTCTCGAGTCTCTCCGTGCAGAGCGAGAGCATCTGCACCGTGGCACGCACGTCGCCGAGCGCGCGGTGCTTCGGCTCATGCGTGAGCCCGAGCGTCTCGGACATATACCCGAGCGAATAGCTCTTGAGTTCGGGATACACGATGGATGCGAGCATCGCGGTATCGATCCACGGAGCGTCCATCATGTCCCAACCTTCACCTTTGAGCATACGAAGATCGAACGGAATATTCTGCCCGACGACGACCGTGTCTTTCGTAAGCATCGCCTCCACGTGTGCAAAAATCTCGCCGAACGTCGGCTTGCCTTCCAGATCTTTCGGACGGATCTGCGTCAGCACCTGCACGATGGGCGGCACTTCGTTGTCCGCACCCGACAAAAGCTGTTCGTACTCCTGTATGACTTTGCCGTTCTCAGCCACGGCGCAAGCGTACTCGATGACGCGATGAACGACGGGCACGAAACCGGTCGTTTCAGTGTCGAGCACGAGAAGGGAAAGTGACGGCAACTTCATGCCGCCACCTTACCGCTTCTGACGGATCTCTCGATAGATGAAATGCTAACTGGCGGAATGGCGAAGCTTGAAGTCATCGGGCGTTTTGGCGCCGGACGAAAGTTGTGCAATGGCATGCAAACCGACCCCTCCGAGTTCACCGATTTTTGATCCCGTGGCCGCAATGCGGTTGCGGACGTCTTCGGACATGAGACGCCGCTGCTGCGCTTCAGGATCGGAAAGTACTTTTTGCCTGCGCTCTGACTCTCGATGAAAAGCTGCAATCGCTTCGGACATAAAAGTGGGGGAGGAAAACGAGCAAGTATCATCATGAAGCCCCTCCCTCGTCAAACAATTGCGAGAGGGCAATGAAATCAGCTGCAGCTGTTACAAAAAAAGCGGACTCGCTTGAGCCCGCTTTCTGAAATCATCGATGCATTACTCCGCTTTCTTCTCTTCGGCGGGAGCGTCAGCCTTCGGTTCCTCTATGGCGACTTCTTCTTTCTTCGCCTTTTTGACCTTCGGCTTCTTCTCCTCTTTCGGCGCGTCTTCCGTTTTGGCTTCCGTGACCTCTTCTTTCACGACTTCGCCTTCAGGAGTAAGGATCGCAACTTGCACGTCCTCGCCCTTCAGTTCGGCGAGCTTGGCTTTGAATGCGGGGAGTTCTTCGTAGTTGTACATGTCGAGCTCGAAGCCCGTGAGCTGTGTCGCAAGACGGATGTTCTGACCCTTCTTGCCGATCGCCATCGGACGCTGCGCCTCTTCCACGAACACCGCAGCGCGCTTCTTGATCACGCGACCTTCGGCGTCAACGGCCGTTTCGCCGTTCACGATGATCACGGCAGAAATCGAAGCAGGCTGCAGCGCGGTCGAGATCAAACGAATCGGATCCTCCGACCACTCGATCATGTCGACGCGCTCGCCGTTGATCTCCTCCATGACAGACTGGATGCGCACGCCTTTCTGACCGACACAGGCGCCGATCGGATCAATGCGCGGGTCCGTGCTCTTCACGGCGACCTTGGAACGCATGCCGGCATCGCGAGCGATGGCCATGATCTGCACGTCGTTGTTGCGAATCTCGGGGATCTCCATCTCGAGCAATTTCTTCACGAGACTCGGATGCGTGCGGCTGATTTTGAGCTGAGGGCCTTTGCCCGTGAGCTCGACTTTGTCGAGATACACGCGAATGCGCTTGCCCGTGTAATAATGCTCGCCCGGGATCTGCTCCTTCCAAGGAAGCGACACGGTCATGCCTTCGACCTCGAGCGTCACCCAGTTCGGCTCGACCTTCGTGACGGTGGCCGTGAGAAGCTCATTCTCTCGGTCTTTGAACATCTCGAAGAGAGACTGCTTCTCGGACTCCTGCAATTTCTGAATGATCACCTGCTTCGCGGCTTGTGCGGCGATGCGTCCGTACCCGACCGGCGTGACGTCGATCTCGATCTCGTCGCCGGCTTCGGCATCGGGCTTCACGCGCACGGCATCCTTCAAGCTGATCTCGAAGTTTTCATTCAAGACTTCATCCACGACCTCCTTGATGAGGAGCACGCTCGGCATGTCCTGATCTTCGCGGAGCACGACGCGGATCTCCTGTTCTTTGTTGCCGAAGTCCTTGCGGTACGCGGTGGCGATGGCCTGACGGACGGCCTCAAGGACATCTTCTGCTTTGACGTTTCGCTCGGCGCAGAGCTGGTTGATCGCGGCGATGAAAGAGGCTCGCATGGGACTTTGGGGAAGCGGGAAAGCCACCGTCTTCAGAAGAAGTCAGTGTCAATCTAGAAGTAGATTCTGTTACGTCATCATAGCATGAAAAGCGTCCGCAGGGCAATGTACTGAAACTCATAAATATGGTATAATATATTCACCGACTTCACGGACAAAACGATCATTTGTACGCATCTCCGAAAGCGGACATTTCAAAACGAACGTCGTCCGTCGCGCACGCGTTCAGAAAAGTGCTCGGCATCTGACGCGGCTACATTGCTTTTGCCTGACCCTCGCCGTCGACGGCTGTTTCATCGGGAGCGGGGAACACGTGCAATTGCGGTTCGCCGGGGTGTGTCACCAGATAATCCTGCTCGGCGAGTGCGACGAGCAGCTGTGAGCGAATTTGCTGTGTTGCCGTCACCGTGACGACGACGAGGTTGCGCTCATTGTCGAGGCTCGTGTTAAAAAGATCGCGGTCATGCACGTCGGAACCCATACCTGCATTGCGAGCAACCTGAACAAGCAATCCGGGCAAAAACTGAAGTGTCTTCTCATTGCCTTTTCCGTGCACTTCAATCTTCATGGTATCGACATCATTTTGCGTCACTTCGGAG
Organism: Candidatus Peribacteria bacterium; assembly: GCA_043776335.1. GTDB lineage: Bacteria > Patescibacteriota > Gracilibacteria > Peribacterales > Peribacteraceae > SICN01. The sequence continues at coordinate 8,866 of JAYVRL010000019.1, read as the reverse complement.
GCTGATTCCGAGCTTTGCATACGCATGAGGAGAAAAGATTGATATGTATATTATGCAATACTTTTAATAAAAGCAAGTCTATGCTTCCCGGCCATCGTGGGCAGCAGAGCAAGCAGACGATACGCAGCCAATTTCCATCCCGACGGCACGCGATCGAACTCGGGAGTCGTCTTCTGTATTTCCACTGCGGATCGTCCAAGCGTTTCCATTCTTTGAAGCGAATTTTCAAGTGTGATCTTGTGATGATGCAGAGCTTTCGCTTCGGGCTCATACCACAAACGTACACCTGCATTTCGAAGCCGCATCCCCCACTCGATGTCCTCCCAACCGTAGAGGTGTACGTCCGTGCGAAACGGATGTTTCTTGGCCGTCTCAAGCGAAACGCTGATATGACTCGTATAGGTGTACTGATGTTGAATTTTCGTCGGTAAATATCCGTGCGCGTACTTCGCGATCGACGGGTATCCGAACTGCCACCCTGAAGTTTCAAGCCATGTCATGACGGGGGTGATGCCGACCGCAGGATCCCACGTCGTGAAACCTAAAACAGCGGAGGAGAAATCGGCGAACTGCTCACCGCTATCCGCTATTCGCTTGTGCGTCTCTAGGTGAACCTCACAGGCGCGTGATTCCAAGAAAATATCATCCCCGATGAACAGTACGATCGGCGCGGAAGCATGCCGCAAACCTTCATTGCGCGCCGTCCCCTGCTGACTCTTCGGGACTTCAAAGTACCGTACCGGCATGCGCCAAGAAGAGTTCGCAAAAAGCTGAGACTGCTTGTCATCTTCGCCGTCACTCACCACGATCACCTCGATCTCAGAGACGATCGTTTGCGCTTCGAGGCGGCGCAAGCATTCTGCGAGCACAGTCGGGCGCCGATGAGTCGGGATGATGACTGAAAGGGAAGGCATGAATCAGGGTAGAGTAGGAGTATAGCCGTTTCATCGCTCGTCTTCTCATGTCCGACCGTACACTCTTCATCGATCTCGCAAGCCACGCGCAATCCATCGCTCTCGTGATCGACGGGAATGTCGTCGCGACTCAGGCGATCGAAAGTAAATCAGGGGAAGAACGTTTGTTGCCACTACTTGAAACAATGCTCGAAGACGCGAAATGCACGCTGAAAGACGTGACCAAGATCGCGACCGTGACGGGGCCCGGCGGATTCATGAGTCTCAGAGTCGGCATCAGTCTCGCGAATGCTCTGAGCGACAGTTTGCATATCCCGCTCGCAGGCATTCATCAGAGCGACCTCTGGGCCGCGCGAATAATCCCTCATCCCCCAACCCCTTCCCCCGAAGGTGGAAGGGGAGCTCTGCAAACAAAAACATCGGAGTGGCATGGCAAAAACATGGTGAAGCCACCGATTTTGACATTCGCCCGTGAGATGCGGAAAGACCCGACAAGCGCAGAGTCATTGCTTTGGTCCGCGTTGAGAGACAAAAATATTGGATTCAAATTTCGCAGACAGCATCCTATTCAATCCCGCATACTTGATTTTTATTGTCATGAAGCCAAGCTTGGAATCGAATTGGATGGAACTGTTCACTCATCGAAAGGGCAACAAATATACGATTCAGAAAGAACCATAGTCCTCAAAGATTTCGGCATACGAATCCTCCGTTTCAACAACGCTGAAATAGTAAAAAACATGCAGCACGTTCTCGACAAAATACACGATTTTCTACTTTCCCCTCTCCCCTCGGGAGAGGGGTCAGGGGTGAGGGTGCTCTGGGTGCATTCGACGAAACGCGAGCAGCTCTTCGTCCGCGGACTCGGACAAGGATTCGAAGGATGGAAAGAACCGACGTTGGAAACGGTCGAAGCGATGCAAACGATGATCACGCACCCAATGCCGTACGTCGGAGAATTAATCGAATCACAACAAACGCAACTTCCGCATCTGCAGCGATCGGAAAAAATAAAACCCCTGAACGAACTCCTCCCCACGATTCTCGAGCATCTAGCGTACGATCAAAAACCGCTGCAGCCTTGGTACGGCCGCGGCGCATGACAAAACATTCCTCAGACACTCGCGAGTGCCCCAACGGAAGCACACACCTGCATCAAGCCTGCTTCACACTTCGCGAAGCTCTCTTGCTCGAAAGCATTGCGACGCTCGCGAATGAGACGAACGGCACCTCCGACGGCATTCACCATCGCCTGAAGATCGTCCCTTGTCCGAACGGGGCCGGCGACAATCGCGGCCGCGATGGCGAGTGCATCGAAAATCGCTTGATACATCGGACGAACTTCGTAGGGATCACCGGCAGGATCCGGACGGCCAAGATGCTCACGAATGTTGGCGAGAGCATCTTGAATTTTTTGAAGAGCGAAACCCGAACCCAAAGTCTGAGGACGCGAAAGCAAGACGATGTACAAGTTGGCTTGAGACAAATGAACGGCCAGCGCCTGCCTCGAAAGGTCAAGTGACTTCACGGAAGCGAAAGGAGAGGCATCCTTTTGCTTGACATCGGGGATCGTGCTGCCGACGAACGCCGGCTTTCCGAGCACTTCCAAATACGGCGGCAGGATATGACCCGTCGATCCCATTTGCTGCGAACCGAATGTGACGGTCGTGAAATATTGATCGATCGCGGCGGTTGAAAGAGGAATGCTTCCGCGAGTCGTCTTCTGCGTCTTGGTAATGCTCTCAAACGTGACAACGGATCTGAGTCTTTCAGCACGATCGGCTGTGATGCGAAGCATGGCGGCATCCAACACTTTTTTCGACGGAGCGACGGCTTTGAGGGATTCCTCGATGACACTCTTCGCTTTCCGATGCTCATCGGACGCGAGTAAAAGCTCCTGCGTGCGCTCACCCTTCTGCGTGAGCAAAACGTTCAATTCATTCTGAAGTGCGGCAGAATCCACCGTTTCCTCGGGCAACTCCGACACGGGCGGCGGCGATTTGCTTTCTTTCTTCCCTGTGCGACGCTCTTTGGACGCATTGTGAGCGTCGGGTGCGCGAACCTGTTTCTTCGAACGACCGGCATGCTCGATCATTCTTTTGATTTTGTCCGCCCGCGTTCCGAGAGCATCAAGATCCTTCGTCAAATCTTTCACAATGACGGATTGCGCGGCGAGAATAGTAACGAGCGGCATGACCGACCGAAACAAATCACGCAGCGAGGCAAGTAGCGGACTGACCAAAGCCGTTTCAGTGGGAGAAAGATCGTGTGGAACAATCGGAAGAGCGAAGCGAAAAGAAATGCTCTGACTCGCAAGAGCCTTCTGAACAGCGGTTGAAGCTTCTGTCGTATCCGCAATCAACTGAGACAAGTCAGTGGATTCGTCGCTCTCCGCACCGTCTTTGATCACGTCAGGCATATGCCGCATAATGACCTATTTATGTAAATATGTCAAATATGGCGAACCAAGCCGTCCTGAGTGCGAAATCCTTGCCAAATTTCGGCAATATACGCGAAGATAAGGAGGTTCTTCCCCACTCCATTCATGTTTCAGAAAAAACAGAAACCGGAGCTTTCGATCGAGTTTGCCTACCATCAAGAGGTCTCCCGTTGGTTCGTTCTTCGCTTTCTGTGGATCATTCTCGCCGTGTGGCCGATGGCCATCCTCGGCTTCTGGTTCGGTCTCCTGAGCTTCGTGCACTTCTGGCACATGCTCCTGCTCGGGGAGCGCAGCGAACCGATCTGGCGCCGTCAGATCGCGTCCATCCGTTTCTTGGCCGCATGGCAGGCGTACCTGCACTTCTTCATCGACACGCGCCCGGCCTTCTGGGTCAGCTACTGAGCCACGAAGAAGCAAGTGAAAGAACCCTCTAGGAGGGCTGCTTCACGGACACGGATCTGGTATCCTCTTCGCCCATGACCGTCATCGATGTTCTCAATAAGTTGCTCGGCGATCCGAACAAGAAGGAGCTCAAGAAATTGTGGCCGCTCGTGAAAGAAGTGCGCTCCGCTTCGGCGAGACCCGAGATCCGCGCGCTTACGCTCGAGACGCTCCCCGCCAAAACGCAGGAATTTCGCGATCGATGCGCGAAAGGCGAGAGCCTCGACACACTGCTGCCCGAAGCGTTCGCCACTGCGATCCGCGGATGCGAACTGCTCGTCGGACAACAGATGGTGATCGGCAATCAGACGCTGACGTGGGACATGATCCCCTTCGACGTGCAGATCCTCGGAGGCGGCGCATTGCATCGCGGCAGCATCGCGGAGATGCGAACCGGAGAAGGTAAAACGCTCGTCTGCACAATGCCCGCATATCTGAACGCGATCGCGGGAAAAGGCGTGCACGTGGTGACCGTGAACGATTATCTCGCGCGTCGCGACAGCCAATGGATGGGCATGCTCTACAAAGCGCTCGGCATGAGCGTCGGAGTCATCGTGCACGGACTCGACTTCGATCAACGTCAGGCGGCGTACGCGGCGGACATCACCTACGGCACGAACAACGAATTCGGTTTCGATTATCTCCGAGACAACATGTCGGGCTCCGTCGAGCGCCAAGTCCAACGCGGTCTCCACTACGCCATCGTGGACGAAGTTGACTCGATCCTCATCGACGAAGCCAGAACGCCGCTCATCATCAGCCAACCCGCCGAAGAATCGACGTTGAAGTATCAGCTCTACTCGAAGTACGTGCACGACCTGAAAGAAAACACGCACTTCATCAAAGATGAAAAACAAAAAGCCTCCACGCTTACGGAAGAAGGGATCAAATACATGGAACAACTCATGGGCGTCGAGAACATTTACACGGAGAAAGGCTTCGAGGAAGTGCATCACATCGAGCAGGCGCTTCGCGCGCACGCGATGTACCTGCGCGACGTCGACTACGTCGTGAAAGACAACGAAGTGATCATCGTCGACGAATTCACGGGTCGCCTGATGCCGGGACGCCGCTACAGCCACGGCCTGCATCAAGCCATCGAAGCGAAGGAAGGCGTGGAAGTGCAACGCGAGAGCAAAACGCTCGCCACGATCACCTTCCAAAATTACTTCCGCCTCTTCGACAAACTCGCGGGCATGACGGGCACGGCCAAAACCGAGGAAGAGGAATTCCAATCGATCTACAAATTGCCGGTCATCACGATCCCGACGAATCAGCCGATGATCCGCTTGGACAAATCGGACGCGGTGTACGCGACCGTGGCGGCGAAATTCAAAGCGGTCGCGAAGATCGCGAAGGAACGTCACGCGAAAGGCCAGCCCGTGCTCATCGGCACGACGTCGATCGAAAAGTCCGAAGCGATGAGCATGCTCCTCGAAGAAATGCAGATCCCGCACACGGTGCTGAATGCGAAGCATCATGAAAAAGAAGCCGACATCGTCGCAAAAGCCGGACAACGAGCCTCCGTCACGATCGCCACGAACATGGCCGGCCGCGGCACGGACATCAAGCTCGGCGAAGGCGTACGTGAACTCGGAGGACTCCTGATCCTCGGAACGGAACGCCACGAAGCGCGCCGCATCGACAATCAGCTGCGCGGTCGCGCCGGTCGTCAGGGCGACCCCGGAGAAAGCCAATTCTTCGTCTCGATGGAAGACGAACTCATGCGACTCTTCGGCGGCGACCGTTTGAAATCGATGATGCAACGCTTGAACGTGCCGGACGACATGCCCCTCGAAAACGGCATGGTGTCGCGGTCCATCGAGAGCGCACAGAAGAAAGTGGAAGGCCGCAACTTCGACATTCGCCGTCATGTCGTGCAGTACGACGACGTGATGAACAAGCACCGAGAAATCATGTACACGCGCCGCCAAAAAATCTTGAATAAAATTTCCGAAAGCAAAACAGAGGGAGCCGCCGCGACGGAAACCAAAGATTTTCTCCATGACGAAATCATCGATCTGATCAAGCGCGAAGTCGGCGCGCTCGCGCGCGAACACCTCAGCGGCATCGACCCCGAGACGTGGACGGTGAAGGAATTCCGCGAGGCGCTTGCGGGTCTCCATCCCGATCTCGAACGCGCGATCTCCTCGGATGATCTGCTCACGCAGAAGAGCGAAGAGGAGGCGCAAGAGCTGGTCGAAACCCTCTCGCTCTCGTACTTCGCCGTAAAGTGCAAACATTTCGGCCCCGAAGCGACGAAGCGAGCCGAACAAGTCGTCGTGCTGCAATCCATCGACATGCACTGGATGGATCACATCGACGCGATGGCACACCTCAGAGAACAAGTCGCGTTCTCGGGTTACGCGCAGCGTGATCCGCTGATCGAGTATCAGGATCAAGGCTTCCAGATGTTTCAAAAACTCCTGAACACGATCGCCTCAAGCACCGTGCGCACGATCTTGCAGGTGGACTTCGCGCAGTTCATCGCTCAGCCGACCGTCACCGTGGAAGACAAGCAAAATCTCCAGACAAACGAGGCGGAAATCGAAGGCCAACTGACGCAGCTCGGCATCGGCCCGAGAGACAGTGGAAAGCCTTCGCTCGGCAAGCCGTCGGCAAACGCCTCCCCGAGCAAAAGTCTACCCAAAGTCGGCCGCAACGATCCGTGCCCGTGTGGCAGCGGAAAGAAGTACAAGAAATGCCACGGAACGGATCAATAAAAGCTCCGTTTGCTGCAAGAGTGTTTTTGACATAATTTAATAAATACTGTATAATAAAAACAGATTATTCCCCACAATGCATATGGCCATCGACAGAGTGCAGACCGCCGAAGAACTCGAGCTTTTTGCGAAAGCGTTGGCGGAAGCCGAGGGTCAAGATCAACTCAATCCGACTCCGGGCACGAAAGGGGCGATCGACGATCTGAAAACGGATCTTCACGGCTTGAGGCAGGAACAAAAAGAAATCCGAGATCAGGAATTGGATGCGCGAACGGAAGTCATTCGAGGGAAAATCGCACGATTGATTCCCGTCGTGCAATTCAAGATTCCGTACACGTACGGAAGGATGGTTCCCGGAACGAAAGCGCAGGACACGGATTTCGTTGATGAGTAGGAAAAGAAGCAACGAACGAACGGAAGCGGCTGTTTCTCGAAGAGAACTTGTTTCAAAGTGCGCGAAACAAAGTACTTCCGCCGTGCTGTATACTCCCTTCCCATGCCCGTCATCCCGGACCAGATCGTCGGCTTCGAGCGCCAACAAGCGCAACTGCTTGCCGATATCGCGCGACGCAACGTGAATCACGCGTATCTCTTCGTCGGGCCGCAACACCTCGGCAAGTTCACGATCGCACGCTGGTTCGCGTGGCGCATTCTCGCGGACGGAGTGCCCGCGGACGAGGTGAAGAGCGTGAAAGACAAGATCGAACGACTCATCCACCCCGATTTCCTCTCACTCGACAAATTGTGGATCGAAGAAAAGCAAGATGACTGGAACATGATCGGCAAATATTCGAACGTCTCGCAACAGCATCGCGCCAAAGACACGCCGGCCAAGTCCGATGCCATCGGCATCAAAGAAATCGAAATGCTCCAGCACCGACTCTTCGAGACTGGAGCGGCGGAACATTTGTGTTGCCTCATTCGATCTGCGGAACGCATGACGAAAGAAGCAGCCAATTCATTTCTCAAAGTCCTCGAAGAACCGCCGCCGCGCGTCGTCTTCATCCTTACGGCCGAGAGCGAACACGCCGTGTTGCCGACGATGCTCTCACGCACCCGCGTCATTCGATTCCATCCGCTGAAAACCGCGGAACTGAAACCGCTGCTCGGCACCCGAAACGATGAGGAAGCGTCCTTCGCGCTGCACCTTTCCCAAGGAGCGCCGGGGACTCTCGTCTCACTGCTCTCCGACCCCGATGCGCTCCGTGCCCGCCGTCAGCTCCACGGTCAGGCGAAGCAATTTTGGCAGGCGGGGTCTCTCCACGAGCGTTTGCAGTGGATCATGCCGTACGCGGATGGGAAACAAGACAGCGGCGAACTCCTGCTGCATCTCGGCCTGACACTGCGCGAACATCCCGATGTCAAAAGGCGTGAAACCCTTGTGAAAGCGTATATGGCGCTCCTTCAGGGGCTTGAGACGAATGCACACCGCGGTCTGCTCTTGGAGCGGTTCGCATTGGCGGTGGGGTAGCCGAAATGCTAGACTCGTAGGCCACATGATTTACGTTGTTGTTTTCCTGACGGCCCTTCTTGGCATTGTCGTGCTCGTCTCGGGACGGGTTCTGCTCCGCAATCGCGGCGTGCGACGTCTCGTGCGCTCGATGAAGATGCGTTTTCAATCCGTGGAAGACAGAGGCGCCGTGCTCGTGGAAGAGCGAGTCATCGACAAACCCCGCCGCAACCCGCGAACCTCCGCGATCGAGCTGCAGAAAGTCCGTTCGCTGATGCGCGCTGCCGAGAAAGAAATCGCATTGCAGAACGCAGGGGAAGCCGAGCATTTGATGATCCAAGCGTTGACGATCAACCCCGACGCCACCGACACGCAAGCCGAGCTCGCGAAGCTGTACCTCACGACCGCTCGCGAAGCGAAAGCCGAAGCGCTGTACCGTGAGCTCATCACGAAGCGCGATGACGTCTCCTTTTTCAGCAACCTCGGGCTCGCGTACTACATGCAGGGCAAATACGTGGATGCCTGCTACGCGTATCAGGAAGCACTGAACCGCGATCCCCAGACCCCCGAACGTTCCGCCGCTCTCGGCCGCGCCTGCATCGCCGCGCGACGATTCAAAGAAGCCGCTCCGCTCCTCGAGAAAGCCATCCTCAGACTGGCTCGCGACACCGAACTCCTGCACCTCCTCGCCGAGTGTTACGTGCAACTGGCGGACAACACGAAGGCCGAAGAAGTCTATCGCCGCATCAACAAAATCGAGCCGTACAACGAAGGCGTGAAGCAAAAAATCAGCGCGCTCTCGGCGAAGCAGTGAACAACCCCGCACTCGAAGTGCGAGGCATCGACGGAGTTAGAAATCGAACAGATTGAGTTGCTGTCGAAAGATTTGCTTGTAATG
>JAYVRL010000018.1:0-81884 GCA_043776335.1 Candidatus Peribacteria bacterium | reverse complement strand
TCGTGTTGTAGCTGAGTTCTTTCTGGATCGTGCTGCCGAAACGGAGGCCGTAGTTGGTCTCGCCGAGACCCGCATCATCGACGGTGTTGAACGCCGTGCCCGTCACGCTGTCATATGTGGATGCCCATGCCGTTGCAGGCATCAAGATGCACACCATGAGGATGGTGAAAATCAAAGCCGCAAATGTGCGTGCGATCTTCACGATCATCACGCCGAAAACCGTCCCGAGCAGAAGGAGGACCATGACCATGCTGCTGAGCGCCCAGTGCTTGAACGAAGCGGGTCGTGACGACGTCAGCGGCAAAGAAACGGCGACTGCGGGAGGCGTGGTTGCCACATCCGTGATCTGCGGCGGCATCAGTTTCATCGCCGATCGGAAGCGCTTCTTGCGATGCAATGCGCTGTCGGCGAAGTAGAGACACTCCTGTTCGATGACGCGACCGACGGAAGACGCCGAGACTTGCAATGCGTGTGCCGCCTGAAGTTTCAACGCGATCTCTTCTTTGCCCATGCGAGGGAATTCGGTGCGATACTTTCTGACGAGTGACGTCGTCTCGGAGGACAATGCGGAAGTCGGAGCCGCGGAAGGGCGGCGACTCTTCTCTTCCAGCGACTGCGGATCGGACGGATCGAACTGACTGATCCAGCGACGGAGTGAATTCGGCGTCGTGTGAAAAAGAATCGCCGCCTCTTCCATCGACGAACGATGTTCGAAGAAATACAAAATGCATCGAAGTCTTTCTTTCGCCTTCGAACTCAACCGATCACCCTCCAGCCATTGCAGGAGAGACGGAATTTGCTCGATGCGGATATCTTCGCGTTGCATTGATATTGATGTTTGAACGTCGTTTTTTCTCGACGTATCAGCTCAGTATAGCGGAAAAAGGCCTTTTCGACAATCAGGCACGGACTTTCACGCCAACGGATCCTCAGGAAGAAAAAGGAGCCCGAAAACCGATCTGACGGCTGTTCAAGGACCCTCAAAGGCAAGAAAGCCTGAATCGAAGCAAAATGAAGCCGTGAACGTCTGCGCCGTATGTCCTGAACTTTTGCAACAGAAGCCATTCTGAGCACTTTCATGCGGTTTCAGTATCAAAAGAAGATGAGAGAGCGCAGCTCTGCGCGACACCGATCAACAGAATGATTTTGCTACAAAAAAAGCCGTGTCCATGCTCTGAACCGAGAACATCAATGATGATATCCCCTGCCTTCGAGAATGGTCTGCGCTCGATAGAGCTGTTCAAGGAACATGAGTTTGCACAGCTCGTGGGGCAGGGTCATGCGACTGAGCGACATGATCAGCGACGCCTTCGACCGTACACGATCCCCGAGACCGTACGCGCCGCCGAGAACGAACGTGACTGAGGAGCCGATGTCTTTTTTCTTGCCGATCCACGTGGCGAATTCCGTCGAAGAAAATTCTTTGCCGCGCTCATCGAGCATCACGATGAACCCCGTCGTCTTCTCCAGCGCCGCGAGCAAACGTCCGTGTTCATCGCTCTCCGATCCCGCGCTCAAGATGCGTTCGCTGCAATCGCACGAGTGCCCGATGCGCTCGGCGTAGACCTCGCACCCTTCTTTGATCCATCGCGTTTTGATGTTGCCGACGGACACCAGTGAAATCTTGTGCATTTATTGACGCTGCAGAAGAGCGACCAGCTCGATGTGCGCCGTGTGCGGGAACATGTCCACAGGCTGCACGGTGCGCAGCTCGTAACCGTTCTTGAGAAATTCCCCGAGATCGCGCGCGAAGGTCGCGACATTGCACGAGACGTACACCACTTTCTCGGCCCGATGCGTGATGATGGCCGAGAGCGCCTGCGGATGAAGTCCGACGCGCGGAGGGTCGACGACGATGACGTTGAACGCATACTTGCCGCCCGCCTTCAGTTGCTGATTGAGGACTTGTTCGGCTTTCCCTTTGTAAAAGCTGATGTTGCCGATGCGATTGTTACCCGCGGAACGGAGCGCATCGTCGATGGCGGACGGATGCGACTCGATGCCGACGACTTTTTCGCAGTAACGCGCGAGATACTGGCCGATGGTGCCCATGCCGCAATACGCGTCGAGCACCGTGTCGCGCCCCGACAAATCCGCGGCCGCACCGATGGCACTGTAGAGTTTCTCGGCGGCGAGAGTGTTCGTCTGAAAGAACGAAAACGGCGAAATCTGGAAATTCAAATCGAACAACCTTTCGTTGATGAACGGTTCGCCGACAAGCGTGTGGATCTTGGGTTCCTCGGGCTTATCGTTCAAACCGAAGTGCTCGACGATCATGAGGGACTTCAGTCCGGGACGTCCCGCGAAACCGAGGAACTTCTGAAAGAGCGGTTCAAGCTCTTTCTTTCTCGCCTGCACGACGAAACAAATCATCTGCTCTTCCGTGTGTACGCCGCGACGCAAAATCAAATTTCGAAGCATTCCTTTGTGCGTTTTCGGGTTGTATACGGGGAGTTTGTTGGCTTCCATAAAACGCCGCACGTCAGCGAGCAGCGCAGACAAACGCTCGTCATAGAGATGACACTCCGTAATCGGCAAGATCGTCGCCCATTCACCGGCCTGATGAAAGCCGATGCTCGGATTCTCGTCGAAATAAATGCGTTGCGGTTTGCCGCCCGGCGTCTTGGGCGCACGATCCTCGTGACGCATGGTGCTGAAACCGAACGTCATCTCGAGTTTGTTCCGATAGTTGAACACCTGCGGACTCGGGATGATCTTCAGAACGCGTCCCGCGAGCTGCTTCCTGACGGCGGGGTCGACGGGCGTGAGATGCTCGAGGGTCTCGCGGACGATGTCCTCCTTATATTGAATCTGTTTGTTGTAGGCGAGGTTTTGCCAGACGCAGCCGCCACACGTGCCGAAATGCGTGCATTTGGCCTGAATCTCATCCTTGGAACGGAGAATCACCTTCTCCACCTTGCCCTCGAGGAACGTGTCGTGTTTCTTCGTAATCACAACCGACACCCTTTGCCCCGGAACGCCTCCTGCGATGAAAACAGGGATTCCCTGCAGCAAGGCGAACCCCGCGCCTCCTTGGGCGAACTTCTCAATGGTCAGCGTATGCAGCTGGCCGGGCTGTATTGGCGGTGTAGGATCACTTGACATAAAACTAACAATGTAGTATAAATAGCTACTTTCTTTTCCATGCTTCTCTCCTCCACCTCCACCGGCATGAAAACCGTGCAAAGAAGCGCAGGAGCCGCGTTGATGCTTGCGGCAGTCCTGGTACTCACCTTGAACGCCGTTATCGTACCACTTCCCGCTGAGGCGGCAAGTCTCGCGATCGCGCGCACGATCGTGGTGCCGCCGAAACACAAAGTGCCTGTGCTTCTTCCCGTCGTCGATCAACCGGATATCAAACCGAATCAGCGCATCCTCGCCGATCAAGTGCTCCGCGCCTTGCCTTCCTATTGCCGCGACAATTTGAAAAATTTCTACGTGACCTACGACAAGAATCCGTCGAACCGCGGTCTCGGCGGCGAGTCGACGATCATCGTCACGGGCAACGTGCCGGACAAAGAATTCATGGCGCTCGTCACGCACGAATGCGGTCACGTCACGGACATCGGAGGACTCCGCGGCGCCGATGTCGGGATGCCCACGACTTTTTTCGACGGCACGACGCCGATCTTCGGCAACGATCCGAGCGTGCAGTTCTACCGGATCAGCTGGCTGACGCCGAGCAACATGCAACCGGGCATGACCGACGCGGACTTCGTCTCCGGCTACGCCGAAAGCGACCCGTTCGAGGACTTCGCCGAGACATTCGCGTTCTACGCGCTCCACAAAACGGAGTTCCAGAGACTCGCGAAGAAGAACGCCGTCCTGAAAGCGAAATACGACTTCATCGACAAGGTCGTCTTCAGCGACAATCCGACGATCGCCTCCAGCACGTTCAAGCGCGGCACCAACGTGCCGTGGGACGTGACGAAATTGCCGTACGTGTGGCACGCGAAACGCTAACCCCGATTGCTCATGAGCCCTTCCGACCAACGCGACATCGGCGCTCTGGAGCAGGTCGTGGCATCGACGGAAAAAGCCGTGACGGCTCGGAAAGATCGGCCTCTCCCGTCGGAAGCGAATGTCGAAACTGCCGTTGCGAATATGCGGGAGATTCTCTTCCCGGGCACGGTCGGACGTTTGCAAGAATCGGAGGATCCGACGGACGTGAGAACACTCATCAATGAAACGCAGGAATTGCTGCATCGCATGTTGACGAGAGCATTCAAAGACGACAAGCATCCGAGCATCCGCGCTCTGGACACGGCGAACTCCTTGCTGCAAGAACTGACGGTTCTGCGCGAGACGCTGCTGCGTGATGCGGAGGCGGCGCTCGTCGGTGATCCCGCGGCGCTCGATACCGACAATGTGATCCTGAACTATCCCGGCTTCCGCGCGATCGTGGTGCAGCGCATCGCCCATCTGCTTCATCTTCAGAAAACGCCGCTGGTTCCGCGTCAAATGACGGAGCTCGCGCATCGCCAGACCGGCATCGACATCCATCCGGGTGCCGCGATCGGCGAAGGTTTCTTCATCGATCACGGCACGGGAGTCGTGATCGGCGAAACCGCGGAGATCGGCAAAAACGTGCGTCTCTATCAAGGCGTCACGCTCGGCGCTTCGACGGACCCCGTGAAAGCGGGACGAACGAAACGCCATCCGACGCTGGAGGACGGCGTGATTTGTTTCGCGAACAGCGGCGTCTTCGGCCCCGTGACGATCGGCGATCATTCGATCATCGGCGCGGGAGCGGAAGTCTTCGACGATGTCGCCGCGCGCACCGTCGTCCAAGCTCCCGTGACGGATTTGCGCATCCGAGAAAGAAAAAAACCTCAATCATAAAGACGCGCACCGCTACACTCTCGCCCATGAATTCTTTCGGCCGCATCGGCGAACTCGTACCGCTGTTGGAAAAATTCGAATTTCCATATTGCGACGCAAAACATGAAAACGTAAAACGCGATGCACATGGAAACGCAATCTCTGATCGCGGCCACAAAGTTCTGACGTCTCAATGCCCGTTGCAAGTTCGATTCAACCGCCCGGCTTGCAATCATTGCGAAGGCCATGAAAGAGATCCGTTGTCTGAAATGGCGTATGAATTGCAAATTGCGGGAAAACTGACTCCCGAACTCAGGGAAATGGCGATGCGTCACATGCGAGATCTCCGACTCAAAACAACAATCGATACCATGATCAGGGAAGCCCGCACAGGTACGACGAGACTGGCGGAAGATGTACCGTCAATTGCTCACGGCGAACAACACGCGATGCTTGCGATAGAGACGCACCGACAAATAGTGGATAGAATGCGCATTCTCACGGCCAAGCTGCTGGAAGCGGCGAGAGCGTGAAGTAAAACGAGGTCACCGTGAGACTGGTATGATGCGACCATGCGACGCACGATCCTCTTGGTCTGTTGGCTTCTCACCGACGCGGTGCTCTTCCTCGGCGCGTATGTCTTGGCCTACTTTCTGCGCGTCGGTTTCATCATGTCGACGAATTTTCCGCTGAACCTGTACCTCCAAGCGGTGCTCGCGATCACCCCGATCTGGATCGCGGTGATGAGTCAGCTCGGCATTTTCCGTCTCACGCGCATCCAATCGGACTCGAAAAACATCTCGCATATTCTCTTCGCATGCGTGATGGGGCTCTCGCTCTTCACGCTCGGCTACTACTTCCTCTTCGGTCAATTCTTCAGCCGTCTGCTCCTCGTGGAAGCGGGAACGCTGAGCTTCGTCTTCACGCTCATCTGGCATCTGGCATTCGACCAATGGCAACGAAGAATCTTGAGGCGCGATCCTCCCGCCTATCCGCTCCTCGTCATCGGCGTGAACCGCGAAGCGGAGCGGTTCATCAAGCTCCTGAATGATCGTCAGTCCCCGTTCAAACCGATCGCGGTGCTCGACAGTCAGGGCACGTCGAAGACAGAAATCGCGGGCGTTCCCGTCGTCGGCAAATTGAACGTGCTGGAAGAAGTGATCAAAGCGAAACGACCGACGCACATGGTGCAATGCGGCAATCTGGAACACGTCATCAACTTGATGAGCGTCTGTCGTCAGCACCGCATGACGTATCTGTTGCTGCCGAGTGTCGTCGGCGCCGCGGTCTCGGGCACGAGCGAACGCATCGAAGGCCAACCCGTCATCATGGTCTCCGAATAAACCCATGCAATGCTTCATCCTCGCAGGCGGCTTCGCGACACGCCTCTGGCCGATCACCGAGCGTCGAGCCAAACCGCTCCTGCCGCTCGCGGGCAAGCCGATTTTGACGTATCTGGTGGAAGCCGTGCCGAAAGAGTACGTGATCTCCGTGAGCACGAACGCGGTCTTCGCGGAGGACATGAAGGCATGGGCGAAAACGATCAAAGAGCGTTCGATCACGATCGTCATCGAAGACGCCGGTCATGAAGGAGAGAAGCTCGGCGCACTCGGCGCGGTGGCGAAATGGATCACGGAACGAAAGGTCAACGAAGATCTGTTGCTCCTTGCCGGCGACAATTACGTCGGCGCGAAGATGGAAGATTTTTTGAAGCAACGCAGGGACAAACCGCTCATCGCGGCGCACGACATCGGCGATCCGACGGTCGCGATGCAATTCGGCACCGTCCTCACGGAAAACGACCCCGGTCACCCGGATCGCAAGATCGTCACCGACTTCGAGGAAAAGCCGCTGCAGCCGAAATCAACATGCGTCTCGACGGGCTGGTGGTGGCTGCCGCGGTCGACGCTCGGTATTGTGCAAGAATATGCCGCAAAACGCCCCGACAACGTCGGCGGAGTGTTCGAAGAGTTCTTGAAGCGGGGCATCGGCGTGGATTGCTTCGTCTTCAAGGAGATCTGGAAAGACATCGGCTCGTTCGAGGCCTACATGCAACTCCATCGCGAAGTCATCGGCGCCAAAGCGCTCGTGCATCCGAAATCCGCGGTGTCACCGGACTCCGAGCTGCTCGGAGCGAATGATATCGGACCCGATGTCACGATCCGCAAAAGCTCTCTCACCGACTGCATCATCTTCGGCGATGCGGTCATCACGGACTGCGTGCTGGAACGATGCATCATCGATGAGCACTGCAGTCTCACGGGGATCGACCTGACGGACAAAATGTTGCGCTCCGGAACGACGCTTCGCCCGGCACGATAAACGGCCAATGAAGGGAGCAACGCGCCAAACCTCGATCAAAAGCTCGAGGGCTTGTCGCTGGGAGCCGCAGGTTGCCTTCCGTGTCAAAAGATATACACTTGCCCGCGCATGAAAAGCAGAATGCTCCTCAGCGCCGGCCTCCTCCTGACGCTCGCTGCGTGCGGCTCCGAGCGCACTCTGACGGTGGGACTCTTGATCCATGACACGGATCCGTCGAGGACAGTCCTGTTGATGGAATCCGCGACACGCGTGATGGAAAGGCGTTTGGCCGCCGCGGGAGTGAAGAACAGCCACGCCACGGCTCTGCCGCGCAGTCCGATGAGCGCGGAAATGACGGTGAAAGTCCCGGATGAAAAAGCGCTCGCTGCCGCGAAAGCGATCGTTGCCGAACCGTTTTTCTTCGACATTCGCCTCGAAAAACCGAAAACCGATCCGACAAGTCCGAAACCTGCGGACTGGATCCCGACCGCTTTGACAGGCTCCAGCCTCACATGGGTGCAAGCGCTCGGCAACAAGAGTAACGGCGACGTCAGCATCGAGCTGCAGTTCACACCCGCAGGCAAAGAGATTCTCTCTGCGATCTTCAAGGGCAACCAAGGCAAACATGTCGGCATCTTCGTTCGTGACCTGCTCGTCTCAAAACTGACGATCCAAAGCACCTCCATCTCCGATCGCGTGATGATCAGCGGCATCCCGTCCTCCAAAGTCGCCGAGATTTTCGCCGATGACGTCAACGTGGGACTCAAAGTCACCTTTACCCCCGCTTCTTAAAGTCACCCCCTTTCTCCATGGCTCCCATTCAACAGCGATCTTCATTCTGGCCCGTCGTCACCATCGTCGTGGCGGTTGTCTGCGCGATCATCGCGCTCCCCGACGGCTGGAAGCCGTTCGCTCCGAAGATGCTGAAGCCTGAGTTGCACCTCGGACTGGATCTCGCGGGAGGCACGCAGCTCGATTTCCGCATCTCGGAAGATGAAATCGCGGCACGCGAACGCAAGTTGACTGACGACATCGCGGCATTGAAAGGACAAGGCCAAAGCAACAAAGAACTCCTCTCGAAACAATTCGATTTGCAGAACATCCAACAGCAACACGTGAACCTCGTGGAAGCCATCCGCACGGTGCTTGAGCGCCGCGTGAACTCACTCGGCGTCAGCGAAGCCACCATCACGCCCTCGTACTTCGGCAACGAAAAACATCTCCTCGTGGAGTGTCCGGGCGTCATCGACGTCAACAAATGCATTGCGACCGTCGGCAAGACGATCCAACTCGAATTCAAGGAAGAATTCAGCGGAGCGACGCTCGCCTACCAGACCAAAATGCGCGCCAGGGCCGATCAGGTCTACCGCGCGGTGACGACCGGCACGGGCAATCTCCAAGTCTACGGGCAGGATCTGAGCTCGGTGCTCGGGGTATCGTACTTCGACTCCCGCCCGATCTTCCTGAGCGAATTGCCGAAAGGACTGGAAGCTCTGGCGACTCGCACGACGAAAGACCCGATCCTGAAAACGGAAGCCACGATCCAGACGGCGGTGCAGGACGATCAAGGTCATCAGCAAATCAAAGAAATGAAAGGCATCTACGTCACGAAAGTTCTGCAAGACCGCAAGCCGACGGAGCAAAAACTGACGGATCCGCATGTCGCGTTGCAAGAAGTCGCGAAGTCTTTCACCGGCGCAACGCTTGAGACCAAAGCATTCACGACTATCGCTTCGGCTCCGAAAGAAATCAGCGGCGTGCTTCAGAAGATGGCGATCGGCTCTCTCGATACGGGTTCATTCGGAGGAGGAATCACGGGCGTCGTGTATCTCTCGGGACGCACGGACGGTTCGACGCAGATGAATGCGAGCCACATTCTCGTCCAATACAAAGGAGCGCAGCGCGCCGACGCGACCATCACGCGCACGAAAGAAGAGGCGCAGACAATCGCGCTCGCGCTCAAGGGAGAACTGACGAAAGGCGCTGACTTCGCGACGCTCGCCCGCACCAAGTCCGACGGTCCGTCCAAGCTGAAGGCCGGCGTCCTCGGCGTGATCCATCCCGGCCAGATTTCCGACTCATTCGACAAGGCCGCTTTCGCGCTGAAACAAGGGCAAATCAGCGAAGTGGTCGAGACGCCGTACGGCTATCACATCATCCGCGCAGACAAGGCCGCATCGGTGTCTGCCGCGCAAGTGTCGTACGACCTTCTGAAATTCAAAGGCGATACGACCGCTGCCAAAGCGATCGCTGACAAAGTGCAGAAAGGCGAAATCTCCCGCAGGTCGGATCAAATCGTGATCCGCGCGCTGTTCTTCTCGCTGGAACCGACGGGTTGGAAAGACACGGACTTGAACGGCCAGCGCTTCCGCTCGGCTGCGGTGTCTTTTGATCCGGTCACGAACATCCCGGTCGTGCAGATCCAATTTGATTCCGAAGGCGCCACGCTCTTCCAAGAAATGACGAAACGCAACGTCGGCAAGCGCATCGCGATCTTCGTCGGCGGTCAGCTCGTCTCCGCTCCGACCGTGCAAGCCGAGATCATCGGCGGCAACGCGGTCATCACGGGCAGCCGGACGATCAAGGAAGCGCAAAACCTCTCCACCGATCTCAACACCGGCGCCATCCCCGCTCCGATCTACCTCGCAGGTCAGACGACCGTGGAAGCCACGCTCGGCGCGAACGCACTCCATAAATCCATCTTCGCGGCCGTCGTCGGTCTCGTCATCCTCACGCTCTTCTTGACCTCGATCTACCGCCTGCTCGGTCTCGTCGCCGGCGTCGCGCTGCTCTTCTACGTCATCTTGCTCGTCGCCTCGACGAAGCTGCCGATCGGCCTGATCTCGAATCAATACGTCGTGCTGACGCTGGCTGGCATCGCGGGTGTAATCCTCAGCATGGGAATGGCCGTGGATGCGAACGTGCTCGCCTTCGAGCGCGTGAAAGAAGAGCTCCGCAAAGGAAAAATGTTCCGCACCGCGGTCGAAACCGGATTCAAGAAAGCATGGCCGAGCGTCCGTGACGGCAACACCTCCACACTCATCACCTGCGCGATCCTGTTCACGATCGGCACGAGCATCATCCGCGGTTTCGCCGTGACGCTCGCGATCGGTATCTTCATCTCGCTCTTCACCGCCATCATCGTCAGCCGCTGGCTCTGCCGCAAGATCGCCGAATCCCCCCTCGCCGAACGCATCGACCTGTTCGGCATCAGGAAAGAGGAATTGCCGCAGCAACAGCCTCCGACGATCGTTTAGGCATGCTACGCTGCACGCATGGACTCCATCTTCTTGCAGGACATCGCCGTGAAGACGCGTATCGGCGTGCCCGCATCTGAGCGCGCTGCTGAGCAAACGTTGCATGTGTCCGTGGAACTGTTTCACGGTCTCAACAACGTCGCGACAAGCGACGACGTGCGTCTCGGCATCGATTATCAAACGGTGACGGAAGACATCCTCTCCCTCGCCACAACGGAACGAAAAACCGTCGAGCGTTTCGCGGAAGACATCGCCGCGGAGTTGATCAAGAAATTCAAGCCCGACGGCGGCGTGAAAATAACCGTCAAGAAAACACCACCGCTCCCGCTCGCGTCGGCCTGCATCACCATCCAAAGGGCATAGAAACCGTCTTTCTCGGTCTCGGCTCGAATATCGACGCGGAGAAGAATCTGCGTGCCGCGGCGGCTTTGCTTCGAACGCAGTTTGCGAATGTCCGCTTCTCGTCGATCTACCACTCGGCACCACTGGAGAAAAAAGATCAGGCGGAGTTCCTCAACGCCGCAGCGATTCTCACGACGAATCTCACGCCGGAAAAAATCGCGACCATCTTGAAAAAAATCGAGAAAAAGTTGAAAAAAAATCCTCCCGTGCGCTTCGGCCCCCGCACGATCGACCTCGATCTGCTGCTGTACGGAAACCATATCGGACTCGACGATGAACTCACTATTCCGCACCTGCGCCTCCATGCCCGCAGGTTCGTGCTGGAGCCGCTGATCGAGCTCGGCGCCGGAGACCTCACGCATCCGGGTTTCGAGCGCACGCTCAAAAGCTATCTGCCGGAGGTGCAGGATCAGCATTGCGAAAAGACTTCAATGCAACCGCTTTGATTCGAGAAAAAACGAGGCCAAGGGTGGCGCGCGCCGCAGCGGGGGTCAGCTGGAGGGTATCGGCGCGCAGCGCTTTCTTTCGTCCTTTCTTTGTCGCGACAAAGAAAGGACATATACTCGCTCCCCCATGGAAACCCTCTTCCTCTCCCTCCTCAAAAAAATCGGCGAAGATCCGTCCCGCGAAGGCCTGAAAAAGACGCCGAAGCGCTGCGAGGAGGCGTTTCAATTCCTAACCTCTGGCTACAAACAGAACCTGAAGAAGATCGTGAACGGGGCGCTCTTCCCCGCCGACACGGACGGGATGATCATCGTGAAAGACATCGAGTGTTACTCGCTCTGCGAGCATCACCTCCTGCCGTTCACGGGCAAAGTGCACATCGGCTACATACCGAGCGGCAAAATCATCGGACTGAGCAAGATCCCGCGCATCATCGACATGTTCGCGAGGAGACTCCAAGTGCAGGAGCGTCTCGGCCAACAGATTTGCGACGCGCTCCGCGACACTCTGAATCCGATCGGCATCGGCGTCGTCATCGAGGCAAGCCACTTCTGCATGATGATGCGCGGTGTGGAGAAACAGCATTCCGTGGCCGTCACGAGCCACATGGCGGGCAGTTTCAAGCGCGATGCGCGCACGAGGCAGGAGTTTCTCGAGCTCATCCGACGCTAAGCGGCCAGCGCGGTCGCCTGCTGCTTCATGCGCTCGTTCATTTGATGCTGCAATGCCGCGAGCTGAATCGCCGTCGTCATTTTCTCGAAGCCCTGCTTAGTGCGACCGGCTTCTTCGACAAGCTGGTCTCCCGACTGGCCGTTCGAGTTCAGATACTTCGCGATGCGGTTCGAGGTGCCGACGTACTCGTGATACTCGGGCGTGTGGTCTTTGAGGCCGCCTTCGGCCTTCACGGCGCCATTCTCGCGCATTGCGATGCGGCTGACCGTGCGCATCTGATCGATCTCAGGATCGCCCGTCTCGGGCAGCTCCGCCTGCTGATTGCCGTCCTCTTGCAGACGATGCTCAGCTTCGTGCTTGGCCACACGCTCCGCACTTTCCGGATCATCAAGGACTTCATCGGCAAGCTCGATCTTCTTGCTGCCGTCATACTGCCTGCCCACCGTGCCGTCCGTCCGTTTGAACACATGCGCATCCGGAGCGGCGCCGATCGCCTTCATGCGCTGATCGTGCTGTTTGTCGATGCCTTGTTCGGCCTCGACGGCAAGATCCTCGGAAACATGCAAATCCTCGCCTCCGGCCGCCGCGCCATCCGAACCCTTGGCATTGCCATGGATCAATTTTTGAAGCGACTCGCGTTGCAACGCCTTGATATCGGACACTTTGCGACCTTCTTTCGCAGCTTGCTCGATCGCCTCGCGCTTCGTGTGTTCGAGTGTCTTCCTCAGAAGCTCGTCGCGACCCGTCTCCGCCTGTGGTGTGGTGCGTACCTTTTCCATGCCACTACTATCCGCATCTCGCGATGCGAAAGATATTCGAAATCAAATCGAAGTCGATACGCACTTAAATAATGGCTTTTAAAAGCCATGAATGGCAGTAGTCCGAAGTCTTCTCTATCGCTTTTTGGATTTCTTTTCGTGGGCGCCGTTGCCGTTTTGCAGTCCCGATTCATTCTCGATCATGCTGAAGACCGACAACTTGGATTGAGGAATTTTCTTCCCGTTCTGTCCGTTCTTCTGTTTGTTCCCTTTCCAGATCTTGTCGATATTCACGCGATAGAGATTGTGATATTTCTCAAGCTCGTCGGGGCCGGCCATTTTGAGCACGTCCAGCTCCGGAGCGAACATTTCGCTGTAACGATCGCGGCGGCGGATGAGCTTCGCAGAACCGTCTGGATACATCATGATCATCGACGGACGGCGGATGGTGTTGAAGTTGCTGGCCATGACATGCGAGTACGCGCCGACGTCCATGGCAGTAAGCAGATCCCCCGCACGTAGCTTCGGCATGTCGATGTCTTTGCGGATCAGATCCCAGCAATCGCAGGTGTTGCCCGCGATCGTGACAGTATGGATGCGGCGCGAGTTTAGCTGTGACGCGGGCAGGATGTCGTAGTGGACGTCGGGCTGGATCAGCGCGTCGGGGATGAAGTTGTACGTCGAACCGTCGGCGATCACCATACGATGATTGAGGCCGAGGCGCTTCTTGCTGATGACGCGCATGAGACCGATGCCGGCGTTGAGTACGATGCTTTTGCCGGGCTCGAAGATCAGCTGGATCGGCTCGAGGTTGAAGCGGTGCCACAAGCCCTGGAAGTAACGCGGGAAATCCCGCATTTTTTCGATCGGAAACGCTTCTTCGTCGCCGATGGCCGCAGGGAATCCTCCGCCGAGCGAGAGACTTTTGACGCGGATACCGCGGTCTTGGCAACGCCTAACGAGCTTCGCGAAGGAGCGCGCCGCCATCTTGAACACGCGCGGGTTGTAGACATAGCCGCCCATGAAATGAAAACCCTTGAAATCGACGTACGGACTTTTCCTTGCGAGATCGATCGCGCGATCGATATAACTGATCGGGATGCCGTACTTGTTGCCGCGCGTCGAATACGTACCCATCTGCAACATCGGATTCACACGAATCACCGTGTCGATGTGCTTCTTCAATTTTTTCGCGGTGCGGGCAATGTGTTCGATCTCCTCGATGGAGTCCGCGGTGATCGATTGCACGCCGATCTTGATGGCGAAATGAATGTCCTGTTCGGTTTTGAAAAGATTCGTGAACGTGAGTTGCCGCGGTTTGAAGTCGGCGAGGAGTCCAAGGATGAGCTCACCGACGGACGAACAGTCCAGCTCGAATCCTTCCTCGCGCACAATGCGCAAGATCTCAAGGTTGCTGTTGCATTTCACGGCGTACTGCAGCGCGATATCCGTACCGAAGATCTTCTTGAATCTCCGCAGACGACTGCGGATTTCGCTCTCCACCATGACGTAGAGCGGCGTGCCGTGTTTCTCCGCGATCTTGTCGACGGGAACGCCTTCAATCATGAGCATCCCGCGCGCGTCTTGTCCCAAAAAATTCGCCCAACGATCGCGGGCGTAACGGCTGGAAACCGGTGCGATTTTTTTTGCTCTGATGAATTGCTGGTCTCCGTCGGATGCGGCTCTCTTCATTGACGCGGGATGTGGAACAAGATGCAAATTATAAAGTTGTACGCTGCGATGTAAAGCAAATTTCAACGGAAGAAAATCGTGAGGCACGCGAACGGACTCGGCTGGACTGTTTCTTTCCTGCTCCTTACACTGACCGAACTGTGAACAGACGCATCGTCACGCTCGGCTTGATTCAAATGTCGATGGCCGACGATGCCGGAAAAAATTTGGAGAAAGCCGAACTCATGATTCGCGATGCAGCCGAAAAAGGAGCGAACGTCGTCGTGCTGCCCGAGCTCTTCCTCGGTCCGTACTTCTGCCGCATCAGACACGACGAAACTGCTTTTGCCCGAGCGGAAGCCATCCCCGGACCTACGACTGCAAAGCTGTCCGCGCTCGCGAAGGAACTGAAGATCGTCCTCGTCGGCGGCTCGATCTACGAACAGACGAAAGACAAACGTTACAACACGGCGTGCGTTTTCAACCCCGACGGCTCGCTGGTCGGCACGTACCGAAAGACGCACATCCCGCATGATCCGGGATTCTGGGAGCAAGATTACTTCGCGGCGGGCGACACGGGATTCCGCGTGCACGACACCGCGTTCGGAAAAATCGCCGTCATGATCTGCTACGACCAGTGGTTTCCCGAAGCGGCGAGACTCGCCGCGATGGCGGGCGCCGAGATCCTCATCTATCCGACCGCGATCGGCAATCCCGATCTGCCGAACGTCGTACCGAACGGCATGCCGGAAGACTGGGAGCCGATGTGGAGGGCGGCGCAGGTCGGCCACAGCGCAAGCAACAACGTCTTCGTTGCGACGGTGAACCGCGTCGGCACCGAACATGAAACCGCATTCTTCGGCGGCTCGTTCGTCGCTGATCCGTCCGCAACGGTGATCGCGCAAGGCGGACACAGAGAAGAAATCCTCCTCGCGAAGTGCGATCTGGACCTCGTGAAAGAAATGCAGGAGTGCTGGAGATTTTTCCTTGAACGCCGTCCCGATGCGTACGGCGGCCTGACCAAATCATGACCAAACACTCGCCTCCGACACCGGCATCGCTTGGCTTCAGGATGCCCGCCGAGTGGGAAAAGCAAGAAGCCGTCTGGCTCGCGTGGCCGTACAACCCCGAATCATGGAAAGGACATGAGGCAGGCGCGAAATTGGCTTTTGCGGAAATGATTGCCGCTCTCACGCCGCATGAGCATGTGCATCTGCTTGTCTTGGATGAGAACATGCGAGAGCAGGCGATGTCCCTGATCAAAACACTGCCCTTCGAAGCGACAAGATTGCATCTGCACGTCATCGAAACCGGCGACGTGTGGTTCCGCGACTACGGCCCGACGTTCGTCGTCAAAGACAATCCGCATGATGTGCGATGGGTGAAATGGGGCTACAACGCCTACGGCAACAAGTACGACGATCTGCTCGTCGGCAACGACGTGCCGCACAAAATGCCGATCGATCAGACGAAGAAATTCAATGCGGGCATCATCCTCGAGGGCGGATCGATCGACGTGAATGGCACGGGTACCGTGCTCACGACCGAAAGTTGTCTGCTCAGCCCCGATCGCAATCCGAATCTGTCGAAAGAAGACATTGAAGAGATCGTGAAGTCGCACCTGGGCGTCACGAATATCCTGTGGCTCGGTGAAGGCATCGCGGGCGACGACACGACGGGGCACGTCGATGACCTCACTCGTTTCGTGAGCCGAAACGTCGTCGTCACGGCCGTCGAAGAAGACCCGACGGACGAAAATTACAAAGCGCTCAAAGAAAACGAAGAGCGCCTCACAACAATGAAGGATGAACGCGGCATGGCGCTCACGGTCATTCCCCTCCCGATGCCGAAAGCGCTCGTGACGGACGGCAGGCGCATGGCCGCGACGTACGCCAACTTCCTGATCGCCAACGACGTTGTGCTCGTGCCGATCTACAAAGACAAAAACGACGCACGCGCACTCGAAATTCTCGGCAAGTGCTTCCCGGACAGACACATGATCGGTATCGATTGTCGCGAACTCATCGTCGGCAACGGATCGATCCACTGCTCCACTCAGCAGCAACCTGCCTAAGCGCGATCGTACGTCAGAAACGTAAACGCATGCTCATGTCGAGCGTCGGCAGGATGTTCTTCACGCGCCGAGATGATCCAACGGTCATCGTCCAGATCGGGAAATGAGGCATCGCCTTCGATGTCGGCATGCACGCGCGTGAGATGCACGCGTCCGCACACGATCGGCGTGAAGGCGTCTTCCAGCCACTGCGTGAACAAATCGGATCCCCCGATGACGAAGACTTCTTCATCCTCCGGAAGCTGAGATGACAACGAATTGAGCAATCGATCCATGTCCGAAGCCACTTCCGCGCCTTCCGGAGCCGTTTTCATCTTGGAAGACAAAATGATATTGCGACGGTCGGGAAGGACTCGCCCGATGGATTCAAATGTTTTTCTCCCCATGATGATCGTGTGACCTTTCGTGAGATCTTTAAAATGCTTCAAATCATCGGGCAGATTCCACGGCAATTTGTTGTCTTTACCGATGACGCCGTTTTCAGCGGCCGCCACAATAAGCGAGATGATCATAATCCAAGTCTACCATGCTTGAATTTGATCAAATCCACATCCAAAGGGTAGGCGCGCGCCGCAGCGGGGGTCAGCTGGCGGGTATCGGCGCGCAGCGTTTTCTTTCGTCCTTTCTTGGTCGCGACAAAGAAAGGACATTCATCACACCGCAATCGGCGCCTTGATGCTGGGATGCGCGTCATAGTTCTCGATCTCGATATCTTCGAATCGAAAGTCAAAGATCTCCGTGCGCTGCGGATTGAGCTTCAGCGTCGGCAAAGGCTTCGGATCGCGTGTGAGCTGGAGCTCTGCCTGTTCAAGATGATTCAAGTACAAATGCGCGTCACCGAGCGTGTGGACGAATTCGCCGACCTTGAGACCCGTCACCTGCGCAATCATATGTGTCAAAAGCGAGTACGACGCGATGTTGAACGGCACACCGAGGAAGATGTCCGCGCTGCGCTGGTAGAGCTGGCAGCTGAGACGTCCGTCAGCAACGTAGAATTGGAAGAGCGTGTGACACGGCGGCAACGCGACCTGATCCGCTTCTTTCGGATTCCAACCGCTTACGATCAAACGACGACTGTTCGGGTTCTTCTTGATCGTCTCGATCAACGCCGAAATCTGATCAACGCCGTCTTTCAGATACGTGCCGTCGGCCTTCTTCGTCGCGCCGAAATTGCGCCACTGATGTCCGTAGATCGGTCCGAGGTCGCCTTCCTTGCGTCCGAAGCGCTCGCATTGCTCTTTCGTCGCCCATTCATCCCAGATCGTCACCTTGTTCTCTTTCAAATACTCGAGCGTCGTGTCTCCCTTCAGGAACCACAGAAGCTCGTGAATGATCGAGCGCGTACTGAGCTTCTTGGTCGTCAGAAGAGGGAAGCCCTTCTGCAGATCAAAGCGCATCTGGTAGCCGAAAATGCTCTTCGTGCCCGTGCCCGTGCGATCGTCTTTCTTCGTGCCGTTTTCAAGAACCGCATTGAGTAAATCAAGATACTGCTTCATATCTCGATTGTAGAGGATCGGAGTCCGATTACGACAACCGATTCTTGAAGTCCTCGTAGCCGAATTCTTTTTTGTGCACGATCTTGTTACACGCGTCCATGATGAGAATATCCGGCAACTTCACGCCGTTGAACGTCGTGTTTTTCACCATCGTGTAGATCGCCATGTTCTGGAACACGACCTTGTCCCCCGCTTTGAGAGGATTGTCGAAAGAATATCCGCCGATGAAATCTCCGGACAAACACGTGATGCCTCCGAGACGATACGAATGTTTCTTCTTGCCGTATTTTCCTGCTCCGACGATCGACGGCCAGTACGGCATGCCGAGGACATCGGGCATGTGCGCTTCGGCGGTCGTGTCCGTCATCGCGATCTTCCCGTCGTTCTCGATGATATCCAGCACCGATCCGACCAGCACGCCCGCGTTCAGTCCGACGGCTTCGCCGGGCTCGAGAATCACCGGGACGCCGTATTTCTTCTGAAATCTGGACACCAAACTACAGAGCTTCTTCAAATCGTAGCCTTTGCGAGTGATGTGGTGCCCTCCGCCGAAGTTCACCCACTTCATTTTCGGAAGATACTTCCCGAATTTCTTCTGCACGTGCTTCAACACGTCTTCAAGGTCGCTCGCACCCTGCTCGCAGAGGGCATGAAAATGCAATCCCGTGATGCCTTTCAGATCGCCCGCGTTCTTCTCGAATTCTTTGAGCGTCACGCCCATGCGCGAACCCTTGGCGCACGGATTGTAGAGATCGTTGTCGGCCCCGACGGCCTCAGGATTGATGCGAATGCCGCACTCGATGGTCCTCTCGCTCTTCTCGATCTGCTTTTTGTATTTCTTCCACTGCGCGAACGAATTGAAGATGATGTGATCGGCGTATTTCAGCTGGCCTTCAATGTCGCTGTCGCTGTAAACGGGCGCGTAGGTATGCACTTCTTTGCCGTATTCTTCGCGTCCGAGTCGCGCTTCGTGCACCGAACTGGCGCACACGCCGTCGAGGTACTGCATAACGAGAGGCGCGGTCTTCCAGCAAGAAAACGCCTTCAGCGCAAGCAGGATCTTGCAACCCGTCGCGTCCTTCACGCTCTTCAGGATCTTCAGATTTTCTTCGAGCGCCCCGAGATGGACGACGTAGGCGGGCGTTTTGATTTTCGAAAAATCCACTTTAGAAAAAAACTTCTCATGGTCGCGTTCCCAAAAGGGCACGAACACGTCGGTTTCTTTCATGTGAGAGATGCGGGGAGCGGAGCGTGATCGACGATTTTGAACGGGAGACCGTTGTCGCTCACGACCTTGAGGAACGGCTCGGGATCGAGCTGCTCCATGTTGTAGACGCCTTTGCCCTGCCAGACACCTTTCATGACCATCATCGCGGCAGCCATCGCGGGGACGCCCGTGGTGTACGAGATCGCCTGCGAGCCGACTTCTTTGAAACACTCGGCGTGATCGCAGACGTTATAGATGTACTTCGTACTCTCTTTGCCGTTCTTCACGCCGGTGACGATGCAGCCGATGACCGTTTTGCCCGTGTATTTCGTCGCGAGCGAGGAGGGATTCGGCAAAAGCGCTTTCAGGAATTTGATCGGCACGATTTTTTTCCCCTCGTACTCGACCTCGTCGATGCGCGTGATGCCGATGTTCTCCATCACCCTGAGATGCGTGAGGTAGTTCTGCGAAAACGTCATCCAGAAGCGGATGCGCTCAAGTCCCGGCAAATTCTTGGCGAGCGACTCCAACTCCTCATGATAGAGGAGGTAGCTGTCTTTCGGACCGGCGACGGGATAATCGAACGTGAAGTGGATGCTGGCAGGATCCATGATCGCCGGCGTCTTCACCCACTTGCCTTTGCTCCAGTGCCTGACGACCTGCGTGACCTCGCGAATGTTGATCTCGGGATTGAAGTTCGTGGCGAACGCTTTGCCGTGATTGCCCGCGTTGGCGTCGAGGATGTCGACGAAACGAACGGTGTCGAAGTACTTCTTGAGCAGGTACGCGCAGTACATGTTGGAGACTCCCGGATCGAAGCCCGCGCCGAGCACGGCCATGATCCCCTTCTTTTTGAATTTGCTCTGGTACGCCCACTGCCACGAATATTCGAACTCGGCTTTGTCGATGGGCTCGTAGTTGGCGGTGTCGATGTAGTGCGTACCTGTCTTCAAACATCCCTCCATGATGGTGAGATCTTGATATGGCAACGCGACATTCAACACGAGATACGGCTTCGTCTTGCGGATGAGCGCCGCGACTTCGTTCGGCTTGTCGGCGTTCACTGCATGCGTCGTGATATCGACTCCCCAACGCTTCTTCACGTCTTTTTTGATCGCATTCGGTTTCTCGATGGAGCGACTGGCAAGATGAATCTTCGTGAACACGTCGGCATTCATCGCGCATTTGTGCACGACCACGGAGCCGACGCCGCCCGCGCCGATGATGAGAATGGTTCCCTTGTTCATGTGCGCGAATTATACATACGACTTCGCCTTGAGCAATTCTGCGATCAAGATGCCGCCTCCCGCCGCACCGCGGATCGTGTTGTGCGAAAGACCGACGAATTTCCATTGAAAAATCGGATCTTCGCGAAGTCTGCCGACGCTCACCGTCATGCCCTTGTCATCGTCGCGGTCGAGCCGCGGCTGCGGACGATTGTCCTCGGAGCGAATGGTGATCGCACGAACGGGCGCAAACGGCAATTTCAGCTCCTGCGGAACGCCCGTGAAAGACTCCCACGCCTTCAAAATCTGTTCGCGGGTCGGCTTCTTGACGCAGCTGAACGAAACGCAGGCGAGATGTCCATCGATCACAGGAACGCGATTGCAATGTGCGGAAATCGTGAACGAATCGTCGTGGATAAATGTGTTGCCGACGATCTTCCCGAAGATTTTCGCGGGCTCCTGCTCCGACTTCTCTTCCTCGCCGCGAATCAACGGAATGACGTTATCCAAAATATCGAACGACGCGACGCCGGGATGCCCC
This sequence comes from Candidatus Peribacteria bacterium, assembly GCA_043776335.1. Classification (GTDB taxonomy): domain Bacteria; phylum Patescibacteriota; class Gracilibacteria; order Peribacterales; family Peribacteraceae; genus SICN01. The sequence goes on along the minus strand of JAYVRL010000018.1, from coordinate 61,014 downwards.
GCACCCGACACGGCTTGCAAGGTCGTCACCATCACCGATTTGATCTTGAACATCTGATGCAACGCCGCGAGCGGAGCCGTGTAACTCTGAATCGAGCAATTCGGCTTCACAACGATGAAACCGTCTTTCCAGCCGCGATTTTTTTGCTGGATCTTGATCATCTCGAGATGATGCGGATTCACTTCCGGGATGATCATCGGGACGTCCTGCGTCATGCGATGCGTTGACGCATTGGAAACGACAGGGATGCCGCTCGCCGCATATTGCTCTTCCCAAATTTTGGCGACGTCGCCGTCCAACGCCGAAAACACGAAATCACACTGCGCGTTAGCGGCGGCGAGATCATCGACTGAGTGCACGACAAGCTTTCCGAGGGCAGAAGGCAGTGTTTTTTCCATATGCCACCTGCCTGCGACGGCATCACCGTACCGCTTGCCTGCCGATTGCGGACTCGCAACCACATGCGTGACCTCGAACCACGGATGTCCTTGAAGAAGCGTGAGATACTGCTGACCCACCATGCCGGTGGCGCCGAGAATGCCGACTCTGAGACGTTTCGAAGAATTTTTCTTCATGACAAAAGCATACATCATTCGATGAACTCCTTGTGAAGAAGACCGATGGAACGCGGCGCATCCGCTTCGTCCACGACGAACGTCATGCTGATACCCGACGCCGCCTGCGAGATCATCTCGACGGGAATTTTGTGCTGGCCGAGAAGCGTGAAAATACGACCCGCCACACCCGCCGCGTTGATGCTGCCCCCGACGGCACACACAATCGCTTTGCCTTTCACGATGGACACCTCGCCGAATTCTTCAAGCGCCTTCGTGACTTTCCCCAGAGAATCCGACTGATCGACCGTCAGCGACACGCTCACGACCGAGGTCGCCACGAGATCAACGCTGATGTGATAGCGTTCGAACACTTTGAAAATTCTCGCCATGAGTCCGCTGCCGTCGAAGAACTCGGGCGAACGCACATGAATGACCGTGATGCCCTTTTTGAACGCAAAAGCCTCGACCGTGTGACTCTTGCCGGTGCGCTCTTCGAAGGTGCTGACGATGGTGCTGCCTTTGCCTTCGGGACGAAACGTATTCAGCACTTGCACGGGGATCCCTTTTTCCATAGCTGGCAAAATCGTCTTCGGATGCAGGACTTTGGCGCCGAAATACGCGAGCTCGCAGGCCTCTTCGAAGGCAAGCTCGGGCACGATGCGCGCCTCCGGCACGATGCGAGGATCCGTCGTCAGAATGCCGTCGACTTCTTTCCAAATCTGGATGGCCTCGGCTCCGATGGCGGCGCCGATGACGGCCGCGGTGTAATCCGATCCTCCGCGACCGAGAGTCGTGACCTCTCCTTTCAGTGTTTTGCCAATGAAACCCGTGATGACGGGAACAACCTTGAGTGCGTGAATTTTTTTCTTGAGGAGCCCCGCGGCGCGAGGAAGCGGCTCCGCGGCACCGAAACAATCGTCAGTGATCATCCCGAGTTCCCAAGCGGGAAACGCTCGTGTCGGCACTCCTCTCTTGTCGATGGCAGCCGCGACAATGATCGATGACAACCGTTCGCCGAATGACTGAAATTGATCGAGTGTTTTCTTCGAGAGTGTTTTCTTTCTTGCTTTCTTCGTGACGGTGACGAGCATCGTGAGAGCGACCAATTCTTTGTCGCACAGAATCGACGGCAACTCCAATTCGACGAGAATGTCGCGATGAATCTTGCACATGAACAAAAGCGTTTCATCCCCCTTTCCCTGCGCCGCTTCGTCCGCTAGTCGGAGAAGCGCGTCCGTGATCTTGGTGACCGCGGAAACGACGACGACGGGCTTGCGTTTGAGGACGCCGTGCACGATCGCAGCGACGCCCGCGATGTTTTTCGCGCTGCCGACCGACGTGCCGCCGAATTTCATCACCAACATACGGCGCAATCGTTGTCTCGGAAGAAAACGTTGTCAACGTGTTCTCGACTGATTTTCTTCTCTACAGACAGCGAGCCGGGCGCTTCTGGATCTTCATCGCCGCAAACGGCGCAGTGTAAGCGTTCCGCGCGTTCCACACGGTGTATCCGCAGAGACCTGCGTCATAGACGGCATCGATCTGATCGGACATGTCCTGACGGGTGATGCCGTAGCCTTGGATCCACGGACGCAATTTGTACATCTGATCCTGACCGAGAAGGTCTTCATATCCCTTCAGCGTGCGATAGACGAGGAAGTACATGCGACTGCGCGGATCTTTGCCGGGGCGGTAGTAGAAGCCCTCCGCGAACGTCGCGGGATATGCCATCGGCGAGATGACGTCCACGAGCGGCGCGAAGCGCACCACATCCTGACCCAGCGTTTCAACGTTCGTTTTGTAATCCCATCCGAGGATCGCATACGTCGAGAGTCCAAGCTTCGTCTTCGATCCGCAACGGTTGATGGTGTCGCGAGCGGCCTGAATGAAGGCCTCGACGTGATCCGCTTTCTGCTGACCCGAAAAGACGCCGAGCGCGCCGAATTGAGCGGTCGAAAAGCGGATGTAATCGAGGTTCACTTCATCGATGCCGTTCTGCGCGAGCTCGCAAATCACCTCCATGTTGTACGCGATCGCGGTGTCATTGCTCGGATCGACCCAATCGGAGCTGATCACTTTGCCGGTCTTCGGATTCTTGATGCGCGTCTCCGGCATTTTCATCGTCAGTCCCCCGTCCTTGATCGCGACGAAACGACCGATCGTGTACAAACCGCGCTCATGCGCCATCTTCAAAATATCCGGCAATTCGTAGAAAGGACGAACAAGATCGACCTTGTTGGCCATCGGAGCCGCGGAATGGAAAAGCACCGCTCCGCCTTTCACGTCGAACACGAGCGCGTTGCCGCCGGAAGCCAAAAGACTGTCGATGGTCGAATGCAAAAATTCGGTGCGCTGCACGCTGTTCGCGGTGACATACACGCCGAATTTATTGTCCGCACGTTCTCCTCCGGGGATCTTCGGCACTCCCGGAACGACCACTGCTTCCGCGACCGCGGATGCACTCGAGCTCTCCGACGAACTCTCAGGCGCGGGAGAAATCACCTGTTCCGTTGCGACCGAGGACTCGCTGCTCTCCACTTGAACGGAAGAAGATGAGCTGCTCTGCGCTTGATCAATCTGCTGAACGACGGGAGGCACGACTTCCTGACCGACGGGACTCATCAAGACGTTATCCTGCGGCGCTGCGGCGTGAAAAGACGCCCCGACGGGGCTCGTGAGCATCGCGGGCTGACGAACCGGATTGGTGAGATGCATCACGAGCAAGGTGATGGCCATGGTCGTCACAAGTGACATTTTTACGATCGGAAGTGCCTGCAGTGTACCGTTGAAGCTCACGATGGCCAGCGCCAATGGAGCCGCTTGCTCTTCGTCGTCGGTCATCGAACCGAGCACATCGGTGCCAAGCAGCTCTCTCAGAGCAAGATTCGTGCGCATGCGCACGACGAGAACCTTTTGCGAAACAGAATCCATGAACGTGAGTGTTAGTTTTTATGTACTTCACACTATTATAGCACAAATAAAGAGTTTTTACAATACTATAGACGTGATCACCCGATGATCCGACGCTTGAAAATTCCGTCCTTCTTTCCCGGTTTCGGAGTCGTCGTGGCGGCATACCTCCATGCCATCTCGAAAATCTGCCGCTGCGTCTCGGCGACCTCTTTGCTCTCGATGATGACGGCGAACATCGCGCTCTCTTCTTCCGCGAACGAAATGATCGCCATCTTCTGGTCGTAAATCTTGATCTCGTTCTTGAAATCAAAATCGGAAGCGGGCACCAAGCGAATTTCTCGCAGCTGCTCGCGATCTTCACCGTGCACCTTTCGTCCCGTGACATCATCGGGAGCGATCCCGCGCAGGTGAATGCCGCGTTTCACGCGCTCGTTCACATACTCCAGATCGTAACGAGGCCAGAAGGTCCGCACGACGGTGGAGTTCGCAAAATTCAACAGCTCTCCATTCGTGGTCAACGTGTCCTCATACACATGCTTTACGCCTTCCCAACCTTCGAAGAACCTGACTCTCGGCTTGCGGTATTTCGAGCCCTGCAACGAACGAAGCTCCGGCAAGACCCGTTCCAATGCCTCTGCGTTCTTTCTGGCTTCCAGAGCCACGTATTCCGGTGCCACGGGTGCGTACCACTTGGATCTGACCTTTCTCACCATCGTGAAATAACCGCGATGCACGAGCTCCTCCAGCAAATTGTACGCCGTGATGCGATTGATACCCGTCGATTGAGCATACTGCGATGCCGGTGCCGTACCGATCTGCAATCCCGCGACATACAGCTGCGACTGTTTCGAATCGAGTCCGACGGATTGCAAAATATGGATGATGTCTTTGGCCATGGGGATCGCAGCATAGCAAGATGTTCACTCTTGGAACAACACGAAAGGAGTTGGCGAAAATACCAAACAGTGTTCAGGCCAGAAATGCCTCTCCAGAAAACAAGAAATGGAATTTCAGTTATGTTGTTCAAAAAATAAACAGGAATAAATCTGTGTTCATGCGAAGCATTGGAGAGACGAGAAAAACGGGTAAGAATCGGCTGTCTTCTTCCCCCGCTCCCCCATGACCGCCAAAGAAGTCATCGCACTCGCGAAGAAACATCACTGCACGATGATGGACCTGACATTCGTCGATGTGCCGGGCACGTTGCACCACACCAGCAAGCCGATTCATCAGTTGAATGACGTGCTGGCGGAAGGCGCCGGATTCGACGGCAGCAGCATCCGCGGATTCCAACAGATTCAGGAGTCCGACATGCTCCTCATCCCCGATCCCGAGACGGCGATCATCGATCCCTTCATGCGCGAGCCGACGCTCTCGATGCTCTGCGACGTGCGGGAACCGATGAAGAAAGACCTCTACGAACGCAGTCCGCGCACGATCGCGAAGAAAGCCGTGAACTTTCTGACGAAGAGCGGCCTCGCGGATACGGCGTACTTCGGCCCTGAAGCCGAATTCTTCATCTTCGATCACGTCAGCTACACGGCGGGCGTCGGCGAGGCGCATTATCGCGTGGACAGCGAAGAAGCGACGTGGAATTCGGGTGAGTGCAACGGCGAGTCGCCGAATCTCGGCTACACGATTCGTCACAAAGAGGGCTACTTCCCGGCGTCGCCGTTCGATAAACATCAGGATCTGCGCGCCGAAATGGTGATCGAAATGGAGAAAGCCGGCATCGAGATCGAGACGTTCCATCACGAAGTGGCCACGGGCGGCCAAGCCGAGATCGACATGCGATTCGACACGCTGCTTCGAAGCGCGGACAAACTCATGCGCTACAAATACATCGCGAGAAACGTCGCCGAGCGCCACGGGAAAAGCGTGACCTTCATGCCGAAGCCGATTTTCGGCGACAACGGATCGGGCATGCACACGCATCAGAGCCTCTGGAGAGCCGGCAAACCGCTCTTCGCTGGCGGCGAGTACGCGGGCTTAAGCAAAATGGCGATGTACTACATGGGAGGGCTCCTGAAGCACGCCAGAGCGCTCTGCGCCATCTGCAATCCGACGACGAACAGCTACAAACGTCTTGTCCCGGGCTTCGAAGCGCCGGTGAACTTCATCTTCTCGGCACGCAACCGATCGGCCGCGATCCGCATCCCGATGTACTCCGAGAATCCGAAAGCCAAACGCGTGGAATTCCGCTCGCCCGACGCCGCGGCCAATCCGTACGTCGCGTTCGCCGCCATGCTCATGGCCGGTCTCGACGGCATCAGATACAAAATCGAACCGGGCAAACCGACGGATGAAAACCTCTACCAGATGGATCTCGCGAAGCTCGCGAGGATCCCCCACGCTCCCGAGGATCTGGCCGAGGCGCTCGACGAACTGGAAGCCGATCACAACTTCCTACTGGAGGGCGGCGTGTTCACGAAACAATATCTGACGGACTTCATCGCCGTGAAACGGGACGAAGTGGCCGACGAGCGCAAGCGTCCGAGTCCCAGCGAATTCTTCAAATATTACGACGTCTGAAAAGACGGGTGGGAGTGCAAACGGCGGGCAACCGGCGTTTTTTTGCAAAAAAACCCCGTGTGCATGACACGGGGCGAGTGCAGAACGCAACGATCGGAACAAGAACTCGTCAATCGAGTTCCCAAAGACCGCGTGACGGAGCACGGTATTCTCGGCCGAGATAATCCAGATTCGGCTCGACGAACGCCTGAGGGGCATCAACGTGATTCACAACCGACAAGCGCAATGCGCGTTGCCGGTCGAGAAGTGCGTTGACCAAGGGGGAATTGGCAAACGCTTTGAGCGCTTCATCTCCCGCATCTTCCGAAACCAAATACGCATCCAGCACGGGGCGGATGTCCAGCGAATCGAAAAGCTGGAGAATCGGGTGAGAAGCGATTGAATCGACGAACGCTCGCCTTTTTTCAGGAGTGTCCATGACGTGATCCTTTCTGATCGGTGGTGAAAATGAACGGCCTGCGTGCTCCGGAGTGGAGCCCGCTGCAGACCGTCAGATCGGCAAAGGGCTTCGCTCGTGTAAGCGAAGGTGCCAAGAGCCGATTGTGTTTTCAAAAATACGCATGTACTGATGTACTGGTACAGTAGTACAGCATGCGCACGAAATCAAGAAGGAAATCCTCTGAGGTCTTTAACGACCGAACGTGAACGCGAAGGCTTGCACGCCCTTGCCATGGAGCTTCAAGACCATGTCGTGCTCTCCATACGCACCTTTGTAGAGATTGAAGAGATCATGACGGTCGATCGTGATCGTTTTGTTCGGCTTGCCGTCGATGAGAACATCTGCCTGCACGGAAGACACGCCCTCGACGAGTCCGAGCACAAGATTGATCTCTCCTCCTTTGAAACGCATGCGAATCTCTCCCCCAGTGCTCACCAAATCCTGATGCTCCTGATCGTCGGATAACTGCCACGTGCCGTCCAAATAAAACTTGTTCAACACAAGCGTCTGGGGGGCCGTATAGATATGGGGGGCGCCGTCGGGATCGCCGAGACTGTTGCCGAACGACGGCCAGTTGCGCGCGCCAACATACGTCTCCGGGCTGACGTCACCCGAACCTTGCGCCGAGGATGCTATTTCAGCGGGAGCCTTGATATCCGTCACGCCTGCTTCTTTGAGCAAACTCGCGATCGCTGCGTCGGTATCCGCATAATCACCCTCGCCGAAATGCGTGTATCGAACGTATCCCTTCGCATCGATCAAATATTTCGCCGGCCAATACTGATTCGCGAACGCTCCCCACGTGCCGAAATCGTTATCCTGCGCGATCGGGTAGGTCAGACCGTGATTCTTGATCGCCATCGCGACGTTCTTCTCGCTCTTCTCGAACGTAAACTCCGGCGTATGCACGCCGAGCAGAACGAATTTGCCCGTCTTTTCATACTTGTCCCAGTAGCCCTGAATGTACGGCAACGTACGGATGCAATTGATGCAACTGTACGTCCAGAAATCAACGAGCACGACTTTTCCTTTCAAGGAAGCCAATGTGAAAGGCTGACTGTTGTGCCAAGGCCCGAGTCCGACAAACTCCGCTGCTCTTGTGATGGTCGGAAGAACGGGGAGCGGCATGGTGGCGACGGAAGAAGAAAAGGCGGAAGACGCCGAGGATGTCGAAGAAGAAATCGCGGAAGAAACGGATGATGCGACGGCATCCGGACGAAGGCGATTGCCGACGATCTTCTCCTCGATCCGCGTGCCGATGTCCCCGAAGCTGGTGGAGGAGACGAGCCACACCTGCAAACTCTGGAAAAGGTTGAATTGCAGAGCGATTGCCGAAAGCATCAAAAGAACGCCTGCGATTTCCTTCACGTAGCCGGAGTACTTCGTGAACGCACGGACTTTCTGGGTCAAAGCCTGTCCGCCATAACCGATGATGAGGAGTGGCAAACCCGTCCCGGCGGCATACGAAGTAAGAGCCAAAGCGGCCTCGATGCCGGGCTTGTCGCGCACGAGAGTGAGGGCGAAACTGAGGGCGGGGCCCGCGCACGGCACCCATACCAAACCGAGCGTCAAACCGATGATGAAAGCGGTGAACGGAGAATCGTTGCCGAACTCACCGCGTGCTTTGGACTGCACGTCAGATCCGAATTGCTGAAGAGCGGTGGCGATCCGTCCGCCGACGAGCAACAAGGCGATGCCGACGATCATCGCGACGGCGACTGCGAGCAAACCTTTGTCAAAAAAGAAGAGTCCGCCCAATACCGCGATCAGCATGCCAAGTCGGCGGTCGTGAATGGCGAAGCCGACGCCGAACAGCAGCAAGGCGTAATACGTGGCGATGCGAATGTAATCAGCGAGTTCGACGAATTGTCTGAGTGCCACGAGAAGCAGAAAAGTGAAACCAACGAAGCTCACGATCATCCCGAGCACCGTAAGAAGCGGCCTCCATTTGCTGCGGCCGGCGATGCTGACCCCGAGCACGATCGGCAGAAGAGGGAGGATGCACGGCAGCAAAATCGTGAGGAGACCTGCGACGAACAAAATAAGATAGAGGCCCATAATGATCAGGGATGAGTGGAAGTAAGAAGCGAACGGACTTCGTCATCGGTCGGATGAATCGCGATCGACAAACGTTGACCGGACCCGCCGAGAGTCACGAAGGTATCCGAAGCGAAAACGCCATACCCGAGTCTCGATCCCGTCGCGGAATCAAAATCGATGCGATACGTCGGCACGGTGAGCTTGCCCGAGGCCGAGAGAGCGGTGAGAAGGGCGTGATGCGCCGCGGAGAAAGGATCTTGAGCCTTGGCAAAGAAGAGAACCATGCGCTGACCGTGTCCGATCGTCCGCACGTCGGCATCGGCGTACGGAGCTCCTTTCGTTGCTGGTTTCGCGGCTGATGAAGTCAAAGATGATGTCGACGCATCTGACGAAAGCGGAGTCGACCCCTCGGAAGGCACAACCGTCTGATCGGCAACGGAAGGAAGAACGGGGTCTTTTCGCACGCTCAGCACGACCAACATGATCGCGGCCAGACACGCGCCGAAAAGCAAAAAAAACTTCAATCGATGCACGAACCGAAGTATAGGAAAAACAGGAGAAAAAGAACAGGAAGACGAACGAAAGTGCCTCTGATAGATTGGAAGGTGATGGCGATCAAAAAAACGAACACGGCGCGGCTGATCACCGGTCTCGCGCTGGTCGTCATGATCGGAATCATCTCAATCCACATGGTGAACCGAGAGTCGAATTCGACAAAAAATATCGAGTCAACGTTGAAAGGCCAAGTGGGTGTGGGGGCGTCGATGGGAATGTGCGGACGATGCACCGGCGCGCTCTCGCGTTGGGTCTGTAATGCCAACGGCGTCGGTGGCAACATGAGCGACGGCTCGTGCACGGTCGGCGAGTGCAACCCGTGGAACATCCCGACCGCCGCACCCGGCACTCTCGGATCCGCCTGCAATGACAACAATCTGTGCACGTTGGACTATTGCGTGAACGCCGTTCCATGGCAGGTCGGTCCGATGGGTGAATTCGCCTTCGTCTGTCTCCACATCGGCGTGCCGAATCCCGGCTGCGACAGCGCGTCTTCCGATCACTCGGTCATTGGCACGACAAGCGGGACGACGGGCGGCTCAACGGGAGGCACGACAGGCGGAACTACCGGAGGCACAACGGGCGGAACAACGAGTGGAACGACGGGAGGAGGAAGCTCTTCAGCGATGAGCAGTGTCAGCAATTCTTCTTCAAGCGCCTCGTCGAGTTCCTCATTCTCAAGCAGCGTGTCATCAAGCTCTTCCGGCAACTCTTCATCGAACAGTTCGAGCAGTTCGTCATCGAGCTCATCGAAGAGCTCTTCGTCGAGCAGCAGTTCATCTTCTGCTCGCAGCTGCATGACGGCATCGCAATCGATGACCTGCGAATCGAACTGTGAAAACGGTCTGCCGCCTGATTGCGTCGTCTGTCTATCGCATCCGAGCGATTGTCCTCAGGACACGGTGACTTTCTGCTCGATGCTTCTCGACATCTGCGCTCAGACCTGTTCGTCGATTTGTTCCTCGGCCTCATCCAGTTCAAGCAACCGCTCAAGCAGTTCGATACGATCATCTTCCTCGTCCTCCAGTTCGAGCAGTCATTCCCCAAGTTCCGCCAGCTCGTCGTTCAGCTCCGCTCATTCTTCATCGAGTTCGTCTTCAAACAGTTCGGCGTACTCGTCTTCATCGTCGAGTTCCAGCAGCCATTCACAGAGCTCCGACAGTTCGTCGTCAAGCAGCATCCAACCCTCCAGTTCATCGTCATCTTCCGCTTCCAGTGTCAGAAGTTCGTCGTCACCTTCCTCCTCATCGAACAGTTCGAAAAAAAGTTCATCGTCCTCGTCAAGCGCGCGGTCATCGAGCGTCTCCTCTTCCTCTCGAAGCTCAAGCAGCACTGCATCGAGCGTCCAAAGCTCCGCTCACACTTCGTCTGTGGTCTCCTCCGCGTCGATCTCTTCAAGCTCTTCTTCCTCAAGCAGCTCGAATGCTTCATCCGAGATTTTCGTGGCGATCGCCTCTTCGATGCAGAGCGCACCGATTACGATGTCTTCGAGCTCTCCCGAAATCGTCCGTCAGCCCGATACAACGGTCGTAACCTCGTGCGTCACGGACAACGAATGTGTCACGAAGCTCTGCCGCTACGGACGCTGCTGGACATGCACGAATGCCAACCAATGCGCCTCAAACGACTGTGAGGGCGGATTCTGCGTGGACAGAACGCAACCGAATCTCGATCTTCCGACAAACAGTCAAATTCATCCGAGCATCGTCCCCTCACCCGCACAAACGCAAACGGGGCCCGGCCTCGTGATCTTCCTCGCGTCGGGTGCGGCAGCGGGAGTCGGCGTCATGCGACGCAAGCTGATCAAGCGTTGATCTTCGATCACCCGAATATCAACTCCTGACAATGACACTCATGTCCGCGCGCCGCGCACACCGCTCGACCGTGCGCGATGAGCAGATGTGAAAGATTCGCCCACTCCTTTCGCGGTGTTTTTTTCAGAAGATCGGCCTCGATCTTCGCTTGCGTTTTTGCGCGGGTCAAACCGAGCCTTCGACTGACACGCATCACATGGGTATCAACGGGGATGCCCTCGAGAACGCCGTACGCGGTGGAAAGAACGACCGCCGCCGTCTTGCGTCCGACGCCGCGAAGTTCCAACATGTCGCGCATCGTTCGCGGCACTTCGCCGTGAAATTTCTTCAGAATCGTCTCACAACTCGCGCGGATGGCTTTGGCTTTCATGCGAAACGTTCCGCACGAATGAACGTCTTTTTCGAGCTCTGAGAGCGGCACGACGAGATACTCCTGCGGCGTCCGATATTTTTTGAAGAGCGTCTTCGTGACGATGTTCACGCGCTTGTCCGTGCACTGGGCCGAAAGAATCGTCGCGACGAGGAGGTCGAGCGGCGTCGACCAATCGAGCGTGCACCCCGCGTCGGGATACATCTGCTTGAGACGCTTCAGTACGATGCTCACCTTCTGATCCATATGGATATCATAGCGGCGAGAGGAAAAAGGCAAGCGCACTCGACTTGTAAAACGACACCTCGGTCACTACCTTGAACCTCCTGATGACACCCCTCCCTCCACTCACGGTATTCGACGTCGAAACGACGGGCTTGGATCCGCGCAAAGGCCACAGAATCATCGAGATCGCGGGAGTCAGGATCGAGAACGGGGCGATCGACGAAACGAAGTCATTCGTCTCTTTGGTGAATCCGGAACGTGACATTCCCTTCGAAGCGAGACAAGTGAACAAAATCACCGACGAAGCCGTGCGCGGAGCTCCGGGGATCGAAGAAGTGCTGCCGAAATTCTTGGCGTTCGCCGAAGGATCGATCCTCATCGCCCACAACGCGGTCTTCGACATGGGATTCCTCAACGTCGAAAAAGACGTCTGCTGGGGCTACATCGAGCTCCCGAGCTGTCTCTGCACGATGAGAATGAGTCAGGCGGTCTTCCCTCGCGAGTTCGGTCACTCGCTGGACAGAGTCGCGCAACGGTTGAATCTTCAGATCCCCCAAGCGCGCCACCGAGCACTGCCCGACGTCATTTTGACCGCGCACGCCTTCCTGAAAATGATGGAAATCGGCGGCTTTGAGTCAATCGACGACCTCGCAGGCATCGCCGCGATCGAGGTCGGCAGCCGCTGAACGAATCTCGGAGCTGCGAAGATGCTCACAAACGGTTACAATCTGCACGCATGCCCGTATTGCCGATCGTCACCGGCGAGAACAATCCGATCTTGCGAAAGAAAACGACACCCGTCGCGAAAGTGACGAAAGACATTCTCGCGCTCTTGAAAGACATGGAAGCGACGACGATCGCGGCCAAAGGGGCGGGACTGGCGGCACCGCAAGTCGGTCGAAACGAGCGCGTCTGTCTCTGTTTGATCCACAAAAAACTCACGCCCCTCATCAACCCGAAGATCACCTTTCGCAGCGAAGAGATGGAAAGCGCCGAAGAAGGCTGCTTGAGCTTGCCCGACGTGTGGCTGCATGTGGCCAGATCGAAGGAAATCGTGGTGCAATTTTTGGGATTGACCGGCCGAAAACGCGAGCTGAAGCTGACGGATTTCAATGCGAGAGTCGTCCAGCATGAAGTCGATCATCTGGAAGGCATCCTCATCGTGGATCACCGTCTGGAAAACGTTCTCTGAAAAAGCGTCGCCTTGAAAAAATTCCGTCACGCATCTTGCTGAGCGGAACGTGAAGAAAAGTGCATGTCCGAGGGCGAGGGGAGCGAGGCCGAGTTTGCACTTTTCAGCGAAGCGAAACATTGATGCGTAGGAATTTTTTCAGAGCGACTGTTTTCTTTGCTCCACTTTCTTTCGCGTCAAAAGAAAGTGGAAGAAATGATCAAATGCAATCTTGCAAAATACTGTAGAATGCCCCTGATGGAGCTCGAAACGATCATCGGCCTCGAAGTGCACGCGCAGATGAACACGAAAACGAAAATGTTCTGTTCGTGCGACAACGACGCGTGGGACAAGCCGGCGAACACGACCGTCTGCCCGGTCTGCATGGGTCACCCCGGCACGCTTCCCGTGCCGAACAAAGCCGTGATCGAGAAAGCCGCGCGCGCTTCGAAAGCGTTGAAATGCACCGTGAATCCGTCGTCGCATTTCGATCGAAAAAATTACTTCTACCCCGATCTTCCCGCAGGCTACCAAATCTCGCAGTACAAATTCCCGCTCGCCAGCAACGGGATCGTGAAATTCGCCGTGACGGACCCGAAAACGAACACCTCTCGACCGGCCGAATGTCGCATCCTCAGGCTTCACATCGAAAACGACGCCGGCAAACTCATGCATCGAGGCAATTCGTCGCTCTGCGACTACAACAGAGCGGGTACGCCGCTCATGGAGATCGTCACGGAACCCGACCTGCGTTCCTTCAAAGAAGCCAGCAGTTTCGCGGAAGAACTCCGTCGCATCATCATCGCCGCAGGCTCGACCGAAGCGGACATGTACAAAGGCATGATGCGTTTCGACGCGTCGATCTCGCTCCGTCCGAAGGGCGAAACGAAATTATATCCGCGCATCGAGATCAAAAATCTGAACTCGTTCAAAGCGCTCGAAAAAGCGCTGCACTATCAGGAGAAGCAACTCACGAAATTGTGGGAAGAAGGCAAGCAACCGACCGGCGAAACCACCGTCGGTTGGATCGACGACGAAGAACGAACGGTGCTGCTTCGAGACAAAGAATCCGCCGCCGACTATCGATACTTCCCTGAGCCCGATATTCCGCCGCTCCACTTGAGCGAAGCCTTCATCGCCGCGGTGACGTCCGGCATGGACAAGCTGCCGTCCGAGATGAAAGCTGAATACACCGCTCTGGGACTGACGGAAGCGGAAGCGACGATGCTGGTGGATCAGGCGCCGCTGAAAGAACGGTTTGATGCGATTCAATCCGCGATCAACGAACCGAAGCGAGCGAGTTCGCTCGTGCTGACGCAACTCAACGGATTCCTCGGCGCTCACGGCAAAACGATCGACCAAGCGCCATCTGCCGAAGCGATGGTCGAACTTGCGAAAGCCATCCATGCTGGCCAGATCAACGTGAATGCCGGCAAAGACGTCCTCGAAAAAATGGTGCTGACCGGCAAATCCGCAAACGCGATCATCAAAGAAGAAGGAATGGGCGCGGTCAGCGATGACGCGACGCTTCAGAAATTCATCGCGGAAGCGATCGCCGCGAATCCGAAAGCGATCGCGAATTACAAAGAAGGCAAAACCGCCGCTCTGGGAGCCATCGTCGGCGCGGTCATGAAGATGACGAAAGGACAGGCGGACGCCGCGAAAGTGAACGCACTGCTGCTCGAAGCGATCGAATAGACGAAGCTATTTCGCGACGCGCTCGACGTACTCCCCGCTCTCGGTGTTCACCTTGATCTTGTCGCCTTGATTCACGAACAAAGGCACGTTGATCACAGCTCCGCAATTCAACGTCGCGGGCTTGCCGCCGCCTGTCGCCGTGTCGCCGCGAACGCCCGGGCTGGTGTGGACTACTTCCAACACAACGGTGACCGGCAATTTGATGCCGATGGGCTTCTCCTCATACATGAGCGCGTCGACATCCATGCCGTCGACGAGAAACGTCGTCAGATCGCCGAGCATTTCGTCGGACAATTCGAATTGATCGTACGATTCGAGATCCATGAACGCGCGATTGCCCTGATTGGCGTACAAGTACTGCACGTGTCGGTATCCCACGGAAGCAGGTTCCACTTTCTCGCTGCCTTGAAAGTTCCTCGCGATGATGGAGCCGGTCTTCAAATTCTTCAGCTTGCACTGCATGTTCGCCTTGGACATGCTTTTGCGGCCGAATTGCGACCACATGATGAGATACGGTTCGCCGTCGATGGTGACGGCGCGACCGGGCTTGAGATCGGTGAGAGTGTACATAGAAGAAACGGTGAAATGCCCGAGGACGGTACTGGAAGCGACAGAGGGAAGTCAACCGCAGACGGCTCTATACGCCCGCCGCAACGAGAATGAAGTCCGTCAGAAGTCCGAGGGAAAACCCGATGGCGAGCCCCCAACCGTTCCACGCATGGGATTCGAATTTACGTCCTGCGGCGAGCAACTCCCCGATCACGTACATGATGGCTCCTGCGGCTGTCGACAAAAACAGGACTGACAAGAGATCCGACCGAAAGACATAGCCGACGAGCGTGCCGATGAAATTCGGTCCGCCTGCGATCAAACCGCACAGCGCCAAAAAACCCCATGACGAACGCTGACCCGAAAGAGGGGCGGCGATGCCGAACGCCTCGGTGATATTGTGAAGTCCGAATCCGATGATGAGCAGGAGCGCGAGTTTCAGATCCCCCTGCACCGCGGAATTGCCGATCGCGAGTCCTTCTGAAAAATTATGCAGTCCGATGCCGACCGCGATGAGAAGAGCCAGTTGCTTCGCGGAGATGCCTTCACTGCGCCTGAGGTAAATACGTCCGTAATACACGAGGCTCATCAAACCGACGAAGAAACCGACAACGAAGACGAGGAGGAGCGGGAGGAAATTTCGGCTGTGCGTATGGATCGCCGTTTCGACCGGCTCCACTCCGTGACCCACGACGTCCACGAAAAGAAAGAACAACACACCGATCGCCAGTGCGTTCAGAAAGGACATGTGCCCCTTCCGGATCGCACGAATCCGAGCAAGAGGCAATCCGAGGAAAATCGTAAGGCCTGAGACGGCGCCGAGCAGAACAACGTGAGCGAACGACATACGGTGAGACGAGAATGTCCGAGAGTTTATCGAAGAGCTCTGCGGACACACGAATCCTAACGACCGCTCGTGACAAGAGCAACGTGAAAAAGAATCCAAACTCGTGCATCGGAACTAATGTCCTTGCTTCAGCTCGTCGCCGAGATTCTTGATCTCGGTGAGCACGTACTCGCCGAGGCCGTTCTCGGGAAGAGCGCGGAAGAGGCGGCGCAGAAGCGTGCCGCGATTCGGACTTGTGCGAAGATTGGCCATTTCAAGGATCAACTGATTGTAACGACTGAGGTGAGCCTTGAAGATGAAGATGCGCTTCACGATATCCTGGACCTGATCGTCCAATTTCTGCTCCAGATCGAGCGCCGATTCCTGTTCCGCTGGCAAGTACTTCGCCATGTCGGTTTCGGCGGCGATGATCACCTTGCTCGCAATGCCCTTGCCGGCTTCTTTCACGAGAGAGGACGTGGTGACAAGGAGCGACTTCGCCTCCTTCTGCAGGAGAGGATGCGCTCCGCTCGTGTCACTGAGAAGCGTCTTCAAATACGGGCTCACTTCGGCGTACGCAAGCAATGCTCCCGTCAGGTCGTGCTCGGCCGTCAGCGTACGATTGATCTCAGCGAGCCTGTCGACAAGAACGTACCCTTCGATGTCTTTCGCTTTCAACGCGGTATCGGGGATCGCGGCGCTGACATCCATGACGGCGGTGCGCACCAATTGGACGTTGGCATCGGACGTGAGCGACGGCGTCAGAGAAACGCTGGCATCGGCGATTTGCTGCTTGATCAAGAATGTGACGAGGTTGTCGCCCGTGCCGCTGGCCATCGCGATGAGCGTATCGCGATACTCGGTGAGCGGAACGGAAGCCTGCGTGTCATGGCCTTCTTTGATGAGCGCCAACGCCTCACTGAGACGCGTGTCGGCCTGCTTGATGCGCTTCTCGTTGCGTGCGTCCTGCGTGAGCGTGAAAAGCACGTCCACTTCCTCGGAGAGTCGCTTGGCGGTGTAGAGAATGTTGCCGGGCAAAATGCCGGCCATGCGCGAACGACGCTCGTCTTGGAGCTTCGCGATTTCACTGCGATGCACGGCATCCTGCTGGAGGTTGTCGCTGACATCAGGATCGGCGAACACGCGATTGGCCATCGTCATGATGAACAGCGGAGCTGCACCGGTGGTGATCCCCTTCTCACCGGAGACGAGAAAGGACGTTTGATTGCCGTGGGAGAAAGTGGCGCCGCGATCGTAGACGGCAACACTCATCGTCTGGCCGTCTTCCGACACGGAAGCGCTGCCCGAGTTGATGCTCGTCTTGCCGTGCAACGTGTCGACGGAAATGCCATCCGAGAACGGCGGCAAGAGTCCGAGAACCCACAGTTTTCCGCGAATGAGGGTGGCGGTCGGATCGGAAGCCGCGGCCACGGGTCGATCGCCGATGTCATGAAGTTTGAGCGTGGTGTTCGCGGCCAGACGAAGAACGCCGTCATCGTTGAGGATGACCGTGGCGGTGGAATTGCCGGTGCGAATCATGAGCGGACTCGCGATCATCTGCGGATTCTGAACGCTGCGCCAGATCCCATCAATGAACACGGTGACTTCGCCACCATTCGGGATCAACTGAACGCTGATATCCGCATGAGTCGCAGGCGCGAGGAATACGAGCGGCATGGCGCGCACCGCAAGCAAAAGAACGGCAAACGCCGCTCCCCACTTCAAGCTGCCATGCACGAATGACGTCTCGGTGTGCGTGAGTCGACTGAGAATCGTCTCACGGAGTGACGCGAATTTCGGCACGGGAAGTTCGCGTGCGAGCTCAGGCAATTCAACGCCGAGTGAAGAACCATGGAGAGCGCCGAGGATTCTTTGCTTCAAAGAACGCCGAACCTGCAAGGAAGGAACGATGCTCTCGGCCGTCTGTTTCAAGGCAAAAGGTTCGATCGACTCTGCAATGCGATGCTTGAGACGCAAACGCACCGCGTCACTCGGGGTGACGCCTTCGGCGAGCCTGCGGAGAATCTGTTCATCGAGCATAAAAATGCCTATCTGCGCTTGTTAAAACGGAAAAGTACGCTTCCTGTTACATCCAAACAGCGCGAAAAATCGCTGATTTGGCCGTATTGTGAAGAAAAATCAATCATCAACCTGTTTGGGAAAGCCAAGCAAGCCCTCCAGCTTCTTGAGGGCGCGGAATTTAAGAATGCGGACGTACCCTTCGGTCATCATAAGAGCTTTGGCGACTTCGGCGTGCCCGAGACCGGAAATGTAGTGCAGAAGCACGACGTCGCGGTAATCCGCGGGCAATTGGTAAATCGCTTTGCGCACGCGACTGACGGACATGCTTTGCTCGGTGCGGACCGTAGGATCATTCTCGCGGTTTTCATCCACCAATTCCTCGCTCAGCTCTTCGAAGCCTCGCTGACTGCGATACGCGTCGATGAGCGCATGTCTCGCGATGCGGAACAGCCACGCGCTGAACGGGATCCCCGCGAGCGGACGATACGTGTGCAATTTTTCCCACGACTTCACGAAAACGTCCGCCACGAGATCTTCGGCGAGCTCCTGCGGAAACCTAAACACGACGTATCGATAAATCGGCGTGAGGTACGCATCGTAAATTTTGCCGAAAGCCTCGGTATCGCCGTCCTGCGCTTTGAGCACGAGAGCGGCAAGTTCTTCCGGCGGCAACGGACTCGGCGGAACCATGGGAAACGCAGTATATCACCGTTTCTACTCCCATTCGATCGTCGCAGGCGGTTTGTTGGTGAGATCAAGAAACACGGCGTCGATGCCGGGAAGTTTCAGGATGCGTTCGGTCATCTTCTTGAGTACCGCTGGCGGCAAGATGAATGCTCCCGCCGTCATCGCATCCGTGGATTCGATGGGGCGCAGCACGATCGACCTTCCTCCTTTCTTGGAACCGAACGGCAAAAGCACGACGGGGAACTGCCAGATCTGTTTGGTCAGATTCGCGGCGCGCATTTCCTCATCGGCGATGGCGTCCGCTTCGCGAAGCAAATCGGCGACTTCTCGCGTGATGAACGTGGATGTGAACTCAGGCGTGAACGGCAACGTGTAAGAGGTGCAAAGCAACACGCGATTGAACGTGCGATCGGCGTTCGGCACGGATGTCGCAAGCTCGCGATGTTCTTTCGTGACGGCAAAAGGATCTGCCGAAAAGATCGCGAGTGCGTGACGATACGTGCGACCGTCACCCTGCACTCCGACGGACTGCACGGGCAGCGCCATGCCGTCTTTGATCGTCGATTCGCCGCTCGGAAGCGACGGTTTCTCCGCACACAGAATCCGCACGCCGAGTCCCGGACCCGGGAACGGATGACGCCACACCAAATCGTGCGGCAGGCCGAGTTCTTCGCCGAGTTCGCGGACTTCATCCTTATAAAGCTCCTTGAGCGGCTCGATCACGAGACCTTGTTCGATCATGCGCTGGATCGCATCGACGCGATTATGGTGCGTTTTGATCTTGTCGGCATGTTTCGTGCCGCCGGTCTCGATGGTGTCGGGGTAGATCGTGCCTTGTCCGAGCATCCACTCGGGGCCGGTCAGCTTCATCTCCTGCGCCACTTGTTTTTGAATCGTGAGGAACATATCGCCGATGATTTTGCGCTTGGCTTCCGGCTCGTACACGCCCGAAAGCGCCTGCAGAAAATCTTCGGACGCGTCCTTCACATGCAGGTTGTCGAGGCCGTCTTTCTTCAGCGCATCGACGATCAGCTTCACTTCGTTTTTGCGCATCAAACCCGTGTCCACGATCATCCCCTGCACCCGATCTTTGCCGAGAACCTTGTTCAGAAGCCTGAATGCGACGGTGGAATCGACACCGCCCGACACGAGCATGAACACGTTGCGATTTCCGACTTCCTTCTTGATCTCGGCACTCACGTGATCGGCGTAGCTCTTGATCGACCACTGCACGGGCGAACAAAAATCGACGAAGGCTTTCAGGATCTCCATGCCGTGTTCGCTGTGCGTGACCTCGATGTGAAACTGAATGCCGAAAATCTTGCGCTTCAGATCGGCCATCGCCGCGATGGCGCAATCTTTCGAGCTCGCGGTCGCGATGAATCCCGCAGGCAATGTCGAAACTTCGTCGCCGTGCGACATCCACACCGTGAAGTCCTTCGGCAACTTCGAAAAGACGGGCGTCTCGGCATTGATTGAAATTTTGGTCGGGCCATACTCTTTCACCTTGGCGGGAGTGACCTTGCCACCGAGCGCATGTGCAAGCCATTGGTGACCGTAACACAGGCCGAGGATCGGAACTGCGAGATCGAAAATTTTCGGATTCGCCTGCGGACTCCCTGCCTCGTACACGCTCTGCGGACCGCCGGAAAGAATGATACCCGCTGCGTTCTTCAAAAGGTTCGGATCAACCTCGGCGGGGAAAATATACGACGGATAGCCGAAACGACGTACGCGGCTCGCGATCAGATGAGCGTACTGCCCGCCGAAATCCAGAATGACGATGGCGCCCGAGAGGTTCTGAGTCTCCATGTGGGGAGTCTACCAAGAACCTCTCGCGCGAGTAAGAAGGAGGCCGACTATTTGCGAGGCAAAGCGACGGGGATCGCGGCGGCCAGCAAGATCCACGTCGTGTAGGCCACGGCGCTGTCTTCGAACGAATGCAAAAGGAGTCCGGCGACGCTGAGTCCGAAGAACGCAAGAAGAGGGGCGAATGTCGGATCGCCAATCGAGGTTCTTAGCAGCGGAAAAAGTATGAACAACGCGAGGACGACGCTGAAAAGAAAACCGAGGTACCCCATCTCGACGCCTTCCTGCAGGTACCAGTTTTCGGTAAGCACCGGACATTCACACACTTTGCCGGGAGGCAATTTTCGTGCGGATCCGATGAAAACGCAGATGTCCGTGCGGCCGTTCGCCCAACGAAAATCCGCACCGAGCGGCAAGAAAACGCACGTGTCGCTGAACGCATTGCTGGCGGGACCGGCGGTGCCGAGGCCGAGGCCGAAAGGATGCGCGCGCATGGTCGCGATCGCCGCGAGCGGTTTCGCCAGATGATCGCTCCCCGATTGCAAACGAATGACGAGGTTCGGCATGAATCTGGTCACTCCGTATCCCCCGCCGCCGATGCCGAGCAAAACGACGACAAGGGTTCCAACGCACAAAAGCTGATGTCTGCCCGATCGAACGGATCGAATCGCGAGCATCACGAGCATCGCGAGAATCATGAGAGCCGCCGCAACCCACGCGGTGCGGGAAAGACTGAGTCCGATGCCGATGAGAACGGCAAGCGTCGCGATGAACAATGCAACGGATGAAAAAAGGTTGATCTTCACGCCTTGCTTGAGTCTTCGACGAAGCGCGGCGACACAAAGAAAGAGAACTGACGACAGTGGAATCAGAAGCCATAAACCGAGCTGATTCGGGCCGCTGAGCGTGCTCTGTGCCCGACGAACCGCGGAACCTTCCACTTGCTGGAAGGCTGCCAAAGGACCGTTCGCGAAATACAGCGAATGCTGATCGGAGTACCCGAGATTCGTGAAGAACGAGTCGGGCAAAAACAATGTCACGAGCGCATACGCTCCGATGATCGTACCGACTCCGACCAATGCGACAAGCGCACGCCGAAGCCATGCGTCCGACCATGGCACGCGTCGAAGCGCGACAAACACGAAGAGCGGGAGAAAGTCATATTTCAAGCCGACAAGAAATCGTTTGTCAGCCGATGAGAAATGCAGATGCAGCAGATTCGCGAAAGACGTCGATTGCGCCCCGACGACGTACGAGGTGACGACCGCGAGGAGCAACCCGAATACGACGCACCAATCGAGACTATCCATCGACCAGGGAGAATCGCGATCATCGCTCGAGACGATGCGCGGCCACAGTTCGACGAAGGCCAATGTCAAAAGAACGGCAAGAACTCCTTCTTTCCACAGTGCGAGGGATGCAAGCGGCGCATGACCGGGGCCCGCGATCATCTTGGTCAACACGGTGACGAGAAGCGCATGCAACGGCAGCACGCAGAGGAGCGCCAGAGCGAGCCATTCCCGAACAGTCCGTATCACGACTCGAATTCTAGCGCTTCTTCGGTTACGAAACGAACCCCAGACGTTCTTCGTCACTTCGGAAGATCGGTCCTTTCTTCAAAACGTTTTCCACGGCATCGATGCACGCCTTGCTCACATTCGTTCCGTAGAGCTTCTTCGCTTGACGCATCTGCTTGTTGTTCCACGCATGGTTGATGACGGATGTGATCGCATCGGCGTCGACGGGCGGCGCGAGAAGATTGCCGCCTGCGATGATCGATTCGCTCCGATCGGAGCCGAAACGGAGCGTCACGCACGGCACGCCGAGCACGTTCATCTCTTCCTGCATCGATCCCGAATCAGTGGCGCAGACGGCAGCCTTGCTCATGGCGGCGATGACATCCGTATAGAGCGGCCACACGGGCGAGTACACGAAATGCTTGTACCGCTTCTTGAAGGACTCGACGTCTGCGCGCAAACCGAATCGATCGATCGCGGCTTCGGTTTGGAAGAGTGAAATCAAGAGAACCGTGCGACCGTTTTTCAACAGCGTCTCCATCGCGGAGAAGATCGCCTTGAAACGTCGCTCCGAGATGCAATTCTCGCGACGATGAATGCAAAAACGAACGAAATCACCGCCCTGCAGCATCGGAAATCGCTCGAAAATCGTCGACTTCTTCGCATTCTTCAGGGCTTCCTCGGTTGCATCGGCCACGGAATTGCCGACGACGAAAATGCGATCTTCACTGAAACCTTCATCGATCAAAAACTCGCGGTCGAGCTCGACCGGCGCGAGATGGACACCCGTCGCGGCCTCGGAGCACCGCGTGTTGAACTGTTCGGGATACGGTTCCTGACTGCCGCGTTTCCAATGTTTTCTGTCGAGAAGAAATTCTCTCCACGCCGGAACGAACGTCTTGAGATACTCCGCCTCGCTCTTGGCCTTCGGCTTGCTCTTGTGCCACGCATCGTAATCGGGCGTCAGCGTGCGAATGCCCGCTTCCACATGCACCGAAGCGAACCCGTGACAGTATCCCGCGTTGCTCGCGGCCATCGCCGTCGTGGTGTCGCCGTGCACGTACGGGATCACGACCTTCCCTCTGCTCTTCAGCTCCCCGATGACACAACCGAGACGCTCGATGATTTGACTCACGACTTCGTGCATCGCGCCGCGCACGTTCAAATTGAAATCGGGTTCGACGCCGAATTCTTTGAGCATGCCGCCGCTCAAATTCTCGTCGTAATGTTGACCCGTATGACCCAGCACGACGGCGAATCCTCTCTTCTTGAGCTCGTGATAGAGGGGAATCTGCTTGATGATGTCCGGCTTCGTCGCGATCATCATGAGATGAATCTCATCCTGCTTCGCGGCAGCTGCCTGCTCAAAGAAGTCGCGCTGACGGTATGAAATGGCGGTCATTCATGCGAAGTATAGCGTATCAACCCCACCCATGTCCCTCACTGGAAGCCATCGTTATATCGAATCCGATCGCATCCAAGCATCCGGGCATTCGCGTCGGTGTGATCGTCACCGTGACCCCGCCCTCCACGAAAGTGAACGGTGATTGCTCCATGATACGGGAACATTGCGACAGCGTCTGAAGCAATCGAGTGCGAACCTCGTCTGACAAAGTACCTGCCTTCTGCTTCGAAAGCTCATGGATCAAACCCGCGCGAACCGACTCGCCTGCATGTTTCCCCGCGGAAAAAATCATCAAACTCGCATGTGCCTGACCGTTCAGATGAACGCCCTGCTCTTCAACGTCGACGCTGAACATCCTCATCATGGCGCAAGGGGTACTGATGTACTGGTACGACGGTACATCTTCCCTTGAAAAAAACAAGTCCGCCGCCGCCGTTCAGACTCTTCCCGCCTTCACCGTCGACTCCGTGGTGGACGCGCCGAGGGTGACGATCCCCTTCACTTCGCGGACGGCATAAGAAACCATCGTCTTCTCCTTGAACTCGTAGACATAAGGAGTGCAGAGGCCGATCTCGATGCTCGCAGCCTTCTCAGGCTCCAGCTTCTCCAACCATTTGATCATCGGACGGAGGCTGTTGCCGTGCGCGGCGACGATCACGTTCTTCCCCGACTGCACGAGCGGCAAGACGTACTGCAAGAAGAAAGGCGTCGTTCGTCTCTCGCAATCCTCCATGCTCTCGCCGTTCGGCGGACGGGTGGCATAACTCCTGCGCCAGAGTTTCACCTGCTCCTGACCGTACTTCGCGGCCGTTTCGGCTTTATTCAGCCCCTGCAAATCACCGTAATGACGTTCGTTGAGCGCGGAATCGAACTCTGTCGGCACCTTCTCCTGTTTCATCGCCTTCAGAAGCAACGTGAGCGTCTCATTCGCGCGCTCCAAACGCGATGTCCACGCATGATCGAAGGCAATGTCCGCGAGCACCGCTCCGGCTTTCAGAGCGTCTCCGCGGCCCTGCTCCGTGAGCGGGACATCCGTCCAGCCCGTGAATCTGTTCTCCAGATTCCACTGCGACTGACCGTGACGGATGAGAACGAGCGTCGACATGAGATTATCGGGGAGATTGATGAGAAGACATGTCCGCACCTGATTCGACGATGGCGAGCACGGCGATCGTGTTGTTGTATTCGTCGCGAACGGGAACGTAGATCGCGATGCCGTTCGCGCTGGACTGATCAAGCACGAGATGATCGAGGGCGGGCGTGTAGAGCCTGTAGGAGAAAAGCGTTCCGGGAGCCGCGGGCTTTTCGCTCGCATCGACGAAGCCGTTGTGGTTCTGATCCAACCCGTCGACACCCGCGAACGTGTACGTGTCGAGCACGAGCTGGAAGGTGTCGAGCTTCTTCTGCGGCTTCAGCAGGTATGCGTATTGGACGGAAGGATTCGTACGAAGAAGCTCCGTGAGCACGTCGGAAATCGATTTCATGGCCTTCGCAGTACCCTTCAGGTTCGCGGGATCGGCGTCTCGAATGTCCGCGGGACGAATCAAAGAAGCGGTGAGGAGCGCCAACGTGGCAAGATGTTCATAGCCTCCGTCGACGAACGGCTGCGGAACGTTGAAGGTCGGTTGACGGACGTTCTTCAGATTCAAACGTGCGCGAACGGACGCGCGATCCATCTCCTGATGGTCCGCGAACGTGTTTGCGAGATCGAATCTGAGAGCCAATCTCCAGAGATCGGTGACGCCGTGCATGCCGATGAATCCTTCGGGCAGTTGCAACGCGTACACGGCGGGGCTCATCGCGACGACCGCGGGACAGACCGGCGTCTCGCACTTCGAGAGAGAAGCGCCGTTCAGGAAACGACCCGCATCGTCAAAATACGCGATGTCCGCACCCCGTCCGGCATCGACGGTGGAGAATGTCGGAAGAAGCGGACGCTGGTAAACGTACAGCATGCCGTCGGCACCGAGAGTGTTATTCGAAGCGCTGAGATTGAGCGATGGCTCAACGACGGTGCGCATCATCATCTTCACGTTGTCGCCATCGGGACCGAGGAGGTGCAAGATCACGCGATCAGCTCCGCGAATGGATTTGCGAATCTCCACGAGATCGGTGCTCGGCGGGAGGCGCATCTCCGTGCTCGAATCATGATTCTCGATGACGGGCATCTCGCTCATCGCGGAGGATGACATCATCGACGAAGAACTCATCGAAGAAGGCATCGCCTTGCTCGATTGCATGGCTTCCGGAGCGGCGTATTCGACGTTCAGAAATGCGGCGAGACCCGCGGGCATGGCGACGATTTTCTTCGGCGTCTCAACGTACGCGCCGTGGAACTGACGCTGCGCTTTGGAGGTCAGATGCAGCCAAGCATCGCCTCCTTTGGCCGTGGTGTCGAACGAGGCGAATTGGAATTGCGACGACAGATTGGTGTCGACCTTTGCCATGCCCGTGACCGAGTCGTAGCTTGAAACGATTGCTTGAAGCTGTGTCGGCAACGCGCTGCGAATCGAACGGATGACCGCGGCGCCGTCAAGAACCGTGAACGCGTACGAATGTCCTTGAGAAAAGCGTGCGTGCGTCATGGCATACGCCTCGGAAAGCGCGGATGGATCGATGGAAGGCGCGACCCACGAAGCAGTCATCGCATCCATGGACAACGGATACCACGCGCCCATCTCCTGAGACAATGACTGGATCGGCAGCATCGCGTTCATGCCGCTTGCTTCATCGATGTGCACGAACGCTTTGCCGTCTTTCATGCGAAATTCCATCACGAGATGACCGGCGCCCGAGGAATCTTTCGCATCGATCGTCGTTTTGGCCCACCCCTTCATGATCCCCTGACCTTCCAAGACTCCTGTTATGACGTACGTGGCCGCATTGCCCGTCGAACCCGTCTGCAACTTCAGGTAGAAAGTGCGAGCCTTCTGCTCCGTGACGATCAGCGAAAGCGCATCGGCTCCGGAAAGATCCGCCGCCGCCACTTGAATCGGAAGGACGATCAGAAGCAACGTCGGAACGAGCAAACGGAGTTTCATGGAAAGATGTGGAGGAAGTGGAATCAGCCTACTCGCGGCGCGGCAACGGCCGCAAATCGACAACATCGTCGAAAGTGTGTCAAAGAAGCGGACTGCGAGATGCAAAATCCGACAAAATCCTGTATACTGTATCGAAAGAAACATGGATATCGAACGCTTCACCCATCGGGGGTATCGGATCTCGCTCATGGTGGCGGTGGTCCTCTCGGCGATGGCCGTGACGCTCGCGGCGATCATCGGACGCGGCACGCTGAACCTCAACGGCGCGTTGATCGGCAAAGAATCACGCGATACGACGGTGCTCGCGCTCTTCGAGCCGAAGCTTGAGAAAAACGTGACGATCTCGGAGATCGTCGACCTGCGCAAACAAACTGCGGACGGCAAGGCCGTGACGACGGAAACGACTCCGACCCCCGATCCGAAATCTCTCCTCTATTCCTACATGGTGAAAACGAGCGCGGGTGATCGTTATCTTCTGCAAATAAATTTTGATGCGGTCGAAGGAAAGTGGGCGCTCAAAACCGCGGAACTGCTGCACGCGGGTGATAATTCAACGTCCGTCGCCGCGCAGAACTAACCACGGGAACACGAAGACCGCGGTACAAATTCTTTTGATGCGCGCCGGTTCGATCATGACGCGCCAGAGCCACTCAAGGCCGAGGCCGCGCATCCATTTCGGCGCGCGACGCTGCACGCCGACGAGAAAATCAAAGGATCCGCCGACGCCCATCGCGACCCGCACTCCTGTCATCTTCTTCAGATTGCGCGCGATCCAGAGATCCTGCAACGGCGCTCCGTACGCCACGAAAAGAACATTCGTCTTCGACGCATTGATCCGAGCGACGATGCCGACTTCATCGACCTCCTTCGGCGATCCAGCGTGCGTACCCGCGATCACGAGTGAAGGATTCCGCGATCGAAGAACTTCCGCCGCACGCTCCGCGACTCCCTCCGCGGCTCCGAGCAAAAATACGGGACCGATCGAAGAACCGGAGGCGCACACCGCCGAGAGCACGTCGATGCCCGTGACGCGCGCGGGCAAAGGCCTGTTCATCTGACGAGCGGCCCACAGAAGCCCGATGCCGTCCGGCAGATTCAACGCGCCGGATTGAAGCACCGAGAGAAACTTCGGATTTCTGGTCGCCTCCACGAGCATCTCAGGGTTCGGCGTCAGGACGTGAAATTGCCCTTCGCTGTGCGCCATGTCTTGGATACGCTTCACGGCCTCGGGCAACGTGACTGCATCAACGGGAACGCCGAGAATGGTGATGCGGGAAGGATTCACGGTTCCATTATCATGAAAAAGCCCGCACAATGGAACCCGATGCGATTGCGCTCTTCCATCATCGGACTGTTCATCGCTTGCGGGTTCATGCTGTCGGGATGCGGTGCGAGCGGTGCGCAGAATGCAACTCAACAACTGACGCACTCGAAATCCGCGACCGACGTCTCGAGTGGCGCGATCACCGTGAATGACCAAACGCCGAAAACCGCGGACAGCTTGGAAGTGGATCAATCCAGCGGATCGGCGCTGAAAACGAGTCTCACCGCCAGCGGCACCGTGCTCATGGGCGAAACGAAAACGGCGCATCGACTGACGATCTTTTTGGACTATGACTGCGTGTACTGCCGACAATTCGTGATGACTGATCTGCCATGGATAGAACGCACGTACCTCGGCGGCAAACTCCACGTCGAACGCGTGTTCGTTCCGATGACGGACGCGGGAACATTCTCGGCTTCACTCGCGATCTGCGCCGCCGCGCAAGGGAAATTCACGAACGCCGACCGATGGCTGGCATCCCATGCCGTTGCGGGAAACGGCGATATCCCCCGCTTCGTGAAAGCAACGGACATAAAAACCGCGACTCTCCAAACATGTCTGAAAAACAAACATCTGCTGGACGGCAATCTCGCACGAGCGGCGGAAGAAGGCGTCGATCGCGTGCCGTTCTTCGCGTTGGATCAAGATCGTTGGCTCGGACTCCTGACGCGCGAAGAACTCGCGGGGAGGATCGAAAGAGCGCTGCGATGACTACTTCACGGCCACCGCCTGCACGAACGCTGACTTCTTGCCGTGATACGACGAACTTGTTTTGCGAATGTCCTTAAGCATGAATCCGTCGAGCATCGATCGCAAATACTCGAATCGGAAAAAGTGTCGCGTGTGACCGCTGCGATACATGTCGGGGCCGACCTTTTCACCCTCGCCGTAGAGACAATCGTCGACGGATTTGCACTTCACGAAGAACGTTCCTTTCGCCTTCAGCAAACGCTTCATCTCGCAAAAAATCTTGCGTGTAAGCGCATCCTCGAAATAGTGAAGCGAGAGATGCGCGTAGATCACGTCGAACGATCCGTCGGGGTAAGAAAACTTCTTCGAGATATCGTGCAGTTCGGCTTCGATGTTCGCAGTCTCGAACGTGCGAATCGCACGCCGCAGCTCTTCGATGCCACTCGGCGAGAAATCAAGCGCGGTGACGCGAAAACCCTGACGGGCGAAAAACAGCGAATCCATGCCGTTGCCGCAGCCGACATCGAGAAGCTTGCGATTGTTCCCCGAGCCCGACCGACGAACGAGCGTCTTCGCAAAAGCGTTCACGGGTTCCTTGCGGCCCTTCCACTTCCCCGCCCATACTTGTTCGTTGGTTCGTGCCATGATAGCCGCGAAGAAGCGTATTCTATCCCAGACTCATGCAACTCAAAGACGCAATCTACGATTTTCTCACTCACTGCGAAGTGGGCAAATACCAAAGCAAAAAAACCGTCGAGAACTACGGCCACTACCTGAAACGCTTCGAAAAATTCGCGAAAGCCAAGACCGACGTATCGCGCATCTCGGCGGATTTGATTCGCGATTATCGTTTGCATCTGCACCGCACGCCGATCGCCGGCCAAGGCGTCACGCTGGACATCAAAACGCAGCAGTATCACCTGATCGCGCTGCGGGCGATGCTCAAACACTTGCAAAAGAATGACGTGCAGACGATGTCTCCGGAGAAAATCGAACTGCCGAAAGTACCGGAAAGACAGGTGGAAGTCCTCGCGCGCGAGGAGCTGGAAGCGATGTTCGGCGTGATCGACGTCACGAAGCGAAACGGACTGCGAGACTGCGCGCTGCTCCACCTTCTCTATTCCACAGGACTCCGCGTGAGCGAGATCAGCAACCTGAATCGCAAAGACGTGAATCTGCAGAGTCGCGAATTCCGCGTCGTCGGCAAAGGCCGCAAAGCGCGCATCGTATTCATCTCGGACACGGCCGTCGAATTTCTGAAAAATTATCTGCATGTGCGCGATGACAATTTCACGCCGCTCTTCCTGAGCAATTCGAATCGATCAAAAACGAAGAGTCTGTTCGGCGAAGAGCGCCGACTGCAGCCGCAAGCCATCGAACGCATCGTCAGAACGATCGCCGCCGAAGCGGGACTCGTGAAGAAAGTGACACCGCACACGCTCCGACACACGTTCGCCACCGAACTGTTGAAGAACGGTGCGGACATCCGCAGCGTGCAGGAAATGCTCGGACACAGCAGCATCACGACGACGCAGATCTACACGCACCTCACGAACAGACGTCTCAAAGAAATCCACGATCAATTTCATCGCTAGTTCTAGAGCAATTCCGTGATATCCAGCAGATCGGAAGTTTCTCTCTCTTTGCGAACGCGAACGATCTTCGTTCTGGAGGTATGCCCGCTCACGATCTCGATCGACGAGCGAGACGTCTCGAATTCCTGCGCCAGAAATCGCACCAATTCTTCGTTGGCTTTGCCGTCCTCCGGCACGGCCGCCAGATCGATCTTCACCGCGCCGTCATCCATGATCTCGCGAAAACCGGACGTTTGCGCCTGCGTGCGAACGCGGACGGTGAAGGTCAGCGTGCCGTTCAAACGGAGTCGGCTCTTGAAGTCGTCGAACATGAGTTGATTCTACCCCCGAATGACCGTCATATTTCGCGGGAGTTGCAAGCGTTCTTGCGTGTCGAAAAAGAAAACAAGTAGCAGGCGCACCGCGAGACGAACATCGAAAGGTTGACGCCCGTCGGTTGTCGGGGAAAAGAACAGGAAAAGAAATGTGCTCATGCGTCCTCTTGAATCAAGCCGACGAAAGAAATAGAAAGAAACCACTTTCCCCTCTCTACTATGCCAGTCGAAAGTTCGGAAATCGTCGAACTGCCGCAGACGTACGGCGAACTCTATTCATTCATGACCGTCACGGGTAACGGTCCGTTCATGGCCAAGCGTTACGAAATCATGGATGGGACGAGCGGATTCCGGGAAAACGAACGATTGCTGACGGCCGCTCTTTCCCATCCTGACGCCGCAGAAGGAGAAACGCGTTTGCCGAAAGAATTGCTGAAGGCAGCCGGACTCCACCTGCGCCTCCTGCAAGGAAAAGCTGAAACGTCGGGCGGCATCAAAGCGCGGGCGGGCGAAATTCTCGAAGATTTGCGACATCGCGCGGGAACACTCTTCGCGAGACTGCGAACGACGCATTAGGAAAGATGCTGCCGTCGCCACTCCTCGATCTTCTTGTGATTGCCGGAGATCAACGTGTCCGGAACTTTCATGCCTCTGAAGTCTTCCGGGCGCGTGTACTGCGGATACTCACGCTTCCGATCGAACGCCGCCGAGAAGCTGTCCATGTCCGCGGAAGCTTCTTTGCCGAGCACTCCGGGGATTTGTCTCGCCACGGAATCAATGAGCACCATCGCGGGAATCTCACCGCCGGTCAGCACGTAATCGCCGATCGAAATCTCTTCGTCGATCCAACCGTCGATGATCCGTTGATCGACACCTTCGTAATGTCCGCAGAGCAGCATGATCCAATCGCGCGTGCCGAGCTTCTCGACCTTCGCCTGCGTCAGGCGTTTACCCGCGGCGGATAGATAGATCCGATGAGGCAATCTGCCGCCTTTCCCGCCTTTTTGGCCTTCTTTCGTCACCTCCTCGAGGCAATCGACGACCGGTTCGGGCATAAAGAGCATCCCCGCTCCTCCGCCGTACGGCTTGTCGTCGACTTGTCGGTGCCGCATCTTCGAAAACGCACGGATGTCGTGCAGATGAATTTCCAGATGCCCAGCCTCCGTCGCACGCTTCAGGATGCTCTCGGTCAGAGGGCCCGAAAACATCGCCGGAAAGAGGGTCAGGACATCGATACGCATGGCGGCCAGTATAGTGCCGATTGCTGCGGAAAACGAGCTATACTGCCGCCCGATGCACACCGTGGACGTCCTCATCCCGACGTATAACCCTAAGCCAGCGCACCTCACGGAAGCGCTGGAAAACCTGCAAAAACAAACGTTTCAGGACTGGCACGCGTTCATTCATGACGATTGTTCTCCCGAGAATCAAACCGAAGCGATCGTGAAACCGTTTTTGTCCGACACACGCATCACCTTCAAAAAATCCGACACACGCCTCGGCATCGGCGGCAATTGGAACGCGTGCGTTGCGCACACGTCGGCGCCGATCGTCGCCTTTCTTTTTCAGGATGACGTGTGGCTGCCCGACTATCTCGCGCAAGCGAACGACGTGCTGACGAAACATCCGACCGTCGGACTCGTCTCGATGGAACATGACTATCATTTCGAGGAAAAAATCCCGGACACAGGCTGCTACCTGTCGGTGCAAAAAGTGAAACAAACGCTGACCGGGGGCTTCCATGAAGGAAAAGATCTTTTTCGCTGGTGGCTGGCACGCGAATTGCATCCGAATTTCATCGGCGAACCGAGCTTTGTCGTCATGCGAAGAACGGCTCTGGAAGCCGCGGGACCGTTTCTCGAAGACATGCCGCAAGCACTGGATATGGAGGCGTGGATGCGCATGCTGCTCGTCTCCGATTGGTACGACGAACGGAAACAACACTACGGCAGTTTTCGCATTCACAGCGGCGCCGCGAGCGCGAGAAACGCGGAAGGCGGACACGGGCTCTTCGATCGGCTGCGCTGCTTCGAGATCGTCATCGCGTTGCTTTCGGGGAAAGACCGAAGCAATGCCATCGCCGCGAGGAACCGTTCGATCGACACGATGGTCGCGAAATATTTCGCACGCGTGCAAAGCGGCGCGTATGTCACGGGCAAAGGAAGCGGCCGACTGAAGCAATTTTGCCTCCGCCATCCGCTCATCATCGGCAAAAGCGTATGCAAATATTTCCTGAAAAAAATCTTCAGCTGAAATCGCGTTGCGCTTCCGAAGCCACGCAAGCTACGCTGACGCCACTATGAAACTCCAGAAATTTTTTGAGAAGGCCGTCGCACTGGGCATCGATCACGATCCGCGCGGCAAGAAGCAAATCGAAAAAATGCTGAAGAAAACCACGGAAAAGCAGAAAAAACTCACGGGCAAGGAAGCCGAGCTCTTCGACAAAGAGCGCATGTGGAACCCGTTTCCGGACTGTCGCATCATCAGCGGCGACGGATCGGAGGAATTCACGCATCTCATGGTCGGCATCGACATCGAAACTCCGGAAGTGCTGCTCGCCGACAGACTCCGCGAGAAAGGAACGAAGATCGACGGACTCTTGATCCACCATCCCGAAGGCCGCGCACTCGCCGACCTCGACAAAGTCATGCCGCTGCAGATCGATCTCCTCGCGAGCGTCGGCGTCCCCGTAACGCACTCCGAAGGATTGCTCCGCCCTCGCATGGACAAGATCTGGCGCTCCATCCACGCCGACAACCTGTTTCGCGTCGAACGCGCCGCCGAGCTCATGGATTTCCCGGCAGTCTGCTGCCACACGATCACGGACAACCTCGTCTGGGCCTTCATGGAGAAATACATCTGCAAACACGAATACGACGAGCTCGGTGAAGTCATGACCGCCATTCTAAATATTCCCGAATACAAGAAGTTCGCGCTGAAAGGGAATCCGCCGATCATCGCTAACGGTTCTCGTGGCGGACGCACAGGCAAGATCTGCGCCACGGAGTTCACGGGCGGCACGAACGGACCGGAGGAATTCTTCGAGGAGAAGTCCCGCGCGGGAGTGGGCACGGTGCTCTCGATGCATGTCACGGAGAAATCATTGGAGGAAGCCAAGAAACACCATGTGAACATCATCCAGTGCAGCCACATGGCGTCGGATGCGCTCGGCGTGAACCTCATGCTCGACGAGATGAAGAAGACCGATCCGAAGATGACGTTCGTCGAAGTCTCGGGCTTCGTGCGCGAGGAACGCAAGAAATGGTAAGAATTAGCTTACAATTCTTATATGTTTAAAAAGCCACGATTAATCTGGGTAACTCTCGCTGAATTGTTTGTCATTTTTGTCCTAGTTTATATTTTACTGATGCGAAGTGGCTCCGCTGGAAACATACGCCCTGCCTTTATAGACAACGGTCTTCCACTTGGTGAAGACATTGTGAACTGTGAATTTAAAGTTACTTCCACTTTTGCCTTTAAAAATAAAAAAGAAATTACAGATCTAAAAAACAGGACAATTGATTATGAAACAACAAAAGATAACCCGCCAATAATGATCACTTTTGCCGGTCTATCTACAGATAGACCCATAGTTAAGAGTAATAATGGCGACACCCCGGTACAAATAGTAAAAAAGGACACCAATACCATTGTCCTAATCGAGCGGAATGTAACGAATGATATTTTTACTTATACAATCTTCAAGGGAGAAAAGGTGGCTGTGTGGCAGAAAACTTATAGCATTTTTTATACTCCATTCAGCCTGCTTTCGATGGGGTATTGCAACTAAAAAAGCCTTTCAGAACAATAGAAGGATCCCTTAATGCTATTTCGTGAGTCCCGACTCCTTCACGATCTGCTTGAAGATCTCGGGGTGGTGGATCGCGATCTCAGAAAGAGACTTGCGATCGAGCGTGATCTTGGATTTGATCAATGCGGGGATGAAGCGAGAGTAGTTGAAGCCTTCTGCGCGAACGGCTGCGTTGATACGCACGGTCCAAAGCGAGCGGAAGTCGCGCTTCTTCAGTTTGCGGTCGCGGTAGGCGTTCTGACCGGCCTTGATGACGGCCTCTTTAGCCTTCTTCACGGTCGTGCGCTTCATTCCTTTGTAACCCTTCACGAGCTTGTGCAGAGCTTTGACTCTTCGATGCCTGTGAATACCACGTTTGACGCGCATGGGAGGGGTTTAGAGATTCGGGAGGAGGAGCTTCAGGTTGCGCTCGTTGGCCGGATGCATGAGCTTCGTGCGATTCAAACGCTTCTGGCGCTTGCTCTTCTGCATGAGGAGATGGTTGCGGCTGTTGCGGTTGAACGCGAGCTTGCCGCTTCCGGTTCGACGGATGCGTTTCTTGGCGCCGCTGTGAGACTTGATCTTCGGCATGGACGCAGGAGTATAGACAGAAAATCGGGGAATGCAAACTGAAATTGGCACGCCGCGAATCTATTTCTTGGGACGCAGAATGACGATGAATTGGTTGCCCTGACGCTTGGCGGGCTGATCCACTTCAGCGGCATCGGCCAGACTCTCGACGAATTTCTTCAGCTTGTCGATCGCATATTCCTTGTTGCTGAGCTCGCGACCGCGAAGCGTCACCGACACCTTCACCATGTTGCGCTCGCCGAGAAACTCGCGGCTGCGATCGGCCAAACGGTCGAGATCGCCCGTGTCCGTGCGAAAGCCGAAACGAATGGATTTCACTTCCGTCTGCTTGCTGTGCGACTTCTGCTGCTTGTCCTTCTTCTTCAGCCTGTAGAGATAACTGCCGTAATCGCCGATCTTCACGACGGGCGGGACGGCCTTCGGTGACACTTCGATGAGATCGAAGCCTTGTTCCTGCGCTCGCAGCAATGCGTCCGCGATCGGCAATTTCTCCGCGGCGCCGTCATCGGCTACGAGAAGAACCTCCGGTGCGCGGATCTGTTCATTGAACTTCGGACGATTGATGTTGAAGACGGGACGAGTGTAACGCTGACGCAAAAGAAGAAGGGGAAAATCTGATTCAGGACTGCAGGATGCCGAAAAGTTGCATTTCGGTCAAGGCTTCGAGGCGGGATCTACACCGCAGGCGGATTCGAGAAGACCCGTCA
This sequence comes from Candidatus Peribacteria bacterium, assembly GCA_043776335.1. Lineage (GTDB taxonomy): Bacteria > Patescibacteriota > Gracilibacteria > Peribacterales > Peribacteraceae > SICN01. The sequence continues at coordinate 25,833 of JAYVRL010000018.1, read as the reverse complement.
TGGATGTGGGACGGAAACACGGATCCGCAAGGAGCGACTGCACTTCGGGCGGATAGAAGGAGCGAAAAACATCCGTCGCGAAAAAGTACGTGCCGCGCGGATAGCGAACGATGAACTCGTGATGATCCGCCGAAGAGCCGTACAAAAACTTCTGCCAGTCTTCGATCGGAAACGAACTGAAAATCCCCGGACCGCTGACGACATTGTCAGGCAAAAATCCCGTCACCCACGGCGCCATGTTGTCGAGAACGATGAGGTATCGATGCGGCGTGACGACCTTCGGCAACTCAGCAAACTGCGCCAGCATCGCGTGATCGACGTGCGGATCGATGACGCTGATCTGATCCAGCGCAAGCCAACCTTGGAGCATGACGGCGACAACGACCGCACCGCGGGCGAGATCCGATTGTGACCGCCACGCTTCTGCCATGGCGACCGCCGCGAACGGCAACAAAAAGAAATCAAGCGGCAACAAAAAGCGTCTGTAAAAAAAGAACATGCTGACGACCGCGAGAGCGCACCAGATCGCGGCGCACTGCCAGACCGTCCCCTGCTCGCGTCGGAACGAAAGAACCAGCCCCGTGAGCGCGAGGAGCAAAAGAGGCAAAGACTTCTCGAGATACTCGGGAACGGTGAAAAATACTCCGGGAACGGCGTCAGTCGTCGCAATGTGTTTCAGGAAATTTCCGAGAAATGTCGGCGCGTGACCGGTGATGGGTAGCAGGAGCAACGCGAGTCCGACGCACGCGGCGACCGAGAAAAGAATCGAGCGGCGATGACGCGGGAACCGCACGAACACAAAGGCGAAACCTCCGAGAAGGATCGCCCCTGCGACGAGCGCGAACCCGATCGTCGGATTGATCAGGTTCGGCACGATGTCGAAGAGAGCCCCTTGCGCATTCGGGATGTACCAGAGCAATCCGAGCGTAACCGCGACGGCGAGCTCCGCAAGGCTCTGAAGCAAACGACTCCGTTCGCGCAAAATAATCGAGGAAAGGATCGCAAGGATCAGTACGAGGCCGATCTGCTGATGCGTCGCGATCGACAGCATCGCGAGGAGGATCCAGAGCAAAGACTTTCGCTCAAAAAAAGAAAACGAAAGCGCGCACCAAAGAAGCGCCGCAAAAACCTTCCAATACATGAGAAGAAACCCCTGATATTGCACGGTCGACAGTAAATATGCGAGCAACACGAGCACACCCACGATCGCTCCCTCGCGCTTCGCGAACACACGCGCGAGCACGACAGCAATGAGAATCGGAAAGAGATTCCAGATCCACCCGATGAGCCAATCGACCTGCACGCCGAGACGGATCAACAAAGTTGAGAAAAAATAAAGTCCGAGCGGATGACCATGGGCCCAGCTCGGCATGTCGACGATGGAAAAGGGCGGAAAACCCTGCGCATGCTTCAGAAACAAATAACGATAGATGCCCGCGTCATATCCGAACGGCACGCCGGGAAATCGAACGAGCGACCAGCACTGTTTCAAAAAAAGCAGAAGGAGGAGCACGGCGCTCACCGTCGGCAGGAACCATCGCTTCTGCATCAGTGTCTTCATTGCGGGTCAGTATAGCGTACGGTAGATCGCAAGATGCTTGTCTGCTTCCGCCGCGAGATCAAATGAAGATCGGACGGAACGACACCCCGCGTGCAGTCGCTCCCAGAGCGCGTCATCGGACAGCATCCGCGACAATCCCGCGGCGATGTCAGCGGGATCCGGAGATGTGAGCAACCCCGTCGCATCGTTCTCGACGACCGATCGAAGTCCGTCCGCATCGGTCGCGACGACGGGCGTCCCCGCGCAGATCGACTCCGCGGCCGCAAGGCCGAATCCTTCGAGACGCGAGGGAACGACGACGCATCGCACCGACGTCTGAAACGTTCGCAGTTCGCCGTCAGACAAGCGTCCGTGGAACGCAATCGCATCCGTCGAGCGCTCGTCCCAACCGACGACGTGCAGATGCGCGTTCGGAATATTCTTCCGCACAGAATCCCATGCGGCGCGGAGCAGATCGAACCCTTTGCGACTGTCGTGACGTCCGATGAACAAGCAACACTTTTGCCGCTCTGGAAGCGACGTATCGAGGTACGCGCATCGGTTCAAATCAACGCCGCAACCGACGATCGCAAGCTTCGATTTCTTCATCCCGTAGTCGTGTTCCACGGAACGCGCGGTGTCCTCGGAAAGACAGAGAATCGCATCGGCAAGCGCATACGTGCGTCGCTCGAAGGGGATGAACAGTCTCTTCCAACGTTGTCCTTTGATGCGAGATTGCTGCGCATACGTATGATTGGCGGTGACGACGAGAGGAACGCGAGCCGGACGAGAAAGCAAAAGGACTCCGCCTGGTCCCGTGTGCACATGCAGAAGAGTGAGCCGATGCTTGCGAATCCATCGTGGAAGCGCGACCAAAAGAAGAATTGAAAATACAATATTGCGTCCGAACCGAAGCCACGGAAGATCACTGCGACTGAAGACTGAAACGCGCATGCCTTTCTCTCCCAATACTTTTGTCAGTGACCGCACGTGCCTACCCATGCCGCCGATCGGCGGTTCATAGTCCCAGCTTACCATGCCGAGGGAGAACTCAGAAGAAAACATGTCGGAGATAAGCGGATGTCATCGTTTCAACGCTGAAATGTCGTCGGCAGAGCTGATTCATCGCTTCTGGATGCCATCGGATCGACCATGCCTTTTCGATGGCGCGCATGCAATCCTCGCCGTCCTCCGCGGAAAAGAAAACACCCGTTTGATCTTCGATCACCGCGTCTTCGATCCCCTGCAATCTCGCCGCGACGACGGGAAGTCCGCGCGCGGCGGCCTCGACGCACACGAGTCCGAATCCTTCCATGTCGCCCGCTATCTCGATATTCGGCATCACGAAGAGTCCCGCCTCTCCGTAGAGAACGTTTTTTTTCTCTTCACTGACGGAACCAAATGCATGGACACACGAAGAAAGTCCGAGCCGTTCGATGTCACTGCGAATCATCGGAAGTTCGGAGCCGTCTCCCCCGATCGTCACGCGAAGATCGGGATACAAGACGAGAAGACGCGGCACGACGGCGGACAAAAACCAGCGCGTGCCTTTGCGTGGAATTTGCCTCCCGAGCAAAAGAAGATCATGCGCTGAGGTCGCCTCTTTCCGAACGGAAACATCGCAATCGATGCCGCAAGGAATGACGGCGATCCGATCGGATGCCACACCTCTATTCTCGGCTTCCAGAGCGGTGGAACGGCTGATGGCAACAATGCGATCAACCTGAGGAAGGCACGCGCGAATCATGCGTTGATAGAAAAAATGCGGATACGTGAGATCGAGTCCGTACACCGTGACGCTGAGTCGCAACCGCGGTCGGAAAAATCGAACGATCGGAACGCAACATGCGGAAAGTGCGTCGCCGAAATGCACGTGCGTCCCTCGAAAGAAGAGCGTGCGAAGAAGGGCGAAACAAAGAAAAAACGGCAGCAGCCAAACGCTTCCGCGGTACCCCACGACACGCACGTCGATCTCATTTCGCTTTCGGAGTCCGCGCAAAAGCTCTCGCGCATAGAGCTGCATGCCACCTGCTTCGGATTGCAGACTGCGCGTGACGAAGAGGATGCGCGGCGAAGTCACGACGGGCGACGGGAAACGGAAGACTCTTCGATGAGCACGCGACGTTGGCTCGCAAACGAATCCGCGATGATGCCGAGCACGAGAAACTGAATGCCGAACACGAACAACAAGACTCCCCCGAACGCACTCGACGTCACCGACGCGTCAGAGAAAAAGGGGCGTAAGAACACGGCGACTCCCGCAAGCGCGAAGAGCGCGGCCAGAATCAGGAATTTCCGCAGCGGATTGAAAAGAAAAAGCGATTTCAAGATCGTGCCGCACGAACGCAAAATGTGATGACGAAGCGTGCGCACCAACTTGCTCTTGCCGTGCAATCTCGGGAGAAAGCTGACGGGGACTTCCGCGACCGTGAAGCCGCAAGCGACGGCTTGGATGAGCATCTCATGGGTATAGGTGTGCTCGCTCGTGATGCGAAGTGCATGAGCACATCGCGCGGTGAAGAGTCTAAATCCAGACGATGCGTCGGTGATGCGTCCGCGCGCGAGCACGCGAAGCATGAGACTGCCGATGGCATTGCCGATGCGATTGCCGAGCGGCATGTGTGCGCATGTCCAGACTTGCCGATCGCCGATCACGAGATCCGCATGCGTCTCGCGCATTTTCACGAGAAGCACGGAAAGTTCCACCGGTCGATACTGACCGTCCGCATCCAGCGTGGCGATGAGGTCGGCGTGAAAATCGAGCGCATGTGCGAGCCCCGTGCGAAACGCAGCAGCCAGACCCATGCGCTTCGGATGTCGAAGCACAACTGCTCCCGCGGACGCGGCGAGAGCGGCGGTGGCATCGGTACTGCCGTCATCGATCACGACAAGATCGACGGACGTGATCCCCGCAAATGAACGAGGAACGGAGCGAAGCACCTGCACAATGCTTTCTTGTTCGTTGACGGCCGGCACGAGAACGCAGAGCTTCACGCCCTCAGACTACCCCTTTCCGCATGCCTGAGGGAACGGTCAGCGCCTGTAGAAGACCAAATCCGCATCCCACACGTCACCGTTGCGCTTGAGAGAGGTAATGGTGACCAAACCCATCGGCCAGACGTTTTTTTCTTTCAAATCCGTCGCGATCTTGTCGAATGCGCTGCGCACCTGCGCCAGTCCCGACTGCAGGAGGAAAGTTCTCACGTCCGCAGCAACGTCTTTTTGCATGTCCTTGGTCATCGCCTCTTCGATCTTGTCGGGACTGGCCGCATACTGGAGCAAATCAAGATAGAGGAAATCTTCGGCGGCCTTGAGCGACAGTGGCGATGACGAAACGACGAGCTTCAGGAATTGATCGGTCGTCTGATCGGAGAGAATGTCACGCACCATCATGTCGCCGCTGAAGGAAAGCACGGCGAAGAATCGAGCAACGGAATGGAAATCCCCTTTCAGTGCGAGGTGCGCTCCGACGGTCTTCATGCTGCCGAGATTCGTCGCCGCGGCATCGAACGACAACGACTGAACGGTGACGTTTCCGCCCGCGTTCTTCGTCAAAGCCGACGCGATCTCACTCAAAACCTGCACCGCGCGAGTGGAGACGGGTCCGTTCGGCAACACGTACGCCGAGGCTTGCTCCTCTCGCGCGACAAGAGCGTCCTGCGCGAAGAGTTGTTCGGCCTGCGCATTGGCGGACAGAAGTTCGACGGAAGATTTAAGCTCGGGAAGCGTCGTGCCGATCATCACGGCGGTATCGCGCTTGAGCGAAAACGAACGCGTGTGCAACACGAGCAAACCGCATGACACGACTGAGAGGAGTATCCCCAAGACGAAAAGGGAGACTCCGATCCACGGCCTGCGAACGGAGATGTCAGTGAGCATCGACGGGGTGAAGGGTGACGGTGACGGCGAACGGCGTGGATTCGGTGCCGTCGGCGTTTTTCGTTTTCTGATATTCCGGTTCGCTCACGGATGCGACGAGGGGAATGGCGCGCAATCCGTCGATGAACGACGCGAGGATTTGCATCGAGCGTCCGCCCGCGTCTCTCGTCTCTCCGCCGAGCAGAATCAATCCTCCCGATCCGCGCGCTTCCATCTGCGGAATCGAGATTGGATCGCTGTCTCCGGTGCGAAAACTCACGCGAGTGTCGTCGATGGCGAGGAATGCCTGCCCCATCGGCGTCACGCTTCCGCGGAGGAAAATAAGTTGATGCAAGACGGGGGCGCGCGACTGCGTGAAGGGGCTCGGCTTCGTGAGAAGATCGGCTTTCGCGGAGAGCAATTGTTTCTGCTCGGCCTCCAGATCAACGAGGCGGACGACGCGGTCTCCGATGCGCACGGGGAAACGATCCGGCGTGATGAGCTGCGTGATCACGACCGTCGCCGTCATGAACACGACGCCGAAAATAATCACGGGAAATCCGAGCCGAGCCACGGCCGGAACGAGCACCTGCGTCTCCGCGGGCGACGGTGCGGTCTGCGATGAGGACTCTTTCGACATCATGAGAACCGAGTGGCGGAAAAGGTCTCTGCTCTGGCAGAATACACCTACTTCTACTCCCTCTCCCATGGACGAGTTGCTCAGAAAAGTATCGGAGCTGCTTGATGCCGTACACATGGGAAAGGACTCTCTTTGACAAGAGAGGAATCCCGAAGGACATCCTCGCATTGGAGACGCAAACGAACGCCGCGGACATCTGGAGTGATCATCGTCGCGCGGAAGGATTGTTTCAACGTCTGAAGGCATTGAAGAAACAATGGTTGCCGATGGTGGAACTGGAGCAGCAAGTGCGCGATCTCCACGACATCGCGAAAGCCAGCAAGACGGAAGATTTGCCGAGTCTTGAAAAGGAATACGCAGAGCTCGCGGAAAAGTGGCGAGTCGCGGAGCGCACGCTCTATCTCGGTGGAAAATATGATCTCGGCAATGCCTACATCACGCTCTCAGGCGGTGCGGGCGGCACGGAGGCGCAGGACTGGGCGGGAATGCTCGGACGCATGTATCTGCGCTACGCGGAGCGGAAAGGTTGGAAGAGCGACGTGATCGAACGCACGGACGGACAAGAAGCCGGCATCAAATCGATGACCGTGTTGATCTCCGGTGACGCGGCGTACGGACATCTGAAATGCGAACGCGGCACGCATCGGCTCGTGCGGCTCTCGCCCTTCAACGCCAAAAGTTTGCGGCAGACGTCGTTCGGGCTCGTCGAAGTGTTGCCCGAGATCACGGGCAGCGACGACGTGGAACTGAACATGAACGACGTGCGCATCGACACGTACCGATCGGGCGGATCGGGCGGCCAGCACGTGAACAAAACGGACAGCGCGGTGCGCCTCACGCACATCCCGTCGGGCATCGTCGTCGCGTGTCAGAACGAGCGCAGCCAAATCCAGAACCGCGAGCGCGCGACGAACATGTTGAAAGCGAAACTGCTCGAGAAAAAACAGGCCGAAGAAGCCGCTGAGAAAAAGAAATTGAAAGGCTCGGCCGCAAGCGCGGATTTCGGATCGCAAATCCGAAGCTATGTCATTCATCCGTACCAAATGGTGAAAGATCTCCGCACGAACTACGAAACGAGCGACACCGCGGGGGTGATGGACGGCGATCTGGATCTCTTGATCGAAGCCGAGCTGAAGCGTGAAGCACGGGAAGATTAATTGACAAAATACTAAAAAAGTATCAAAATAGTATAAGTACGTTTTCGTACTGTTTTGACAGCTCGTAAGAGCGCCACGCCGTGGCAGAGCTGCCAAAAATGATGTTCCAGGGGGGACTTGAAAGGATTCGGACATGAATATCCTTCGGTTCCTGGACATGATGCAGGGCGACTTTGGATGGATTCCTGTCGCCATCGGTCTGCTGATCATCGCGGCTTTCGGAGATCTTCTCCGCGAACCGCGCGACCGGTAGCCCACACCGCCGTTCCTCGAAAGGGGGACGGCATTTTTGAAGTCGCACGGCCTACGCTCTCTTGCGATGCTCCTCGCGCCGCGAAGAGGTGGCTTTGCAGCTGTTTCGGATTGTGAAGCACAACAAAAACACATCACATACTCTGGCGGAGAGGGAGGGATTCGAACCCTCGAGACCCTTTCAGGTCTACGCGATTTCGAGTCGCGCGCCATCGACCACTCGGCCACCTCTCCATGCCCGCGGAGTGTAGCAAGAGTAGACACGACGAAGCTATCGGAAGCGAAAGCTACCGACGTCATTCTCCACAGTGACGTATCTTCAAGAATAAAAATGCCGGGCACAAAGATTTCTCTTTGCGCCCGGACTTGGACATCAGCCCTCCGATAATCGGAGGATCAGTCTTGAGCCCCAACGAGGCAATGTTGGTTCTCGTGCTTCAGGCGACGAGCTCGGTCTTTGAGAGACAGGTACACGTGCTTGGGCAAACGCCCTCGCGCGAGTGACAGTTTCTCGCTGACCTTCTCAACGCCTTTGGCGCGTCGCTCGTGTGCCTCGACCGTTTGGTCGCGGCGTTTCTTGCGTTTCTCGCCGGAGGGTTTCCCCTCCATGCGCGAAAGCACGGCGACGGAATCACCGTCATTGTCCCACGCGGACTCCTCGAACAGATCCATCATCTCTACGTCTCCGAAAAGAGCTGACACTCTGTGCCTTCCATCATCTGTATGCCTCTTCCAAGAGGCAAACACTCCCTGACGGGAACAAGGATGACCCCCAAGACTGGGGCAATGAAATCGGGAAGACACATCACTATGTGAACAGGCGATGATCCCAAAGAGCGTGTACCGATCAAACGGTACGGAATATGCGAATTTTACGAATATTTCGGCTTCTGTCCAGTGTTTCCAAGGCTTTGGCGGGCTTTGTGGCTTCCTGTTGCCATAATTATGATTATGAAATATTTATTGATATTTGCAAATTTTCGTCTATACTTCCCGCATGCGATTGCATTCCCACGGCGACCACGCGAGCGGCGATGACAAACCGAAACCTCTGATCCTCTCCGTATGCATGCACGGGAAATCCGACAGTTGGGCAACAAAACTGAAAATTGAAGATAAAATAGAGCGGGCAAAATTGTTCGAAATCATCGCACGAGGTGTCGCGCCACAAGGAAAACCATATGAAACACCTGAAGGCTTGCGCGGAGTGGAGCTGACGCTCGATGAGATTCGAAATGCCGTGCTGATCTTGATTCACAAAAGCAATGAATACGAATTTCGACGTCGTTTTGGAACGACGCTTGCGAGCGCACTGGATACGACGGGTATTCTCTATGTCCGCACCGGCATTGAATTCCAGCACTTGGAAAAAAACACCGATCGACCCAATGGAAAAATCGCCGAATGTTGCAAAATTTATCGACAGCTTCTTGATTGCGCTCTGAAAAGGAATCCTGCAGAAAAAACCGTTCATCCAAGAGCCTTCGAACTCGGATCACACGCAGACGATGCATGGCATGCGGAACGATCTGCCAGAGAAAAAGGCAGATATAAAATGAAGAAAAAATAGAGACGCACGGCTCGTGTTTACGTGCCCTCCTGCCAGCTGCTGAGGTACTTCTTCTGTTCGTCGGTGAGCGTGTCCATTTTCAGGCCCATCGCGACGAGCTGCAGACGCGAGATGCGATCGTCGATCTCGGGCGGGAGCGTGATGACTTCGTTTTGCATCTTGCCTTTGTGCTCCACGAGATACTTGCACGCGAGCGCCTGACCGCAGAACGACAAGCTCATCACTTCGCTCGGATGACCTTCGGCGGACGCGAGGTTCACGAGACGACCTTCACCGGCGATGTACACCACTTTGCCGGACTTCATCAGATATTCGTCGAGGTAATGACGGACTCTGCGCTTGCGACTGGCCGTCTTCTCGAGAGAGGAGATGTCGATCTCATGATCGAAGTGACCGGAGTTCGCGAGGATCGCGCCGTCTTTCATCTTCTCCATGTGCTCTGTACGGATCACGTGCACGTTGCCCGTGACGGTGACGAAGAGATCTCCGAGTGAGGCCGCATCTTCGATTTTCATGACTCTGTGACCGTCCATCGCGGCCTGCAACGCGCAGAACGCGTCGACTTCCGTGACGATGACCTGCGCGCCCATGCCTTTGGCTCGCATCGCCACACCCTTGCCACAGCTGCCATAGCCGAGAACGACGACGACCGTACCCGCGATCAGCATGTTCGTGGAGCGGATGATGCCGTCGAAGGTGCTCTGACCCGTGCCGTAGTAGTTGTCCATCAAGTGCTTCGTCTTGTTGTCGTTCACCGCGATCATCGGACACTTCAGGACGCCCTCACGCATCATGGACTGGAGACGGATGATGCCCGTCGTCGTCTCCTCGCAACCTCCGATCATTTTCTTCAGCAGTTCGGGGTGCTTCGTGTGAATCTCAGTGACGAGGTCGCAGCCGTCGTCGATGGTGATGTCCGGCTTCGTATTGATCACCTCCGCCAAATATTTGTAATAATCTTCTTTCGTCTCTCCCTTATATGCCCACACCGAGACATCCTTCTCCTCGGCCAGCGCGGCCGCGACGTCATCTTGAGTCGAAAGCGGGTTGCAGCCCGTGATCGCCACTTTGGCGCCTCCGGCAGTCAACGTGCGGACAAGGATGCCCGTCTCTTTGGTGACGTGCAGCGCCATGCCGATCGTGAGGCCTTTGAAGACCTGCGACTTCTGGAATTCTTTGCGGACTTCGAGGAGCGCACCCATGTGCTTCTCGGCGATCTCGAGATTCAGGCGGCCTTGCTCGGCAAGTTTCGGATCTTTGACGTAGGACATGTGGAAAGTGTGAAGTGAAAAAGAATGAAGCTTTTTTCGTTGAAAGCGAAGACAGCTTAAACGCTCGGCGCAAAAGCTGAAAGTGATTTAGAAAGGCAATTTTGCACCGTACGTCGCAAGCGCTTTGGCATTCACTTCGTCGAGATCGAGCGAATCGAGGAGCGTGCCTGCTTGTTCGCAGACCAGCGAGCCCATGATGGCACCAAGCTCGGCCGCAGACTTCAGCGGCCATTGACGCGCAAGCCCGAGCAGCAACCCCGCTCTCGCAGCGTCCCCCGCTCCGGTCGGATTGATGAGTTTTTCCGGAGGGCATGCCTTCACTTCAACGCGTTCTTTCGGCGTCACGATGCGAAGTCCTTTGTCGCCGAGGGTGACGATGAGCATGCCGCACTGACTCACGACTTCGGCTTCATCCCAGCCGAGTTTGTCGGAAGCCAGCTGCCATTCGTATTCGTTCACGATGAGTCCCGCGCTGCCTTCGACCGCGAGACGGAAGTCGCTCTGCCCGAAGGCGTGCACGACCTGACCCGGATCAAATACGTACGGAATCTTCAATCGCGCACATTCCTGAGCGCCCTTGAGCATCAACATCGGGTTTCTGGGACTCATGATGGCGAAGGCCAATTCATCGCGATCCTCGGTGACATCGGGGAAACTGCCGAATGCATCCGCGCCGGGGTGGAAGAAGCTGATCTGACGTTCGCCGCTGTCCGTCGCGATCACCGCCATCGCCGTGACGGCTTCTTGTTTGCTTTCGATCATCGAAACGTCGACGCCGCGGTCTTTCAGCATCTTCACAAACTCCGTGCCATCCGTGCCGACTGCGCTCACGATCGACGGTTTTTCGCCGAGGAGTGCCAAGTTCCACGCGATGTTCGTCGCCGTGCCGCCGTGATGACGGGCGAAACCGTGCGCAAGGTAATTCACGGACAGTCGATCAAGATGCTTCGGATCGAGCGCATCGACGAAAGAACCGTCGTGCGTGAGCAGGAGGTCATAGGCGACGGATCCGTTGACGAGAAAACGCATACGAAAGCGGGTAGCGAAAAGCAGGTAGAAGGTAGCCTTATCGTAGCTGCTCAAGCCCCTACTCGCTATCCGCTCCACTGACAGACAAAAGAACTTCGCGTACACTCCAGAGCATGAAGATCGCGATCGTCGGAACCGGCTACGTCGGCCTCGTCTCTGCGGCATGTTTCGCAGAGCTCGGCCATGACGTCATCGGCGTCGATATCGACGTGGCGAAAGTGGAGATGCTCAAAAAAGGAATCAGCCCGATCTACGAGCCGGGTCTCGAGGACTTGCTGAAAAACGGACTCAAGAGCGGCAGACTCCGTTTCACGACCAAGCTCGAGGAAGCGTTGCCTGAAGTAAAAATCTTGTTCTCCGCCGTGGCAACCCCTCCGGGCGAAGGCCACAAAGCCGACCTTCGAGCCGTGTTCATCGTCGCCGAAACGGTGGCGAAATTCGTGACGCATGATCTCATCTTCGTAAACAAATCCACTGTGCCCGTCGGCACGGGCAAGCTCTGCGAAGAGCGCATCGCGAAAATTCTCGCGGATCGGAAAGTGAAATTTGCGGTGCCCGTCGTCAGCAATCCCGAGTTCCTCCGCGAAGGCATCGCGGTGCAAGATACGTTGACGCCCGACCGCATCGTCGTCGGCATGAACGACGACGGCGCGAAGGAATTGATGGAAGAGCTCTACCGCCCGATCACCAGAGTCGGCAAACCGCTGCTGTTCATGAACCGCGAAAGCGCGGAGATCGTGAAGTACGCCAGCAACGCTTTTCTCGCGACGAAGATCAGCTTCATCAACATGCTGACCGAGCTGACGGAGGCCACGGGTGCGAACATTCGCGATATCGCCGTCGGCATGGGACTCGATCACCGCATCGGACCGAAATTCCTGCACGCGGGCATCGGCTACGGCGGCAGTTGTTTCCCGAAGGACGTGAAGGCGCTCATGGCCACCGCCAAGGATCTCGGCATTCCGATGGACATCATCGAAGCGACGGACAAAGTGAATGCGCATCAACGCCGACGTTTCATCGATCGCGTGCTGAAAGCATTGCCAAAGAACGCGACCGTCGGCGTGTGGGGACTTAGTTTCAAGCCCAAAACCGACGACATGCGCGAGGCGCCGAGCATCGATGTCTTGCATGCGCTCGTGAAAGGGGGCCACACGGTGCGTGCGTTCGACCCCGTCGCGATGGAACGAGCGAAGCCGCTGCTACCGAAGAAAACGACGTTCGTTTCGGCCGCGATGGACGCCGCAAAAGGCGCGGACGCCGTGCTGCTGCTGACCGAATGGGATGAATTCCGCGGCATCGATCTGAAAGAGCTGAAGAAAGCGATGAAAGGCAAGGATCTCTTCGACGGACGCAATGTGTACGAGCCGAAAGAAGTGACCGATGCGGGGCTGACGTACCACGGCATCGGAGTGCCGTCCTGATTCCTGTTACAATCGAAGCATCATGAAAATCCTTCTTACCGGTTGCGCCGGCTTCATCGGCTACCACACGACCGTCAAGCTCCTCGAGCGAGGCGACGAAGTGATCGGACTCGACAACGTGAGCCCGTACTACGACCCGATGCTGAAGGAGAATCGTCTGAAGCAACTCGCGGGGAAAAAAGGATTCACGTTCGTCCGAGGCGACATTCTCGATCGCAAGACGGTCGCCGAGTGCATGAAGGGAGTCGATCGCGTCATCCATCTCGCGGCGCTCGCGGGCGTCCGCTACGCGTTCGATCATCCGGACGAATACATCGACATCAACATCCGCGGTTTCTTCCACGTTCTCGACGAAGTGCGGAAGCAGAAAATCAAAGGACTGATCTACGCTTCTTCCAGCTCGGTCTACGGCGGCAATGAACAGCTCCCCTCCTCGGAGACCGACCGCACGGACAACCAACTGTCGCTCTACGGCATGAACAAGAAAGACAACGAACTGATGGCCCACGTGTACCACGAGCTCTACGGCATTCCCGTCACGGGACTGCGCTTTTTCACCGTCTACGGGCCGTGGGGACGCCCTGACATGGCGCTCTTTCTCTTCACCGATGCGGTCGTGAAAGGCAACGTGCTGCAGGTCTTCGGACAGGGAAAGATGCAGCGCGATTTCACGTACGTCGATGACATCGTGTCCGGCATCATCGCGTCTTCGGACAAAAATTATCCCGAAGAAATCTTCAACCTTGGCTGCGGTCGGCAGGAAGAGCTCATGGAATACATCGCTCAGGTGGAGAAAGCCGTCGGCAAAGAAGGAAAGAAGGAATTCTTGCCGATGCAACCGGGCGACGTCCGTGCGAGCCTCGCGGACATCAGCCACGCCAAAAAAATGCTCGGATACGAACCCAAGACCCAGATCAAAGACGGCGTGCCGAAATTCGTCCGATGGTACCGCGAGTACTACGACCTATGAACACGGTGCTCGTCACCGGCGGAGCGGGATTCTTCGGAGATATTCTGAAAAAAGCCCTGCTGGAACGCGGGTTCGCCGTCATCAGCATCGATCTGGAGAAAGACGAAATAACGCACCCTCACCTCGTCTGCATCCGAGGCGATATCCGTGATGCGGCGCAATTGGATCGCATCTTCAATGCGCACACAATCGTCGCGGTTTTCCATCTCGCCGCCATTTTGGCGCACGCCGTGAAGGACAAAAACTTCCTCTGGAGCTGCAACGTGGAAGGCACCCGCTGCCTCATCGAAGCGATGCGACGTCATGGCGTGAAGAAAGTGATCCACACCTCGACAAACTGTCTGTGGGCCAAGCCGATGAACAGACTCGTCACTGAAGAAGACGAACCGCATCCCGAAGAACTCTACGGCCGATCAAAATGGGAAGGCGAGAAATTGCTGCTTGCGGCGTCACCGAACATCGATCCCGTCATCGTGCGTTGTCCGACGATCCTGGACGCCGGACGGCTCGGACTGCTCAGCATTTTGTTCGAATTCATCGACGAAGGTCGGACGGTCTGGGTCGTCGGAGGAGGAGAGAATCGCTATCAGTTCATCTATGCCGAGGATCTCGCGGACGCATGCATTCGTCTTCTGGATGTTTCGGGCAAGCACATTTTGAACATCGGCTCGGAGCGGGTGAAATCATTCAAAGAAACATACGAATACGTCATCGCGAAGGCGGGCACGAAAAGTCGCGTGGGAACGCTCCCCAAAGGCCCGACGCTCCTCCTCATGCGGATCGCACATTGGCTGAGACTGTCTCCACTCGGTCCCTATCAGTACAAAATGATCTCGGAGAGTTTTGAATTCGACACGCGAAAGCTGCGAGCGTTGATCGGTTGGCGACCGACGCTGACGAATGAAGAGATGCTCTGGAAGGCGTACAGCCACTACCACGATCACCGCCGAGAAATCGAAAAGCGCACCGACGTTTCGGCGCACAAACAAGCTGCCAAAATGGGCATCATTCGGGTGTTGAAGTGGTTGTCTTGATCCGACGAATCCAGACGCCATGCGGCAAGTCCGGAGAGGATTGCCAACGATCGCCGTCCACGTCCTCCTCGCAGGAAACCTTTGTGCAGACGAAAAACGCGGCTGCGGACTCGGCTTCCAGAGACAGCGTCTGAGAAAATTTCCGAATCGGACGTCTGCTCTCATACTGCCAATCGTGTCCGAAAAATCCGTCCACGAGCACCGTGCCTTCTTCGGTCCGGGCGTTCAGAGCGTTGAAAACGAACCGCGCGTGCAAAGGTTCGATGCTCGGCAAAAAAAGCATCACGATCACGATGTTGGAAAAAACATGAGCGACGATGAAGGATCCCGCGGACGATCGCTGACAGAACAGGAAAAAAAGGCCGACGCAGAGGAGAGGAGTGAGCAAAATGGCGTAATAATTCTGCGGTGAAAAGATGATGTAGAGCAGAACCAATGAAGTCGTGAAAACAAGGCTCCATCTGCCGCTGCGAACAATGCCCCACAGGCCGACGAAACTCAGAATGCCGCCGGCAAACAACCACGTGCGAAACACTTCGATCATGCGATCGGACAACGAGAATGCGATGCCGTCCGCGGCATGCCCCGCGATGCGCGCGAGCATCAAAGGATGGGCCAATCCATAGACCGCGAGCAGCGCCATGGGCGCGAACGTGAGAAACATCGTCATGGAGATCGACAGACGCATGCGTCGAAACGCCGACCACGCGACGGGGAAAAACAACACCGAAGGCAGAGAACAAAAAACGGCCGCGAACCACAAGAGAGCGATGCCGCCAGCCGACTCCGAGCGCGGAGGCTTGGGATGAATCGCGATCACCGTGAGCAAGAGCCCGAACAACGCCGACACGTGCACGAGCAAGATCGATCCCGCACCGAGCAACACCGACGAAGACAGCAACCACGCGAGCATCAATGCGCGACGACGACCACTCGGCAACACAGCCGCCAAATCACGGAGAACCCAAACGGACTGCACGACTGCGCTCGCAAACACGAACCGCCAAAAGAATTCATGCAACGGCATCTGCGTCGTCCACGCCATGATCGTCCTGAGCAGCGGCGGATGCGGGTAGCCGATGTTGAGGAGATATTTCGCCTCATCGGTATGCAACCCGATCAACATTTGCAAAAACGCCAGCCCGCAGGCGGGAATTTCCAGAAGCAAAACGGCGGTCAGCGGACGGATGCGCATTGGAGAGTTTGAGAGGCGAATGTGACCGTGCAGCGCTCTTCGGGAAAGGCGACGCGGGAATGTTCACGGTGCAGAAACGTGATGGCATCGACCGAGACGGAAGCCAGTTCCACGTCGGACAGAAGCCATCCCTCTCGATCGGAGACGGTCTTCAGCGTTTGCTGGACGCTCTGACGCACGCCGGCGTCCAGATAGAGCAAACGCAGATCCCAAGCATGAGGAATCCAAGTGACCGCGCCTGCGATCAACGCGAGAGCGAATGCCGCCATGAAGATGATGCGGCTCGCGACGAAAGCACGTCGCGACAGAAGTCGAATGATCTGACCGAGAAATTGAACGTGGACCTTCAACGAAAGCTTGCTCTCACCTTGCAGTCGCATGCGAAAGACCAGCGGCACTTCCACGAGCCGCGAAGACGGCGGCACCGCCGCGAGAATTTCGAGAAGAATTTTGAAACCCGTCGGCTGCAATGTCGGACGAATGTTCTTGTACAACTCTTTCTTGATCGCGAAGAATCCGCCGAGCGGATCGCTGACCGGCACCTGCGAAAGTCGTTTCGCGAAGAACGTGCCCGCGTTGCTGATGATGCGACGATCCGCGACCCAATCCCCCACGCTGCCGCCCTCGACATACCGCGAGCCGATGCTGAGATCCGCGCCTTTTTGAATCGCGGAAACCAGTCGAAGGAGCAATCCCGCATCGTGCTGACCGTCGGCATCCATGACGGCGAGGATCTGCCCGTGCGCCGCATCGAAACCGTCCATGACCGCGGAACTCAGGCCCTTCTTGCCGACGCGTCGAAGAACTTTGACTGCAGGCCTTCGTTTGGCGCAGTCCATGGCGACTTTCCAAGTCCCGTCCGGCGAATCGTCATCGACCACGATGATCTCGTGCGCGATGCTCTGGAGCACGCCATCGACGGTCTCGAGGAGACCCGTGATGTTCGCGGCTTCGTTGTACGTGGGCAGGATGAGAGAAAGCACGGAGACAGCTTAAAGTGAATCCATGGCAAGTGGAAGCCAAAGCTGACACGGAGGCTCGACGCAAGTACACTGCCCGCGATGAAAGTACTGGTCACCGGTTCCTCCGGCACCATCGGCACCCGCCTCTGCGAGAAGCTGCTTGAAGGCGGTCACGCGGTAATCGGCATCGACTGGTTACCGAACAAATGGCAGCCGAAAGTGCAAGCGATCACGCAAATCTGCGATCTTCGCGACGAGAAAGCGACCATGGCGCTGAAGATCGATGCGGATGTGATCGTGCACCTCGCGGCGAACGCCCGCGTCTACGAACTGGTGGAACACCCGGACCGCGCGCGCGACAACTTCCTGACGCTGTTCAACGTGCTCGAATTTGCTCGTGCAAAAGGAATCAAGCGTTTCACCTTCGCAAGTTCGAGAGAAAGCTACGGCAACACCGGCGTCGACAAATACACCGAAGACATGGTGCGCGTGGAAAACTGCGAGAGCCCGTACACGGCGAGCAAAGTCGGCGGTGAAGCGATGGTGGAGGCGTATCGCCGTTGCTACGGCATCGATCAGATCACGTACCGTTTCAGCAACGTGTACGGCATGTACGACGACTCCGTACGCGTCGTCCCGCTCTTCATCCGCCTCGCGCGCGCGAACGAAACGATGACGGTCTTCGGCAAAGACAAATGTCTGGATTTCACGTACATCGACGACACGGTGACGGGGATCATGCAAAGCCTTGAACATTTTGAGAAGGCGAAAAACACGACGTACAACCTCGCCTTCAGCGAAGGCACGACGATCATCGATCTGGCCGAGACCGTGAAGCGGCTGATCAAAAGCACCTCAAAGATCGAAGTCGGCCCGTCACGCACGGGCGAAGTGATCCGTTACATCGCCGACATCGAGAAAGCCAAAAAAACGTTCGGTTACGATCCGAAAACGAACTTCAAAGAAGGCATCGAAAAAGCGGTCGAGTGGTATATGAAGGATGCGTAGAAAATGGCTGGGCATTCTTTATTTGCTATTTAGTAAATTTATTGTGTAAGATATCCCGCTGAGCTACTGAAGTTCAGGTGCGTCGTTCCTTGTCAGAAACCGTTGGCAACAGAGAAAGGATTGCCTTCAGCGGTTTGCCGTCGATATCGAAATGTGTTCGTTCGTTTCTACCTTTAGGAGGTCTGTTTCATGAAATTTCTCCCGTTCGTGCTGATGTCCATCGGCGCATGGGGACTGTATGTCCCGTTCGTTCACATGGCGACAAGCCATTTGAAGTCGTCGCTACGCGCGTTCCTGCTCGTATGTGTGGCATATTTCCTGACAGGCGTCGTCACGCTCATCGTGATGTTCACCCAAGGGATGAACCCACTGCAATACCATGTCAAAGGATCGCCTATCGCTCTCGGAGCCGGCGCCCTCGGAGCCCTCGGCGCTCTCGGCATCATCCTCGCGGTGATGAACGGCGGTAAGCCGTATGTGGTGGCGCCACTCGTGTTCTCCGGAGCACCAGTTGTCGCAACCTTTGTCGGAATGCTCCTGCATCCACCAAAGACGGCCGCTGAATGGCCATTTTACTACGGAATTCTCCTTATGGCTGCCGGAACCGGCATAACCATGGCATACAAGCCGGCCTAAACCCTGAAGAACGGCCAACCAATCTGGAAAGGAAGACCTCCCTGCGGCACACCCCGTGCCGCAGGAATCTTTGATGTGACAACGGAATTTACGAAACTTTTTTCTCCTCGTGATACTCTCCGTCGAGGTTCACGTCCCACAGATTCGTTTTGTCCGTGCGACCGGCGACGATGTTGTCGACCGCGAGCATGGCAGTGAGCATCGAGTGATCTTGGTTGTTGTAGCGGTGCATGCCATTCCTGCCGATGAGGAAGAGATTCTCTACGGCATCGACGTACGCTCGCACCGTCGAGAGCTGCGTGTAACTGCCGAAATACGCGGGGTATGCCTTCGGCATCCTGAGCACGCAACCGTCGAGCACGTCTTCTTTCTTAATCATGCCGATCGCTTCCATCTCGCCGATGCCAAGCTCGATGAGTTTCTTGTCCTCCATCACCCACAGATCGCCCCCTTCGTTCACGAAATATTCGAGACCGATCCACTGCGTCTGTCGCCAATCGCTCACCATGTACGGGCTCCAGTTGTTGAAGAGCTGCACGCGGCCGACTCTGACGTCGCCTTCCTGAATGTAAATCCAGTTGTCGGGAACGTCGGTGGCTGGCTTCGTGCCTTTCTCCTGCACGTGCAATTTCTTCAAGAGCAATCCGACCGTCAAGAAATCGCGATACACGAGACCTTCCGCCACCTCGACGACGCTGTCGGGAGCGCGCGGAGTCATCATCCCGATCAAATGTTTGATCGGCATCGTCGAGAAGAAATAATCGCATTCGACCCGCTCGCTCTCGCCCGTCTCGGTATTCTCGAGCGTCACCGCGGAAACGCGACCGTCCTTCAGATGCACTCCGCCAATGCGCGTTTTCATCCTCACTTCCGTGCCGCACGCCCGAAGCTGCTTCGTCACGGTCTCCCACATCTGGCCGGGGCCGTATTTCGGATAGAAAAAACGGGTGATGAGGCTGGTCTCGCGCTCCTCTTGGCGCTTCTTGAATTCGCTCGAGAACAGGTCTTTCACGGCATGTACGAGCGCTCGACGAAGTGACAAACCTTTCACGCGCTGCGCCCCCCAGTCCGAACGGATTTGTCCGCACGGCACCCCCCACACCTTCTCGGTGTACGCTTCGAAGAACGTGCTGTAGAGACGATCGCCGAAACGATTTTTGTAGAACGCATCAAGATACGTCTCGTCTTTCAACGGGAAGAAATGTCGCTTCAGATAGCTCATGCCGATCATGAACGTGTTGAAAAACCCGAGACGGCTCGCCACGAGAAACGTGATGCCGATCGGATACTGGAAGAAATTCTTGCGATAGAAAATGCGCGACACGCGCGGGCGCTGGAGCATCACCTGATCGTCTTTCTCGGGATCTGGCGCGGGGAAGCGGTAGGAACCGTCGGCGGACTTTTGGCCTTTCCTCAGCGAAGATTCGTCCGCGCACTCGGGGCACAGAAAATCGACGATCGCTTCACTGACGTAATCGATGTCATGACCCTTGAGTGCCGAATCCGCGGCGGGCGCGCCTTGACGCGGCAAAATATTGAACCACCATTTCATGACGCGATCGCTCTTCGAGAAGAAACGATGACCGCCGATATCGATGCGGTTGCCTTTGTAATTGTACGTTTGCGCGATGCCTCCGATGGCGTCCGTGGCCTCGCAGACGAGCACGCGGATATCCGTCCGTTTGCGAAGCTCATACGCCGCAGTGAGTCCAGCAGGTCCGGCGCCGGCAATGATCGCGAGTGTCGTCATACGGCGAGAACTTCATCGACAAGAGCGGAGTCCGTCTTGAAAACGTAGGAATTCAGAAAGAAAAAATTGAAGAACATCAACAATCCGATGGCCAGAGCTTTCGCGATGATGTAATGAAAGCCGAGCGTGATGAAGGTCAGCGAGAGAACATAGTTGAGAGTCGCCGCGGTGAGATAGACCACGAAGAAGCGCACCAACTGCTTGCCCGCCGGTCCGCCGTGACTGCGAAAGGTGAAGAAACGATTGGCGACGAACACGAACACCAAAGAAAGCGTGCTGGATCCGAGAAGCGCGTACTTCGGAGTCAAACCCATCACGGCGACGAAGAATTGAAGCGACCCGAAATCGACGCACGCGCCGAGACCGCCGCTGACGAGGAAACGGATGAATTTCGCTCCGTGCGTCCGCACAAGCCGATGAACGATCGTTGCTCGCATCGTACGACAGCCTAACGGAAGTAGGATGAGATGAGAATGGTCTTAGCCTTTGGTTTTCCAACCTTGATAGGTCTTCTCCAGACCCTCCTGAAGAGGCGTCCACGGCAGATCTGCGAGGCATGGATGATTCGGCAAAACTGCGGCGCTCCTCTTGCCCTCGGGTTTCGTCGTGTCATAGTCGATCGGAAGATCGGGGCGCACGAGATCGCGGATCGTCTCGGCCACCTCGCGCACGGTGACGCTCTTCGTCGGCATGACGTATTGCACGCCTCTCGCGTCGGCGTCGAGAAGACGGAAGAGCGCCTCGACCAGATCGTCGGCATACACGAACACGCGTTCCTGAGAGCCGCTCCCCCACACGACGAGCTTGGGTTCGGTTTCGGCTTTCACCATCAACGACGGGATCACATTGCCATCGAGCGAGAACGTATCGCGTTCTCCGTACGCCCCGACCGGTCGCACGATGAGAAGCGGGAAGCCGTACTGACGCGCGGCGGCGAGCCACAACGTCTCAGCGAGGGCTTTGCCAAGGGTAAAACCGTCCGTCGTGTCCTGCTGCGCAAGACGGATGACATCGATCTCAGGCGGCACGTTGGCGGTACTGAAGAACGTAAGACCGGCGTGCGGATATTCTTTCATCGCGTGCAGCAGCGCCATCGACATCTCCACGTTGCCGGACAGCACGTCCGCGCAATGTGTGCGATGAAACTCCGCGTTGCGACGATACGACGCGAGATGAAACACATGATCCATCCCCGTGACGAGTCGCGTGCAATATTCTTCGTCGCGCAGATCGCCGTCGACCCACTCGATCTTGGCGCGAAGTTTGCTAAGCGAACGGTAATTCTCCGCTCTGATCGGCACGCGCACCACGGCGCCGCGCTCGAGAAGCGCTTCGACAAGAACGCTCCCGATGAAGCCGGTTCCGCCCGTCACGACGACTCGTTTGCCCTTCCAATCGATCATAAGCGAAGGGTAGAGAAAGCCGCGTGTCGTTGCAAACTCCTCTCCTCTGCTCTCCTCAAAACCCGCACCCTTCGGTAGACTGGCTCCGTATGAAGCGAGAGACACCCTCCATCTGCGTCATCGGCCTCGGCTACGTCGGTCTGCCGCTCGCCGCGGCGTTCGGACGCACCGGCTGGAAAACGTACGGCTTCGATATCAACGTGAAACGCATCGAAACGTTGAAAAACGGCGAAGATTGGACGCACGAACTGACCTCCGAGCAACTGAAAAAAACGCAAATCGAATACAGCGCCGATCCTTCCGTCATCGCGAAAGCCAACACGATCATCGTGGCGGTGCCGACGCCGACCGACGACGCCAACAATCCCGATCTCACGCCGGTCGTCAAAGCGAGCGAAACCGTCGGTGCACATCTCAGTGAAGGAACCGTCGTCGTCTACGAATCGACGGTGTATCCCGGCGTCACGGAAGACATCTGCGTGCCGATCCTCGAAAAAATGTCCGGCATGAAATGCGGCAAAGATTTCTTCGTCGGCTACTCGCCCGAACGCATCAATCCGGGAGACAAAGAGCACACCGTCGACAAAATAATAAAAGTCGTCGCGGGACAGAACGCCGAAACGACCGAGTGGCTCGCGACCGTGTACGGCAAGATCGTGACGGCGGGCATCCACCGCGCCGCGAACATCAAAGTGGCCGAGCTCGCGAAAGCGCTCGAAAACACGCAGCGCGACATCAACATCGCGCTCATGAACGAAGTCGCCCGTCTCTGCGATCGTCTCGGCATCCGCACGAAAGACGTGTTGGAAGCCGCGGGCACGAAGTGGAACTTCTTGAAATTTTCCCCCGGTCTCGTCGGCGGTCACTGCATCGGCGTCGATCCGTACTACCTCGTGCACAAAGCGAAGGAGCTCGGTCTGCACACCGAAGTGATCTCCGCGGGACGCAAAATGAACGACACGATGCCGACATTCATCGAGAGGCAAATCACGAAACAAATGGCCGCCGAAGGCATCAGCTCAGTCGGCGCCAAAGTCCTCGTGCTCGGACTCACCTTCAAAGAAAACATCCCCGACACGCGCAATTCCAAAGTGCACGATCTGATCCGCAAGCTCGCCGAAGCCGGCTGTACGGTCTCCGCGCACGATCCCGAACTGACGCCCGAACAGGTGAAAGCACTCGGATTTTCGTACGGCGAACTGAAAGACGGCCCGTACGACGTCATCGTGGCTGCGGTATCGCACGCGTTCTACGTGAAAAATCTGACCGAAGCTGACTTCATGAAAGCGATGAAACCGAAAGCCGTGTTCTACGACCTGAAATCGATCTGGAAACCGCAGCCGTTCGAAACGAAAAATTTGGCGTACCTGTCACTATGAAGATGTTGCGGCAGTATTGGCCGGTCTTGATGACGGCGCTCGTCGTGCTCGGCGGAGTCGCCGCGAATATCCATCCGTACGACTGGAACATCACGTCCATCTTCGCGATGGATCAACGCATGGCCGAGGCGAATTCGTTGCCGTCGGGGTTCATCGTGCTCGCGGTGCCGAGCTACGACGGCGCCCAGTATTACCAAATCGCTCGAAACATGCCGCTGATCTTCAGTCCGTCGAAGTGGCATGAACTGAAGACCTCTTCGCCGGGATCCTACGCGTATCAAAGGTTCCTCTTGCCGTTCACGGCGTACATCCTCTCTCTGGGGCATGAGGCGGCACTGCCGTGGACATTCCTGCTCATCAATATACTCTCGCTGATCGCGCTTGCGACCCTCGTGTTGCGATGGAAATCCGAAGCGACATTGTACGCAGTCGCGCTCGCACTCTGCCCTTCGGCGATGGTCGCCATGCATTTCATGCTGGCCGAACCGCTGACACTGCTGCTGCTGACGGCAGTGTTGTCCCGATTGAAAAAAAACGACCGCATCGAAGCGACCGACGTGCTTCTCCTCTCGCTGATCGTCCTCGCACGCGAAGTGAATATTCTGTTCATCGGCTTTTTGATCGCATTCTTCGGACTGCGGATGAAGTGGAGCGACGTCGCAAGACTGTGCATCCCCGCAGCGGTTTTCGTCGCGCTCCACGCGGTCATCTATTTGATCTTCGGCAATGTCCCGTTTTTGATCAGTGCCGGCGCGCATGAATTCCCCGGCGCTGCCGCGTTGCAAGAAGTCATCGGCGCGCACGGATACAACCGCTTTTCTCTCTCGGCGATCGCCATTCTGTTCGGCTTCGTCCTGCCGAACCTCCTGTGGACGGGGAACGAATTGCTGCGACGCAAACAGCGCGATCTCTTCACGATCGGCGCATTCGTCTTCCTGTGCGTCATGCTCGTCATGCCTTCCTACATCTGGGGGTCGATCACCTCCATCGGTCGCGTGATCACGCCCGTGTATCCGCTCGTGATCCTCTCGCTCGCCGAACGCGACACGTGGACGACGCGATTCCTCGCGTTGTTGATTCTGCTCGTCGGGCTCGGCGCTTCCGCCGGGCTTGCGATGTCGGTGCACCCCTTCTCGGTGACTGCATGAACTGAAAAAACTAAGGTAAACTCCGCCCATGTCTCAACCGACTCTCACCGTTCTGGTGCCCGTGTACAACGAAGCACGAACCCTCGCGGAGATGATGCGTCTGGTCTCTGCGGCGCTTCCTGACAGCGAAATCATCTACGTCGATGACGGGTCGAAAGATGATTCTCTCGCCATCTTGAAAGCCAACGCCCGACCGACCGACACGGTACTGACGAAAGAAAACGGCGGCAAAGGTTCTGCGATTCGCACGGGGCTCGCGCAAGCGCACGGACAATTTTGCGTCATTCAAGATGCCGACATGGAATATGACCCGAAAGAAATCCTGACGATCTTGGCGGAAGCGAAAGCACATCCCGGTTGCGCAATCTTCGGATCGAGATTCCTGACACCGAATCCGAATGTCTACCCGCTCTATCTGCTCGGCAACAAAGTGCTGACGATGATCCTGAACGTTCTCTTCCGGGGGCATCTCAGTGATTCGTACACGTGCTACAAACTGTTCCCGACGGAGATCATGAAAGCGCTGCCGCTCACCGCCCGCGGATTCGAATTGGAAGCGGAGCTCTCGGCATATCCGCTGAAACGCGGAGTCAAGATTCGCGAAGTGCCGATCACGTACAAGCCGCGCACGTTCGAAGAAGGCAAGAAGATCAACGCCAAAGACGCCGTACGCGGCATCCTGACGATGCTCAAGATTCGCTTCTCCCGTTCATGAGACGCACGCTCGTCACTTGCGCTCTGGCATCGGTCGCATATGCATTGCTGATCAACGGTGGAACCATCGCGGCGCTGATCGAACATCGCGCGACGCCCGTGCACATGGGCATCGACGCCGTCGCGGCTGACGAAGCGCACTATTTCGCACTCATGGAATCCGCCGCGCACGGCAGATGGCTCATGGGAAGCGCGTCACTGAGAGAATGGGAAAACAGCACCGGCAACGTCATCTTGGGCCCGATGCTGCAAGGCGCGGTGCTGCGATGGACTGGTCTGCCGCTTTCGATTGTCGTCTGGGCGGGGGACCTCCTGTTCCCGTCACTGGCGATGTTCATCCTGTGTCTCATGCTGCTGCGTTTCGTGAAGCCCGCAGAAGCGATCAGCATCGCGGTCTTGCTGATGAACACCATCGGTCTCGGCTGGCTCAGATCCGTGAATCCGCAAATCACAATCGGTCTTTTTGCACTGTATCTGCTCACGTTTCTGCGAAAAAATGAAACGCGAAACGGTCTTTGGCTCCGTGGCGGCGTGATCGCGATCCTCTGCTTCGTGCAGATACAAATGGCGCTCTACTGCATGATCGCCGAAGTGCTGCTGACACTGCTCTGCATGATCAAGGATCGAACGCAGTCGAAAAAAGCGTTCCTCGACGCCTGCACGGTCGCCGTGCCCGTGACGATCTCGATACTCGCCGTGTGGCTGCTGTCGCAGCACGTCGAGCCGGCGGCGCTCGCCGATTCGAGACGACGCTTGGGACTGATCGGCAGCCATCTGCCCGCCGCTCCGTCCATGCAGCTCATCTTGCTCATCGCGGGCATCGGCATTCTCATCGCGCTCCGTCGAACCGACAAGAACCGAACGGAACTCGAACGTATCGGCGTGTTGCTCCT
>JAYVRL010000017.1:0-6314 GCA_043776335.1 Candidatus Peribacteria bacterium | reverse complement strand
CACGGCACCTGGCCGTCTTTCGTCATCATCGTGATGTCCGCTCCTTTGCCGCAAAGGATGACAATGTCACCTTGCTTGGCTTCTTTCAGCAAGAAACGAATCGCATCCAGACGATCGAAAATGCGATGTGCCAATGTGCGGGACTGATCGATGCCGGCCCAGACCTCATCGATGATCTTCTCGGGATTTTCGGTGTACGGATCTTCGTTCGCGACCACCATGACGTCCGCATGGGAACTGACGATTTTTCCGACCACGGGACGTTTCTCTTTCATGCGATCACCGCAGCTGCCGCAGAGCACGAGTAAGCGTTTCGACGGTGCGAGCATGGATTTCAGCGTTGAGAGCGTCGTTTCGTATGATTTCGGCGTGACGGTGAAATCGACGTACACGGAGAAGTCCTGTCCCGCTTCGATCCTTTCCATCCGACCGGGCACGCCCGTAAACGTGGCCAACGCTTTGGTCACGAGATTCATGGCGGGAGGATCGGGCAGACCCTTCACGCAGCCGATGGCGCACAGCGCGTTCTCCAGATTGAAAAGCCCCGGGATTTGTAGTGACAGCGGATAATTCACGCTTCCCGTGCTGCTGCGGGCATACCACACGAGCGTCGCTTCGGATCCCATTGCCGTGATTTTCGTCTCTTCAAGCCACAAGTTCATCGGCGGTCCGTAGCGTCCGTCGATGTCGACGCATTCAGCGTTGTACGAAATTTCTTCTTTCGAACGGATCTGTTGCAGCGCTCGATAGGATTGATCCGAGTGATGAAGTACTTTCGTTCCTCGACGTTCGCCCTTGTTCGGGTTCAACATGTTGAAGAGCAGTGCTTTCGCAGCGACGTAGCGTTCCATCGTTCCGTGATAATCGAGATGTTCTTCCGACACGTTCGTGATCCCCGCGACGATCGGGTACGTATGATTCACGCGACCTTGCAACAGTCCGTGCGACGAACATTCGATCACGGCGTGCGTGCACCCCGCTTCGAGAACTTCTTTCAGAAAGCGCTGCACAAGAAACGGCGATGGCGAAGTTTTCTGCGTCGGGTTCCAGCGGATTTCTGTGCCGACTTGGAAGAATGCCGTGGAGAGTGCCCCCGTCTTGACGCCCGACTCGTTCAGAATGTGCGCGATCATGCCGACGGTCGTTGTTTTGCCATCGGTGCCCGTGACGCCGATCACGATCAATCGTTTCGCGGGGAATCCGCAGAGCATCGCGGCACACAAGGCTTTGGCACGATGAAAGCCAAGTCGCAGAGGCGATGTCTCGGGAATCAGTCGTTTGAGCACAGTCATCATGAGGGCGAGAGGATAGCACGCACGGCCGAGATATCCGCTGCGATCGCCTGTTTCAATGCATCGATGCCTGCGAAGTTTGTGATGTCTCGGATCTTGGCGATCACTGCGATGTTCACTCTTTCCGGACGGACGGCGATAGTCGCATCCAGAACGTGCACTTCGAGCGAGTCCGTGTCCTTGAACACCGGTCGCGGACCGAAATGCATCGCACCCGCATGTTTCTTTCCGTCGAAAGTGATGTGACAGGCGAAGACTCCGTGCTCGAGGTTTTTCGGAGCGGAGCCGAGTTCCACGTTCAAGGTCGGGATCCCGATCGTTCGTCCTCGTCCCGCTCCGGACACGACTTTCGCCCCCGTGATCATGACGGTCTCAGGCAGCAGTGTCGGCCGGGATGGCTTGGGCTTTGGCTTCATCGCGTACGCCGCGTATTTTAGCGTACAGATCCTTGAAGTTCTCGGTATTCCCGCGCGCCTTCAATTCGATGGTGTGTTTGAAAGCGTCGGCGCTGCCTTTCAGCTGCGCACCGGAACCGATCACAGGGAGGGGTATCAGCATCGCGGCGGAGA
Source organism: Candidatus Peribacteria bacterium (assembly GCA_043776335.1). Classification (GTDB taxonomy): domain Bacteria; phylum Patescibacteriota; class Gracilibacteria; order Peribacterales; family Peribacteraceae; genus SICN01. The sequence continues at coordinate 4,453 of JAYVRL010000017.1, read as the reverse complement.
GTCCGAGCTTTGCGGTTTTGCCGAGTAACTTGAAGACAGCTCCCGCAGTGAGGGAGGTGATCTTTACGATATTGCGCACGGGCACTTCCACGAGGCCTTCTTTCAATCCTTCCGCGACGAGCATCCCCGGTTTGCTCCAGACGTCTGCGGCACCCACTTTTGCGGAGATCCTTTTGAAAGGATCAACGGTGTTCATCTTGCCGAACTCTTTTGCCGTCTCGAAGATTCCCATGCGTGTTTTTGTTTATATTATTATACAATAAAATAAAAAAATAAGCCATATTTCAGTGTATGACAAATGCAGTCATGAATGGCGGAGAGGGAGGGATTCGAACCCTCGAACCCCTTGCGGGGTTAACAGTTTTCAAGACTGTCGCCATCGACCACTCGGCCACCTCTCCGTGACGCAGCATAACATAAAGCCTCTCTGCTCTCGGAGACGGAGCTGTGATACCGTGCGGGTGTATGAATGCAGATCCTCGCATGCGGATGTATCAAGAGCTTGGTGTCGATCCGCGCGGTCTCGCTGCGAGCGCTCTCGAGTCGCTGCGAAGCAAGTACGGTTGGAACGAATTGCCGGCGAAGAAAACGTCTTGGTTTGGATTGTTGGCGGCACAGTTTCAAGACGTGATGATTTACATTTTGCTTTCCGCCGCGGCGGTATCCGTCATCGTGCCGCTGATTCGCGACGGTCGCATCGACGGTCATGAATCCATCAATGCGGTCGTCATTCTCGCGATAGTTGCTTTGAATGCCGTGCTCGGTTTCGTGCAAGAGTGGCGTGCGGAGAATGCCATTGCGTTGCTGCAGAAGCTCAGCGCGCCGCAGGTGAAAGTGCGCAGGAACGGTCATACGGTTATTCTTCCTTCGCGCGAGCTCCTTCCAGGAGACGTGATGCTGACTGAGGCAGGCGATCGCATCAGCGCGGACGCGAGGATCACCGCGTGCGCATCGCTCGAAGTCGACGAGTCCAGTCTCACCGGCGAATCCGTTCCGGCCGCCAAAATCGCTCAAGTGAACGTCGGGAAAGGCCACGCCGTTCCGGGGATGCTGTACGCGGGCACTCTGGTGAGTAGAGGCTACGGAGAATCGGTGGTCACGGGCATCGGACTCTCCACCGAGATCGGCAAAATTTCCTCGTTGGTCTCTTCGTTGAAACCGCCGCCGACGCAGCTCACGATCGAGCTCAAGAGAGTGGGGGAGCGCATCGGAGTACTCGTGCTCGCGCTCTGCACGCTCATTTTCGCCGCGGGTGTGCTTTCGGGGATGCCCGTCACGGACATTTTCTTCACCGCGGTCAGCTTGGCCGTCGCCGCCGTGCCCGAAGGACTTCCCGCCATCGTGACCATTTGTTTGGCAATCGGCGTGCAACGCATGATCAAACGCAATGCGCTCATTCGCAGACTCGATGCGGTGGAAACGCTCGGCTCGGTGACGGTGATCTGCGCAGACAAAACGGGTACGATGACGTGCAATTGCATGACCGTGCAGAGCGTTTGGATGCCGGTCGGCGGTGATCAAAATTTGGCGATTGAAATCGCGGTATCGTGTAATCGAGCCGAGCTTCCCGACATCGGTGATCCGACGGAAGTGGCGCTTTTGAAAAAGGCGAAAGACGGAAAGATTGAGCGATTGGAAATCGGAGATGAAGAGGTGCCGTTCACATCCGAGGCGAAGTACATGGTGACGAAACATGTCAAAGAAGGAATTACGGTTCGTTATTTGAAAGGCGCGCCCGAAGTCATCGCTCGTTTTCTGGCCGAACCGCAGCGCACCGAAGTGTTGCAACAAAGTGCTGAACTTTCGAAGAAAGGACTTCGAGTGCTCGCCGCGGCATATGGCATGGACGGATCGGTTCGTTGCGCGGGGCTGATCGCACTCATCGATCCTCCCCGTGAAGACGTGAAGGAATCGATCGCTCTCGCGAGGATCGCGGGCATCCGCACCATCATGATTACGGGCGACCATCCAGAGACGGCGCTTGCGATCGCGAAGAGCGTGGGGATCGAAACGGACGGAGTCATCGACGGAGAACGCTTGGAGTCGATGGACATCGAAGATCTGCAGCATGCGCTGAAACGCACGTCCGTCTTCGCGCGCGTGCAGCCGTCGCACAAAGTCAAAATCCTCGAAGCTTTTCAGTCCCAAGGGCACGTCGTGGCGATGAGCGGTGACGGCGTGAATGACGCTCCGGCTCTGAAGCGGGCGCATGTGGGCGTCGCGATGGGACTCAAAGGCACGGATGTCGCGCGTGAGGCCGGTGCCATGGTGCTGACCGATGACAATTTCTCCACGATCGTTTCCGCCATCGCCGAGGGTCGCAGGATCTATGACAACATCAAGAAGTTCGTTCTCTTTTTGATGCGCAGCAATCTCGGAGAAGTGCTGATCGTCGCGGGTGCGATGGTGTTGCGTCTTCCGTTGCCGCTTCTCCCTCTCCATATCCTCTGGATCAACCTCGTGACGGACAGTTTTCCCGCGCTCGCTCTGGCGACGGAGAAAGCAGAAGAGGGGATCATGCGACGCAAACCCCGACGTTCCTCGGAGGACATTTTTACGGGCGAGTGGACGCTTCTTGTTCTCGCCGGCATCTTGAATGCGGGGCTCACGCTCACGCTTTTCCAGTACGTGATGGTGACGCACGACGGCGATCTGACACTCGCTCGCACTGCGGCACTCACGACGACCATCGTCTATCAGTTGTTTTTGGCGATCTCCACGCGCACCACGGCATCGATCTTTTCCGATCCTCCGCTTCGCAGTCCGTGGCTTCTCGCGGCGATCTTGCTTTCGTTCGGACTGCATCTTTTGCTTCTCCTGACGCCGCTCAATGTCGTCTTCTCGGTGATGCCGATTCCGATGACTCTTTGGGAAGAAGTCTTCGGCGGCGCTCTCTTCACATTCGTTGTGTTCGAGTGTGCGAAATCGTTGCATCACTCGAAGGTGCGATTGGAAAAGAGAAAATGTTGTTGATGTTTTGAGCGTGAGTGGCGGAGAGGGAGGGATTCGAACCCTCGAGACCTTTCGGTCTGCCACGTTAGCAGTGTGGTGCCTTCAGCCACTCGGCCACCTCTCCATGCGGGGCGAGTATAGCGAAAGCCGCCGCCCGTCACAGATCTTTTTGTGTGTTTGCTTGCACGAGGTTTTGCAGCACGGTCGATGTCCCCAGCTCTTCCCCGAGTCCGTTCACCGTCACGACGCGCAGTCGATCGTCATTGAGCTTGAACGTCGCTTCGATGACATCGAGCATGTTCTCCGTCACGATCACGCATCCCATGCTGCGGTAACGATCCGTGCGGCTGAGCATTTTGTCCGCGTACGCGTGGGAGTGAATGCCGTATGCCGAATCTTCGTCATCGTCGCCCGCATGCTTGTTCAGTCGCAGAAATCTGCCGGACTTGCCGAAGGTGATGTGGTCTCCTTTTTTCTCTTCTTTTTCGACGGTCCAGCTGCGGTTTGGCGTCGAGGCGTCGTAGGTTCTGCCGATGTAGCGGACGACGCGATGTTGGCCCGTGGCGACCGGAAATGCCGTGTAGTCGCCGTCGGCGTGCACCAGATAGCCGACGTTTTCTTTCGTATCGACGACCAATGAATCGCCGACGGTCATTTGCCAATGTTCGAGCGAAGTCGGAGGCGTTTCCGAGGGAATAAGTTCCGCATGCGTCGTTTGCCCGAGGCTCGCCCACAGGACGATGGATGCGAGAATTAGCCGACACGGAAAGGGGATTCGGATCGGCAAAGTTGAACACTCTACTATAATAAATAAATGTGTCAATACCGTACCTTTCGTGTAGCATGCCGTTCTAGCCGCTTTGGAGCCTTTTACTGAATTGCCGCATGCGTATCGGAATCGTTTCCTATGACTATTCTCCATCCATCGGAGGGCTCGGGATCGTCGCCAAACAAACCCGTCGGGCGATGGAACGTCTGTTCCCTTCGGACGTGACGATCGTGATTTCTCCGAGCCTTGACACTGATGATCGAGTCTTGGGTCTCGCCGGATGGTGGTGGAAGAAGCCCGGCGGCTGTCCGATGTTTTCTTTGTTGCTTTCGCTTTGTCTCGATCATTTGGTCAAGAAGCACCGTCTTGATCTCCTGCATGTGCACGCCGGATCAGGTGGAGTTTTTCTTCTCCGCAAGCCCTCATGTTCGCTGGTCGTGACTTCGCACCACACCTATCTGCAAGAAGCGAAGTTCGTGTTCATGAAACAGCCGATCAAAAAAATGTGGAAGTCATGCATGGCGGTGTTCGAGCGCAGGACGTATCAACTTGCGGATGCGATCGTGTGCGTCTCGCATGATACGGCGGAGTGTCTTAGGAAGGAGTATCGCGTTCCGGCCAAGAAGATCACGGTCATTGAAAATGGCATTGCAGAGCCGTCAAGGCAGTATGCCGTTTCAAAAGACCCTGCGACGGTTCTCTTCATCGGTCGTCTCGAAGAGCGCAAAGGCG
>JAYVRL010000016.1:0-24561 GCA_043776335.1 Candidatus Peribacteria bacterium | reverse complement strand
CGAGTATTTTCTCGTCGTGTCATCGCTCGTCAGATACAAGCGCATCGAGCTCGCGATCGAAGCATGCGAGAAACTCGGCGCGCACCTGAAGATCGTCGGCGAAGGACCGGACATGGCGCGTCTGAAAGCCATTGCCGGACCGAACGTGGAATTCTACGGCTGGCGACAAAACGACGAGCTCTCCGATCTGTACGCGAACGCAAAAGCGACGATCTTCTGCGGCGACGAAGACTTCGGACTGGTTCCTCTTGAATCGATGGCCTGTGGCACACCCGTCGTCGCATTCAAATCGGGCGGTGCGCTCGAGACGATCGTCGAAGGAGTAACTGGAGAATTTTTCTCAGAGCCAACTGCCGATTCTCTTCTTTCCGTAATGAAAAAGTTTGATCAAAAAAAGTATTCAAAAGTTGAGTGTCGAGAACAAGCGAAGAAGTTTTCACGCTCAACATTCGAAGCGGGAATCCGCGATGCGATCACTGCGGTGATGGCAATGCCATAGTCGCGCACTCGGACATACCGCGAATCATCCGAACACTCGGATCTTCGACGACTGCCGTCGAGCGCAGTTCTTCTTTCAAACGAACCGCGTATTCCAACGCATCGAAAAGATCGCGTTTGTTCGCATCGAATTTCATCATCCTGAGTCCCGGCACGACGTCGTCTTCTTCGAGCGCGGAGATCGCCATGCTTTTGTAACCAAGAGCGGCGTTCACAACCATCAAGATCTGCGCGGCGACGGCTTCACGATCATTCAAGGCAAATGCGGGGCCCGCAGAATCTTTGGTGACATCATACGGATCGTGCCAGCGCGTGGCTCCGTACGGAGTGACGGTGAACGCGTCTACATCCTTGATCGGATTCGTGTTCACGAAATCCTGTCTCGCCCAAGCGGAACCGCAAGGAATGGAAAGGTTGCCGATGCCCAGCTTCCCCTGAGCGTCCAAAAGCTGAATGTCGCCGAGGCACATTTCGATGCCGATCGCGGAAAGATCCGTGCGTGCGGCTCGAAGACGCTCTGCTATACCTTCAAAAACAAAATTCCCATGCTCCGACAGCATATCGATTCCTTCGAGAGATTCGGACGAAGTCAAAAAACGATCGATGATCTTCAAGCGAAGTTCGCTGACCGCAGCCGTCACCTCGGGGTCGTCATAGAGCTGTGCAAGACTCGCAAGCAGCGGATCATTCAGAAGTTTTGCCAATTCAGTGCTTTGCGCAGGTAAATTCGTAGACATAGGAAAGGTGATTTTACGCCTTTTTAGAAAAAAAGCAATATTCAAAAAGTTGGCAATCTTATGCCTAAAACATCCCACCACCGCTCGGCATCTCCATCCCGAGCAAGTCATACGCCATCTTCGTCGCCACTCTCCCCTTCGGCGTGCGCTGCAAGTATCCGCACTGGAGCAGATACGGCTCGTACACGTCCTCCAATGTCTCCTGCTCATCGGACAACGTGGCAGCGAGCGCACTGAGTCCGACGGGGCCGCCCGCAAACTTTTCGATGATCGAAAGAAGAATCAGACGATCGGTATTGTCGAGGCCGCGATCGTCGATGCCGAGTGACGTGAGGGTTGCCTTCACGCGCGCATGCGAGACTTCCGCTTCATCATTCACCTGCGCGAAATCACGCACCGAGCGAACAAGACGATTCGCGATGCGCGGCGTCGAGCGACTCGCTTTCGCGATGAGTTCTGCCGCTTCCATCTGCATGTCGACCGCGAGAATCTTGGCCGTGCGACTCACGATCTGACGAAGCTCATCGACGGTGTAAAAATTCAATTTGAAATTGTGAATGAAACGATCCCGAAGCGGCATGCTGACGGAACCGACTTTGGTGGTCGCTCCGATCAGCGTGAACGGCTGCAGATCGATGCGCATCGAACGCGCCGACGGCCCTTTGCCGATCATGAGATCGAGCGCGTAATCCTCCATCGCGGAATACAGCACTTCTTCGATCGCGGGACGCAAGCGATGGATCTCATCGATGAAGAGAATGTCTCCAGCCTGCAGATTCGTGAGGAGTGAAGCCAGATCCCCCGCCTTCTCGATGGCGGGCCCCGACGTCACGCGAATCTGCGCGTTCATTTCTTTCGCCAAAATGTAGGCGAGCGTCGTCTTCCCCAAGCCCGGCGGCCCGTGAAGAATCGTGTGTCCCAGCGGCTCCGTGCGCTTCTTCGCAGCCTGCAAATACACCGTGAGATGCTGTTTCAATTCGCTTTGTCCGATGTACTCATCCAGCGCAAGCGGACGCAAAGACGCGTCGGCCTCCTTCAGCTCCTCCGGCGCCGCAATCGGCTCCAACACCTCCTCCTTGCGCTCTGAGCGTTTGATGACCATGTGAGAAGTATAACATGCGGACGATTTCACCATTCGAAATTCCAAGACTCCGCTCTAGAATCAAACCCATGTACGCACTCGAACCCGCAAGCATCGCCCTCATCGGCGCCAGCGACGAGGAAAAGAAGCTCGGCCATTCGATCCTCATGAACCTGATCAGTGGCGGCTATAAAGGAAAGGTCTATCCGATCAACCCGAAACACACGGAGATGGCGGGCTTGCCGTGCTTCGCTTCCGTCGACGCGATCGAAGGCAATATCGACATGGCCGTGATCGTGACGCCCGCTTCGACGGTACCGGCGCTCGCGGAGGAATGCGGCAAGAAAAAGGTGAAGACGCTCGTCATCATCTCCGCGGGATTCGGCGAGCTCGGGACGGACGAAGGTCACGCGCAAGAAAAAGCTCTCACCGACGTTGCGAAAAAATACGGCATGAGCATCGTCGGTCCGAACTGCCTCGGAGTGCTCCGTCCGCCGATCGGACTGAACGCGTCGTTCGCAGCGACTCCGTCACGAAGCGGAAACGTGGCTCTCATCAGCCAATCCGGCGCGATGGCGGTGGCGCTGCTCGACCGATGCGAAGACACGGGTCTCGGCTTCTCTCTGATCTGCAGTATCGGCAACAAAGCCGATCTCGATGAATCGGATTTTCTTGAAATCTGCGAAAAGGACAATGCGACGCGTGCCATCGGCCTGTATCTGGAGAGCATCAAAGACGGCGTGCGCTTCACGGAAACCGCGACGAGAGTGGGGAAGAAAAAACCCATCGTCCTGATCAAATCGGGAATCTCGAAACGCGGATCGATGGCCGTTTCATCGCATACCGGAGCCCTTGCAGGGAGTAGCGCAGCGCTCGATGCCGCCTGTGAAGCCGCGGGCGTTCACCGCGCAAGCACGACCGAAGAATTCTTGAACCTCCTCTCCGTCTTCTCGACGCAACCTCCGCTGCTGAGCGAAAATATCGCCGTGATCACGAACGCCGGCGGACCCGGAGTCCTCGCGACCGACGCGGCGGAAAGATCCGGACTCACGCTCGTGAATCTTGATCCGAACACGAAGGAGACATTGAAGGCAGCGCTTCCTCCTGCGGCGAGTGCGGCTAATCCCGTCGATGTGCTCGGCGATGCGCGCGCGGATCGATACGCCGCCGCGCTCCATGCGTGTGCAGAAGATCCGAACGTCGACGGCATCGTCATCGTCCTGACGCCGCAAGTGATGACCCCGTGCGAAGAGATCGCGAAGAGCGTGATCGAGAGCGCGAAAACGCATCCGCTCCTGCCGATCGTAACGAGCTTCATGGGCGGCCCGCACGTACGCGGAGCAAAGGCGCTTCTTGCCGCCGCCGGGATCCCCTCTTTGGAGACGCCCGAAGCCGCCATCGGTGCGATGGCGAAACTCCTGAAGAAAGAAGGGCGCGCTGTGATGAAAGAAGATGAGAGCCGCGATGATGATCGTTCATCGGCCGCATCGGCGCTTCTGAAAGGGAAAAAAGGTCTGCTCGCGCCGGAACTCACGGACGATCTTTTTGAATTGTATGAGCTCCCGACTCCTGCGGCCGCCGTGGCTCACACGACGAAGGAGGCCGTGGAAATCGCTGAAAAAATCGGCTATCCCGTCATCGCGAAAGTCTGTTCGCCGGACATCCTTCACAAGACCGACATCGGCGGCGTGCGCGTGAATCTGAAGAACGCGGAAGAAGTGGAAAAGGCGTACGCGGAGATCACGAAAAATTGCAAAAAAAATGCTCCCACGGCGGGCATCGAAGGAATCCTCATCCAACAGTTTCTACCGATCGGCAGCGAATTCATCGTGGGCGGCATCCGCGACGGTTCGTTCGGACCGCTCGTGATGGTCGGACTCGGAGGCATCTACACGGAACTGTTTCGCGACACGCGTTTCGCACTCGCTCCGATCGACGAAACACAAGCGTACAACATGCTCGCATCGTTGAAATCATGGAAATTGCTGACAGGCATGCGTGGCAAAGGCGCTCTGGATATCGATGAACTCGCGGCCGTCATCGTCAAGATCTCGAAACTCATGAGTGATTGCCCCGCGATCAGCGAGATCGACCTGAACCCCGTTCTAGTGGGCTCCAACGAGATCGTGATCGCGGATGTGAAAGTGGTGTTGGGCTAGCCTATGATAATTGACATTTCATGGGAAAATAGTACCATAAACTTTGGATTTGCCTTGTTGGCAACTCTCGATCTTTGGCATCAAGTTGGGGAAACTTTTTGTCGTTCACAAACCTCTCAAACAGGAGTCTGTCATGAAACTACGCTTTGCCGGCCATTGGCTGGCGTTTCTCTGGGCCATCACGACCCGCACACCGCTCGTTGAAGCGGTAAAACTGGCGCGCAGCGCCAAAGCCACCGTGTTCGAACTGATCTACGACGTGCTGAACGGGCTCGGCGCAGAAGACACTGCCTCTGCTCTGAAAGAAGGCGGTATCAGCCGCGCCATCATGTGCATCTTTTACCCCGGAGGAGACGGCGGTGCCGCGCCTCCCATGGGTGACCCGCTCGGTGACGGAGAGCAATTCGACACGGCGGTAAACACGTTCAAGCGCGTGCTGAACTTCATCGTTGCTCTTCAGGAAAACGGCATCATCATCAAGATGATCGTCGGACCGTCCTGTTGGGTCCTCGGTGAAAAGTACGCGGGTATGGACTGGACCGAGAAGAAACGCCGCATTCTCAAATTCTACGGAGCGCTGAAATTCGAGCTTTCGGCGGCGAGCGTCAAAGTCGCCATCGAAATGCTCAGAGTCGGCGAAGACTATGTGTTCGAAACTGTCGAACAATGGAAAGAGCTCATCGACGCTCTGAATGAAGACCACGGTATCAACCGATTCGGAGCACATTGGGATTCTTTCCATATGGAAGAGCGCGGTATCAACCAAGCGGCTTCCGTCCAAGCTCTCGACGGTCGAATCTTGCATCTGCATTTCAACGGCGTCGGCCGACGTCCCGCAGGGGGCGAAGGCGACACCATCGATTGGGCGGCGATCATCGCCGCTCTCATCGAGCGAGGCTACGACAACCTGACGGCAACCAACGAACCGTTCTGTCAGGTCGTCCGTGACAACTGTGCACCTCTCGGCGAAGGGCTGCCTCCGGCAGTCTCTGAGCCGGGTGGAATGACCACTACTCGTGAAACTCTGGAACGCTGCGGTGTAACCATCGTGGCATAGCAATGTCCCCAACTTGCTACCCTCCAAAGATCAACTCTCCGCTGATGCCATTTTGGTGCCAGCGGAGTTTTGTAATGCACAGGAAGTAGTTGTTATTTGATTTTTTTAGTACAAAATGCTAAAATGTAATGATTTCTACACAAACAACGCCATGACACACCGACCTCTCCGTTCGGCGATCGCACTCAGCTGCATCGCATTCTGCTGGCTCTCCGCAGGCATCGCGCTCGCAGACGGCCTGCAAAGCCAGAACAAACTGCGCGTCCCGCAGGCGACGGTGCTGACACCGCGTACTGACTCGCGCGGACATGTGATCCCGAATCAACCTCTCATCGTCCCCACATCCGTGAGCGACGAAGAGAAGATCGGCATGATGGTCCGTCGCAAGGCGCGGCTCTTGGCACGCAAAGATCGACTGTCACAAGGCGTGCAAGCGGCAAAAGACATGAATGCCACGAATCCGGGAACCGACCGTGCGAACTTGATCCATCGCGGCATGCTGAAGCAACCTCAGAAGTGTCAGCTGCTCCACACGCACGATCGCGCCACCTGTCTGCGTGACTCCGGTTTGATGCGTATGAATCGCTTTCAGGTCGCCGAACGCTAGAAATCCATCGATAGGACGAGCGAGTCTTGCTACACTCACGCGGTGAACAAGAATGTCATTCGCGTCGGTGTCGTCTTGGTGATCATCGCCTCGTCCCTTGGCGTGGCCGATTACATGTTGAAGGAACGGCCTCAGCAAATCGCGCTGGAAAAACAAAACGCCCCCGAACAACCGCAGGTCCCGACCACCTCGCAACCGACCGCCTCCAGCACTTCGTCGAGCTCCAGTTCTGCAGAGTCAACGATGCCGCCCGCGATCAGCTCATCGGAGATGATGATCAATTCATCCGACATGATGATGAGCTCATCTTCTTCCGTGCCGCATGCCGTCAAGAAAGGAGTCTCGACCAAAAAGAAAAGCGGAGTCGACGTGCATGCGACGCTGGCGACGCTCGGACTGACGCCGGAAAAAACGAGTGAAGCGAGTTTGTTGCAACTCACGACGCAGGGCGCAACAGTCGAAACAACGGTACTGCTGATGAACAATGACCGCGCGGCGCTCTTCGCATGGGTCGAGAGTGACAACGTGAAGACGATCTTCTCCTCATTGAAGCAAGCGCTGCAGGAACAATTCTCGCCGAAGCTCACGGATCTCATCGACGAAACGCGCACGCAAGACGCAGGTCCGCCGTACGACATCCTCTCATTCACCGATCCCGCCATCAGCGCCGAAAAAGTGATCTTCATCCGCGTCCGCAACCGCCTGTACGAGTTCCACGTCGCGGCGAACGGCCAATCGATGATCGACCCGCTGATCGCGGCGCTCAGCAATTGATGAAGCGCATGACGCATTGACATGGGCTGCGCGCGTCCCTAAAGTACTGCGGCTATGGCTAAAAAGATCGTCAAAGTCGTCAAAGTGCAAGCACGAGGTGGACAGGCAAATCCTGCCCCGCCGCTCGGTCCCGTGCTCGGTCAGGCCGGTATCAACATTCAGGAATTCTGTCTGAAATTCAACGAGAAAACGAAAGGACAGATGGGACAGGTCATCCCCGCCGAGATCACGATCTACGACGATCGCAGCTTCACGTTCATCCTGAAGCAACCGCCCGCCGCCTACATGATCTTGCAGAAAGTCGGCAAAGAAAAAGGAAGCGGCCAGCCGAACAAAGAAAAGATCGGCACGATCAGCATGAAAGACATTGAGGAAATCGCGAAAGCGAAAATGCCCGACCTGAACACGACTGACATCGAAGCCGCCAAGCGCACGATCGCAGGCACGGCCAAAAACATGGGTCTGATCGTCGAAAACTAGAGTCGAGCTTCATCACTGAACGAAGGTCGCAGCAAGGCTTTCTTCACGTGCGCGAGAAAAAAACCGCTACGCTGTCCGAAGATTTTCCCCTTCCTTCAATATGAACAACCTTCCGAGCATCTTCCAGTCGTCTCTGGTCCTGTACCTTCCGGTAGCCATCATTGCGACGTTCGCGCTACTGCTGATCCCGAGCCTGCTCGTCACGGGAGCGAAAGCGGAGAACGCTTCGAAGGCGATTTCGTGTTATCTGGTGAAGAGCCTCGGGCTCCTCTTGATGGCGATCAGCGCGGTGCAGCTCACCTACAGTCTCGTCAGCATGAGACTGCCTTCATCACCCGCTCTCACGGGCTTGATCCTGCTCTGTGTCATCGGACTCGGACTCATGTTGCACGCCAGCCGCGAACTCGTCGGAGTCGATGCCGCCTCGTGCTTGGTGCCTCGTTTGGTATTCAGCCATTCGTGCGAAGTGATCGGCACGTTCGTCACGGTGATCTCCGGGCTCTCGCTCATGATGACTTTCGTCCTCACGCAATCCGTGAACGGATGGGAGATGTCGGCCACGCTTCTTCTCCTTGGCATGCTCTTGATGATGGCTTCCTCCGTCCATATTCGAGGCAAGAATCATCCTGCGGCCAAGAAGGCGAAGAAGAGGTAGACACTTGCACGGATGTTCAAATTGCGGCAAAATGCCGCAGCTCGTGGAAGCTTCCGTCAGCGGGAAGCGCCCTTTATCTACCACGTTCCCCCACTCATCATGTCAGTCGCAACTGATGCTCTCTCAAAAGGCGGTAAGAAGTACCGCGAGAAGAAGGCTCTTATTACGAAAGCCGGTTACACCGTCACCGAAGCGATGACGCTCCTGCCGAAGCTCTCCGCCGTCACGTTCGACGCGACCGCCGAAGTGCACATCCGCATCGGAGCCGACATGTCTCAGGCCGATCAGCTCGTGCGCGGCACCGTCAGCCTTCCGCACGGCACGGGAAAGAAAGTTCGCATCGCCGCGTTCGTCACGGACGACTTCGTCGACGAAGCCAAGAAAGCGGGCGCCACGTTCGCAGGATCCGCCGACCTCATCAAACAAATCGAAGGCGGCATGTTGGATTTCGACATCACGGTCGCCATGCCCCAGCTCATGAAAGATCTCGGCAAACTCGCCAAAGTCCTTGGGCCCAAGGGTCTCATGCCGAGTCCGAAGTCCGGCACGGTGTCGGACAAACCGGGCAAGATCATCCAAGAGCTCACCAAAGGTCGCATCGAGTTCAAGCTCGACAAACAGGCCATCATCCACACGTCATTCGGCAAGATCAGCTTCGGCGAGCAGAAACTGAAAGAGAACCTCGAAGCGCTGATCCAAGCCGTGAAAGATGCGCAACCGACCGGCATCAAGGCCGCCTACATCTTGAGCGTATCCGTGAACCCGACGATGGGGCCGGGTATCAAAATCTCACTGTAATTTTCAATCAAAGAATGAACCGGACGAGCAGTCGTTCGGTTTTTTTGAAATTATAAATCTTCAATGTCTAGTCAGCGGAAAGTGCTGCGTGCATTTTTTCGCGTACAAGCTCAACAATCTCGCGGTTTTCCCTGAGAAGATGAACATCAGTGCGATCTTTGACTCTGTTCATTTCGACTCTTCCAATCCCTCTTTTATCGAGCATTTGGTTCACTGCGGAACGAATAAAAGCGTCAATGGGCGCTTCAGGGTCAAGTATGCCAAAAGAGGCAATCGCTATCTTCAATTCATGTCTGGAGCGGATGGAACAGTATCGACCATAAATCGAGATGAACGACTCAAGTTGATCGAGAAGAGTCGACCCATTGGAAGGAGACATGTCGAGCACTTCAGCCCATTTACCGTTCTTCAAACCTTCAAACCCGAGTGTGCGCACTTTTGCTTGCAGTTCCATCGCATCAGCCGGCATGAATCGCATCGAAGCAACTTTTGGGGCGTGTAACTCCATAACCATCCCTTCTACCAATTCTGAAAAAAGTCGCTGAAGGTCCACGTTTTCTTCGAGTGCTTCAACTGCCAATTCTTCTCGATGAAGTTCCATATCTTTTATACTTTAATACTTTTAATTTATTTGTCAATTTCTTGATACATGGCTTTGGTATGAAAGATTCAGGACATAACTGCCAGCAGCATACCGCACACTTCTTCCCGCTTCTCCAGTGTCAGAAGTTTGCTCCTGAGTTCTTTGGCGCCGTCGAAACCTTTCACGTAACTGCCGAGGTGACGACGCATCTCAAGCACTCCCCGCCTCTCGCCCTTATGGAGCACGGAAAGATCGAGATGATCGAGAATGAACGGTATGCGTTTGGCGAAGATCGCACGCTTCTCATCGCTCGTCATCTCTTTCTTCGGAGCGACCGAGCGCGTCTCCAAAGCATCGATGATCTCCTGCATGACCCACGGATTGCCGAACGTGCCGCGACCGACCATCACGCCGTCGAGATTGCCGATGAGCCGCAGTGCGTCTTCGGGCGAGGCGACATCACCGTTGCCGATCACGGGCACGTTCACGGCTTCCTTCAGAGCATACATGGGCTCCCAGTTGGCTTTGCCGGAAAACTTTTCATTGTACGTGCGACCGTGGATTGCGAATGCCTTCGCACCCGCTTCTTCCAATTTTTTACAGAACGAAATGAGCGTGTCCGACGTGTCCCAACCGAGGCGCGTTTTCACACTCACGGGAATCTTCACCGCGTTCACCGCGGCGTGCACGAGTTCAGCCGCAAGATCGGGGCGCTTGATGAGTGCGGATCCGTAACAAGAGGAAACGATCTTGGCTGCGGGACAACCCATGTTGATGTCGATGCCGTCGGCGCCGACCTGTTCGATCACTTTGCACGCCTCGAGGAACTTCGCGGGACTCGCTCCGAAGATCTGCACGATGAAAGGACGTTCGATCTTATCGTCAAAGGCGAGCATTTTGAGCGTTCGCTCCGCGCCATACGCCAGCGCATCGCTGCTTAAAAACTCGGTATACAGCACCGTTCGTGGGGCCACGCGCTTGATAAGCTGACGGTACGACGCATCGGTGATCCCCGCCATGGGAGCGAGCGCGACGATCGGCCGGGAAACGGTGGACCACGAGAATGACATGGATGGCCAAGTATAGCGGGATTGCCAAGGCAAGTCTTCGGTGATGTCGAGGATTTACTTCTTGGCATCTCCACGCGCATAATCGGATACATGATGGAGATTCTTCGACATCTTCTGATCTCGACTGCCTACGCTCTGCCTGCGGATCTGAATCCGAACACCAGTGAATGTAACAGCATTTTTTTCAACGGAGGTTACAACAACGCGGGCGCCGGTTTCACCTGCATCGCGCAATACATCGAAAACCTCACCTTGGTCTTCATCGCCTTCGCGGCTTCCATCAGCCTCATTATGCTGATGGTCAACGGTTTCCGTTGGATGCTCGGACCTGCGACGGTGGGAGGCAGCACCGATGCGGCGAAGAAAGGAATCATCGCGGCGCTCGTCGGTCTTGGAGTGTCGCTGCTTACCTACGTCATTCTTGATACCGTCGTCCAAGCCGTTACCAACTAATTCTTATGGCGAAAAAATCTCCCGCAGACTCCTTCAAGTCGATCCAGATCCTGAGCGCGAAAGCGCAGTCACTCTGGTCGAAAGCCAAAGTCCGCATGCAAGCGGCTCAAGAACAGGGGAAGTTCACGCGCTCCCCTCTGCCACCGGAACAGAAGAATCGCACCGTCGTCTTCGTGGATGTTGCGGGCGGTACGGTTGCAAAAGCGGCGATCGCCGTGCTGCTCGTCTGCATGATGGCATGGGGTCTCTTCATTATCCGAGACAAACTGCTGATCCTGTTCCTCGCGTTCTTCCTCGCGCTGGTGATGGATTCTCATGTGCGCAGGTTGGAACGATGGAAGATTCCGCGCGGACTCGCGGTCGTACTGCTCTATCTCTTGTTTCTCGCCATCACGATCTTCCTCGTCGCGTCGCTCATTCCGATCGTCGCCACACAAGTGCAGGATCTCGCCCGCTTCATCAATCACAGCGCGGACACATTCTTGGCCAATCCTCACCTTCACTTCGACTTCCTCTCGGCGAATTTGAATGATCGTCTGACGGAACTCACGCAACAAGCGTTGCAATCCATGGGCATCAAAGACCGCGCTTCCGCATTGTTCCAATTCGGCCAAAATTTGTCCGCGGTCGCACAAAGCTCCATCGGCTTCACGGTGCAGATCGCGGGCTCGGTGTTCAACTTCATCGTGAATCTCATCCTGATCCTCTTCCTCGCGTTCTTCATCCAGTTGGAGCGCGAGAAACTCGGCGATTTCGTCCGCGTGTTGCTGCCGCGCGACTATCGCAATTATTACGACTCGAAAGCGGAAGCCATTTACCAAAAAGTCTCGCAGTGGTTCCACGGCCAACTCATCCTCTGCCTGTCCGTCGGCATCCTCGTCTTCATCGCACTCGAGATTCTCGGCATGCCCTACGCGCAAACACTCGCGTTGCTCGCCGCATTCACAGAGTTCATCCCCTACGCGGGCCCCCTGATCGGAGCATTGCCGGCCGTCTTCGTGGCGCTCACGCAATCCGGCTTCGTCTGGGCGGTCGTGGTGATGGGCGTGTACTACGTCATCCAGCTCTGCGAGAACAACCTCCTCGTGCCCCTCATCATGAAGCACGCAGTCGGCCTCTCGCCGATCTCGATCATGTTCGGCATGTTGGTCGGCGTCAGTTTCCCGAACACCGTGCACCCGATCCTTGGCATTCTTCTCGCCGTACCGAGCACCGCTGTCATCACGATCTTCGTGCAGGACTACTACGCACTGCGCAGGAGAAAATAAGACGAAGAAAGATTTTTGGTCGTTCAGTACTATTTTTTTGTTGTATGTAAGCCAAAATAAGAAGATTGTAAACTAATAATAACATTCAGTTATTTTGGGTGATGAACATGAAAAAACAATGAGGATTGCTTCACTTTCTCATCATTTAAATGGTAGTATTCTCGATCACTTCCTGATCTTGTCACTCAACTCCTTCGAGTGATAAACTCTTCCCACCAGGTGTATGCACCCGTTCGACCGTTTCACTCCCAACGCAAAGCTCGCTCTGCAACTTGCGGAGCAAGAAGCGAAGAGCATGAAAGCTCAGTACATCGGCACGGAGCATCTCCTCCTCGGACTGCTCGGCATCCCGAAGTCACTCGGCTTCTCGATCCTCACCGGAGCCGGCGTCACGCACGAGAACATCCGCATCCTTTTGAAAGCTAATAAAGGAGACGATGCGGAAGGTCAGAACGTCAAGCATGGACTCTCCCTCTCGCTGAACACAGTCATCGAACAGAGCGTGCTTATCGCACACAAATTCCGCCATGCCAACATCGGCACGGAGCATTTGCTCTATGCGCTGATCTCCAGCGGCAAGAACGCCGCGACAGCCATGCTCGAAAGCATGCAGATCAACCCCGATGATTTGAAAGTGCACATCGAAGAGATGTTCGGACAAATCAATAATTTCCGCAGCCAGAACAAGAATCTCGAGTCTTCGTTGGAATCGTTCTTCCACGGTCTGCAAGGTGCTCTCGCGGGCGTGCAGAACGGCCAGCAGGATCCCGAGAATCTGAAGCGTCGCAAAACCGAAGGCAAGAGCAAGACGCCGGTGCTCGATTACTTCACGGAAGACATGACGAAAAAGGCTGGCGAGAAAAAGCTCGACCCGATCATCGGGCGAGACAAGGAGATCGAGCGCCTGATCCACATCTTGAATCGCAAAACGAAGAACAACCCCGTGCTCATCGGTGAATCCGGCGTCGGCAAAACCGCCATCGTCGAGGGATTGGCTCAGAGACTCGCTTCCGGAGCAGTCCCCGTCGCCCTCAAAGGCAAGCGCGTGCTGCAGTTGAACATGGGCTCCATCGTCGCCGGCACGAAATACCGCGGCGAATTCGAGCAGCGTTTCGATGACATCATCAAGGAAGCCACTGAATCGAAAGGCGAGATCATCCTGTTCATCGACGAACTCCACACCGTCGTCGGATCAGGCTCCGCCGAAGGATCTCTCGACGCGGCGAACATCTTGAAGCCGGCACTGAGTCGCTCCGCGTTGCAGGTCATCGGAGCCACGACCACGGATGAATTCCGCAAGACGATCGAGAAAGACCGCGCTCTCGAGCGCAGATTTCAGTCGATCATGGTCGAGGAGCCGTCGATCGAAGATGCGATCACGATCCTGAAAGGACTGAAATCGACCTTCGAGACGTTCCACCGCCTGCACATCTCTGACACAGCCATCGAAGCTTCCGTAAAACTCAGCAAGCGCTATCTCACCGAAAGATTTCTCCCTGACAAAGCCATCGACGTGCTCGACGAAGCCTCCGCGGGCAAGAGCGTCCTTCATAAAGAGGACAATTCTCCGCGTCTCAAGGAAATCGAAGCAGGACTCAAGAACATCGAGTCGAAAAAACAGATCGCCGTGCGCGAGCAGAAATATCAGCACGCGCTGAAACTCCGCAAAGAAGAAGAGGACCTCGAGCAAGAGCGCAAAACGCTCATGAGTCAGGTCGACGGCGACATCCGCACGCCGATTGAAATCGGCGAAGACGAAATCAACGCCGTGATCGCCCGCATGACCGGCATCCCGATGTCACGCCTCATCAAATCGGAAACGAAGCGTCTGACCTCGCTGGAATCCGTGCTCAGAAAACACATCATCGGTCAGGACGAAGCGCTCACCAAAGTGGCACGCGCGATCCGCAGGAGCCGTGTGGGCATCGCCGACACGAAGCGCCCGATCGGATCGTTCCTCTTCATGGGACCGACGGGCGTCGGCAAAACCGAGCTCGTGAAAGCGCTCGCCACCGAGATTTTCCAGCGCGACGACGCTCTGATCAAGATCGACATGTCCGAATTCATGGAGCGCCACAACGTCTCGCGTCTGACCGGCACGACCGCCGGTTACGTCGGCTACGAGGAAGGCGGACAGCTCACGGAAGCCGTCCGTCGCAAGCCGTACTCCGTCGTTCTCTTCGACGAGATCGAGAAAGCCCATCCCGAATTCTTCAACATTTTGCTCCAGATCATGGAAGACGGTCAGCTCACCGACGGTCAGGGCAAGACAGTGGACTTCCGCAATACGATCATCGTGATGACGTCGAACATCGGCGCCGACAAACTCACGAAAGAAGCCGGAAAGATCGGATTCAAACTCGGCTCGGAAGCACGTCAGGAAGAGCAAATCTACGAAGAGAAGCGTCAAGAGGTGCTCCGCGAACTCAAAGACAATTTCCGCCCAGAATTCTTGAACCGCATCGATCAGGTGATCATCTTCAACGCCCTCTCACAGGAATCGATCCGCAAGATCGTCTCGATCCACTTGGATCAGCTCGGCTCACGCCTCAAGGAACAGGGTTACGGCCTTACCGCCGATGACAAAGCCGTCGGCATCCTCGGCACCCTCGGCTTCGACCCAGAATACGGCGCGCGTCCAGTCCGCCGCACGATCCAAGAACATCTGGAAGACGAGATCGCCGAAAGCATCCTCAAGGGCATGTTCAAAAAGGGCGACACGATCAAGGTGGTCGGCGCCGAGAACGACAAGCTCGTCCTGATGCACGCTGATGGAGTCGAAAAAACCCAGAGGAAAGAGAAAAAAGCCGTGTCAGCCGTCTAAAGTCCTCTTCTCTCGAACACACCAAGGTCGCCCGCACACGGCGGCCTTGTTTTTTAGGCTTGGCACTGCGAAAAGACCCCGAATCGTAGGTTGAAAAAACATGTCAAAAATGGTATACTTAGAAGATTTCTTTCCATTTCTCTCTATGGCGGGATTCCTTAAAAATTTACTCGGCGGCGGCGAAGCGGACAAAGCGCCGGAACCTCCGAAAGGTCCGATCGCCCCGCCTGCGAAAAGCGAAACGATCTCTCTCCCGGAAAAAGCCGACGAAGGACCGAAACTGACGCTGAAGAAAGTGATGGAGTCCTCCGAACCGATTTTGCGCACCGGGGATTCGGCCGAGTCATTGATCGCCATCGACGGATACACGGTTGTCCAAGGTCCTCACCAACTCTATGTCGTCGACGACCGCGGCAATGTCGACCAAGACTTTTCGAACAAATCAAAGACTCAGATCTCGGTGAACTGGGATGAAGTGGCCAAAGATCAGCAAACTCGGCCGAGATTCTCGACTTTCTCCACGGGCATCCAAGCGATGCCGTCTTTGCGTGCAGTGAAGAAGACGATGATAGGATCGAGCGGCGAAGAAGACTTGAGCGGCCGCCATACGAATGTCCAATTGCACGGCAAGCTGCAGGCGCTGAACGGGGGTGATCAGATCGTCTTGTCACAAGACGGCCACACATATATTGCATTCGAAACGACGCGCGACGGCGAACGTCTGCAGCCGCGCATGTGGAATCGGTTGGAAGGCGCGGTTCCAAAACTCTTGGAAAACTCGGAAGTGAGACGCCATCTCGCGTTCACGCGAATTTTCGAAGAAGACAACGGTCACGTCGTTCATTTGACTAAATATCATGTCGAAATCACCCGCGAAGGCGTGACGATTCGCCTGCGATCGGGGGGAAGAACTGAGACCGTTTTTTCCGACCCCGTCGAGAGCGTGGAACTCAACGTGTGTGCGGACCCCGTGCAACCAGACGTGTTGTACTACTGCAGAAGCGACAACCCCAAGGAAGTCTCGCGCATCGACACCTCTGTTGATCCGAACGAGTGGCATACGCAACGCCCTCTCAAATTCCCGAATGGAGTGAAATTCCGGAAGGTCTCGGACTTGAAAATGGATCCGTCCGGCAGATTTTTCACGTGCGTCGCCGATCGAAAATTCGTGATTTTGGCCGCCGACACTCTGGAACCGGTCGAAACGGGCATCGTCGACATGGTCAAAACGAGTGAAGATTCAAAACAAACAAATGACGCCAGCACTTCGAGCAAGCCGACGAAGGACATCCTCCTGAGCCAAGCGACACTCGATAAAGACGGCCGCATTCGCGCGGTAAATGCGGAAGGAAAAGTGGTGGTGTACGAAACGAATCTGGATACGATCGGGCATGAGATAGAGTCAAGAAAAGCCGCGAAACTCGCATCGGGAATCGATGTCAGCGGCCTCTTCGGCTCGCCGTCCAAACCCGTGAGAGGAAAAGCTGTGGAAAAAGACGCTCAGAAAGCATTGGAACCGACCAAGACACAAATCGAATCCGAGTTCGGCCCCCGCATCGCCGCAGTGCAAACCGACGAAGACATGCGTGGCGTTGCGGATGCCAGAAACACCTTGAAAGAACGCCTGAAAACGACGGGCTTGAACCCGACGCAAATCGAATTCGTGACCGGAGGCGTGGATGCGAAAATCGCCGAACGCATGCGTGAGATCGGCGACTCGACCGTCGGAAAAATTCTCAATGAAGTGCGCGCGAAGATCGCAAATGGCGTCTCGCTCAGCATCATCGGTGCGGTCAGCGACAAGCTCACGGAAGCCAAAAATTTGGAACATCACATCTCGCCGAACGTGCGTGATGAAGTCACATCCGTCTCGGAGGAATTTCAGCGAAAATCTCAGGATATTTTCCGCAGTGCTAGTGCGGAAATCGAGCGCGAAGTGGACGGTTTCGTTACGAACGCCAGAGGGCAGCTCGAAAAAATGGATCGTCAATCGCAATTCGATCATTGGTACGACTTCGAGTTGCCGCGATTGAAGTCGATGCTCGGCGAAACCGCGAGACACTGCCCCGCCGAGTGCGTCGACGCGCTGCAGCACATCACGCAAGCACGCCAGAGACTGCAAACCCTCGCAATGGAATATGAAGAAAAATTCCGCAGCAAATTCGAAGACATTCGCGAGCGTGCCGCGACGCAAACGCAGGAGCTCGTCGATACGTTGAAACATGAAATCACGGGCATGATCGGACGCATGCGAGGACGTACGTTCGCCTCGCGGGACGCGGCCGAAGCGTTCATCGAATCCAATCCCGCGTACGATCAATTGCGACAGGACATCGTCCTGCTCGGCGAGCGCAATACCGACGCGTCGACGGAGCTCCTGCGCACGTTGGAGACCCAGATTGCGAATTTCCTCTTCGACGTCGAACGCGGAGGCAAGAAAGCGACATCCGAAGACGGCAGGCAGATGGAAATGTTCGGATCCACGCCGTTCCCGATCTTCGAAGCGCCCGTCGCGAAAACGCAGCCCAAGAAAACGGAACTGGAATTCATCCCCGAAGAAAAATCGAGAAACGTCGCGCGTAGTGCCGACGAATTGGTCGGAGACATCGGCGTCCGCATCACGAATTCTCACGGCAAAGTGCAGACCGTTCGATTGTGGGAAGGCAGGAATGATGAGAATCTCCTGAGAAACGGCTTCTCGTCCGAATTCGGCGAGCAGATCCGTCCGTCGTATCTCCCCGGAAAGGAATTCCGCGAATTTCAAAAAAACCACCGCAGCTGGAAACAGCATAAAGGCGGACTCAAAGAAGAATACGAGAAGCTCCGATCCGACAGGAAGGCACACTATAAACTACGCAAGCCTATCGGCGAACGCGGCGCGGAAGACGAGACGTGGAAAGATGAGCATCGCCGCATGCTCGAGGCATTTGCGACGTTCTGTTCCGAGAAACACATTCGTTTGCTCCAGAGGCTTCAACACATCGAGAAAGCACCGGATCCCGAGTACGCCAATGGCTCCGGGCTCGTGCCCGAATGGCAGAACCACTGGATCGTGGCGCCCGAAGACGAACAAATGCTGGAGCAAATGGCGAAATTCTTCGCGATGCAATCCAAGTTGCAAGAAGGCATGTTGAACCTGAAAGGCCACGCCGGAACCGGCAAAGACGTCTACATGAAAATGTTCGCCGAACGCACCCACAGGCCGTACTTCACGTTCGACTGCACCAAATGGACGACCGAAGCCGATCTGTCGGCGGACATCGTCCTCGAATCCAAAAACGGCGCGTCGCAAACGGTCGAGTTACCGTCCGCGGTCGTGACCGCGATCCAGACGCCGGGCGCCATCCTGTACTTCAACGAGTGGAACGCGATGCCTGAACCGGCGCAGATCTTCCTGCATTCGCTGCTCGATGAAAAACGTTCAATGACGCTGAAAACTCGCTCGGGACAAGTGGTCAAAGCGCAGCCGAGCATCCTCATCGCGAGCTCGATGAACCCCGGATACGCGGGCACCACGGCGCCGCAAATGGCCACCCGCAGCCGCATCGTGGATCTGGAAGTCGGCTATCCCCCGCTCCAACGAACGCCCGATGCCGGCGACGCGAACCCCGAGAAACCGTACTCGGTCTCCGAAGCCCTGAAGATCGCCCGCGGCGTCGAATCGCTGGAATCCGGCACGCGCGATCGCAACATGAAACGCAACAAGTTCGTGCAATGGTGGGATGCTGAAATCAACGGCATCGGCACCGCGCCGAACCTCACGGCGGCTCAGTCGTTCGATTTGAAGGCGACGTTCATGCTCGTGCAGCTCTCCGACAGGCTTCGAACCGAATTCATCAAAGCCACCGAAGGCACGCGCGACGAAAAAAAGAACGGACTGGTGCACGCTCCGATCACGCTGCGAGAAATGCGACGTTGCGCCTACATGTTGGGCGAAATGACGGATCAAGAAAAAGCTGTCGCCGATCCGGAACAAGTCGCGAAAAACTTGGTCGAGACGTTCTTCCTGTCGCACTTCGACAATCGCGAAGAGCGCGAGAAGACCAAAACCGCGATGACCGCGTGGTCCCTGAAGCAGAAACGCCTCGCCGCCTGATCCCATGCCGCACACGGAATCACAAAACGAATCGGGGTCGGTCTCGCAGGAGCATCTGCGCGAGGTGCTCTTTCTGGCTCAGCAATCTGCCGAAAGCGGGATGAAGGTACTGCCGGGATCTCAGTGGTCCCTGCACTATCCCGAAGGCGGTGCCAAGCGCGCGGACGCACTGCAAGGCCTGCTCGACGGTCGGTATGAAGCTGCGGACGTCGCGGATCATCTGAAGCCCGACGCG
This sequence comes from Candidatus Peribacteria bacterium, assembly GCA_043776335.1. Classification (GTDB taxonomy): domain Bacteria; phylum Patescibacteriota; class Gracilibacteria; order Peribacterales; family Peribacteraceae; genus SICN01. Next base: position 5,186 of record JAYVRL010000016.1, on the reverse strand, counting down.
CTGCTGTTCGACATGTCCGATATTCCGAAGCTCGGCATCGACGGCATGACGGCGCGTATCCGAGAACTGACCGCGACCGCCGCACACGGCGACTATCGGCGCTTTGCCGAGTTCGTCGTCGGGATGCGCGGCAAAGAAACGGACATCGGCACACTGCAATCCCTGTACGACGGCGCGACGCAGAGCCGCACGCGAGGCAAGTTGCTCGATTCTCTCGGCGCCAAAGGTCAAACCCAAATCAAAGCCTCGCTGCACCGAGACGCCGAACAAACTGTGGAACACTTTGACGTGTTTCGAGGCATGGATCGCGTCTTGCAAGCGATGAAAATGCGATGGATGGAACGCCGCGGCCTCGCCGACTCGGCGCAAACGTCGCGAATCATCGACGCGCTGAATCAACGCGAACGAGCGCTCTTCGATCGTTTGGCTGACGCCTATGCGAAGTACGCCGATCGCGGCGATGAAGACGCCTTCAAAGAAATGGTCACGAAGATGCGTGACGAACTCCCCGCGATCCAAGAAGTGCAGCAACAAATGAGCCCCGAAACCGAAAAGTTGCGCGACGAACTCGAGCCGTACATGGATCAAGCCACCGCGCCCGGTTCGCCCGGCGACACGGCGATCCCGCAGGACGATCAGGACGAATACCACACGCCTCCGCCCTCCAACGATGAATCGCAGGAAGGCGAAAAAGGGCCTGTCGCATCGATCTTCGATATCGCCCCGTCCGGCACCAGCACGTCCGCGACCGTCGGGTACTACGCGTCCGGCCGGAAGAGTTACTACGACGTTCAAAGAAAAACCTGGAGCAAGCGAAAGCGTTTAACGCCGTACGACACGGTCGTGAACGGCGACAAACGCCAAACCATCTCCGGCAAGATCGAAGGCGACTTGAAATCGCTGCCGATCCCCGCGGGACATTGTCTCGACGCATCCTCGCTCAAGTGGGAAGGCGCCAAACCGCAAGTGCTTCGCGATCAGAAAGGTTGTTTTTACTTGCAGCCGACCGGTGCGTGCTCATTCTCCGTCGATTTTCTGAAAGAGAGCTCCTCATTCGGTGAATCCCCCATCGCCGAAGACCTCCAGTCACTCACGAATCAACCGTTCGGGTCGGACGGCGAAGCAATGCTCGGCACGCTCAACGGCGACGCGACCGCGCAAGCGCAACGCATCCTCAGGCACGTGCGCGGACATCACTATTATCCCGGCGGAGGAGACCCGAAAATGGCCCAAGCCTTGCAACACAAACTGCGCACCGAGTCGACGGGCGAAGAGTATGTCGGCCGACTCGACGCCTCCGAGTATCTGGAGTGCTACTCCTCGAACACCCTCTTCGTCGCCTACTGTCGACGTGCGGGCATCCCCGCGAGACTCGTCGTCGGTCACAAGATCGACGGTGCCCGCGGAGGAAAAGCGTCAATCACGGCATCGACGGGGCACGCGTGGTCCGAGTTTTGGGACGGCAACAAATGGCATCGTATCGACGCGACTCCGCCCGCAAAACCCGACGACAAAAAAGAGGAAAAAAAAGATCCGAACGCACCGCCGCCCTCGCCGTCGGAAGAAGCCGATGACGGAGGCATGGAGCAGCCGCCTGACGATGATCTGACGGATCAGGTGCGCGACAAGACGAACCGGCAAATGCAAAGCGTCCGAGAGCAGATGGAGCAAGCGGGAGACGGCGAAGTCGAAGAAGCCGAAAAGACGCTGGAAGAAGCCGAAAAAACGATGGATCAGATGCAAAAGAAACAACAGGAACTGCAGCAACGAACGGAGCAAGCCGAAAGTTTTTCTGAGTTGGAAAACATCAAACGAGAAACCGAACGATCCGACCTTGAGGGTGACATGAAAGAATCGGTCGACGCGATGCGCGAAGCCAAAGAAAAACAGATGAAAAAAAATCTCGGAGACCTGCTCGATGAGATTGCGGACGACGGATTTTTAGATCAAAAAACGTGCGACAAGATGAAAGAAAAACTGGAGGACGGCACTCCGCAAGAGCTCGACAACATCAAACGTGAGATCGAACGAGAGGAGAAAGAATTCCGCGAGTACGACGATCTGCGGGAAGAAGTGATGCCGCTCGTCGAAGAATGGTATCGATACTTCGCGAAGCATCTGCCGCGACAGCAAGAAATCGAAGACGACGACCTGCTCAGCAAGCGCGGAAGGTTCAATCGGCGCGCCGCGATGCGCCCCGGCAATCTGCTCTACGGCACGGTGCGCAACGCCCGTGTGATGCGGATGTCTATGAAACCGCGCTTCATCGCATCGATTCTCGTCGACGTCAGCGGATCGATGGAACAAGGAGCCAAGCTCAAAAACGCCCGAAAGCTACTCGTCTTCTACAGCGAACTCTTCACGCGCATCGGCAAAGAATTCGGATACATCCGCTTCAACATCAACACGTTTTCGGACTCGATCACGCAGATCAAAGCATTCGATCAAGATTACGACTCACCCGAACGTTACGACTATCCCGGCGGCGGTTCCTCCACCGTGAAAGTGCGCCTCATGCGCCACGTCAAAACCGACGGCGGCACCAACATGCTCGACGCGCTGAAACAAACAGGGAAAGATTTGGATGCAGAAGTCGACGGCTTTCCCGATCACGCGTCGGCGCTGTATTTCATCGGCGACGGCGGCGACACCTGCGGCAACAAACGCAATATCCGAACGTTCCTCAACGCCGAACAATCGATGCAAGGCTTCGGGAGCGAGCACATGCGCTCAGCCGTCCTGCTCGGCAGCGAAGCCGAGCGGCAAGAGCTCTCCGAGCTGTTCGGTGAGCGCAACACGACCGTCGCGGGAAACTTCGACGCGCTGATCGAAACGAGCATGCTGCGTTTCGCGGAAGACATCGAAGACTACTGCAAGGACATGTCGCACTGAGGCTGAAATGGAGTTTTTTGGCTTTCAGAAGCCATGTAAGAGCTTGACAAGAGCCATCGCTCAGAACGTCGCTGAATCTGGCATTCATGGCTTGTTTCTGCTATAATAGTTAGATTTACTTTCTCTCTCGAGACCCATGCCGATCGAAGCCGTCAAAATTCCGCAGAACGTGTACGTGGAGGACCGCATCATCGGTCCGGTCACGCTGAAGCAACTCGGCATCACGGGTCTTGGAGCGGCCATGGGATACATCCTCTTCGCGATGGCGTCGAAAGCGCATGCGGGTCTTCCGTTCATCATCGCCGCATGGACCCCGACGGTGGTCGCCGCCGCTTTCGCATTCTTCAGACTGAACGACCTCACGCTGTTCAACATCATCTTGTTGGCCATCGAAGGAATGCAGAAACCGAAAGAACGTTACTGGAGTTCCCACCCCGGACTCTCGATCAACCTCATTACGAGGGCTGCCGCGAAAGAAATGGTCGATGCCGACTTAAAAGTCGCGGACAATCAAAGCAAACTCGCGGAGATCACGCGCCAATTGGAGAAGCGACAAGAAGCGATGGATCAGCTGACCGCTCACGAATTTCAGAAACCCGACGCCGTGGACGCCGTGCATACGAGATTCGAATCCGCGATCGCCAAGACGACGGAGACGATCAGCGCGCCCGCGCAGGCGAAGGCGCCGGTCAATCCCGCCGCCGTGAAATCCGACGGACTGGATCCGTCCCGTTCAATCGACGGTCTCGCGGGTGACATCCGCGCCTACGAACGCCTTGTTTCCAAAGCCGCTTCTTAAATCCCATGGATCAAACTATTGCCACCGATACCGTCGTCGCAGGCGCTCAAGGCGCCGCGGTGAAGGACACCGTGCGATCGAAGAAGAAAGCATTTTCGCTTTCCACGCAGCGCTATCTGCCGATCGCCGAAATCAAGGAAGACACCGTCGTGCTGAAGAACGGCGGACTCCGCGCCGTCCTGAAAGTGAACTCGTTGAACTTCAATCTGAAAAGCGAACTCGAACAGCAAGGTATCATCGCCGGCTATCAAGGATTCATCAACACGTTGATCTTCCCGGTCCAAATCCTGATCCGTTCGACGCGCCTCAACATCGACCCGTACATCAAGGGCGTGCGCGAAAAAGCGGAGACGCAGCCGAGTCCCCTGCTCAAGGAACAAACCTTGGACTACGCCGAATTCATGGAGAAACTCGTCGACATCGCGGACATCATGCAAAAAAACTTCTTCGTGATCGTACCGATCGACGCTCCCACGAAAGCGAAGCGCGGACTCGTCGCGCGCTTCATGGACTGGATGAACATCGATGACACTCGCACGCGCGCACTCCAGCGCAGCCGTGAATTCCGTTCGTATTCGAAGCTCCTCCGCGACCGCATCACGCTGATCCAATCCGGTCTCGAAAACGTCGGTATCACGATGCGCCGCCTCAAAACGGACGAGCTCGTGCAGCTCTACTACACGATCTACAACCCGACGACCTCTCAGAAGCAAAAATTCAAAAACAACGCGGAGCTGAATCCTGACAATTCGGCGTTGTTCTAGAAACGAAAGAACCGCATTTGACAGCCATAAACTCCTGAAGTAGAGTGTCTGCGCTTTCCCGTGCTGCTCGTGCAAGAGCACGCGGAAATCCCTTATCCTTCTCTTGCACCCCCAATTTTTTATGGCCAAAACAGCCGTGAAACCGAAGCTGACTCAGTCAGCGCTCATGCTCGAGCTCCTCAAGGACTCGCCGCAAATTCTTCGCGCACGCCCCGGTGAGCTCATCGAAGGCGGCGTCATTTTCAAAGGCAAGAACAAGATGCTCATCGACCTCGGCGGAGTCGCCACCGGCATCGTGTCGGGCCGCGAACTTCGCGATTCGATGAACACCTTCCGCGAACTGAACGTCGGTGACGAGGTCGCGGCGCTCGTGCTCGAAGAAGAGAACGACGAAGGCATGGTCGTCTTGAGTCTCCGCATGGCCAGCCAACAGAAGGCATGGGATCGATTCCACAAGATGATCGAAGAAGACAAAACGATGAAATTCACAGCTCAGGAAGCCAACAAAGGAGGCTTGCTCGCGAACATCGACGGCATCCGCACGTTCCTCCCGGTCTCGCAACTCGCACCCAGCAACTATCCTCGCGTGAATAACGCCGACTCATCCGAAATCATCAGCCGTCTCGCGAAGTTCATCGGTCACACCTTCACGGTGAAGATCATCACGCTCGATGAAGGCGCAGGCAAAATCGTCGTCTCCGAGCGCGAAGCGATGGCCGAAGAAAGGTCGA
>JAYVRL010000015.1:0-2044 GCA_043776335.1 Candidatus Peribacteria bacterium | reverse complement strand
GACCCCCGCACTCGAAGTGCGGAGTATTACCTGAATAAATCTTCACAGTATACACCAAAACAAGCGATTCTGCCAGTATCAAGACCTACAAATGATAGTTCGGCGCCTCAAACGCGTGGACTTTGTTGATCGGCAGAGCCACGAACCAGACGCTGCCTTTGATGTTGGACTGCGGAACGTACGCCGTTTGGTTCGTGCCGAGGTGTGCGAAACTGCGTGAATCAAGACTTCCTTGGCGGTTGTCTCCGAGCACGAGATATTGGCCTTTCGGCACCGTAAAGACCTCTTCGCTCGTGTCGCCGCTGTTCACGGGGTAGCGGTATGTCTTTCCGGCGTTGATATCCGCAAGGTAACCCTCTTCCAATTTAATGTCTCCCTTATTCGGATCTCGAAGGAAGACGGACCCGTCTCGCACGACGATCGTGTCGCCGGGAGTGCCGATCACCCGCTTGACGTAGTACTTGCTCATATCCGTCGGAGGACGGAACACGACGATTTCTCCGCGGTGAGGCGTCGTGAAAAGATAGCGGAATTTGTTGATGACGATGTATTCCTTGTTTTCCAGCGTGTTGATCATGGAACTTCCTTCGATTTGAAATGGAGACACGATGAACGTGCGGATGATCGCCACGATCGCGACGATGATCACGATATTCAACGTGACGTCGAAGAGATGAAACCAAAGGCTGCGCCTGATATTCGTAACCATACCGAATCACTGTAGCAGAAATCCGCCGCTCTCGGAACGTCCAATTGATTTGACACTTCGTCATGGAACTCAAGTCGCGGTATCGGTACACTCAGCCTCGTGCTTAACAATTTCTTCTTTTCACAGCATCTCGATGACGAGGAGGTGATCGTGTTGGTGGTGCACAAACACTGGCTGATGGGACTGCGATCGCTCTTTTGGCCGACCCTCATCTTTCTCACCGTCTGGAGCATTCTCTTGTTCTCGCCGAACAAATACATGTTGTACGGCGTGTCGCTCACGGCATGCTTCATTCTGATTTGGTGGATTCGCAATTTCATGGATTATTTTTTGGATGCGTGGCTGATCACGAACAAAGGAATCGTCGATCTTGAATGGCACGGCTGGTTTCATCGCAGTTCCGCGCGAGTGCTCTACAGCGACTTGCAAGGCGTCAGTTATGAAATTAACGGCATCCTCGGGACGATTTTCCGGTACGGACACATGGACGTGGAAAAAGTGTCGACAGGCACCACGATCGGGATGGATTACGTGAGCCAGCCGCGATACGTGGAAGCGGCCATTCTGGAATGCATGGAGAAATATATGCATAAAAAAAATCTGAAAGACGCGAAGACCGTCCAGGGAATCCTCGCTGAGTTCGTCGCCGGTTCGCTGCAAAAGCAGAGCGCAGAAGCGATGTTGAAGCCCAAAAAGAAAGTATGAACGCCTCCATCTTCTTTCTGGCCGTCGTTCCGTTTTTCCTCGCGGCGATCGTGTTGTATTGGATGACGTTGCGATTGCGGATGGCGAAGCATGCCCGTGTTGCGATCTCGAAGGCCTGGGATCATGCGCTCGCTCAGACGAACCAGACACTGAAGATCGTGGAAGCCGACAAAGTGCTCGACGAAGCGCTGCGACTCCTTGGATTCGCCGGAACGCTCGGAGAGAAATTGAAAAAAGCGGGACCGCGATTCAGAGATCTTGATGCCGTGTGGAAAGCGCACAAACTTCGCAATGCGTTGGTGCATAAATTGCACAAAACTCCGAGTGAAGCCGAAGTTTCCTCAGCCATGCGAGCATTCGAAAGCGGACTGCAGGATCTCGACATGCGTTGAGCTATACTCATGACATGAAACCGGAATTCCTTCTGATCGGGCTCGGCAATCCCGGTCGTCAGTACGAGTCGACGCGACACAACATCGGGTTCTTCGCTGCGGACGAAGTCGCAAAAGAATTGAAAGCAGGGGAGTGGAGTGACAAGCCCCGATTCATGGCTTCCGTCAGCGAAGCGGAGATTGACGGTGTTTTCTGCTTTCTCGTAAAGCCGTCGACATTCATGAACCGATCGGGCGA
>JAYVRL010000014.1:0-6724 GCA_043776335.1 Candidatus Peribacteria bacterium | reverse complement strand
GAGTACTGGCCTGCGGGGATGTTCGTGAAGGTGAAAGGCGTCTTCGCCGAATACACCTTTGAAGTCGGGCCCTTCATGCGAAATTTCATGCCGGAAGGAGTGCTCGTGATGCCGAGCGAACCGAGACGGGAAAGAGCGTACTGAATGGAAATGCGGTAATTGTCATTCGGATACAAGTTGAACGAGTATTGAGGAATGCCGGTCGTTACAATCAAGTCTCCTCCTCTGTACACGCCTATTTTCGCGGACATGCCTGCGGGGGACGTCACGCTCAATGTGGTCGGGCCGAATTCAGTCACGGCCATCGAAAAACTGTTTTGGTCGACTCCCTTGTCTTTGCTCGTTCGAGTCGTGCCGCTGGCGGTGTAGAGAGTCCACACGCCCGGAGCACCGGCTGAGACCTGCTCTATTTTTACGTTTGCCTGCGGTACTGCGAGAACGGCTGGCACAAAGAAGGTGCTTGGCACCAATGTGGCTGCGACGATCAAAATGGTGCGGAAAGTGTTTTTCATGCGCCCATGCAACCAAATTACGACCTTAATCTCAAGCATTCCGACTGGACGATGCGGCGAATCTTTACGCGGGGCCGAGCAATCGGTCGAGTGTGGCGCTCCACATGCCTTGAAGCTCAGCCAGAGGCTTTGAAAGAAGCGTCGAGCCGTTTCTTTCGATGGCAAAAGTCGGCAATGCCAATGTACGTCCGATCTGAGTCATGGTCACGCCCGCTGTGCTCGCGCATTCAATCAGTGAGGAAAGATTTTTCGGTGACACCTCAAGAATGAATCCTCCCGTCTCCGAAAACAAAGCCGTGTCATTGCGGAGTTCCTGCGAGACAGCCGAAAGATCAATCGTCACGCCGATCGTCCCGCCGACTTTTCGCTGCGGCAAGGTCATTTCAAAAAGAGAAAGAATCAGGCCGCCGTCGCTGATATCGTGAGCGGAACGAAGTAGACCGCTTCGAATCGATTCCGCGACAAATCGCATTTCTTTGAATGCGCTCGAAAAATCAGGAGACGGCACGTTGGCTCCCAGAAGATCGTTTTGTTCGGCACCTGTGAGTTGTTCGAGAACTTGATAATAGGCGCTGCCGCCGCACTCATCTTTCCGCTCTCCGACGAGAAAGAGCAGAGAGTCGGTTGTTGCTTTGAGCTGCATGGAGATCGCTTTCCTGGCGTCCGGCATCGCGCCGATGATGCAGACGACTGCAGTCGGATCTATCGGCCCTTCTTTTGTCGCATTATAAAGACTGACATTGCCGCTGATGACGGGAATCGGCTCTCCGCTGAACGGGAGCGCGCGAGCCGCGTCGGAAATCCCTTTCACTCCTTGCTCCAATGCGGACAACTGCTCGGGAATCTCGGGATTGCCGTAGTTCAAGCAATCCGTGATCGCTCTCGGCTCCGCTCCGACAGCAGCGACGTTGCGTGCGTTTTCTGCGACTGCATTCACGCCCTGAAGATACGGAGAGATTCTGCCATAGCGTCCGTTGCCGCCGCTTGCCATCGCCACTCCCACGTACTTGTCCGCTTCGGGGAGAGATTCGACCCAGTCGGGGTGCTTGCCGTCGATCTCATAACTTTTCACATCCAGAAGGGGCATGATGACGCTCGCGTCCGCTTCACCCGGTTCGATGACGGTATTGCCGAGGATGTTTTTGTCATAGTGTCTGAAAATGCGTGATTTGCTCGCGTGAGTCGGATGCGTGATCATCGTCAGAAAAATGTCTTCGATGGAAAAGCGTTGTTTGCCGACGGTGACCAAATTTCCTTTGCACGTGATCACGGGTTCCGTGAACGTCGTGTCAGGAAGCGCAGTCGGGCGTACGTACTGCAAGCCGGAAGTGATGTCCTCGGATCTGGCGCTGCAGACGACTTTTCCTTTGTGCGTAAGCGTGTAGATCCCGTCTTCCGTCACGGTGCCGACAGCCGAAGCGCGCGCGCCCTCCGCGACACTCGGCAAATCCCATGTTTCGTTGTAGTGAGACAGGATCGTTTGTGTCAGGTCGGGGTGGCAGATCCAGCAGAAACGCTCCTGCGTTTCCGCGCACGCGATGACTTGCGGCGGCAAATCGGGCAACGCGACGTGAATCTTGTCCAAATCAACTCTCGCGCCCATGCCGAGCGGCGCCACTTGTTCGACCGATGCGCACACGTTGCCGCCGGCTCCGAGGTCTTTGAAGCTGACTTTGTCCATTTTTTTCTCTCTGACCAGCCAATCGAAGAGCGCGTACGTCGACGCGAGAAGATGGCGTTCGAGAAACGGGTTCGGTTCTTGCACGGCTCCCGAATTCTTTTCTTTGTCCTTTTCTTCGATTGCAAGACTGGCGAACGAAGCGCCTCCGAAACCGCTTCTGTCAGTCGGCTTTCCGACGATGATGATCTCGTATCCGATCTTTCCCGCTTCTTTCTGCACGTAGCTGTGAATGATTTCGTCTTCGCGAAGAATGCCGACGGACACGACGTTCACGAGGCAATTGCGGTTGTACGACGCATCAAAAACCGTGTCTCCCCCCAGATTCGGGATGCCGAGCGCGTTGCCGTATCCCGCGACGCCGCGCACGACGTTCACGGCGATCGCGCGACTTTCGTCGGTCTTCAGATCACCGAGTCGAAGCGAATCGAGCGAACCGATGACGCGAGCTCCCATGCACACGACGTCTCGAACGCAACCGCCGACTCCGGTCGCGGCGCCTTCATACGGCACGATTTGCGACGGGTGATTGTGCGATTCGTGGCTGACGACGAGTCCCCAGCGTTTCCCCGCGGGTCCGTCCGTGATCGCGATGATGCCGCTGTCTTCTTTCGGTCCGAGGATGACGTGTTTGCCCGTCACGTGAAATTGCTTCAAAAATCTGCGGCTCGATTTGTAGCTGCAGTGTTCGCTGCCTTGAATGCCCCAAATCGTCGCTTCCGTGATGGTGGGCGCGCGTCCGAGCATCTCTTGCACCTTCTTCGCTTCATCGACCGTCAGCCCGATTTTGTGTTCGCGTAGCGACACACGCACTTCATCATCGGTCATCGCGCGAAAATCGAGAGTGGGGGAATCCATCGGAAAACGTGAGCGCATTGTAGTGGCTGCGCCTCGGTTCGTCACATCCTATTCTTTGCATGCAGGCGGCTCTTGGGATCGAGGGAAAGACGCAGACCGTCGACGGTGGGTTTCCATTGTTGGCCGAAACATTTGACGGCGCCGATCGTCGCCCCGATTGCGAGAGCTTCGACCGCGTCATTTCGCTCGGAAGACACTCTCAGAGCAAGCATTTCTTTGTAGTTCCAGCCGCAGGTCCACATGAGAAAGTGCTCGAAATGTCGCCGAACGTTTCTATCATCCAGTTTTGACCAAGCCTCTTCGACTGTTTGAAGCCACTGCACATGTACGGAGCCATTCCATGCCGCCATGCAATCGTCCGCGGTGGCACTGCGAGAAAGGACGGGGTCGAATTCATTTGAAAATTCAGTGCGTGTCCAGAGATCTCCCGTGCGCTGCAGAAACCCGATTCTGCACAATGAAGAAAGAACACTGAACGTCTGAAGATTCATAGACGGATCAAGAAGTTCCGCATCCAAAAGACCCGACTTGGTCCGATCGAGCAAATGCACGCGAAGATCTCCGTGTTCGGGCATCATCAAATTTCCGAGAGCTTTACTGACAGATCGGTTTGGACTTTGCATGAGTTCGTTCCGACGTACCGCATCCGCTGTGTCGGAAGTGATAGCGGACGCACGCGAAAGTGCGAGCAAGCTTTGTTGCGTGTACAAAGTAGGAAACAAACGACGCATTTCATCCGACAGGGGATTGTCCTCGGGAGTATTCATATTTTGGAGAGAAGAGTCCGAAATCCACGCAAGGGCGAATTGTAGCCGATGCCTCTGCTATCCTGCTACCGATGAAGAGCCTGTTTCGATCACTGTTGAGCCAACGTCGCATCGCAGGAGGCGCAGCGGTGCTTGCGATCACGCAGCTCGTGGCTTCAGGATGCGGTTTCCTGAGGGATCAGGCGTTCTCGGTGATGTTTCCACTTGAGAAAGACCCGCTCGGAGTCGCCTCGGTGTACATCGCCGCATTTAGGCCGAGCGACCTTCTTTTTCAGATCAGCGTCATGTCTTGCCTCAGCGTCGTGCTGGTGCCGTTTTTGGCGGGGCATTTGGCTCACAAGCGCCAAGATGAAATGAATCGCATCACCACCAGCACGCTGATCGTCTTCGGCGGTTTCTTCGGATGTCTTGCTCTCGTGATGGCCGTCTTTTTTCCATGGCTGGCTTCGCACATGGTGAAGTTTCAAGGAGAAAGTTTGCGCTTGTACATTCTGTTCGGTCGCATCGCGCTGATCACGAACTTTTTGTTCGTGTTCGGCAACACCTTCGGTCAGTATCTCATCACGATCCAGCGTTACTGGATGTACGGCATCACGCCCATCGTGTGGGCGCTCGGCACGATCGGAGGAACGTACGTCCTCAGTCCGATCATCGGCCCCATGGGGCCGATCGCGGGAACGCTGATCGGCACGATCGTGTACGTTGCATTTCGTTTGACTGCCGTGGTGCAGTCAGGTTTCTCTTTCAGACTTCCGTCCGGAGGCATCTTGCACAGAGAACTCAGAGACATGGGCATTTTGATTCTTCCTCGCATGGCGGCGCTTGGCGCGTTGCAATTGCAGTTGCTGTTGCTTGACCGTTTGGCTTCAGGACTCGGTCAAAACATGGTCGCTCTCAACCAATTCGCCAGCAACTTCGAATCCGTGATCCCAGGCATCGTCGGCGTTTCGATCGCGCAATCGGCCTTCTCCGTGCTCAGTCAGTCGGCCGCACGGGGAGATCACGGGAAATTGCGCGCCAACATTGTCCACGGCACGATCTTCAATCTCTCGCTTTCAATCCCCGGCGCGATCGCTCTCGCCGCACTCGCAAGCGTTGCCGCGTGGCTTTTGCATCTCCAAGGGCTGACTCAAATCCTTTTTATCCACGCACTGTGGATGTATTGCATCGCGATTCCGTTCGAAAGCGTCAATCACATGTTTCTTCGATCTTTTTATTCGTTGAAAAACACTTTGTATCCCGCAGTCAGCAGCGCGGTCAGCTGCACTCTTGCCATCACAGCCGGCACCCTGTTGGTGCCGCACTACGGTGTGTTTGCGCTCGCGATCGCCTACGTCGTCGCGCAAGCTGCGCAAACGATCTTCCTCGGCTCTTCACTTTCACTGGTGATCAGAAGGACTGTCTGAGGCTTATTGCTGGCGCTCTTTCTGTGTGACCGAGTCCGGCTTTTGCGTGCGAACAAGCGGTTTGTTTCCCGTGATATGGATCACGCGAACAAAAGTCGAATTTTCAGGATTCATCGTCAGCAAAATTTGTTTGCCGACAAGCGTCATGGCTTCCGGACCTGAGAGCTCATAACTGATGTTCACTGTCGTTTCGTTCGTCACGGTCAGCGTGCGCACTTGTCCGTCATCGGAGAGCACGGAAATTTGCTTGTCGTTGATCGATTGCAACACGCCGCTCAAACTGAGCGCCGGATTCAACTCGATATTTTGGATCAGGAAGAGAGAAGCGGTCAGAGTTTTCGAATCCACTCTCCAGCCGCGCACGCGAACGAGCATGCCCACTTTCACGTTCGCGGGAATCATCTGTCTGCGGCTGAGTTTTCCCTCGGAAACGATTTGCGTGCTGTCCAGAAGCACGGCGGTCACGATTTGTCCGTTGTCCGCTTTGATGACGACTTCACCGCCGACTTGATTGAACGTCTGTTTCTGCGTGATGTGCACCTCTTGCACGATGCCGCTCACGGTGACGCGGGGTCCGATGCCCTCGAGTGCGAATGAGGTTGCAGGCGCTGCGACTGCCAAACACAGAGCCAAGGACACGAAGGTGAAGCGACGCATGACGAATTGGGGAAACGAAAACAATCGCATCTTCGTTTTCCGCTCTCAAAAAGTCAATGAGCCGAGAAACTACTTTTTTCGAACCTGCGTGAAGTCGAGCTCGACCGGCGTGTCGCGATCGAAGATGAGCACAAGCACGGTGAGCTTGCCCTTGTCGACGTCCACGGCGTCGATGGTGCCTTCGTAATTTTTGAACGGTCCGTCGATGATGATGACGAGATCTCCGGTCTGGAAGTCGCTCTTGAACTTCGCCGTTTGTTCGCCCATGCGACGCTCGACGACGCCGAATTCTTCCGGAGTGACCGGGACGGGAATGTTTCCCGATCCGACGAAACCGGTGACGTTCGGAGTGTTGCGCACCATGTACCAGCTGTCATCGGTCACAATCATGTCGATGAGGACGTACCCCGGGAAAAGCTTGCGCTCCTCTTCGATGGGCTCGCCTTTTTTAAACACGATTTGCTTTTCTTTCGGGACGACGACCGCGAAAAGATAATCCTTCATGCCGAAGGTTTCAGCACGCTGCTCGATGGACTTCTTCACACTGTCCTCATAACCGGAGTACGTGTGGATCACGTACCAGATTCGTCCTGCTGATGGGTCCTGTTTTGCCATGAAGTAAGAGGGGAAGCCGCTTAGACTTTGAGTGTCCAGCGAATAACCTGTGTGAAGAAAGCGTCGATGCTTCCGAAGCACGCTGCTGTGACGGCGATGAAAACAACCACGATTGCCGTCAGACGGATGGATTGCTGTTGCGTCGGCCAGCGGACTTGGCGGAGCTCTTCGAGGCTTTCGGTGATGTAGGAAGTGATGGCGTTCATAGAATGGGGCGTACGCAAAAAACGG
>JAYVRL010000013.1:0-26975 GCA_043776335.1 Candidatus Peribacteria bacterium | reverse complement strand
AGTCGGCATCGAAGAGAGCCTACCGCAGGCGCATCGCGGACGCACTACTTCGTCGTCATCAAGGTGAGGAATTCATCGAAGAGATAATTGGCATCCTCGGGTCCCGGAGCGGCTTCCGGATGAAATTGCACGGAGAAGAAACGACCGGAGCGATGACGGATGCCTTCGACGGTGCCGTCATTCGCATTCGTGAACCACACCTGCCAACCGTCGGGCAATTTCTCCCCGTCCACCGCAAAACCGTGATTTTGTGAAGTAATGATGCAACGCTTCGTCGGCTTGCCGTCTTTCCACTCGATGCACGGCTGGTTCGCGCCGCGATGTCCGTACTTCAGCTTGTAGGTGTCACCGCCGATGGCGAGCGCGAGGAGCTGATTGCCGAGACAGATGCCAAATGTCGGAATGTTGTTCTCCGTCGCCCATTTCATTTGCGCGATCGTGACATCCGCTTTCTTCGGATCGCCGGGACCGTTGCTGACGAAGAGTCCGTCGAATTTCAACGGCGATGATTTCAAATCATGATTCCACGGCACGCGATGGACCGTGACTCCCCTCTTGAGCCACGAGCGCAGGATATTGCGCTTGATGCCGCAGTCGTACGCGACGATCGAGGCGACACTTCCGTTCGGGAAAGCATCTTTCGAAGGTTCATAGGTGACAACCTCGGTGCAACACACATCAGCGACAAGATTGCGATCATTCGGATCTTCAATCTCTCCGACCGACTGCTCCACGTCATCCTGCACGATGCGACCGAGCATCACTCCCGTCTCGCGAAGCTTCTTCGTGAGCGCGCGCGTATCGATGCCGGTGATGCCCGGAATCTTGTGATGGATCATCCATTCATGCAACGAACTCACGGCCGCGAAGTGACTGTAGTCGCGACTCTCGGTGCTCACGATGATGCCGCGCACGTGCACGTCTTCGGATTCGTAATTTTTGCTAAAACCCCATTCGTTCTTCTCGGACGAAGGCACGCCGTAATTGCCGATCAACGGAAAAGTGAACGTCAAAATCTGTCCGCGGTAACTGGGATCGGACATCGACTCCGGATACCCGACCATCCCCGTATTGAAGACGACTTCGCCATCCGTATCCGTGGCACTGCCAAACGACTCACCACGGAATACCGTGCCGTCTTTGAGGATGAGTGAAGCCATGTGAAATTGACGGCATGGTACAGAATCCTTGGACGGAAGGAAACTGTCAGACTCTGATATCAGCCGTCTTCAATTATGCAAACGCATGATGGCCCCTCATCCCAACCTTCTCCCGTCGGGAGAGGACTGAGGTGAGGGGCGTACTTTGGCCTACGGCTGCTTGAAAACAGGCGAATGTCTGCTCAAAAAAATTGACTTAAATACAAAATAATGTTATATTATTCATACTGCTCATTCGCATCATCGGTCCGTAACTTCTGATGTCAGAAGTCCGGACAAGATCCCTACGCATCCACTTTTTTACAAGTGGCCCTGCGGCACTCTGCCGTAGGAAACACAGCCTGCCTCCATGGCACCCGATTTTTCTCGTCCATGGGAGCGGACGAAAAAAAGTGGGTGCTGTGGGGAGCAACAACGTTCCATCAACTCAAAACCTGAAAGAAGACAACTGCTATGAAGACCATCCTCTCGGCCCTTGCGGCCATCGTGTTCGTTCTCGGATCCCAACAATTCGCCAGCGCGTGTGACAACTGCGGCGTGAAGTCATGCCGCTCTGTCACGACGTGTCGCGTCGTCATCATCATCGATGAAGACTGCTGCGAAGAATCCTGCGACGAGGCTTTCGCCTCGTGCGTGGAGTGGATCAAGTGCCCGAAGACCTGCAAGGTCATCGGGTTCTACGAAAAGTGCGGCGGATGCCGCGTCGCCAAGTGGTCCCTCGTCGAGGGCACCGTCTCGAAGACCCCTTCCTTGGTCAAAGGCGTGGCCTGGATCACGGAAGATCCCGCATACTGCGGGAAAAAGGCCTTGAAGACCAGCTCCACGTCCTGCGGATGTGGCTGCTACACAGTCTGGGTACGGACCTGCGTCTACAAGCGCTGATCCACCCCACCTTCAACAGGTGTAAAAAGTTGGAGGAATCGCGTGCTCCCCGCGGTTTCTTGAAACGCAAGCGAAACGATCGCGGCATTTTTCGCGTGGAATTCTTTTCCTAACGACGAATGTAGTACTTGTAATAATTTTGATCCTTGTAAGAAACGACTCCGACCTCTCCGTCTCTGTCATTTTTGGATTTGGGCATTCCCTGCACGACGATGCCGCCACCCTCAACGCCACTGTCTTTCTTTTCTTTCGCATTCAGCACGGTATCAACCGCGGATCCTCCGCCGCTCCACAGCGATTTCGCCGCCTCGCCGAGATCTGTAAACGTCGCTTTGGAACGCTGAAATCCGGAAAGACCGACGTTGCACACGTGATACTGTTGTCTGCCGTTTACATCGACACCCGCAGGCTCGAAGAAAGCGGTCTGATAATGATTCGCATCGACCATCATGGCGAACGCATGGATGCCGGCGCGCTCCAAGAGTTCTTGGCCGAGCAGCGCGTAATCCTCGCAGTCACCCTTTCCTTTCACGAGCGTTTCGTCCCAGCGCTGCACGTCTTGCACTCCTTGGGGATCCGCTTGGTAGTTCACGGGAGCCTTGCCCGGGCTTTGCAACACTCTGAGCGAACTCTGGTGTTCCGAACCCCCTTTATACTCATGCGTGAGATAGAACTGCGACAAATACGCTCCGATGGCTTCCGGCGTTTTCAGTTTCGCAGCGAGCTCGTTGATGTAACGATCCGCATCTGCTTCCTTCGGACGGCGAAGCACATCGACGCCGCTGCCATCCGGTCCGAAGACCGTGATGTTGTCTCCCTTTTTTTCCATCGTCGGCTGCTTGTTGGATCCGTCGAAGAATTGGATCGTGCCATCGGGCTTCCTCCGATACTGAAGACTGTCGGTGCGATGATATTCCTTCGTGCCGTCTCCATAATTGTATTCGGATCCGGAGGATTTCGACATGATGCCGACGGTCGTGCCGGAGATCAAACTGGTTTCGCTCCTGTACTTTCCTCCCTTGATCAAGACGTCCGTGGCCGTTGTTTTGATCACATACTCTCCTGCCGTCGCTTCGAAATTCAAACCGTTGAATCGCACGTTCCAATTGCCCGAGGACTTGGCGAGAACCTTCGAAAGACTGGCGTGTTGTTCTTGCATCGTGCGGGTGTACGTCGGATATCGAGCGACCGGAATGCCGTTCTTCCGCAGGAAACTCGCGAGCTTCACGGGAGTGCTGAGATTCTCCGACAAACGCACTTCCGCGGAAGCATCGCCGACCGTGACGGGGCCGAACTGAAGAGCATCAAAGACGGATTGAATGTCCGAACCGTCGTTCTGCCTCACCCGCTCGGGTGCGGCCGCAGGGGGCCTCGGTTGCTCAGGGCGAGGAGGTGCTTCGGCCGGAGGTGCGGCAGGAGCCGCGGGGGCAAGACCGCGCATCTGCATGATTTTCTTGGCGGCCGCTCCGACGATCGCAGGTGGCACATCCGTGGCCTCGGAGAGATGACCTTCGCCATCAATACGCACGATTTGCATCGGATACGTCGAAGGCGCGCCTCTCTGCGGCGGCGTCTGATTCTTTCCCGAGATGAAATAAAAATCACCGATGTTGACGACGTTCTTCAGGTCCCACGTCCGAGCGTCGAGCTCAGGCGTGTCTTTGTCCGGCTGCAATTCACACTCCTCCATTTTGCTGATGAGTCGTTCGATTTTCGCGACGCTTTCCTTCGATTCTCTGGAAGGATCGATTGTGTCTCTCGGCCGTTCTGGTGAATCTGGAGGCGGCATGGACGCTGGATATCAAGAGAGGAAGCGGCGGGGATACACCGGAACGCTTCCTCTCAAAGATCAATGGCGAATGAAACGGATTATTTGTCTATGCTTCCGGTCACCGGTTTTTTCGGGATCACGGTGACCTTGGGCTTGGCTTCCTCGGAGATCGTCGAAGCGGGAGCGGCTTTCGGAGCCTCGACAGGGCGGCTCTCAACGCTCTGAGCCTGTGCGGCGATGCCGCCGGTCGTCACTTGATTCTGGATGACGTTGCCGTTGCCGACTTGAATGTTGCACGTGTTGATGCGACCGCTGCCATCGCGACCCCTGACAAACGATGAACCGAATTCCTGTTCTACACCTCCGAAGAATCGAGTCACTTCAGCCGAGCCTGCGCGACTCCTTGCCTCGAGAATAATAGTGCGCCTGTCAGCACTGGGACGAACCTCGCAAGGTGCGCCGCGACGTGCAGCCTCTTCGCTGATGGTGCGACAACGACGATCGACGACCTCGTCTTTCTGCACGCATTTGACACGCTCCTGCTCCAGCCTCTCGACGCGCGTCGTGAGCTCTTTGATTCTCGCCTCTTGCTTCAGAGTTTCGGCGCGGAGCTTCTGCTTCTCGGCGGGCGGCGCGGTCTTCTCACGAGCTGCGGCTTCCTTGGAGAGATCCTTCGTTTTCGCAAGCTCCTTCTCCGTGGCGTTTTTCGCTTCGGCCACGACGGACGTCGGTGCGTTGGAAGCGTTCACTTTGCTCGGATCAGCCTTGCCTGTGAAGAATTCCTTCGGGGACATGCCGAGCTCTTTCGCCAAGTCCTTGATGAAAGCGATGAAAGCCTTGAGCACATCACTGAACGTTTCTTTGCCGCCCTCGACCTTCTTCGCGGCTTCGCCGGAAAGAACGGTCTCAGTCTTGGGGACGATCTTGCCGTCTTTCACTTCGACCTTGAGCTTGGAGCCCGTGGCCTCGAGTTTCTTGTTCAAAGCATCGACGACAACTTTGGAAGCTGCCGGATCCTTGAGAGCCTCGACGACTTTGGCGTCCTTGTTCAGATCTTCCAACGCCTTGGCCTGAGCAACAGGATCTTTCGCAGCCGTCAAAGCGTCGACTTTTGAAGCCTCGACGCCTTTGTCCTTGAGAATCTTGTCAGCTTCAGCCCCGTCCTTCACAGCGGCCTCCTTCGAAATCGGAGCTTTGTCAGCGGGCTTCTCAGCGGGCTTCGTTGCGTCGACCTTTGCCTCAGGAACCGGAGTCAACGATGCAACTGCTTCATTCATCTGCTTCAACTGTTTCAAAAGTTCAGAAACCTGTTTTTCAGCATTCACATAAAGAGGAAGCTTCGCCAAAATTGCATTCATTTGACCGTAAATCACCTCTCGCTGCGCCAAAACGGCTGCATCGATGTTCTCACGATTGATTTTCTTGGCATCGAGACCGCCGCCGGGTGCGTTGAATTTCTGCAAGAGAGTATCAAAGCTTCCTGAAATGAAAATTTTACCATCGGCCTCGAGTTTTGTGAGAGCGGTTTTTGCAACGTCGCCACCGGTGGCGGGATCGACGAGCTTGATCTTGTTCTCAGGATCAGCCGCCTGCACGTTCTCGATCGTCTTGTTGTGAGCTGCGAGAACCTTCACGCGAACTTTGATGAGAGGCTTCAACGCGGTGTCACTCAAATCAAGCTTGGCGGCGAGATCACCCATTTCTTTGCGAGCATCAGTAATGAGTTTGACGCAGGCCTTCTCAGCCTTGTCCTTCGTCGCGGCATCGGGATCACTCAGCTCCTTCTGAAGCTTCACCCAGTCCGGGTTGTCAGCGGCGGTTTTCTTCTCGATCTCCGGGAGTTTCGCGAGAAGCTCGTTCTTGGTGTTGTTCAGATTCTCCAATCCCTGCAAACGATCAAGTTTCTTTTGATCGTGCTTGCCTTCGATCGCTTTGACCTTGAGGTCGGCGATCTCTTTGATCACCTCGGTGGTGAGCTTGGCGGGATCCTCGATTGATTTCTCAATCTTGGCCGCCGAATCCTCGAATTGCTGCTCTGGCGTCGCGTCGACGCCGATCAGACGGTGCTCGCGGAGCGAGACGAGTGAAGAGAATAGAAGGGTCTGGATGTTCTTCTCCATAGAGGAGTGGGGAAAAGGAAAGCCTCTAGTTAAAAGCAGAGGCGATGGAATCAAGAGTGTTTGCTTCCTGAAGTTGGGACTCCGCCTCCTGCTGCTTGAGAGCGAGACGCTGCGTGATGCGCGCTTTGGTGTCGATGTCGGTCATGAACATGTTCAGCGCCTGATCGAACTTCTTGTAGGCCACTGCGTAGCGCTGCATGCGCACATCGTGCTGCTCGGGAGTCTCACCCGCATACTTTGCGTCCAGAAGCGGAATGCTCGCGAGCAAAAGATCGGGCTCGATCTCTTCCATCATCATGTCATACACGTCCTCCGCGAGAACATGAGTGTCGGCCTGTGACGGAGTTTGTGTGGGAGACATGTCTGTGAATTTTTATTTGTTGGGAGTATTGTACCAAACTTTTCGAAAATTCACAAGTGCCCTGACGTGATGATTTTTTTGGATGAACACACCCTTTGCGAACAAATGAATTTTCAGGTATAATAGGATGATTTAAACCCACACAAAAACCCATGAGTAGTAAACCTGCGGAACATCCTCCCGGCCCCGATCACGGACACGAAGCTGCGAAGGGCGGCGATCCGAAGGTCGACAAGATGGCGGCTGACACTCATGCGAAGATCGACAAAGCGTCGGGCGGAGCTCTTGAAAAACCGAAAGATGCAAAAGAGGCCGAACATGCGGCACCCGAAACACATGAAACAAAACATGAAGAACCGAAAAAGCCTGAGGGACTGACAAAGCGAATCTACAACTCAAGCGGCGAAGCAGCTTCAAAAACGGCTGGATTTGCCGGAAACACGATCAGCAACGCAGTCCGCTACGGACCGGGGCTTGCAGTCGCGGGAGGCGCCGTCGCAACGGGCTCTGCTCTCTCCGCACTCCCGATCATCGGCAAGATTCCGTATTTGCCTGAACTTGCTCAGGCGATCCAGAACGGACTCGTCGCCGGCAGCAATTATCTCGGCATGAACACGGGAGCCGCGGCGACAAACTCCGTCCTCGGAAACCCGTTGCTCGCGGCGATGCCGAATCTCGGACCTGCCGTGCTTGGCGCCGCGGGACTCTGGGGACTCGGCAAGCTCAATGAAAAAATCACCGGACACAAAAGCGGCGGGGGCAATTTCTTCGGAACGATGTGGAACGGCGTCCGTTCTCCGTTCGATCTGACGATGGCTGCGGGAAGCATGCTCATGAAAACACCGGGAAAAATCGGCAAGGCCGCATCCGACGCGGGACACTGGACCATGGAAAAGTACAAGAAATGGATCGCGCCGAACCTTTTGCCCGCAGCGATCGGCGTGGGATCAGGCGTCATCATCGCTCCGCTGACGCTCGGCTCACCGCTGATTGTCGGATTGGCTGGCTTCGGTATCGCCAAATACTTGAAAGCAAAAGGCTATCTCGGCGGCGGCACCGCTGCTGCAGACGCACACGGTCACCACTAATTTCTCGCACTCATGATCCGCACGTCTTTCCTCGCCGGCCGAAACGCAAGCGAACGCGAACAGCGTCTCGTGAGCCTGAACACGGGCGGAGACAACCGCTCATTCATTCGCAAGACGGCGGACAATATCCAAGGCTTCATCGGAAAGAAAGCCGACAATGCGTTGAATCCCGAAGATCGCAGACAGCGCGAGCTCCTGAGCGATCGCTCGCGTCTCAACGCTTTTCTGCAGCCGAATATCTTCGTCGCCGACAAGAACGCGCAGAGCGCGACGGGCAACGTGAATCTCGACGCCCTCTTCAAGATGGACCCGGCACGACGCCTCGAAGTGTTGCGTCGTTTCATCGATGAAGCCGTGCCCGCGTCCGTGCAAGAGCGTCACGCCGATCTCTTCGCGGCTCCGCTCGATGAGGATGACCTCGAAGACTACAAACAAAACAATCGCAGCGGTCGCATCGGAGAGATTCTCCAAGTGCTCTCTGCGATGGCGGGAGACACATCCAACCCGATCGCGAAAGAAGCTCTGGCTGACAAAAACAACGAATCGGAAGGCCCCGGCCGCATGTATCGGCTCTACGAACAGTGGCTCGACGGCAACAAACAACTCGCGCGCATCGACAGGACGAAGCCGGAGATCCTGCTCGCCTCGAACAGCGGCATTCCGGATGAACTGCGCGGCATCTTCAAAAACAACGTGCTTCCGGAAGATCAGCAGTCAACGCTGGAAAAGATGAACGCGCTCTACGAGAGCAAGCAAACGGACCAAAATCTGACCCGTAAAGAGGAGGAGCTCAAATATCTGGAACTCACGGGCAGCGTGGAGAAGGAAAAGATTCGCAAAGAGACATCCGACGTCATGGAAAACTGGAACAACGCCGATCCGCGCCTGAAGCTCCTCGTCATCGGTGTCGGAGCGGCGGCGATCTGGCAGGCTTTCCGCGCCAAGAATCCACTCGGACGCTGGGCGCTGTACGGCGTCTCGGGCTACTTCGCGTATGACTACTTCATCAACGGCAACCAGAACGCCGGTCGCGACATGGCAAACGGCTTCAAGAAAGTCGTGCAGTTCGGCGGCGGCAAAGTCCGCGATGCCCTCGAAACCGTCGGTCTCGTCGGTCCGAAGCGAAACTTCGACAAGCTCCAAGTGATGGGCGACTTCCTCGAGAAGCACCAGCTCCCGATCCAGCCCGCGATGCGCGGCATGGCGGCTCTGTCGACGATCAAACTCCGCACCATCGCCGGCGCGTTCGAGCCGACGCAGGGCGCGAGTTCGGTCGGCGGCAACTTGATTCTCGAGTCCGACGAAACGCAGCAAGTGAAAGGCCCCGATGGCAAGATGTACGACCAAAAAAAGGATCAAGGAGGCGAGAACTTGCGCTTCGCGTTGAAGAGACAAATGGGCTTGATGAATCTGAGCTCGGATGAAAAAGACAAAACGTTCGAGTACTTCCAGCTCAACGGCCAGAGTCTCGGCACGGCCGTCGCGCATGTGTTCTTCCTCATCGCGGGACAGAAAGATAAGGAAGGGAAGAAACAAATCATGAACAGCATCACCAGTTTCGCGTCCTACGACTCGATGCCACCGGAGCTGAAATCCAAGTACAACCAGATGGTCACGGAAGGCCGCAAAATGGCACTGTCGACCTACGGCGACCAATCCCTCGCCGAGATCATCCCGATGCTCGACACCGATGACAAAGAACCCGAGCGCACGTCCGACACCGCCGCGATCATCACGGACCCGAAGACGATCGGCCGCACGTCCGAATTCGCCACGATGGAAGAAATGAAAACGAGAGAAGGCGACGAAGCGCGCGCCGATGTCATCTGCGCCGAAGGCGGCCTGCTTGATTGCGACGCGAAAGAATTCATCGAGAACTGCGCCGCATCCAACATCATCAAATCTTCAGATGCGGTCAATGCGCCGTCCGAACGCTGCGACATCATCCTGAAAGAAAAATTCGACGCACTTCGCACATCGGGCAAACCGCTCAAGGAAATTCTCGATGCGATGGAAAGATTGAAATACGCGATACTCGTCAGCTGCACGAAGCAGCAAACTCCGCTGAGCCGCGACCAGATCGTGCTCATGACCGGCCCCGACAGCCTCAAAGATCCGGCCTCGATTGTAAATCGCATCACGGGTTTCCTCGCGCGATTCTCGGTGTCACTCCCCGGCCGCGGCTTCGGATCAGTGAATTCGCTCGCAGATATCGACTCGCTCCTCACGGAACCGATCCTCGGCTCCGGACCGCTCGCGAGCAACGGCACGAATTTTATGGAACTCAAAACGAAACTCGCAACCTACGGAACGGAAATCGCCGAACTGAAGGACGTGAAAGTCGCGGCGAAACGCGTCGCGGACAAGATCCCGAACGAGACCGCGGACTTCTTCGGCGGCAAAGAAAAAATGATCGATTTCATCGCGACCATGACGAACAAAGGCGATCACTCCGGCCGCGTCGGTCGCGCCGAGACGCAGCTCAGTCAACGAATGGCCAACGCCCTCACGCGCAGCATGCTGCTCAACGCGACGGGGCAAGGCTACGGAGAGAGGCAAGAAACCCTCGGCATCACGCCCACCGAACAGAAAAATCTTGCGATCGAGTTCGACCGTCTCGCCTACGAAATTCTCGGAGACGTGTCGAAGGGCGGAGACGGCATGTGGTCTCATGTGGAAAACATCGACGTGCTGAACAAATTTTCCGTCGAGGACTTGGAGAAATTCGACTGCTCTACGGAGCCCAAGCGCATGGAGATGGTCTCCTACGCCCGCAGCCTTTCCTCCGTCTACCTGACCCAGAAACTCGCAGGCAAGGATGACGCGATCCTGAAAGACGCCATCGGCAAACGAATTGAAATGATCCACGAAAAACTGGCCGCGGAGAAAACGAAGCTGTTTACGGAAGCAAAAGTTGAATCGATCGCGCCAAGTCTGAGCGAGGATGTAAAAAAGGAAATCCAAATCAAAAATCTCTTCAAAGTGATGACGATCGAAAATCAACCGTCCTTCACGGAAGATTCATTCAAGGATCTCGTCGGGATGCTCAAGCTGCTTGATATGACGGTGACGACTCCAACGAGTTTCAAAACGATCTACGCATCCGATCAATTCCCGCCGAAATACGAAGCGCCGGGACTCGGGACACCGAAATTTTTGACTGACTTCATGAGTAATTTTAATTTCCACCCGATCGAATACTGGAAAAATATCTTCTACGGCACGACTGCACCCGCAGGTGTCGCAGCTCCCGCGGCCACTCCGGGAGTAGTCGCGCCTCCATCCCCCAGAGTTGCTGGGTCGGAAGCGCCGGCAGGATCAACCGCTCCTGGGGCACCCTCCGGCTCGGCCGCACCGGGATCAACGAGCGGTGCGCCTCCTCCGAGCGGAGCAGGCAGTACACCTCCGGGATCACCCTCAGGAGCACCTCCGCCGGGCGGATCAACGGGCGTTCCCGCACCGTAAAAAAAGGTTGAAGACCGAGTGCTTGCGCACTCGGTCTTCTTTGTTGTTCCGGGGCATCGGACTGCTGGTGCGGACTAAAACCCGAGAGGCACCGCGTGGGTCGCCTTCCGCTTGTCATCGGACAAGAACATCACCTTCACGTTCTCGGCATCCTTGCCGATCGCATAGGTCGCAGTCCCTCGAACTACGAGAGTTCCGCGTTGGTCAGGCGCTGCTACGCCTCTTTCCCACCACAGAACCGTGTTGTGACCGACAGGAGGTTCTGCAAGACGCAGAGTGCCTTTGTCGAAGGTGTACTTCGACGGATCCGGCGACGGGATGGTCGGATCGAATTGTACGACTCCCGAATTCGGGAGAAGTATTTCTCCGATTGCCGTCCACCACGGCGCTCCCCTTCCCGCAATGGGAGGAAAGGTACCGATCACGACGCCTGCCACAAGGCAGACGATGATCAGCAGCCAGAGGCGCAAACCGATTTGTCCCGCAGGGGACGTGATGTCGATCCGGCGGATCGACAGTGCGATTGCGAGGATGATAAGCCCCGCGAACAAGCAGACCAGGACGAGTGACAACATGTGTGCTCCTTCTTTTGATGTTTCGACAGATTTTCTTTCCGTTCTCACCAGCAAGAGCCGATGCGGAAAAGAACAACTATTTACTATTATATAATAATTTACTATAATGTAAATCCCCTGTGCACTCATTTCTGTGATATAATAGTCTGATTTTCCTCATCCAGATGAGCAAAAGCAACGATTCTACGGCGGGAAAAAAACTCTCCGAACAAGAGGTTTTGGCCATCGTGTCGACACCCGACACTTTTGCGACATATTTGGCTACCCTGAGCCCTTCGCAGGTGCGAGAGTACAAGAAGCTGCTTCTGAACATCGCGATGGATGGCAGCGTCAAAAAGGCTCTTTCGGGTCTTTTGGACCTTGCGGAGCAAGAATCCGTCCAAAATGAAGAAGAATATCGCCGAAAACTTCTGCCGGAAGCCGAAAACCTCGCCCTCTGCCTGAAGCTCTTCGAACAGATCAAAACGTTGGAATCCATTTCCGCATCTCTCTAGCCACATGTCTGACCACTCAAATCACGACGACCACGGCGATCATGATGATGACGATCATGACGATCATGATGACGGCAGCACCGAACACAGCGAAGACGTGCGAGCGCATTCGAGATTGCTGACGACGACGATCAAGGAAGCCGATGACATCATCGCTGCCTACGCTCGCGGCTCGACTCCTGAAATGCGAAAGAAGTGGAAAGAGAAACTGCCGGACATCACGAACCGTCTGCGACGATTGCTGAAGACGCAGCTCGATCGAAAAGGCATGATCAGCAAGCTTGATGTCGGAGACGGATCGTATGACAACGCGGGCATCGACAACGCGCTCCGCAGTCACATCAGCTCCGTCCGCAATCTGAACACGAACCTGAACAGACTGATCGGCACGCGCACCATCCGAAAAATCAGCGCTTTCATTTCCGAAGACATCCCGAACTTGTTCACGGTGAAGTGGCGACAACTGAAAGACAACACGAAGGCGCTCCTCACGGCAGGGGCGATCTACGGTGGATTCGGTTCGGCCGCGGTGATCGGAGGCTACACGCTGGCCACGGGAGACGTGATGTCAGGAGCGGCGCTGCTCGGCAAACACGCGAGCATCGTCGGCTCGCACCTCGCCGCCACTTCCACCGAAGTCGGCTCACTGCTCTCGTCCGCGGGAGCGAATGTCAGCACGGTGATGGGGAACACGTTCCACAAAATCTCCGCGTTGCTTGGCGGGAAGATCTAAGGACTTCGGCGAGGTCAGTCAAACACTACGCCTCCGAACTTGGCTTCTGCTTCAACATCGCGCGGATGGCGTCTTGCTCGGGCTGATCTTTGTGAGTGCGCACCGCGCCTTCGACATAGTGATCGAGCTCTCGCTCGATCTTGTTGCATGCGACCTTGTGATCGCCGACCGTCGAAACGAGCTCGCCCTCGTGAGTCACCACGATCTCAGAACTCTCCGCGTCATCCTCCATGTCGGCCTTTCCGATGAGGAAATCCTGCGCCTCGATTTCCGTCGTGAGACTCTCGATCTCGGCGCCGGCACTTGCGATTTCATGATCGCAAATCTCCGTGAGCCTTGCTTCGAGCTCAGGGTGCAAACGACCTTCGAGGAGTTCGGAGAGGTAGAGCTCCTTCTGCTCATCGGAGAGAAGATCCGTATCCGTCACGAGTGCGATGAGCGTCTCGGCCGGCGTGGTATCAATGGTGGGTGACATGAGAATGATGAAAAGAAATTAATCGTTGAGTGAGAACACGCAATCGCTGGCACTGTCATTGAAAAGAGTCAATTTTTTCGTCGCCTTCGTTCCGTCTCTGTTTTTAATGACCGCGAGAAACTTGTTGCTGGAACCGGCCAAGTCGAGAGCAAAGATCCTGCCCGAGGTGCTGGAGGCAAGACGCGCTCCATTCTTGATCGTGGAAAGGGTGAGTTCCGTCATTCCGTCACCGGCAATATCAACTTTTATTTTCATGCCATTCGGGAACTCTTTCGCATCGTCCAGCAGTTTCAGCCTTTCAGGCAGCGTCTTCGCCTCCTTCAACTTGCTAATTTTCTTCACGTTGTTAAGCGCAATCGAATTGAAATAACTGGCGGCCTGACTCTTCTCGAAATCCCGCCTGCTCTTCGTGCCATAACGGAACTTGTTATTGATGGTGCGAATGGCTACGGCGGATCCGCCGACCAAACCTCCCACAAGATAAGGTGCGAATGCAGCTCCACCGGTGAGGAGGCCGACACCCGTCCCTGCGGCGACCGCCGGTGCGATTTCAGTAAAACGACGTCGGAAATTGCGCCAGCCACCTTGATTCCCCGTCATCTTCTCCGCGATGCGCTTCATGGAAGCGATCTGCACAGTCTGAAGACGTTGATCATCGGGATACATCGCCTTCGCGAGATCTCCGATCAAGCCTTCCAGATCGCGCGTGTCTCCCTGCACATAAGACTGGATGTGCACACGAACATCTCCAAGCAGCTCCGGTGCATACGCACCGCACGTCTCCGTGAAATATCCGACGGCCTTGTCGATGTCATGATGCATCTGCCCGACCATGGAACCCTCGAGCTTGCCGATCGTGTCTTTGTCCACTTTTGTGACCGCGTCGAGCTTCTCCTTGAGAGCCTCAATCGACGTCTTCAGCTGAGATTTGTCGAACCCGCGCAAATTTTTATTGGCATTGAACGTGTCGATCTTCTCCGCCTTCTGTTTTTGAAGATCCGTTTTCAACCCGGCGCAGATTTCAGATTTGTGCTTCAGGAATCCTGCGCTGAGCTTCGTCTTGCGCGAAAGCGCTTGAATCTTTTCCAAAGAACCGTGCTCCTCGTCATTGAGCTGTTTCTCCGCAATCAACATTTGCTGATATGCCAAGCGATCAATCGCACTCTCCACCTCCTTGGTAGTCGCATCATAGAAAGCGCCTTCTTTTCCAACTGCTGAAGCGGTAGCACCAAGGAGATAGCGCCCCATCTTCGCTTTGATCGAAGGCTTCACATTCGTGACTTCGGTGGACGCCCATGTGTTCAGTCGATCAAGTTCCTGCGTCAGATTGCCGGAAGAAACGGGGCGAGCAGTAGCCGTCGACACTGAATCCAAAGCGGACTCGACACGCTTCTGCTGCTCCGTGGCGAAACCGAGAAGCCTTTGCTCTGACCACAGCGAGATGTTCGAGTGTCTCATGTGTGTTTGTGTAAGGATTTCAATGATTATTATACTATATTTCTACTATTTATGCAAATTACTTCTTTCGGCGATCGGCATCAAGCCAACCGCCTATATTCGCTTTGATAACCTTGTGAATCATGGAGTCATCGGTGTCTTCCAGAGAAATGGATCTTTCATCTGTTCCATATTTTACGTTGATGATGCGAGTGCCGGGCTTGAATTCGTAAATGATAGTCGGGGTCCACTCGAAGTTCCGCACGGCTTTCTTGAAGTTCTTTTCCTTCTTTTGCTTGATACGCTGCTCAAAGGCCTTTCCTGCATTCTCGATTTTACTCTCGATATTGCCTTCCGCGGTATCTGCGCAAGGCACATCACAACTTTCGCCATCCATCGTGAGCTTAACCCTGAACAAACCAATGTCTTCGTACGCCATTTCACTCGGCAAATCCAACTTTGCAAGGGCAGACTCAAAGGAAACTTTGCGTACATGATCGATGTCATGCTGATGTTTATGAGCTTCGCGCTCGATATGAGCGATCACCCCCGTGTCATCAATGCGCGTGCAATCGACTGGCACATCATGGTGATGGTACGAGAGCGTGATTTTTTTCTCATGCGCAGAAGCAATATCCATCGTAATCCCATCGGGAAGATGGAGTGAGCCGAGAAGCTTCGTGAAAGACTTTGCATCCTCGACATGCTTCTTCTCGTCGACCTCTTTTTTGAGCTCATCGATCCCTTTCTTCACAAGCAAGAGCATTGCCGGCTTGTCCGCGGCCTTGGACACGTCCACGACTTTGATCTTCGGCTCTTTCTTCGGTTTGTCTTTGGACTTGTCTTTGTCTTCCTCTTTGTCTTTGTCGATTTTGATATATTCCAAATGAAGATTGGTACCCGTCGCCACATCCAACATGCCCTTCGGCATATCATCCTTGTAGTCATCCCTAATCGCGCGGAGCAACTCGGCTTGCTTGAAATTTGCGGAGTATCGATTTTCAAAATACGAGTAGACGCGCGAGGCTCCGTACGCGGCACCGACCGTCGCCGCTGCGGTCACCCCTCCGAGAATCACCGGCGCGTTGAAAGCAAGTGCGGCAAACCCTGCCGTGCCGCCTAGTATTTTCCCCGCCCAATGTTTGCCATCCGTGCGCTTGCCCATGGCCTTGCGGATCATCTGCTCGGCCTTCGCCCCGACGTAACCGCCGAGACCGACGGAACCGATAATGCCGGCAGCGCTGGCGCCGGTTGCAAGCCACGGGAAAGAAGAAATCGCACTGACCCCGACGGAATTCACCGCATTGGCAAGCAGTCCGGCTGCGGCCGCAAATGGCACGACTGCTTTGTCAATCGCCTTTCTCCAGAGAGGTTTCTGAGACTGAACGGGAGGAACGACGCGACCCTTCGCCTGAACGAAAATCGATTGGATCGCTTTCCTCGATTCACGCGCGACGATATCCGCATGCCTCGAGCCCTCCAATTGCTCCTCGGATTCTTTCGGAGTCGCGGCTTTCACCGCCTTCTCCAGCAATTGTTTCTGATCCTCCTCGGCTCGCACAAGACGTGCGGCTTCGCGACGAGCATTGGATACTTCTTCGGGAGTCAGCACGAACTGAGCGTAGGCACGCATGCCTCCGATTTCCTTGTCCAAGACTACCTGAATTTTCGTCGCCACATCTTCGACTTTTTTGTCTTCTGGCTTTTTCTCCGCATGTCCTTCAGTTTCCGAAGGAGCCGCATGGGCATCCTTTTTCTCAGGCTCGACGTGCGGTGCTGGGTGTTCGTGAGTCATAGTGGGTGTTTGTTGCCTCTTTTATGACTTTATCGAGCTATTATACCACAGAATGAGCTATTTTGCCTAGATGTTTGAATCCCAACATTGGCGCTGTAAACGGCAAGTGACCTAGGCATACAAGAGTTGCCTGACTTTGGAACTGCTGAAAGTAAGAAGAGAACCTGCGGAGCCCATCAGTATGCCTAAAATCATCGTAACGGTTGCTTGCATGGAAGACGGCGCGACAGGAGCAAGGGCGACTGTCTGCGATTCATCCTGCTGAAGACTTTGTTGATAGTGAATCGCATACTTGTCGTACACGGTCCTGCGAGCGGTTTTAGATTTTTTTTCCTTGAGCGTGACCTGTTTTTTCAAGGTAAGAGCCGAAGAAAATTTCGAAGAAACATCCGCCGTGTCTTCGCAAGATCCCGCCTCTCCTGCGGTCGGGCTTTTGCTTATGCACCAGAGCTCCGACTGCTCATCATACTGATACGATTCTTTTGAGCTCATTTCTTGATAATCAATTGATTGAGTAAATTTTTTGTTCGATGATTTCAGTTGAATGGTATCTCCTTTATTTTTCAGTTTGAGCCCTACCTGACGGGTGAAAAGAATCATATGCCTTGCTGGACCGATCGTACTTGCAGGACCGAAAGTAATGGGTTTTTTCCCGATGGTTAAAGTCCAGCCTTTGAGTGAAACGATGTGTGGCTCGGGATTGAAAAGCTCCAGCCATTCCGAAGTCCGGACGCTTTCCGTTTGATTCCCTTTTGAAACGCTTTGAGGAGATGCATACACCTCAGTAAGAAGAATCCTGCCAGATGAACTGAGATCGAAATCGACGAACGAAGCCTGATTCCCCTCTGCATATCGAGCTGTTTCCGCAATCGGTGGGGATGAAGTACTCAACACCGACCAAATCCCTGCATGGCGGTTCATGGCTTTCTTCTGCGCATCCAGATACTCCTGTCGGCTTCGATACAGTGAAGTCACGTCAGCCGTCGCTAGACCTGACAACAACAATTCTTTTTGGACAATCCTGCCATCTTCTATCATCACGTACGCTTCCAAATTTCCATCGTTATCCCAAGGGTCCGTATCAAAAAGTAATTCAACTTTTTTGTTTTCCAAAAGGGTTCTCAGAAGATCGATAAATTGATGTTGATATACAATAAGCTCAGTGCGATCATCCGTAGAAAATCCTTTCACTCCGAGGAGTCGAACACGAGCGCGATCCAGACCGATCAGGAGCGAAGAGGGCCCGTCGAAAGTGACGTCGAAGGTTTCAGGATCGACGATCCGTTCTGCGATGCCAAACAGCGGCTGATCCTTAAAGCGATCCGAGAGGTAGATCCTCCCCTCTTCGGCTTTCTTCCACCCAACGGAAGAAACGACGAGACCTTGAGGATTCACAAGCTCCACCCTCCCCTCGCCGTTGCCGATCTCGATGCCCGTTTCCAATTGGTACAGACGAATGGATTCGTGCGCACCGAGCTCAGGAACTTTGTCGACAAGATAGCGGCGTAAGGACGTCTTACCGACCGCCAGATGCCATCCTGCCATCGGGACGGAATGATCTTCGAGGTTCTTGAGCTCGATCCATTCTTTGTCTTTGTCTGCGGTTTCGGGATTCGGCAAAACCCCCGAAATCACGATCCTGCCGCCGTCGAAAATCCGCTGCGAACCCGCTTCGGCGGAAGACGAAATCGTCCCCGTTTTCTGAGAAGCCGTCACCGTCACGATTTGAGTTTGTGATAGCGTGATGCCACATTGATTTTTCAATTCCAGACTAAGAGTAAAGACTCCAGCATGATCGTAGCTGTGCACTCCGGGGTTGCAACTGTCACTCGAAAATCCATCACCGAAATCGAAGTGGCAAGCAAGCCCCGTCAACGATCCGGATGTCGTCCCCGCTTGCACGTTCAGCGTGACTTTATCCATCCCGCCGTACGCACCCGACTGAAGGATGATCGACGGAATGAAAGATACCGCGCAGGAAGAAGTAGAGGAAAACGAGGAAGTTTGCGATGAGGATGAAGATGACGAATTCTCAGATGATGGATCGGCGGAACCGTTCTCGAAACCGGGAGTCGCGAACATCTTCGCTCCCGCATCCAGTCCTCGCGCAGTGGTCGCGGTGCGCCAATTGTCTTTGAGAGTACCCGCACCGTTCAAGTCGATGCGCTCCATACTTGCCTTGAATCCGGGGCTTGGAGAATTGGCTCCCGCAAACGGCACTCCGACGCCGTCATCGACTTCATCGATCACCGCACCGCTCTGATCCCTGAGTCGCAGACGAAGCGCTGAATTCGGAAGTGTGAGCGAAGCGGTCACGAAGGTCGGCTCGGAAAGCAATCTGGAATTCTCGGCATGACCGTTCCCGATGACAAGATACTGACCGGCCTCGATCGAAGCGGAGGCTGGGAAAGTGATCATCGTCGCCTCTTGACCCGTGCTCTTTAAATAAGTGATCGACCAGCCCGCGAGACTCTGCGAGAGATCGGAGGACTGCAGGGTGAGCTCGAGCCACTCATCCGAAGAACTGATGTCGCTGCCCGCCCACATCACCTCATTCATCACGGGATGCGCCGATGCATGACCCGTCTGAATCCAGAACACGATCTCAGCGATGAGAAATGCGATGAGGAATCGAGAACGCATGGCGTCATTTCACACTGACGAGGAAGCTCTGCGCAGAGAGTCTGCGATCGATCAAAAGGGAATGATCGAAAACTGCTCTGAACCTTGCCAAAACCGCCGTTCCAATGCCTTCAGGAACACCGCCGCTTCTGTAGAAAAATGAAAAAGAAACATTTTACAGAGATCGCAATCTGCATTTTTGGCTCTTCATCGATTCGATGGCTTACCGAAGAGGCAAACCAAGATTCGCATCCGCGTATACAATGGTGTACAGTGAACGCATATCCGCTGTTTCGTACCCGAAAGATCCCCTTTCATGCACACTGACACGACCATCAATGCAGTTCAGAGACTCTCACGCCTCCTTTCACGAGGAACGGCATCGGACGCTGACTGCGGTGCACTGAAGTAGACGGTACGGGCTGCGGCAATTTGTATCCTTGCCCCAGTACCTTTATGTCCTACCCCATCGTCTTCCTCGCGTTGCTTGCGGGACTTTTGCTCGGCCTCCTTTCCGGATGGTTTTGGTTCAGTTCCGGCAAGAAAATCAGCGCGACATTGCAATCGCAGATCGACCAGAAGGAACGTGAATTGAATGACATCAACGTGAAGGCCATCGAAGCAAGAAGCGCGCTGAAGGCCCAAGAAGCGGAAGCGAAAGCTCAGGCGAAAGACATTCTCTCCCAAGCCCGCATCCAAGCGCAGGATATGGAGCTGAAGGTCGAGAAAGACAACGCCCGCGTGGAAGAGAAAGAGAAGAGCCTTGATAAGAAGGTAACGGAGGTCGAGACGCAGCGAACGCGTCTTGAAAAGCACGAAGTAGAAGTGAAAGAGATGCAGCAGGAATTGAGAGATTCGACCGTGAAGCATCGCGAAGCACTCGAGAAAGTTGCGGGGCTGTCCTCGGAGGAAGCGAAGAAACAACTCTGGAAAGAGCTCGAGACGGAATACAGTTCGTTCTTCGCCGGTCAGATCAAAGAAGTGAAGAAGCATCTTGATGAGGACGTCGAAGCCACGAGCAAAAATTTGCTTGCGGAAGCCATCCATCGCTACGCCTCCGAAGTCGCGACGGAATCGACGACGACAGTCGTGCAGCTGCCGAGCGATGACGTGAAAGGCCGCATCATCGGAAAGGAAGGCAGGAACATCGTCGCGTTCGAGTCGGCCACGGGCATCGACGTCATCATCGATGACACGCCCGGCGCCGTCGTGATCTCGGGTTATGATCTTGTCCGCCGTTACGTCGCGAAACTCGCGCTGGAAAAACTCGTCGAAGACGGACGCATCCAGCCCGCCAAGATTGAAGAGACTGTGAACAAAGTGAAGGAAGACGTGGCGAAGATGATGCTCGAATTCGGCAAGCGCGCCGTCGAAGAACTAGGCATCACCGGCTACCCGAACGACCTGTTGAAAATCATCGGTCGTCTCAGGTTCCGCACGAGTTACGGTCAAAACATTCTCAAACACTCGGTCGAAATGGCGCACATGGCGCGCATGATGGCCGAAGAAATCGGCGCAGACGTGCAGATCGTCGTCGAAGGTTGTCTCCTTCATGACATCGGCAAAGCGCTCGATCACGAGGTCGCAGGCACGCACGTGCAGATCGGCGTCGAGATCGCAAAGAGGTTCAAGGTCCGTCCCGAGGTCATCCACTGCATCGCCGCTCACCATCAAGATGTGCCGATCGAATCCGCGGAAGCATTCATCGTCGCCGCGGCAGATGCGATCTCCGGCTCCCGTCCCGGTGCGCGTCGCGAATCGATGGAGGCATACATCAAACGTCTGACGGAACTCGAGAACACCGCGAAGAGCTTCGAGGGCATCTCGAAGGCGTACGCCATCTCCGCCGGTCGCGAGATCCGCGTGTTCGTTGACGCGGGCAAAGTCGACGATCTGAAACAACAGCAACTCGCGAAAGACATCGCGAAGAAAATCGAATCCGAGCTCACGTACCCCGGCGTCATCAAAGTGAACGTCATCAGAGAAAGGAGAGTGGAAGAAACGGCGAAATAAAGAGCAAGTGACGATCGGCGGATAGCGGGTAGCAAAAGATCTGCTCGCTATCCGCTATCTTCCAGCCGCCCCGCATGCAAGAATTCGCCGCGGAAACGCTGTTGACCCGCACTGTCGCATCCCCTAGACTCTTCCAGCTTTAGACGATATGACCCCATGGTTTAACGAGGGTCTTAGAGTCACTCTCTATCCCTTCCTTTTTCCCCTATCCCTATGGCTGAACAGAAAAAATTCGACCGCACGAAGCCTCACATGAACGTGGGCACCATCGGTCACGTCGACCACGGCAAGACCACGCTCACGGCCGCTCTCTCGATGAACTTCTCTCCGGAAGGCGAGAAAAAGGCCTACGACCAGATCGACAACGCTCCTGAAGAGAAGGCGCGCGGTATCACGATCAACACGTCGCACGTCGAGTACGAGTCCGAGAAGCGTCACTACGCACACGTCGACTGTCCCGGTCACGCCGACTACGTCAAAAACATGATCACCGGTGCCGCCCAGATGGACGCCGCCATTCTCGTGGTCTCCGCTGCCGACGGCCCGATGCCCCAGACTCGTGAGCACATCTTGCTCGCCCGTCAGGTGAACGTGCCGTACATCGTCGTCTTCATGAACAAAGTCGACATGGTGAAGGATCCTGAGCTCATCGAACTCGTCGAAATGGAAATCCGCGAACTTCTCACGAAGTACGGATTCCCGGGCGACAAAACTCCGATCATCAAAGGTTCCGCTCTCAAGGCTGTGGAAGGCGATGCTGAGAACATCCAGAAACTGAAAGATCTTCTCCACACGCTCGACACCTACGTTCCGGATCCGAAGCGTGAGACGGACAAGCCGTTCCTCATGTCCGTTGAAGACGTCTTCTCGATCACCGGTCGCGGCACGGTCGCCACGGGTCGCATCGAGCAGGGCAAGATCAACATCAACGACGAAGTCGAAATCGTCGGCATCGTCGACACGAAGAAGACCGTTTGCACGGGTGTTGAAATGTTCCACAAGCTTCTTGATTCCGGCATGGCAGGCGACAACGTCGGTCTGCTTCTGCGCGGCGTCGAGCGCACGGACATCCAGCGCGGTCAGGTTCTGGCCAAGCCGGGTTCCATCAAGCCTCACACGGATTTCGAGGCTGAGGTCGTCATCCTGACGAAAGAGGAAGGCGGACGCCACACTCCGTTCTTCAAAGGTTACAAGCCTCAGTTCTACATGCGCACAACGGACGTGACGGGCTCCGTCGAGCTCCCTGCGGGCGTCGAAATGGTGATGCCGGGTGACAACGTGAAGTTCACGGTCGTCCTCGGTGTGCCGGTCGCTCTCGAAGTCGGTACGCGCTTTGCCATCCGCGAAGGCGGCCGCACGGTCGGTGCAGGCGTCGTCACGAAGATCACGAAATAAGCATTTCAACGGAAGGAGCGGGGGCCTCGCGCTCCCCTCCTTCCGCTCTCTACTTTCGCTCTTTCCACCATCTCTCTATGACTGCTCAGTCCAAGAAAACCGATGAAAAGAAGGCTCCGGCCGCCGCCAAGAAGGCAGCGCCGAAGAAAGCCGCACACCCGAAAGCAGCAGTCAAAGAGTCGGCTCCGGCGGCAGCTCACGGCGCGAAAGCGTCCGCTTCTTCGACGCCCGCCGCGGCTCCGAAGATCAAGGGAATCCGCATCCGTCTCTCCGCCTTCGATCACACGGTGCTCGACGAAGCGGCTCTGAAGATCATCGACACCGCCACGCGCACGGGCGCCGTCGTTCACGGCCCCATCCCGCTGCCGACTCGCATCCGCAAATTCACGGTGAACCGTTCGACGTTCGTCCACAAAGACGCGCGCGACCAGTTCGAGATGCGCATTCACCGCCGTCTCATCGACCTCGGGGAGACGACCTTCAAGACTGTGGACGCTCTGCAGAACCTCAGCCTCCCGTCCGGCGTCGACATCGAGATCCGCATGGGATAATCAAAGATTGCGCAATCAAACAAAGCCCTCGAGTGAGGGCTTTTTATTTTTTCAACGTCAACATCGCATACAACGGTTTCGTCGTTGCAGAGCCCCAGAGCTCGTCATCGTGCGCTTGTCTTCCTTCTCCATTCGGAAAAAGATCCCGCCACTCACACGAGGAGAATCCGGCTTCCAGAGCCGCTTTTTCGTACTGCTCTTTCGGGAAAAGCATGATCACGGGTGAACGCACGATGACTTCGTCTTCCAAAACGGATTCGATCTGAACTCTCTGATCATCAATTCTCCGAAACAGCCGTCCCGCGATCATCCGATCTTGATCGGACGGAAAATCCGGATGCAGAAAGACGCTCGTGAACACCGCTCCGGGTTTCAGATTCC
Organism: Candidatus Peribacteria bacterium; assembly: GCA_043776335.1. Taxonomy (GTDB): domain Bacteria; phylum Patescibacteriota; class Gracilibacteria; order Peribacterales; family Peribacteraceae; genus SICN01. Next base: position 3,657 of record JAYVRL010000013.1, on the reverse strand, counting down.
GAACCACGCCGTGCAAAACGTTTCGAAGCTCCTCTTCCGACGTCGAGCAATGCAAGACCGCGGTCGACACCGCACCGTCAAAAGGTTCGGAGGCGTGAAAACCGGTGATGTCGGCCTGCTCGAATGTGGCAGTCGTATGGGGATTCCTGAGTTTTGCGAAATGCGCCGTCAACGGCTTGGAGTCGATCGCGGTGACATCGATGCCTCTCCTCGCGAGAACGACTGCCAAATCACCCCGTCCGAAGCCGACTTCGAGCAAACGACCTTCGAAATTCCGAAGGGAATCCGCGATCGCGGGGAATGAAATATATCGATGCGTGGGCGTAAGATCGGCCGGAGGAAGAAATTGGAGGTGTTCGGACATTGGTTGTGCATTATACAGAAATATATTCTTGTATTCTTTATAAGGATTCAAAAAACGCGACTTTTCTGCTATAATAAAACGATTATGTCCGCACACACTACACAAAAACCGTTGATCGTGACGTTTGTCTCCTGGTACTACCTGGAGGCACCGATCGCGATCGTACGCGGAGCGGTCGGCTATATCGTCGCCGTGGCGGAGATCGTCCCGTTCGGATTCCTCGTGCTCACACTGCTCTCTCCATGGAAAAATATCGTCGACCGCACGCCGATGCATGGCATCGATCTGAATCGAATCATGGAAAAACTGAGTCTCGGGCTGCTCGCGCGAGCAGTCGGCCTCGTGGTGCGCATCATCACGATCGCACTCGGGCTGATCTTTGAAATCGCAATCCTCGCCTTTTCCATCGCCTACCTTTCGCTCTGGCTCGCCTTCCCGCTCGCCTTCGCCATCGCTCTCACGTTCTGCTTCGCATCACTGTGAACACCCGCACATTCGATCTTCGGCAAACAGATGCATACCGCGCGGTCAGCGTACGCAGAGTGGTCTACGGACTACCGGGACTTTCGATCATGCTCCTCTTGCTTGCGCCGTTCGCCACCGAGGAACTCTTGAAACAAAATCCCGTGCCGCTCGCAGTGATGGCCGGCGTCATCGTCTGGTGCCTGCACGTCATCGAAATCTTTCGCCGAGTAAAACTGGAAACGAACGGCGACGCCGATGCATCGGTGCAGAACATCGCGGAGCTGCTGTCGTATCACATGACGCTCCACCTCAGCACGAAAGAAGCTGCCACATCGAAGTCACTCCTCTTGGCCGCAGCCGAAAGCCAACGAGGCCTCTTCGTGCTCCATCACATCGGCATCGACGTCAGCGACATCGAGAGCGCTCTTCTGAAAACGCCGATCACGGAACCGTTGGAAACATGTCTGCAGTGGGGACTTGATGCGATGAAAGATTTGGGCACGCGTCGTTTGGACTCCACGGCCATGATCTATGCGTATCTGACAAACGTGCAGGCGCTGAAAGTTCTCGTCGAACATGCCGATCTTTCGATGGAAGATGTGAAGAATGTTCTGAAGGCCGAAGCGTTTCACTACGAAGTGAACGAACGTCAAAATCATCCGCTGAGTCCCGCGTCTCTCGTCAAGATTCTCGGTTCCATCGGCAGAACGTGGGTGATCGGTTACAACAACGATCTGGAACGTCTGACGACGAATATCTCGGGACACATCCTGAGCTACGAGCGCAGCATCATCATCCACAAAGATATTCTCGCAAGTTTGGAAAAGATGCTGGGTGCTGGATCGCAAGCAAACATCCTGCTCCTCGGCAACGGCGGGACTGGCAAGCGCACGCTGGTGCGGAATTTCGCCTACTGGTTGCGCAACAAACAAATGACGAGTGCGCTGGCGTTCACGGACGTGCTGCAGCTGAAAACCGCGGTACTCCTGTCCGGCAGCGGGCAGAGCGATGCCGCGTTGCTCCATGCGCTGTCGAACACGAAAGAAGGCGGCAACTTCATCCTCGTGATCGAAAACATCGCATTGCTTCTGAAAGCCGCTGACGCGCGACTGAAGGAAATCCTCGTGAACATTTTGCAAGCGAAGAATATCCGCACAATCTGCATCGCCGACACGGCCGATTATCACTCGTTGATCAAAACGGATCCTCTGCTCGATCAGCTGCTGCAGAAAGCATTCGTCGAAGACGTCTCAGACGACGAGGCGATGAAAGTCCTCCTTGAAGAATATTTCACGCTGGAACGAAGGCTGCGGGTGCGCATCACGTACAAAGCCCTGAAGTCCCTGCTGCTCCTCAGCAAGCGTTTCATCGGCAAAGGCGGACTCCCCGGCAAAGCCGTGGACGTGCTGCGCGAAGCGGTGACGAGCCTCTCGAGCGGCGGCGGAAAAATCGTGACGGACGAGCATATCCGCGCGGTGATCTCCCGACGCACGCGCATCGACGTCGCGGCCCTCGGACAGAACGAACGAGACAAGCTCTTGCATCTAAAGGAGCATCTGCAGGCACACATCATCGGACAACAGCAGGCCATCGACAGTCTCGTCGCCGCGCTGAAACGCGGTCGCCTGAACGTCGGCAGCGCCGCACGACCCATCGGCACGTTTCTGTTCCTCGGCACGACGGGTCTCGGAAAAACCGAAACCGCCAAAGCGTTGGCGCAGGAATATTTCGGCAGTGCCGAGCGCATGATTCGCGTCGATCTCAACGAATATTCGGACGAAGCATCCATCCGTCTCTTGATCGGCGGACAAGGCGAACACGGCTTCACGGAGGGCTTCCTGACGAAGAAAGTCCAAGACGAACCGTTCTCGCTCGTCCTCCTCGACGAGATCGAAAAGGCACATCCGAAAATCCTGAACCTGTTCCTCCAAATCCTCGACGAAGGCACGCTCATCGGGGGAGACGGCGTGAAAACCGATTTCAAAAACACCATCATCATCGCCACGAGCAACGCAGGCAGCCACTGGATGACGGAGCATGCGATCCCCTCCGATTCCTCGGCGCGGGAAACGTTCCGCGCGGCACTCGTGGAAACGATCGTCGGAGAGCGCACGTTCTCGCCCGAATTCGTGAACCGCTTCGACGAAGTGATCGTGTTCTCACCTCCGAGCCGCGATGACGTGCGGCAGCTCGCGATTCTGATGCTGGATCAGGTGATCCAGCGGTTCGTCTCGGAGAAAGGCATCCGCATCACCGTGGAATCCGCCGTCGTGGATTTCCTCGCCGAAAAAGGATTCTCCACGGAGTTCGGCGCGCGCGAAATGCGCAGAACGATCACACAATCCATCGAAAACTTCCTCGCGGATTATCTGCTGAGTCACACGGTCGGCCGCGGCGATACGATTCTCATACAAATGCAGGATCTGCAGAAATAACATTCGCATTTGAGGAAGAAAAATTCCTATTCTTTTCCGCTGTTTGAGATTCTTCTTCTCGGGGGAGGAGGAAACCTTGTTCGGTTTCCTACCTCCCCCGAACCCCCATTACCTTCCTAACGTAACCGTACTTCGACTCGGGAACGATTTTTGTCGTTCATCGAACACACTGATCACTTCTTGCATCAGAGGTCGCGCTTCATGTTTGAGTCCCGCTGCAGCGGGACGAGTTCCGAAGCGCGCGTGTTTTTTGGGTACTTTTTGTCACGACAAAAAGTACCGATCATTCGTACGTTATTCAGGTAATACTCCGCACTTCGAGTGCGGGGGTCAGCGTTCCCTGAGGTGTAATATGGGCCGGTGAGTGAACACATCTACAAACGTCACAACAAG
>JAYVRL010000012.1:0-28543 GCA_043776335.1 Candidatus Peribacteria bacterium | reverse complement strand
ACTTTTCGGCATCCTTTCAACGAGAACAAGGAAAAGAAGACAAGAATAATTGACAGAAGTGCCGATCGGTAAAATAGTGTCGTCCTATGCCCCCACGCTTTTTCCCCGGACCGCAAGGGACGGGCGCCAATGTCGTCGTTCCCATGACCGACTTCAGTTTGCCGAACGTTGACGGCAACAGACTGACGGAAGATGCGCTGAAAGAAATCATCCTGCGAACGGGAACCGCCAAGCAACGACTGAACAACAGCGGACTCGCGAAAGGAAACAAAGTGGCGAGCGAGATGCGCATCCTGCGTGAAGAAGTGTCGAAAACGGACATTCCCATCGAACTCTACGGCGGCCCCACGCTCAGAGATGACATGCGATATACGTTCCGATTGCCTCAGACTCCCGCAACGCTCCTCGCAGTCCCGCAAACCATCGACGAATTGCTCGAAATTTACGGCGACAAATTGATGGGCGGCAACATCTCGAACGTGTTTCGAAATCAGGTGCAATTGGCGGCGGGCGGACTGGGACCCGAGACGTGTCATGTCTTCTCTCCGAGCGACCGCTATCTGGAAGAATGGCTCGAAGGAAAGCTCACAAACGGAGCGGAGCAACGTTTCGTCCGTCATGAGCTGGAAGGCATCGATGCGCGCATAGGCTTCGCGACCCCATTCGACAACGGTTCGGGGGGCCTGCAACAGTTTTCCTTCAACAAACCCCAAGGCTCAACGATTGATCCGATGCGCGACATGATCACGAAACTGGAAGGCATCGACCATGTGGTCGTGTCGGAGGGAATCGGCATCCTGCTTGCGCAACACAAGCTTCAGATCGCTCAAATTTTCAATCCGACGAGCGCGCTGCACACCGAATCCGCGCTCGAGGCCAATCAACGCAAAAACGAAAAAGGCATGTGGCAAGACATCACGATCGTCAATGATGATGAGGCAGAACATTGGATCAAGATCATGGAGGAAAGAGAATTCGGCACAAAATTCAAAGATATCGCAGACGCCAAATTCCCGATGCCGTTTTTGAAAAGTGACCCGAAAAAAATCGACGAAGCTTCCGTCAATATTCTCAGGGCGAGTCATCGTCGGTTCCTCACGCTCGGCGACACGCGAGAAACCGATGCGGTCAGCTTCGTGGCGGGCATCGGATGCGGCCCCAAAGGGGGACAAAACCTGTTCCAGTCTCGCGGACGCCATTTCGTCGCCGCTGCCAGTACGCTCACGGACAAAGGAGCGGAGCGGCTGATCGACCTCTGCGGGCTGCCGAACGAACGCGGCGTGAACATGAACACCCGCGATGTGGTCGGCGCCGGCGATGCGGCCTTCACGGCTTCACTCATGCATCGCTTCTATTCCCCTCTCGAAGACATCATCGAGACGAGACACCCGAATCTCTCCGATGATCGAAAGCGCATCGCAACGATGGCATTCACGACGATTCTCCAGCGCGTCTTCGGCGAGCTCGTCTATCACTCCAAAACTCGCGACCTCTCCGAAGTCCCTCCGCAAGCATTCGGCCCCATCTTCGACAAAACCCTCGACAAAGCCATCGATGCGGCGCTGAAATTGACGACCATCGACAAAGTGCCGACAAACGTCTTCCAAGACCCCGAATGGGAGACGAGCTTCATGCTGATGGAGCTCGATGGAAGATGATCTACTTGCCGCCCCACCTCCACCGCGGCTTCTCGCCCGTGCGATGGCAGATCAGGATCAACGTGAACGTGTAGAGGAGTTCCAGCGGCACGAAACCGATGAGCGTGTCGCTACCAGAATGTGAATGAGCATCAATGAACAGAAACGTTTTGATGGATAGGACAATGTACGCCGCAAGGATGAGCCAGCCTTGCACTGAGCACGGGGTCCATCCCCAGCCGTATCGCTTCGCTTTGAACCAGAGTGTGCGCATGCGAACAGTGTAGCAAAAACGTGCGTAAACCCTTTTTTAGGTTCGGTGAAAATCGTATACACTTCGGGCAAGCCATGGTGGCGGAACGGTATACGCGCGCGACTCAAAATCGCGTTCTCGCAAGAGATTGAGGGTTCAAGTCCCTCCCATGGCACCATATCTAGAAGTTTTTGAACTCTACTTTATTGTCCGATTAAAAATCATTCCTTTTAGGAACTCCAATGCACTCGGGACCGTTGCGTTGGGTATTTGTGAAAGGACACTGATAATTATTATCACCCAAACCACAAGCATCATTGGTATTAAAATTACGTTAACAACAATCCAATTTTTCAAGGAAAGTTGACGTTTCTTCCAAAGCAAATCCGTTAGATAAAAAATATAAATTATTAATGATGCTGAAGCAGAAAGAAACACAAGAATGCTTTTAGAAATTGCAGCAACATATACCAAGGCAATTATTAATGAGATGTATTCGAGATTCTGAAAATATATTGGTGCAAATTTCAAGAAAAATCCACCGTTCTCATCTGCTGTAAGTTTCTTTCTCATGTCTAAATTATAGTCAAAATATGGAATTCAGTAACCCATCATTGTTATCGGACATTAAATCTTTTGTCGCAGCCATTCCTCCAAAAACAACAGTAACCATGCTTGATTGCTCAGGTTTTTGTCGATGATCTCGGCGACAACTGTTTGATCGAAGTATTTCGCGATACGACTTTGAGGATCGAGCAGCTTCTGTTCAAGTGTTTTCCGATACGCTCCGTCTTTGGCGAACCATTTGGCAAGCGGCACCGCGAAACCCATCTTGCGACGATAAATCATCTCCCGCGGGAAATGTTTCTCGAGCAATTTTTTGAGCAGCAACTTCCCTTCCCATCCTCCCGACTCATTCTTCGCCATCAAAAATCGCGACGGAATGCGACGCGCGAGCTCCCAGACTTTGGTGTCCAAAAGCGGTGTCCTGACTTCGAGACCGTGCATCATACTGGCACGATCAACCTTCGTGAGGATGGCATACGGCAAATACGTCATGAGATCCGTGTACTGCACTTTCTGCGCGCGCGATACACCGCGGACACGCTGCGCCGCCGACTCGAGGAACATCGCGCGAGTCTGCATCGCTCCCTGAAACTCCGGCTTCCAGAGACGCGTGCGCTCAGAAGTGGAAATGTACTGGATCACGCCGATCCAATGCGGCAGTTCCGACTCACCTCCACGCAGCCGTCGCCACAGCGACTGCGGCCGAAGCTGATCGCCCTGCTGCATCCATGCGATATGCGAGTTGTACCCCGCGAACGCCTCGTCGCCACCGTCACCGGAAAGGACCATCGGCACATGCTCACGCGCGAGCTTCGAAACAAAATACGTCGGAATCGCGGAACTGTCTCCGAACGGTTCGCCGTAATGCGAGACAAGCTCGGGGAGAATCCGCAAAGCATCGGCACGAAGAACTGCCGAATGATGCTCGGTGTGACAAATCCCCGCCGCAGTCTCGGCGTACGGCAATTCGCTGAAGCCCTCTTCTTCGAAACCGATGGAAAACGTCTTCACCGGCTGCACGAGCATCTTCGACATGTACGAAACGACCGCGCTGGAATCCGCTCCGCCCGAAAGAAACGCACCGAACGGCACGTCCGAAACGAGATGTGCCTTCACGGAATCAATGAGAACGGAGTCGAGCTCCTCGAGCCAATCCGCTTCCGACCTGCTTTCATCAGGCTGAAACTTCACGTCGTAGTAACGCTCCGGTTCGGACACTTTGCCGCCAAACGTCACGGTCATGCGATGCCCGGGGGGCAACTTCCATACTCCTTCGTAGATCGTCTGCGGATCGGGCACGTACTGAAACCACAGATACGAATCCAACGCCTGCAAACTGATGTCGCGAGGAAACTCAGGCAGAATTTTGAGAGCCGAAAGCTCCGAACCGCACGCGAAAATCGAGGGCGTTGCCATGTAAAACAAAGGCTTGATCCCGAAATGATCGCGCGCCAGAAACAACCGACGTCTGCGCAAATCCGCGATGCAAAAGGCGAACATGCCGCGAAACTCTTCGACGCACTTCGTCCCCCATTCTTGATACGCCGCGAGGATCACCTCCGTGTCCGATTGCGTGCGAAATTCATGTCCTCGAAGCCGCAGATCCTCCCGAAGTTCTTTGAAATTGTAGAGCTCTCCGTTGTACGTGATCGTGCATCGACCGTCCGCGGACGTCATCGGCTGCGCTCCGAGCTCGGGATCGATGATGGAGAGGCGCCGATGGCCGAGTGCGAGATTCTCGTGAAGCCACACGCCTTCGCCGTCAGGTCCGCGATGCGCCAAAGCACGCGTCATAGCCGTGATCTCGGCCTGATCCACTTTCGCACCTTGCCGGAGAACGGCTGCGATCCCGCACATGAGCAGAAGCGTACCGACTCGCGACGCGTCTAGATAGACGTGGACGCCGTGGCGGCGCGGCGCCGTAACCATGCGCGCACCCGTCGAAACAAAGACTTGGAATCGATCGCGGATCGATAAAACTCAAGAAGCTGCGTCACGACTTTTTCGGGTCGGAGCTCTCCAATGCGCGCATGCGCCTTCTCGCCGATCGCCTGACGCTGCGCGTTGCTGAGAGCAAGAATCTCTTCGACCGCGCAAAGCAGAGCTTTTTCATCGTCAACGGGGACGAGGTAGCCGCTTTTCTTATGATCAATCATCTGCTCGAACCCGTTGCCGAGCGTGCCGACGACGATGCGACCGAAATACATCGCCTCGATGCACGCGTTCGGGAAGTTATCGATGCGGGAGGGAAGCACGACCGCATGAGCGTGTTGAATGATCGGATAGAGTTGTTCGTGCGAAAGCGCGAAGAAATGGTGCACGCGATTCGCGTGTTCTTTGGCCGAGCGCTTGACATGATCCATCATCGTGCCGCCTTCGGGGACGTCTTGCACCTTGCCGACGAACACGAAGTGAAGATCTTTGTGACGCTCCAGAAGCGGATGAATCATGCGCGCGATCGTGCCAACGCCTTTGATCAAACCGATGGTTCCGAAGAACAGCAGATATTTTTTACCAACCAAACGCTCCAGATACAACGACTCGTCCATCTCTTCCGTATCGACGAGGAACGGACTCTCAATCACCGAGATCGGACGATGAACTTCGTCGCTGATCATCTTCGCGATCGTCGCGCTGGGACCGAAAATGCGATCGGAACGCTTCAAGGTCTGTTGCTGCACCCACTCCTGCTGACGGATCAACGAATCTTTCTCTCCGTAGCCCCCGAACTTCTGGCAGAGACCCGTGTGACTGGAGAGACGCGTCACGTACGGCACGCTTCGCATACGGAAAAACCCGACGCCGCCGAGATGCGCGCAATGAATGACATCGAACGGCTTCCTGCGATGCTCTCCTTTGATGCGACGACGCAGACGATGACTGCGCCAGAGCAGATTCAGAAACATGTGGTATTTCCACTTCGTACGATCGTCGAACATGCACAGAAGCGAATACGGCCTCTTCCAATCCGAGCGGTACCACGGCTTCTCCCACGTGAAGAAATGCCACGTCTGCGTGCGATGCACCTCGATGCCGCGATGCGTGAAAGTCTCGTCGTTGCCGCCGTACGGCACAAAGACTACCGGATCATGGCCCATGCTCTTCAGCGCCAGCGCCAACCGATGCATGTAATTCGCCAATCCCCCGTCAAAGGTTTTTTCGGTGACATATTCCGACGTGACGAGGGCGATCCGCATGAAAATACTGTAGCAAAGAACGGATGGCGTGCGGGCTCGGATTCAGTGCGTGCAAAACATGACATGGAGTATCCTGATCATCCATGTACCGTTTCTGGGACAGCATCATCCGGCCGACCTTCGAACTCACGCAGCCGAAAATGATCGTCGAAATCGGCGCGAGCGACGGCAAGAACACGTCGCTGCTGCTCGGCTACTGCAGAACGCACGCGGCGGCGCTCTGCGTCATCGATCCGCTGCCTTCCTTCGACACGAAAGACTGGACGGAGAAGAACAAGCAAACGCTCACGATCCGACGAGGAAAAAGCCTCGACGAGCTGCCTGAGATCAAACGAACCGACGCGGTGCTGATCGACGGCGATCACAACTGGTTCACGGTCTTCCACGAACTGAAACATCTCGAACGCCTCGCACAGTCGCAAGGATTCTTCCCGCTCGTCTTCCTGCACGATTTGGATTGGCCGTACGCAAGACGGGATCTGTACTACCGACCCGAGGACATTCCTGAAAAATATCGGAAGCCCTGCACGCAGAAAGGCATCGTGCTGGACGAACACGGACTCGCGAACGGCCTCGGGCTGAACAACGATCTCTTCCACGCCAACGAAGAAGGAGGACCTCAAAACGGCGTGCTCACGGCCGTCGAAGATTTCTTGAAGGAAACGAAATGGAATCTGCGCTTCGTCCGCGTCGCGGGCATGCACGGCCTCGGCATTCTGGCGCCTGACACACTCCTGCGCGCGCACCACTCACTCGGACAACTGCTCGATACGCTCGAGCCGTCGCCTTCAATCGCGCAGCATCTGCAAGCCGTAGACCGTGCGCGTCTGCATTCGATGACGCTGGAATCCGTCAGTCAGGCGCATCTGAAGTCATACGGAAAGCGTGAAGAAGAGCTTCGTCGAGAGTCGACCGAAACACGCCGGCAATGGACGCTGAAAGAGGGAGAGCTACGGAAACAACTCGCCGAAGGCGAACGGATGAAAGAAGCACTAAAAGAAGAGCTGGCACAAAGCATGCGCGATCTCAAAACGTTGCAGACGGAAACAGTCGAGCAAAAAAAGCATATTCAACAACAACAGGACGTACAGACAAGTCTTGAACAACAGATTCAACGTGTGCGCAAAGATATGGCGCAGCAAGAAGCGACCTGCGCGAATCTCGAGTATCAAGTGACATGTCTGCGCGACACGTTGCTTGCGGAGTCGGAAAAGCTCGAGCGTCTGCAACGTACGCGCAGCTGGAAACTGACCGCGCCTCTGCGCAAGATCGAAACGTTCTTGCGAAAAAAGAAGGTGCAGCCGTCCGTCGAAACTCCGACTGCAATGCAACCGGCGAACATGAAAACGGAGCAAGAGAAAGACCTCGAACGCACGTTGGAATGGGCCAGAGAATGCAGGAATTGGGGAGCTGATTTGAAGCCGTCGTGGATCCAACACTACGTGCCGACCGTCGCCGTCGTCATCCCGTGTCACGACTACGGACGGTATTTGAAAGAAGCGCTCGACAGCGTGCTCGCGCAAACGCGACCTCCCGATGACATCGTCGTGGTCGACGACTCGTCGACGGATGACACGCCGCAGGTCGCCGCTTCGTTCGCAGATCGAGGCGTACGCTACGTGCGCGGAGAATGGAAAAGCGTCGGCGCCGCGCGAAACGCGGGACTGGCTGCGACGAAAGCAGACTTCCTCGTGTTTCTCGACGCCGACGACCTGCTGCACCCCGACTATGTGCGCAGCGGCGTGAACACGCTGATGAATCATCTCGACGCAGCGTTGGCGTACACGGATCAGCAATATTTCGGCGTGAAGAAAATGCACTACCGCGCTCCCGAAACTTTCGACTCCGAGAGATTCGACGCCGTGAATCATTGCCATCCCGCCAGCATGGTGCGACGCGACGCGCTGCTGCAGGCGGGCGGCTGGAGCCACGGCATCGACGAAGACGGCGACTGGATCACATGGCGAAAAGTGCTGCAGCTCGGCTGGAAAGCCGTGAAGAGCGACGGCCTCTTTTTCTACCGCACGCACGACCGCAACATGCACGTGATGCTGAATGCGAAGCGCAGTTACGCCGAACGCGCGGGCTTCCTCGAGGCGAAGATCACGCTCTGCCTCAGTCTCTCGGGACGGACGTGGGCGTGGCCGATGACGAGCGCGTTTCTGGAAGGCCAAACCTTTCCGCATCGTCTGATGCGATTGATCGTGCTCGACACGTCCCAAGACGCCGAATTCGCAGAAGAAGTGAAACGCTGGCTCGCCTCCTGCGACTACGACGAATACTCGTATCTGACTGCCAACGTCGGACGCAAGGGGCTGGCGAATCTGGCGCGCGGAGACGTCGCTCTGGAAGTCGCTTCAGCCTGCGGCACGATCTACAACCGATTCGCGAGACTCGCGGAAACCCCGCTCGTCTGCTTCCTCGAAGACGACATGTCGCCTCCGCTCGACGTCTATCCGCGTTTGATCCGTTTGCTCCAACCCGACGTCGTCAGCGTCTCGGCATCCTGCTTCCACCGCAACAGAGACCGCAAACCGATCGCCTGCGGCTGGTCGCCGAACGGTCATCCGATCGAGATCGCGGAAGGGGCGGGCATCACCGCAGTCGGCGCCAACGGCTTCGGCTGCGCGGTGATCAGAGGCGAGTATCTGCGAAAAGCCATCTTCCGCAACGGACCCGGCGTCCACTGCTTCGATCACAACTTCTATCGCGATCTCGTCTTTGAAAAAAAACTGAAAGCACTCGTCGATTGGGGGTGCGTCTGCCGTCACCATCAAAACGCAGACACATGGTTCTGAATCCGAAAACGCCGCGCGTGCTGCTGCTGGTCGACCGCTGGGACTGGGCCTTTCACACCATCGCAAAAGCCGTGGAGCGTCATCTCGGCGACCGTTTTGCGTTCGAGATCCTGAACACCGGCGACCGTCCGAACATCGACGACTCGGCGTATGACATCATCCACGTGTTCTACGAATACGAGACGTACCATCGGCCGCTTCTGCGCGGACACGCGAAAGTCGTCCGCAGTGTCTTCAGCCATTACTGGCAGGAATGGAATCTCTCAGCCGACGAATTCTATGCGAAGTATCTGCGCGATGCGCACGCCATTGTCGTGCCGAGCAACAAACTGAAAACACTGCTCGATCCCCTGCCGCCGCCCGTCCATTTATGTTCCGAAGGCGTGGATACGGATGTGTTTGAATGCAAGAAAACGCGCACCGGCCCGTTGACCGTCGGTTGGGCAGGCGATCCGACGCGAACGATCAAACGCGTCGAATGGCTGAAGGAAGCATGCAACGGACTCTGCGAACTGAAACTCGCGACCGGCGATCTCTCGCAGAAAGAAATGGTGGATTTCTACAATTCGATCGATGTCATCGCCTGCAGCTCCTTCGGCGAAGGCTGTCCGCGACCGCTCATCGAAGGCATGGCGTGCGGATGTTTCCCGGTCAGTTTCGACGTCGGCGTGGCGTCAGAAGTGATCGACGGCGACAAGAACGGAATCATCGTCACGAACGAATCGGTCGCAGGATTGCGTGAGGCTCTGCAAACATGCGTCCTGCACGTCGACGATGTCAGGAGCAAGGCTCTCGCCAATCCCGAACGCATGCGTTCGACGCGAACATGGGGAAAGACTCTCACGGCGTTGCCGGAAATCTACTATTCTGTGCTCGGATGACGACCGTGCTCCCCACTTTTCAGGCCAGCTCGTGCGCGCACGTGCGTGTGATCGATCCGCGGTTCGACCCGACGAAGCTCGACGGCGAACACGACATCTTCTCATTGTCACATCGAGAAGAAATGCTGGCGCTGTACGAATACGCGCGCCGCTCAAGCGGACCGATCATCGAAATCGGCACGTACTGCGGCTACACGGCCATCGGCATGGCGTTCGGCGTGAAAAATCGCGAACGTGAGAGCGAACGTGCGTCGCAAATTTTCACGATCGACACTCATCGCGGCATCGTCGAACGGGATGCGACGAACGAAGAGCTGGCATCTCTGCGTGAACGCGGACAACCTGCGACGTTCTCCCACTATGTGCGACAAGCCAAGAAAAACGGCATCTGGGACGTGCTCTACCCCGTGATCGACGATGCCGCACACGCGTGGGAACAGTGGCGGCATGCACCGGCCGGCATGATCTTCATCGACGGCGATCACGTCCAAGCACTGCGCGATTTTCGCAATTGGTCGCGTCATCTGACACCGAATGCGACCGTATGTTTCCATGATTATTGGGACGAAACGCCGCACGTGATGATCGATGTGGACGCGTTAGTGGCGGAAGGTCGCATCGTGCCCATCGAGCGCATCCATACGCTCTTCATCGCGAAACTGGCTTCGTGAAGGACGCTTCCCCGAGTCCGGAGTTTCATTTATGATTCGCGTCCAATGAACTCGCTGTTTTCATTCCTGAAGCGCATCTGGGTCTCACTCGGAGAACCGTTCCCGGACACGATTCGCTACGTGCGTCACGGACTGCTCGGACGACGGTTCCCGTCCGATTCGAGATTGTTTCGACGTCGAGAGAAACCTGCGAAGCAAATCGAATGTCACCCGATGCCCTTCTTGTCGTCGGCAAAACGATCGGTCGATGTCGCCGTCGTCATTCCGTGCCACAACTATGCCGAGTTTCTGCCACGCGCCGTCGACAGCGTGCTCGCGCAAACCGTCCGACCGAAAGAAATCGTCGTGATCGACGACGCGTCAACGGACGACACGAAGGCCGTGACGGAACGCTACGCTTCGCACGGCGTGCGGTATGTGCGCGTGGAACACCGCAACCTCGCGCTGACGAGAAACAGCGGCACGAGCGAAACCGGCGCCGAATATCTCCTGTTCCTCGATGCCGACGACTGGCTCCGAGACGACTATATCGAGAAATGTCTCGAGAAAATGACGACGCCGAAGATCGCCGTCGTCTACGCCGATCGCCAGCACTTCGGAGACAATCAGTACTATCAAAAAACTCACGAGTTTGACGTCGCGTCCGCCGCGCAAGGCAACTACATCTCGTCAAATGCGCTGATCTGGCGCCAAGCACTCGATGCCGTCGGCGGCTATCGCGAGATCCCTCACTCGCTCGAAGATTGGGATTTCTACCGACGAGTCTTCGCCGAAGGATACGCGGCCGCGCGCGCCGAAACGCTGTCGCATATCTTCATCCACGAAAACAGCATGCTGAGTTCGCTGATGAAAAACCGGGAACGAAGCTACGCGAAAGACGCCTCGTGCGGTCACCATCCGATCACGATTTTCACGCCGTTCGCGGGACGCCGAGACGTTTTCGATCGGTACGTCGCGGGGCTGCGCGCGCTCGATTTCGACCCTCAAATGATCCGCCTGCATTGGTATGACACCAGCGGCGTGCCCGAGTTCGGTGCGTTGCTGCGCACGACGCTCTCCAAGTTGCCGTTCGGACGCACGACGTACACCGATGCACCGCTGCCGCCGTTCTGGGGCCAGACTCCCGCGAATCTCATCAAGAACCGCATCGAGAAACTCGACGAACTCGAATACTTCTACCAAATGGCCGTCGTCCGAGCGTACAACGCGATGATCACGTCCTGCGACACGGAATACGTCCTGACGTTGGAGGACGACATGCGACTTGAATCGCAGACGTTGAACGTGTTGCTCGGCAGTTTCCAACTCGAAACGGCGGCTGTCATCGCGCCGTACAAGAGCGGTTTCTACCCGCGCTACGAAGTGTGGAATTTGCGCGAAGACGGCGTGCACGAGACGTTCAAGACCAAACAAAGCGGCGTGATGGAAGTCGGCGGCGCGGGCTGCGGCTGCACGCTGTTCCGCACGAGCATGCTTCGAGCCATCGCGCCGATCTTCACGGGCGTCCGCCACCAGCCGAAGAAGTGGTACGATCAGCTCATCTATCTGCGCCTGAAAAATCACGGCAACATCCTGTGCAACTGGGAAGCGGAAGTCGAACACATGCACACCGAACGGTATCGCGAGAAACTGACGGCCGCTTTCACGTAATCCATGCTCGCACCTCGCCCTCTCACGCGCCTCGCTTCCGTCCTGAAGAGGTGCGCTCTTCCCTCGGTCGCGCTGTCGCCTTTCGTCATCCTGATTGTCGCGGTGGCCCGCTACGGAGTAGACGTGCAATCCGTCGATTCGCTGGCGTACGTGCCCCTGATGGAGAAGATATACGTGAAGCATCTCTTCGACGTGCGAGACTTCATGATCCCGACCATGGCGCACATCGCAGTGCTCCCGATCATGCTGCGATTCTTGATCGCACCGTTCACGCATTGGAGCGCGATGTTTGAATTGTTGTTGCAGATCGTGGTCATCGGACTCAATCTGGCACTGACGCATATGCTTTTTGTGCGCACGATGCCGGAAGCGACAAAAAAAGAACGTTGGCTCTTCACGTTGGCGGGGGCGGCGTTGCTCTGCGGACTGTCACAAGAAGAAATTTGGCTGATGCCGTACGGCCTCGTGTTTTTAGTGTCACAAATGACCGCGACTGCGGCCGTGCTGGCACTCTCAATGACACCGAAGCACGTGCGGAATATCGCGCTGGCGGCACTGTGCTGCGCGATCTCGTCATTTTCATTTTCGCAGGGCATCTTTTCGTGGATCGTGACGTTGCCGCTCGTCGCGGCGATCGATAAAAAGCGACGATCACGATTTCGTTTCCCACTGACCGCGCTCTGGCTCGCACTATTCGGACTCACGCTGATCGGCGAACATGCCGCGTTCAAAGAAGTGGTAATCCTACGGTCGGATTTTCTGTATCCCTTGAACCATGAGTGGGCCACCGTGCGATATCTGCTGACGCTGGTCGGCGCTTCGGTTTGGCAGGATCGCGCCAATCCCAATCTCGTGACCGCACTCGGCGCTTTCTTCTGCGCAGCACTGGCCTTTGCAGGCTACAAAGCGCTGCACTGCGATCCGAATCGTCGTGAACGCATGCTGCCGTGGCTCTCGATCGGCTTCTTCGGATTCATCGCCTGCTTGCTGATCGCTCTTGGCAGGGCGCATCTCGGATTCTTCCCGTTCGTCTCACGGTACATGGCCGAGTCCATCTACATCCCTCTGTCGCTGCTCGGTCTCGCATGGATCGCCGTCAGGAAACATCCAAGGGTGCTCGTGACGCTCGCGGTCGGCATGGTCGTGGTGCAACTCTGCACCGATGTCCTGTCGCTCCCCGCAATGCAGCACCGCTTCATTCTGCAAGCGCAAGGCAAGGCATGCGCGGAGACGTACGCACTCGCTTCGAAGACGTGTATGAGCAAGTTGTATCCGTGGAAAATTCCCTTCTACGACTATGCGACGACCATGACGGCGCGACTGGACGCGATCGGATTTTTGGAAACGAAAACGTTGCCACGAGGCGTGACATTCGAAACGCCACCCGGTGTGATCGGACAAGAAAAGTCGGCACTGCCGGTCGGCTTTCGATGGGATATGCTCGTCGAATCCGGTGCGATCGCAGTCAGCGGCTGGGCGCTCGGCAATCCGTGGGAAACGGCTCCCGATGTGTGGCTGACGTACGGCCCCGACCGCACACTCTTCGCGCATACCGCGGCCCTGATCCCCTCTTCGGTCGCGCAAGGACTGGTACCGAGAAAGCAGCGCCTCGGCTGGAGCGTCGAAGTCGTTCCGCCATTCGTGAACGTCGGCTCGGTGAAGATCGACGCATGGACGTGGGATCAGAAAAAAAGCGCGCTCTTGAAACTCGACGGAACGCTCACGCTGCAAACGTCACCGAAATAGCTATACTCTTGAACATGCCTGCTCCCGAAACACGGAAACACTCTTCGGTCTTGTCGCGACGTGCTTTCCGACTCGGTGCGGTCGCATTGTTCATACTATCGATCGGATATTTTTTTCTCGTCTCGCGCGTGTTCCCTTACGGCATCGTGCAAGGAGATACGGGGACGTACTTGCTGCTCGCGCAGCATTTTCACATCTTTCATTTCAACGAACTTGATTGGGCCAGAACCGCTCCCTATGGCTTCTTACTGCGATTCGCGCTGCACTTCAGCAACCCGACGATGACGGTGTACTGGATATGCTCCCTGCTCTACTGCATCAACATCGTGCTGCTCTTTTGGATGAGCCTCGGGATCTTTCGAGAGACATGGGTCGCCTTCGCATTCTCAGCCGCGATCCTCATGTGGGAAATCGTGAATGCGGACGTCATGTTGCAACAACTCATCTTGCTGGCGGATTCTCCGCTCGCCTCGCTGACATTCATGGGGATACTGCTGATTCTTGGAGGCCGAATGAAAGAAAGTTTGATCCCGCAGCTGCTCGGGTATGCCGCCCTCGGCCTTGCGATGTTCACCAAGCCGTCCGGCATGGCGCTTCTGCCACCGTGGATGATCTTCGCTTGTTGCACGCTCGGAAAAGACGCATGGCGCTCCGATTCTCGACGCGAGTGGATGATCTTCGCTCTGTCGCTCGCGCTCTTCGTCGGACCGAATCTGCTGTGGTCCGCTCGAAACTTCGTGCTGTACGACACGTTTAAGCCGACGGGCTACGGCGGGTTTAACCTTCTGCCTCGCGTCGTGCCGCTGCTAAAAGATAGCGACCGACTGTTCGACGATCAGAAACAAAACGACGATTTCATCCGCGGCGTTCGCCTCTTCGAAAAAAACGTGGGAACCGGATACGCCCAATACTCGTGGGGCAGCGCGAAAGGATATCTCTGCCCGAACGCATTGCTTCAAACTAGCGTTCTTGCGTCTCTGTATGGCACGCGAGACCCCAGCCTCTATGAACTGACAAAAGCAAACTTTGTCGTCGACAAACTGGCGACCCGCACCGCTCTTCGCATCATCTTCGCGCATCCGGAAGCGTACCTTCGAATGGTAAAGGAGGATTACATCGCGCTGTTCGCGCCCGTCGGCGGCTACGATTGGCTGCAGGTGCCCGAACCCAAAGTATTGGGGCCGATCATGGCGGAGCTCGGCCCGTGGCAAAAGAATACATTTTTTCCTCCCGACGGGACGATCGACCTCTCGCAATCTGACGAACGCGTACGGCACTTCCTTGCCTCTTTTTCAGGCACATCCGGCATGCTGAGATGGATCGACCAATGGCAAAAAACCGTCTACACGGCGGCCATTCACATACTCTTCTTCCTGAGCCTGATGGCGCTGCTGAATCGTCGAAGGCTCGAAAAGCTGCGCATGCGATCACTCGACCTTTCAAACGCCGCGATCTGCACGCTGATGATGTGCGTGACGGCTTTCGCATTCAACCTCGTGGCCAGCCTCGTCGAGCTCCCGCTCAAACGATATGCGCTACCCTCCGAAATGCCGATGGACACCGCGATCATACTGTCCGTATTTGTGGTCATCCTGCTCATGACCGAAGGAATCAGTCGTGCGTTCAGCGTTTCGTTGCGCCCATCGCTATACTGGATGCGATGACGATTTCCGAAACGCCGCGCCGGCATGCGACGCCGTCACGAATCGGCTTTTTCCTCTGTGCTTTCGCATTGTTCGCCACCTCGCTGGGCTACTGCGCCCTCATCGCACGAGTCTTCGTCTATGGCATCGTCGCTCCGGACACGGGGCCTTACTTGGAGTTGGCGACGAATTTTCACGTGCTCCACTACAACAACTTGGATTGGGCGCGCACGATCCCGTTCGGAGCATTGCTACGCTTCGCGCTGCTGTTTCCAAACCCTACGATCACGGTATACTGGATCTGCTGTCTGCTCTTCTCGCTGAATATCGCGCTCCTCTACTGGATGAGCCTCAATGTCTTCCGAAAGCCGCTCGCCGCTTTCGCTTTCACCGCGACGATCCTGATCTGGCAAATCATCAGCGCGGATGTCATCTTGCAGCAATTGTACCTGCTGGCCGATCCGATCCTTGCCTGCCTGACGCTGACGGCAACGCTCTTGATCCTCGGCGGATGGATGAAAAACAAACATTGGCCGCAGCTCTGCGGATACGCCGTGCTCGGCGTTGCGGCATTCACGAAATCCATCGGCGTGGCATTACTGCCGATGTGGGTACTTTTCGCACTCTGCACGCTCGGCCAAGAAATATTCCGCGGAAAAGTACCGATGAAGTGGAGAATGCTCGCCGTCTGTCTTCTGCTGCTCATCGGACCGAACTTGTCTTGGTCGGCGCGGAATTTCGTCGTCTACGGATTTTTCAAGCCGACGGCGTTCACCGGCATCAATATCCTTCCACGAGTTTTGCCACTGATGAAAGACACCGATCGACTGCTCAATGATCCGACGCAAAACGAAGCGTTCATTCGCGGAGTACGAACTTTCGAAAAAAAATTCGGCATCGGCTTCAACACGTACGCGTGGGGAGGAACGAACAAAACGCCGTCGCCGATTCAGATGCTGCACGCGCAAACGCAAAAAGCGCTCTTCGGAAACGGGCAACCGAACGCGTACGAAGGGATCAAAATCATGTTCGCGCTAGACCATCTCGAAACCTCCGTGGCGCTGCGCATCATCGCGGAACATCCGCATGAATACCTGAGCACCGTGGAACGAGAATATCCGCTGCTCTTCGCGCCGTTTGCGGGTTACGAAGGCGCGCCTGCATGGCTGCAGTCACCTGCCGCAGCCCTCTTTCAGCCGATTGTCGCTCAATTGAATGAGAACGAAAAGAAAACCTACTTCCCGCCGCTCGGAGTGATGGATCTCTCGCGATCCGACGAAGGCATGCGTCGGTTTCTCACACATGTCTCGGACAGATCGGATGTGCTCGAGTTTCTCGTCCTCTGGGAACCCATCGTATTGCCGTGGGCGGTGCATGGCATCGTCCTGCTCAGCGTCGTCATGCTGATTTTCGCGCGACGAAGCAAGAACGACGTTCTTCGGTCGCAGCGAACCAGAAACGCCGCAGTGTGCATGCTCATGATGTGCATGACGGCCATTTCGATGAATGCGGCCATGAGCGTCATCACGCTTGCGCTGGCCCGTTACTCGCTGCCGTCCGAAATCCCCGTGAACATCGCCGTCTTGCTCGCCGTCTGCGTGATCGCATCACTGCTCAAAAATCGGATATTCAAGCTGTCGATTGATTTCCTCCACAGCATCAAGCGGAAAGTAACGTGATCGCGTCTCGCTTCGGCAACTCCGCGACGCGCACGATGTGACCGTGGTCAAAATAAAAAATTCGATCGCAAAATCTCTCGAGATGAGACTCTTCATGCGAAACGAGAACTGCTGACTTCCCTGAGCGTTTCATGTCCTCGAAGTGTTTCCAGCATTTCTGCTGAAAAGCCACGTCTCCGACCGCGAGCACCTCATCAAGGAGATAGAGATCCGCTTCGATCTGACAGGCCGCTGCGAAGGCGAGTCTGGCACGCATGCCCGTGCTGTAACACTTGAGCGGCAGATCGCGATGGGACTCGACGCCGGCGAAACGGATGATCTCGTCCGTGGCCGCGCGAACTTCCTTGGCGGGAATCCCGTGCAGAAGTCCGTGAAAATAAATGTTTTCTTCCGCCGATCGCTCCGTGTGAAACCCCGTTCCAAATGCGAAGAGACAACACACTCTGCCGCGCACGTTCACCGTGCCCTTATCCGGCTGCATGAGTTCGCCGAGGATCCTGAGCAGCGTGGTCTTACCCGATCCGTTCGGCCCGTAGAGGCCGATCCACTCCCCTTTTCGCATGCTGATGGTGATGTCATGCAACGCTTCCAGATCCCAGCGTTCGCGATGTTTTCGCCATCGCAACACTCGATCTTGCAACATCACGGTCGGAACGATCGTGCGATGGAAAGATTTGAAAACGCCGGCGCAGGAAAGAATGGGCAGGTCGGTCATTTAATATTCATCAAGAAAATACATGCTGCGTCTGCGGAAAATACGATATCCGAAGAAGAAAAACGTTCCGCAAAGGCCCGTCAAAATCGCCGTATGCACCACACTCGGGTTGCCTTGGTGCAACACGATGCGTCGCGCGTCGAAGATGAGCAGCGCGATCGGCTGAATCTGAATGAAGATATCGACGAACACTTTTGAAGAAATCGAAATATGATCGACGAAGTATTGCATGGATGCGCGGGCGATCGGCGCACCGATCAGAGATGTGTACGTGATCGGCGTCAGCCAGAAGAAGATCTGCAGCGTCACCTCCCAAAGATGACGGATGTCTTGAAATTTGAGCGAATAGGAGCACAACACCATGCCGATGCCGAGAGCCAGCAGCAGCATTTGAACGATGACGATGCCGATTAGCAAAAAATTGAGGTTCGGCGTGATGCCGTAGAACCATCCGAACACGCAGAAGATGAGAAAATGCGTGAGAAAAATGACCGTATTCGTCCAACCCACACCCAAAATGAGAAGCAAGCGAGGAAAAGCGATCTGACTCAAGATCGACTGTTTATCGAGCACCATCCACATGCAACCGGTCGTCACATTGCAGAAAAAATCCCAAAGGATGAGACCGAGGAACAAGAAGAGCGGATACTGAGGGACGTTCGGGCCGAGCAGTGGCTGAAACACATACAGAATGACGAGAAAACGCAGCAGAGGCGCCAGAAATGACCACACGTACCCCAGAACCGATCCGCGGTATTTCAGAAAGAAATCAGACCATCCTATCACCCACACGATGTGGATCATCTGCCGAACCGTGAAATGACGCTCAGCCACGCATTGAATGCTAGCACAGAGGCGTGACCTCGTCTTTTCTGTATGATGCGAGCTCCATGAAACACTACGAGTCGTTCATCTTCGAAGGCCACAGCTGGAATCCCCACGCCCGCAAGATCGTGCTGCGATACTCGCTCGATCACTCGATCATGTTTGAAGAAACGCTGATCCTGCCCGACGAACCGTTCAGTCCTGACTTGGATAAACGCTCGGATGAGATCGAGAGAGCCATGCGCGCGCTCCATCTCATCGGCGGCATCAGCTACTACAAGACGTGCCTTCCGAAAAAGATCATCATCAACGACAATCGGCTGAGGAGATCGGATCAGAAATTCTGGGACACGGTCTACGAGCATGGACTCGGCGAATTCTTCTGCCGCAACAACATCGACTTCAGCGGGCTGATCAAGTTTCCGCAGTCGACGGAAAAAATCGAAGAAACGAACATGTTGAAGCGAAACGACGGCGTTCGCGAGCTGAGGCGGATTCTCGTGCCGATCGGCGGCGGCAAGGATTCCATGGTGGCGATCGAACTCCTGAAGAAAACCGGAGCCAAGCTCACGCTGCTGCGCATGGGGGCTCATCCGCTCATTGACGAACTTGCGCTGCAATCCGGCCTGCCGCTCCTCACGGTCCGCCGCTCGCTCTCGCCCGTCCTCTTCGACCTGAACGCCGAAGGCGCTTTGAACGGCCACGTGCCGATCACGGCGTATCTCTCGATCCTCTCCGTCCTCATCGCGCTGCTGTACGACTTCGACGGTGTCGCCATGAGCAACGAACGCAGCGCCAACGAAGGCAACGTGATCTTCAAAGGCATGAATATCAACCATCAATGGAGCAAGTCGTTGGAATTCGAAAAATTGTTTCGACGATTGATCACAGAATCCATCGGCACGAACGTCGAATACTTCAGCGTGCTTCGTCCCTATTCCGAATTGAAGATCGCGGAGATTTTCTCGAAGCTGCCGCAGTACTTCCCGCACGTCACGAGCTGCAACAAGAACTGGAAAATCCTCGCGGAAGAAGATCTGCCGAGCCGCTGGTGCGGACTCTGCCCGAAGTGCGCCTTCGTCTTCGCTTGTCTCGCAGCGTTCCTGCCGAAAAAAACACTGAAGTCGATCTTCGGTTCCATCTTCTTTGAAAACGAAGCGCTCATCCCGCTCTTCCGCGAACTCCTCGGCCTCGAAAATGCCAAACCGTTCGAATGCGTGGGAACCGCTGAAGAGACGAAAGCCGCGTTCTTGCTCGCGTGGAAGCACGGAGACCTCAACGAGACTCCGGTGATGAACATGTTCGAACGTGACGTGCTGAAAACGATCAAAGACCCTGAAGCCCTGATCGCACGGACGCTCGCGTCTGCGGAACAACACGTGATTCCCTCCTCGATCCGCCCCCTTCTGCCTTAGGTCCATGCGTCTAAAGGATCTCTCCGGCAAGAAAGTCTGCATCCTCGGCTTCGGCCGCGAAGGACAAGCGATGTTGGAAGCGATCGAAAAAAACGCGGTCAGCTGCGAGATCACGATCGCGGACAAAGACGAAGGCATCACGTTGCCTCCGGGCAAGCATTGGCAACAGATCGGCACGGGTTGGCTCAGGAATCTCTCGGCATTCGACGTGCTGATCAAATCTCCCGGCATTCCGCCGCAACCGGAATTCAAGCTCGTCGCAAAGAACATGACCTCCGGCACGCAGATCTTTTGGGACTCGATCGAAGGTTCCGGAGCAACGGTCATCGGCGTGACGGGATCGAAAGGCAAAAGCACCACGGCATCGCTGACGTATGAAATCCTGAAAGACGCGGGCAAGGATGCGTACCTCGTGGGCAACATCGGCGAACCCGCGATCAAACACCTGAAAGACGCAAGAAAGAATACAATATTTGTTCAAGAGTTGAGCAGTTATCAACTCATGGATCTCACTTCGAGTCCGCAGATTGCGGTCGTCACGTCGTTCTTCCCCGAACATCTCGATTATCACGGCTCGCTCTCCGCATATTTGGAAGCGAAAAAGCACATCACGCGATTCCAAAAGAAAAATGACGTTGTCTTCTACGTCGAACAATCGAAGGAGACGAAGCAGATCGCAGACGCATCGAAAGGTGAGAAAATTTCCTTCGGACCGAAGGACGCTCCCGTGTCACTGAAACAGATCAACCTGCAAGGTGAGCACAACCTCGGCAATATCGCCGCGGCGTACATGGTCGCGCTTGGCCTCGGCGTGAAACCGAAAGATGCGATCGCGACGATCAAGAAATTCGAAGGTCTTCCCCATCGGCTGCAGTCGCTCGGCATCCGTCACGGCATCGAATGGGTGAACGACTCGATCTCCACGACGCCGCAGTCGGCCGTCGCCGCGCTCGACGCGCTCGGTAACCGAGTGAAAACGATCATCGTCGGCGGGCAGGATCGCGGGTACGACTTTTTGCCGCTCGCGAAGCGTCTGAAAACCTCCTCCGTGAAGGTCGCCATCTTACTGCCTGACAGCGGCAACACGATCGGCGAGGCGATCAAGAAGACGAAAGCCAAAATCACCCTCGCGCACGCCGATACGATGGAGGCTGCCGTGAAAGGTGCAAAGAAATGCACATCGAAAGGCGGCATCGTGCTTCTGTCCCCTGCCTCGCCGAGTTACGGACACTTCAAAAATTTCGAAGATCGAGGCGAACGATTCGAACGCGCGATCAAAAACTAACCGTCCGATCCGTCCCCCGCTTTCACCTTCGCGGGACGCACGACTTTGCCATGGAGCTCGTACCCGTCTTCAAGCACTTCGATGACCGCATTCGCCTTGCCCGCAGCCTGCATGAGCACTTCGTGACGTTCGGCGTCGATCGTCTCACCGAGAGATTCAAAACGTTTCAGACC
The DNA here is from genome assembly GCA_043776335.1 of Candidatus Peribacteria bacterium. Lineage (GTDB taxonomy): Bacteria > Patescibacteriota > Gracilibacteria > Peribacterales > Peribacteraceae > SICN01. Next base: position 7,408 of record JAYVRL010000012.1, on the reverse strand, counting down.
CATGTTCCCGACCTGCTTCAAGAGCTCCTGCTCGGTGGCGATGATGCCTGTTACCCATTCGTTGCCCTCGATCTCTTTCGGCAAGTGCTTGAGCGCGCGCTGCAAATTGTCGATCGTCGGCAACAATTTCAAAAGCACCGCCTCGGACGCGAACTTTCGAAGCTCTCCTCCCTCGCGCTCGAATCTGGCCTTGGCATTCTGGAGCTCCGCCTGAGCACGGGACGCGATGTCCGTCGCTTTCGTCAATTGCACAGTCAGCTCCTCGATTTTCTGCTCCAGTTCGCCGATGCGATCATCGCCCGCCGCGGCTGCCGCGACTTTGGCTTCCAGATCGTCTTCCTGCGTTGAAGAATCCTGCTTCGTCATGCCATCAGTATATCTGATGGAAACGATCTCTCCAGCGATCTGGACGCTTTTTTCATTCCCTCTATACTGCCGATCAATCTTTTCTCACCCCTGTATGAAAACGCTGCGCTTGCTCACTCCCGCACTGATCGTCGTTTCGGGCATCACGTTTTTCGCAGCGGCGCACGCCGCGAGCTGCTCGCTCATCGAAGACAACGAAGTGCGACGAAACTGCGAGAGAAGCGAACGGCTGACATCCGCACACATGCCATCCTCGTCGTCATCGCGCAGTTCTTCGTCGAAAGCATCGATCGCATCTTCAAGAAAAAACGGCAAATCCTCGAGCACAAAAAGTGGACCCGCCATCAGCTCGTCCGCGCTGTCTCTGGGGCGAGAAGACACCCTGCCCTACGGAGAACCGACGTCATCTTTCATCGTTCTCGGGCACGAATCGCCGGTCATCGATGCGTGCAAAACACAATTTTCCGCTTGGAAATTTGTCGTCGATCATTTGGGGGATCTCGGCCCGCTCAACATCTACGATTTGAACACACATCGATTGCTGGTGAGCGGCGTGAAAAAAACCGACACAAACTGGGCGGGATTGGAAAAGACGCATTTGCCGTACTACGCGCGCATTCAAGTGCGTGATTTCACGGACGAAGAAACGGGAGTCGCGGCGCTCTCTGAAAATCATCGCATGAGCTTGAGCGGCATGTGCGAAGGCAAGGCATCTCCTCTCGGTTTCCGCATCGTTCCGTCGGCCATCACGGACATCAAACTGTTCGGGCCCGAGAATGCCGTGCTGACCTCCGGAAACAACGCTCCCATCGGCTCGTTCCAGTTCATCGGCCAAAAAGCGTCGAAGGCGAAACCTCTCTTGCAACTGAAAACCGTCACGTTCTTGGCGAAAGTGACTCAAAAGTTGGCGCTGTCGAATATCATCATTTCCCGCGGGGATACTGCGGCTCTGAAAACCGGATGCCTGTACAACAACGCGCCGTACATCACCTGCGACCTCCCCGACTACATGAGCGACGTCTATGATTCGACGATTTTCAATCTGTCGGCCGACGTCGCGCTCACGACGACCAACGGATCATTGCAACTCATCTTGAACGAGTTCGGTTCTCCGTTGAAGAAAGGCTCCGTCAGCTGGAAGAATTTCTACGAAACGTTCGATTGGATTTCACCGTTGCAACGCGAAGTGCGCGGCACGCTCTACCAGCGCTAACCGATGCTTCGCCTGATCGTCGCGGCCTCCACGATATTGGCGGAAATCTCGGCCTTGGAACCTCCCGACTGCACGCGCTGATAGATGCTCGACGTCAGATTGCGATGGAGAAGATGATGCGGTTTCTCCGGACCGAGATCGATCTCAAGCAGCTTCTCGATCGCGTCGATGTCGCGTTCGATCTCCCGAAAAACGGCCTTGTTCTTCGCAAGCAAGGAAAGGTTCTCCCGATTCAAATATTTCCCGGCATGTTTCAGGTCTTCGCGAAGTGCGGGGTAATACGTTTCGACCGTCTCGAGCAATCCTTCTTCGGCGGCCGTCACGAGTCCTCTGCCCGTCGCGATGAGTTCGGGAGGAATGCCGATGGAATAGAACGCCGCCGTGAAACCGATCGCGCGAGGGAGGCGCACCTTACCGATGCCGCGGCTGTACCCGAAAAGTCCGATGTGCTGCAGACGTTCCCGACGCGGCGGGATGAACGACGCCACTTCGTTGATGAGAGGCGCGATGCTCTCGATCGTCGGCTGCCACAGTTTCGTGAAAATCGCGCAAAGTGTTTCGATCTTTTTGACATCGGCATCCGGAATCCGAACGATGCGACGCTTCGGCACTTCTTTTTTCATTTTTTCGAGCGCCTTGATGACGACATCTTTCGGATAGTCGTACCGGAACGCCGATTGGATGGAATACGTCCTGACTCCCGAATATTGCTCGAGAAACGTGTCGAGATAGAGCGGATTGACGCTGCCGCGAAACGGGAGTGAGCCGGTGCCGAGCACTGGATACAGATCGAATCCAAGGTCGTCGGCGACTCCTTTGGCTTTGCTGAGAGCCACCTTCACGGCCAATACCGCAGGAACAAGCCCTGCGTTCATCGCGGGATCGGAGCGCGCGAGAAAAAGCCTCTGCCCGCGCTCTTTCGCCTCGGGGCATTCTTTGAGCAAGCTCTTCCAATACGGACCGACGATCTTTTCGATGGACAAGAGCGACGGCACGTCTTCGACAAGGGGCGTGACGTCGAAGAGTCGAAGCAAATCGGCGTCCACTTTCTTCCCGCCGTGCAAAACGTCGCGATGATAGCCCGCGATTTTCCGAAACACCTCACGCACTTTCATGGGCTGCTTCGCGTCGGTCGTGAGCGGAAGGAACATTTCGGTCACGGGCGGACGTTTCAAGCCGATGTCGCGGCCGAGATCCGCAAGCGCCAACACATTCATGAACGCGCGCGCCATGCGATGCATCTTCTCGCCGTCGAATGCGGGAATGCGATATGTCAGATGAAGATCCTTTCCGAGCGGATGTTTCTTGAAAAACTCGGCACCGCGCGAAAACAGCTTCTCCCCCACCGCCTCATCCACGTACTTGCCTTCCCAATCCCACATGTACTCGTCGATCGGCAATTCCTTGAAGAGGATCATCACCTCCGCGATCTCGTCCTGCGTCGCGACGAACGGGCCTTCTTTCCACCACGGCGAGCACGCGTTGTCAGGGTGCTGCGTGGCCATCGTCACGGGGACCGATCGCTTCATCGAGAGCACAATACCACAGCTTGGCGTCTGGTTCAGCTACGACGAAAGATGTATACTGGGAAGGCATGCAAAAAAAAGGAAAATCAAGCAAAACGTGCGCCGCGTGCGTCGATGTTCAGAGCGGCGGTACCGGAGCCGAACGCATGGCGGAAATCGGCGTCACGATGGTCGTGCTTCTTGCGATCTACCAGCTGGCCAAACACTACGAGCTCTTCTCGTTCGCGACGTCGACCGAAGACGTGGTCGGTCTCGGGACGATCTTCCTGATCGGACTGACGGCTTCCGCGAGCAGCTGTCTCGCCATGGTCGGCGGCCTTCTGCTCTCACTCACGGCAACATGGGACAAGGCACATCCGAACGCAACGCGCTGGGAGAAATTCGAACCGCAGCTCCACTTCAATCTCGGCCGCATCGTCGGTTACATATTCTTCGGCGGGCTCACGGGGCTGCTCGGCCGCTCCTTGATTCTCTCGGTGAAATCAACGGGCTTCATGAAAATCGGACTCTCCCTCGTGATGATCGCTCTCGGCCTCTCGATCCTCGGATTGCTTCCAAAACGCTACTGCCGAATTCCATTGCCGTCCGCTCTAGCGAAGAAACTCCGAAGCATGAGCGAATCCGATGCGGTGGTCGCGCCGCTCCTGCTTGGTTCCCTCACATACTTCGTGCCGTGCGGCTTCACGCAATCGATGCAACTCCTCGCACTCGGCTCGGGAAGTTTCGTCCAAGGCTCGCTGATCATGTTCGTCTTCGCGCTCGGCACACTCCCTTCACTGCTTGGCATCGGCGCAGTCAGCTCACTCACGAAAGGAAGCCTCGGCAAACTGTTCCTGACCGTCGCTGGGTCAATCTCGATCCTGCTCGGGTTTTCGAATCTCCAAAGCGGGCTGTGGCTCAGCGACATCAAGATCCTGCCGAACTTTGCGGCCTCCGCCATCGCCAGCACCGATCCGAACGTCAGCTTCGATGCGAACGGACAACAAGTCATCAGCGTCGGCGTGACCGACGGGGGCTACAGCGCAACGTCGTTCAACATCGAAGCGGGCAAAGCCACGTGGATTTACGCCACGGTGCCGGAGCCGCTGAGCGGCTGCCTGACGAGCCTCGTGGTGCCTGCGTACGAAAAGAGCCAGCCCCTGAGCAAAGGCGCGAATTGGATCGGACCGATCACGCCGACGAAAGACTTCGCGTTCATGTGCAGTATGGGCATGTTCAGAGCCGATGTGCACGTTCGATCGTAAGCGCGTTCAGACACCCGTGCACGGCACGTTCGGGTCAGCGATGCAATTCTCCGTCGGTGCTGGACCACGCCACGGGCACGTCTTCGAGTAAAGACACGCGTCGTCGGTCATCAGTCCGAGTTCTTTTTTCACTGCAGCAGAAGAGACTGCGTTGGTGATCAGAATATGATCGTCGTCAGCGAAGATGTAATTCAAATCGAACGGCGAGCGCTCGACGCCGTTCACGAACATGCGGAACGGATTGTCGCCGCAGATTTCGCCGTCGGCCATCGGCTCAAAGGACGTGTAGCACTTGCCTGCGATGTCGACCTGCAGCGAACCGAAGAAGTCTTTCAACCCCAAGTTCGGCTTGTGACGGTGAATGACGTGACCGTTGCCGTCGTGCAGATGCAGATATTTTTTGAGCGTTGCCACATCACGGTTCACGAGTGCACCGGTCGCGTGTTTCAGGGCTTCTTCTTGCTCGGGCGTCAGCTCCTCGGTCATGTATCTGGCATCGGAGAAATCAAGCTGTTTGCCGTCGATCCACACGGCGAAATCGGCATGCGTGTGATTGGGGTCTGGATTCTTCGCGGGCGTATGACCGCAACCTGCGAACGTGAGAACAAGAAGACCGATCAGGAATGAGGAGCGCATAGTAAAGAGAGAAGGAATTATTTCGCGACAGTGATAGTACCGGGGTTGAATCCGGAGCCGCAAAGAATGGAACACGAGAATTCGAATTTTCCGGTCGCGGAGGTGTTGAGCCGAATCGTGAGGGGAGTCCCCTGTCTCACATGCTCGTTCACGTTGAGATCCGGAATCGAAAAACCGAAATCGCTTTCTTTGCTCGTGATGCGGAGTTTCACATTATCCCCGCGCTTCACGACGATCTTGCTCGGCGTAAAAATTCCATGAGCCACCGTGATGTGAATCAAGTGAGAAACCGACGGACTGAATGATTCGACCGCCTCTTCGGTGCTTGGGACACTCGCTTGCTCGGAAGACACCAAATCGGCTTTCAGAGAAGGCTCGACCCGCTGCATGGAAGCCGCGGAAGACGTCACGCTGCTCGTCATCGCTGACGAAGATGCTTGATCGTAGACAGACGGCACCAATTGGCCCTTCTCTGCGGTGTTCGCTCCCGCGCCGCACGCCGTGAGCGACAAAAGAAAAATGCCGAAGCAGAACGTGTGAATCTTCATGATGAAACGAATGGTGCTAGTATAGCAGCCATGTCACCCATCACCACCGCCCGCTGGACGCTGATCCTCGGCCTGTCATTCGTTTTCCTTTATTTCGGCGTTGAGAAATTCCTCCATCCGAACGTCTGGATCGGCTGGATGCCGAAATGGTTCGACGGCCTTTTCACGATGAACATGCTCTGGTGGCTCAAAACGATCGGCGTGCTGGAGATCGTCATCGGCGTCGGGCTCCTCATCCCGATCCGCCTGCTCCAGCAAATCGCGAGCATCGGAGCATCACTCCATCTCGTCGCCATCCTGACGCAAATCGGCTGGAACGATGTCGCAGTGCGCGATTCGGGACTGCTGTGCATGGCCACGGCGCTCTTCTACCTGCTCTAAATGCCCTTCAACCACACGGGGTTTTGCTGCATACTCTGCGGGCGAATTTAATGATCATCGTGTGTCACGGTAGCTCAGTTGGTAGAGCATGGGACTCATAAGCCCAGGGTCGTCGGTTCAATCCCGACCCGTGACACCATACAGTTTTCGATTCAGATCATTTATATGGATAATCTCTCGAACCAGGAGCAACAAACAATTTTAGTAAAAATGAATTTTCCTGCACCTCCAATATCTGAGGCGGAAATGGAAAAGATTTTGGGAACGGAGCCAATGACTGAATTAGATAAACATTGGGTACATTGGTTTGAGCATTTTTTTGGCCTACCAAAGTCTTCCCTTACCAAGGAATTGCTTTCGCGATTTCGCAAAATCAATACACAAGAGACTTTCATGAACGTCGTACCAGCCATCCAAAAGTTATTGAAGCCTCTGGAAGAATCATGCAGAGCTTACTGCTTTGGATTTTTTGGAGCTTCGGTTGCAATGTCAGGTGTAGTAGCAGAAAGCTTGCCCATTCTTTTGTGGGAAATGCACGGACTAACATTGAGTGGAAAAGCTATAACAGTGAAACAAGAAAAAACCATTTTGGGTAAAAACTTCGATCGAATGGAGCAAAGTCGCCGTATTGAACTTTTGTTAGTACTCGGCTGGATTACCCAAGATCAGAAGCAAAGATTCCACCAAATAAGAGACGTTCGTAATCGGTATCTACATTCTTGGCAAGAAAAGTTTGATCGTGAAGAGGGAGAAGCTTTGCTTTGCTATCAAAATGCATTCACTCTTTTCCGGCAGATTACCGGAGTGGAATTGCAGGATGGATCATCAATAAAAGCAAACCCACTTTTAGTGAAGTGGATGGAGAAAAAACTCTAAGATGATCAGATATGATGTTTTAGCTCCTGTGTTACCAGTTTTTCCGTGACACGGTAGCTCAGTTGCGCCGCTGAGCCTTGCGAAGCGGCTAGCAAAAAGAACTGCGCGCAGCGCATGGGACTCATAAGCCCAGGGTCGTCGGTTCAATCCCGACCCGTGACACCAGTTTTTTCAAGCGATAGTTTCAGCGAAGGTTCATTGGTATCTACGAGGAATGAACAACGCGAATGGAAAGGGAGGAACTGCAACCCCCGCGTCACCGGTTTTTTGTCATCCCACGCTACAACACTTCCGCGATGCGAAGCAGCGTCGAAGACGAAAACGAATGATCTTGGCGCAGCGCCTGCCCTGCCTGACAAGCATGCGTGTAAGAAGGGTCGGGCTCCGCGAGAATCTGCCACCAAGCCCAATCCGGAAAAGCTTCGCAACGAACGAGATTGAATTTTGATTTCAGGAGATCGAGATCAGCGCTGGAGCCGCTCCAGACGAACATCATTTTTCGACCGTGTTTCCGTGCGATCGCGGCCAATTCGTCGACGCGCGCAGGATCCCGAAGGGCAGAATCGAAGTACACGCTCTGGTCGTCATGACCGAACAAGCCCTGCTCGTAATACAACC
>JAYVRL010000011.1:0-94857 GCA_043776335.1 Candidatus Peribacteria bacterium | reverse complement strand
GTTGTGACGTTTGTAGATGTGTTCACTCACCGGCCCATATTACACCTCAGGGAACGCTGACCCCCGCACTCGAAGTGCGGAGTATTACCTGAATAAAGTACTAATGCAACAATACTTCATAGGCCTCAATCATGCGGTTCAGAGCGAATTGATCCAAAGCATGCACTTTCCCCTGCAAGCCGAGTGAAGTTCGCAATGCGGGGTCTTTCACGCTGAGAATCGCATCCCTAAGACTTGCGGCGGATGCCGCTGAAACAACGAGAGCATCGACACCGTCTTGAACATAACCCGCAATGCCGCACGCATCCGTGACGATCGTGGCCGTGCCGCACATCATCGCTTCGGCCGCGACCAAGCCGAACGGATCGTGATCGACGGATGGCAATACGAACACGTCGATCGACCGATAGAACGCGCCGAGATTCTCAATGTTTTTTTGCAAAGAGATTCTCGGCACGCCGATGCCGAGTCTCTCCGTGTCTTCGGAGATCAAGCGTCGGATCTCACCTTCCTGCGGTCCTTTGCCGACGATCGAGAGCGACGCTTCGGGAAAATCCGCGATCGCTTCGAGCAAGACGTCGACGCCTTTTTCTGGGCTCAAACGAGCCACGCAACCGATGTGAAGATTCTGCGATTGTCGCGTCGGTCGCGGCACATCAACGTTCAATCGATCGCCGTCGACGCCGTTTGGAATCGGCTTCACGTGATCCGGATCAAACCCGAGATCGACGTACATCCTTCGACTCAGCTCGGAGACGCACACCGTCGTCACGAGATGGCTCAGCCGCTTCAATTCGCCGAGCCACGGATTGCTCCGAAGCCAACGTCCGACTCTGTCGTGTTCGATCCAGATCACGCGCACGCCGCGTTTCGTCAGCCAATCGGTACACAAAATTTTCTCCGAAAGACTCAGCATGCACACCGCGTCCGGAAGCTGCGGCAACGTTTCAAATGCCGCGATCAATGCCTGCAACATTTTTTTTCTGCGCCACACGAAGCTCGCAGCAGTCGCCATCGACACGGGCGGAGGCCCGATCTGCGATCCGGTCGCGACGAATCCCGCGTCCCGAAAACACTCGAGGAGGACGGGGCAACTCCCGAGAAAACTGACGTCAAAACCGCGATTTTTCAATCCTTCGGCCAACCACATCGTTTGGTTCTCGGCGCCTCCAAAGGCGCTTTCAAGCGGGAATCGGGTGAAGAGAATGCGCATGGTGTCACGCGAAGTGTACACTGAGATCTTCCTCCTTCGAGCATGGCCCATCATCACACGGGTAGAGACCTTCCGCCCGCGCACGATCTGAACATCGTCGACGTCGACGCATGGAAGGAGTTGCCACTTCTCGTTCAACGAGCGATGGAGCAATTTCACGGAACCGAAGGGCTCCTCGTCATGGTCGGCCAACGGATCAACCATCTCCAAGAAGAAGAACAGCAACGGATCATTCGACTCGTCTTCCAGAGCATCGGCTATCGAGTCGAGGAATTCATCGCGCTCCCTTCCAATCTTCCAGAAGATCAAAAAGCTGACGCTCCACTTCGTCTTCACGATACGACGTGCACACCGTCGCCTCAGCGCCTGCATCACGCGCTTCCTTTCCATTCTTCGCGGAATCCGATGAACTTACCAAGGCAATATGCACCCGAGGACAAGTCTCCTTCAGATATTTGATGACAGCCGGACCGTTCTCGGAAGGCATGTAGTAATCGACGAACGCCGCTGCAATATCAGAATGCGAGTCAATAAGCGCTTTGGCATCTTCCGTCGTAAAGGCAGTGAGAATCTCCCCCTGCCAATCCGCGCGCTTCAACATCTTCTTCAAAAAGACGATCTTCTCATGCGAATCGTCGGCGATCAAAAAGTGAGCCATGAGACTGATTGTAGAACGACGAAGACGACTCGCGAAATTTTTACGATCGCTTGATCGTCGTCTGCCCGCCCATGTACGGCCTCAAAACCTCCGGAATCGTCACGGAGCCGTCTTTCTGCTGATAGATCTCGAGAATCGGGATCAGGATGCGCGGCGAGGCGATGCAGGTGTTGTTCAGCGTGTGGACGAATTTCTTCGTGCCGTCGGCGGCTTCGTACTTGATGCCGAGGCGACGCGCTTGGAATTCGTAGAATGTCGAACAGCTGTGCGTCTCGCCATACCCTTTGCGACTCGGCATCCACGTCTCGATGTCATTTTTGTAGACCTGTCCGCGACCCATGTCGCCCGTGCACACGTCGACGACGCGATACGGCAGCTTGAGCGCCTGCAAGACGTCTTCGGCGTTCTGCAAAATCTCGGCGTGAAGTTTCGCACTGATCTCAGGATCATTCTCGCAGAGGATCACCTGCTCGACTTTCTGAAATTGATGGATGCGATACAAACCGTGCGTGTCTTTGCCGTACGTGCCCGCTTCGCGACGGAAACAATTGCTCAGTCCCGCATACTTTTTCGGCAATTCCGACACCTTGAACGTCTCACCGCTGTGATAACTCGCGACCGCGACTTCGGACGTGCCGATCAAATACAGCCCGTCGGATGCGATCTGCTTTCCTTCTTTTTCCGTGAGCGCGACGTGCGGCTCGGCGTCGACACCGATGGCATACGCTTGCTCTTCCCCGCCCGGAAAATAGCTCGTGCCCATCATCGCCGCGTAATTCGCCATGAGCGGCGGCGTGAACAACGTGAACCCTTTTTTCACGAGCGAGTCGATCGTGAATTGCAGCACCGCAAGTTCAAGACGCGCGCCATCACCCTTCAAGAAATAGCTTCGTGATCCGCCGATCTTCACGCCGCGCGGAATGTCGACGATATCGAGCGCCGTGCCGAGCGCCACGTGATCTTTAATCTCAAAATCGAACGACGGAATCTTGCCCCACGTGCGCTTCTCTTTGTTCTCAGAATCGTCTTTCCCAACGGGAACCGACGGAAGCGGAATCGACGGCATCTGCAACTGGAGCGCCATCCACGTTTTGTCGATCTCCGTGAGTTTGGCTTCGCCGTCTTTCAATTTCTCGCCGACGACTTTCATCTCGGCGATGACTTTTTCTTTCTCGGCTTTTTCCTTGATCGTCGGCACTTTTTTACTGACCGCATTGCGTTCGGCCTGCAACGTCTGAACGTCTGCCATGAGCGCGCGACGTTCAGCATCGAGCTTCAGAAACGCGGCGACATCGAGCTTGATATTCTTCTGCTGACACGCTTTTTGATAGGTGTCGGGATTGGCGCGGACGAGTTGGAGATCGATCATGCGTGCAGCATACAGAAAGCGGGTGTTTTGCTCTACGTCGGCAATTCGCCGCGGCACACACGTTCGAAGAGCGCCCACTGCAGTTTCACGGCGAACGCCTCGGGCGGTGTCGAGTGTTTCGGCAGCCAGAGAGGCTTCAGGATTTCCATGAAAGGTTTTATTTCAGCACGAGCACAGACTGAAGACAGGAATTTGGCTTCTGAAAGCGAATAGAACGCGAAAAGAAGACAAAAGTTGACATCAGGCATGAGGCGCTTAGGATGTGCCCCTTTATGAAACTCGTTCTACAAATCGGCAAAGACGATCAGGCGACTGTGCTGGAACGCCTCTCTGCGTTGGCTCCGATCGGCAGCCCCGTGCGCACGGGCACAGGCGGATGCGAGGTGAATCTCGGACGCAGTTCACTGTCGACGAAATTGTCCGTGCGGGCACTGCTCCAAGAGTCGGGGATCCCATTTAGCGAAAGCGCCGAATAATGCCTTTTGCCACGGCTCGCCGCAATTCATACGGCTTTTTCATTGAATAAGGAGAAATAAAGTGATAAAAAGTCAAACTTCATGGTGAATTCCCCTAAGACGCGGCAAGTCGCAAACGGGCTGGATGCCCGCGGGAAAGCCGAAAGCAAATCGATCCAGGCGTATGCCGTCTTCGCCGAAATCTGCGCGCGGCTTAGTACGAAGCAGATCGGCGATCTCATGGCGCACCGCGTGCTGAAAGAAGGTCCCGACCAACGCCCCGTCACGCGCGATTTGATGGTGAAGGCGATGGACGCGGCGAATCTGGATGAGGCCGTTCGCACGGAATACTGGGAACGATATTTCGGCGGCGACGCCGATAGCATCGCCGAGCATGTGCGCAGGCGAATGATCCTCGCGGGCGGACGCGAAGAGTACGCAGAACAAACGACCGTCAGCGTGAGCGTCATCAGCGGCATCTTCCGCAATTGCCGCGTCACGCGTGATGCGCTCGAAACGTTGATGGCTCACGAATCGTTCCCGTGGCACGGCGTCACCCTGAACGACCGCTGGAAGCGCGAAAACGAAGCGCATTTCAGGGAATGTTTCGGCATGAACGAACTCGGCGCGCGCGTAGAAACGTTGTTTGAAATGCATCCGAACGCCACGCGCATCCAGTGGGTGGAAAAAGACAACCCGCCGGAATCGCTGAAGGAATACAGCCAGAACCAACGCCGCATCATGATGTCGCAATTGCGACACGGAGAGACGACGACGTGGGAGGACGCCGACCGCGTGTTGCTCGGTCTCGGCTGCACGCTGAAGGAACGCATGGAAGTCGCGCAGGTGTGGCTCAAGGAAAATAACAAGCCTCGACGCGAACGCGCTGTCTCCGACTCTGCAGGCGGCTCGGAGGCACCGCCGTCCGATGACACCGATACTCCCGTCGATGACAAATTGGATCTTGAGAGCATCCCGTTCTTGCCCCAAAGCGGCGTGCCGTATCCCGAGGAACTGGCGTCGAAACCCGATCTTGAAATCATCACGATGCTGCTCATGCGCTTCACGGGCAATGCGATGCCCGAGGACGGCACGATCGAAGAATCGATCGACAACGCGCTCCGCGCCGAACGCGACCTCGGACGCATGATCGAAGTGCTGTCAAAAACGAATCTTACCATCGCGGAATTCCGTCAGTTCAAATCCGTCTTCACGTCATTCGTCGGCAACATGACGGATAAGCGCGCCGGCTTGCTTGAGGCCTATTCCTACGTCGAATCACACTGCCGACACATCCTCGAGGGCACCAAAGATCCCGTATACGAACGCATCCAAACGATCGTCGATCACTTCCGTCCGCCGACCGAACCGAAGCAGCATGTGATGGCGACTGCAGTCCCCGAAACCGTGACGCTCTCACCGAAATTCACGGGCATGATGATCGCCGGCAACTCCATCGCACAGCCTGCGAAAGGCAGCACGCCGATCAAGCATATGCTCGACCTTTTGACGCGTCCGCTCATGAGCGCCGTGGCCGTGCATGAAGCGCTGCCTGCGTTCAAGGCAACTTTGAACCCGACGGAAAATCGGACGGGGACGAAGCTGCATGAAGCCATCATGTACGTCGAAATGCATTGCGCCGGCGTCGTTCGAAAGTCGCAAGGCGTGGAAAAGCGCGCGCCCGTCTTTGAACGCCTTGCCTACATCGTCGAAGAGTTGAAGGCGCTCCGCGCATCACGCAACGCGGAAGTCGAGCAGGACACTTCGGCATTCGCCGCGCTGCCGGACGGATCATTGGATTCGACAGACGAAGTTGATGAGGAAGAAGAAGCTGCGGTCGAGGATGAGGTTGAAGCTGAAAAAGCAACGACGGAAGACGAGGTTGAGGAGGAAGAAGTAGATGCAACCGAAGACGACGTTGATGAGGAAGAAGTAGATGCAACCGAAGACGAGGAAGAGCCGCTACCCGACTTCACGAATGTGGTCGATGTCTGGCAGGTGGCGGAATATCTCGGCAATTTCTGGGCCGAAGAATCCGCAGGATACGGTCACGACGAGAAGGGTCACCGCGCCATCGCCGAAGAGATCGCGCGCCGCGCGCCGCTACAACTCAATGATCTCGCGACCGCGATCAAGGTGCTCGCCTACTGTTTCGCCGACGATTCGGTGGAAGGCCATGCAGTTCTAGCGGATGCCGTGCGAGGAAGCATCGAAGGACTCCGAACATCGAACGCCGAAGCTCTCTCGAAGATGGCAGCATGTCTCGCCGAGGAGCCTCGACTGAAACACTATCTGATCAATCTCCGAGATGCAGACGGCGTGACGCCCGTGATTTTGGCATCGGTGATCGATCTGCAATCGCTCGAAAAGACCGATGTGGTCGATGTGCACGACCTCATGGAACAACCGCGTGATTTTGAAGACGAATTCCTGCCGAAAGCTCCGGTGGCCGCTCCCGCCGTCAATCCGAAAAAGAAGAAAACACGCACCAGAGAATTGGATGACGCGGCGAAAGCGCAACTGCAGAGCGAATTCGACATCGAGGAAGGCCCGGGCGCGGAATAAGGCCTCTCTCAGCCGAGCATTGAAAGCGGGGAGGGGGTCTGGTACAATCCCCCGACTTATGTCTGACGAGAAAAAGCTAGAACAGGCCGAGAGTAAGCCCTTCAGGCTCGTCTCAAACTACAAGCCGACGGGCGATCAGCCGAAGGCGATCGAGAAGCTCACGGAAGGGCTCAAGAAAGGCGAGCGTCACCAGACGCTGCTTGGCGCAACGGGTACCGGCAAAACCTTCACGATGGCCAACATCGTCCAACAGCTGAACCGCCCGACGCTCGTGCTCGCGCACAACAAAACTCTCGCCGCGCAGCTGTGCAGCGAATTCCAGATGTTCTTTCCGGACAACGCGGTAAGTTACTTCGTCTCGTACTACGACTACTACCAACCCGAGGCATATCTGCCGACCACCGACACGTACATCGAGAAGGATGCCAGCATCAACGAAGAGATCGCGAAATTCCGTCACGCCGCGACGTTCAACCTGCTCACGCGCCGCGACGTACTCATCGTATCATCAGTCTCGTGCATCTACGGTCTCGGTGACGTATCGGATTACGAATCACTCGCCATCACCATCAAGCGCGGCATGCCGTTTCAGCGTCAGCGCTTCCTGCGACTCCTCACGGACATCCAGTACAAGCGCAGTTCAATGACATTCAAACAAGGAATGTTCCACGTTCTCGGCGACGTGGTGGAGATCTTTCCGCCGAGCGGCGACACGGTGATCAGAGTCGAAATGCCGTTCGACGAGATCGATTCGATCCAAGAAGTGGACAGTTTCACGGGCGAGCTCATCACGGACTTGAATGAAGTGAAAATCTTTCCCGCGGCCCACAACGTGACGACGAAAGAAAAGATCGACGGCGCGATCGACGGCATCAAAATCGAACTCGATCTGCGCGAGAAAGAACTTCTGAAAAACGGCGAGCTCGCGAAAGCCGAGCGCATCCGTCAGCGCACCGAGTACGACATCGAGATGCTGAAAGAAACGGGCTACTGCACGGGCATCGAGAACTATGTGCGCTACTTCGGCAATCGCGAACCGGGTTCTCCACCCGAGACGCTCCTCGATTATTTTCCGGAAGATTTCGTGACGTTCATCGACGAATCGCATATCTCGATCCCGCAGATCGGCGGCATGTACGAAGGAAACTTGCAACGCAAGAAAACGCTCATAGACTACGGATTCCGCTTGCCGAGCGCGACGGACAATCGTCCGTTGCAATTTCACGAATTCGAAAAGCGCGTGTTCCAAGCCGTGTACGTCTCGGCGACTCCCGGCCAATACGAGTTCAAGAACACGGCGAAAGACCGCCTCGTGGAACAGATCATCCGTCCGACGGGACTACTGGATCCGATCGTAACCATCCGTCCGAAAAAACATCAAATCGACGACATCACGAAAGAAATCAACGAAACCATCAAACGCGGCGAACGCGTGCTCATCACGGCTCTCACGAAGAAAAGCGCCGAGGACCTCGCGACGTACTACAACGACGCCGATTACAACGTGCGTTACCTCCATAGCGACATTGAGACGATGGAGCGCATTGAGATCCTCAGGCAACTCCGCTCAGGCGAGATCGACATCCTCGTCGGCATCAACTTGCTTCGAGAAGGCCTCGACCTGCCCGAGGTCAGCTTCATCGCGATTCTCGATGCCGATCAACAAGGCTTCCTTCGTTCGCGCGATGCGCTCATCCAGACCATCGGCCGCGCGGCTCGCAATATCAGCGGTCACGTGACGCTGTACGCCGACAAAATGACGCCCGCGATGCAAGCCGCCATCGACGAAACGAATCGTCGTCGCGCGATCCAAGAAGCGCATAACACGAAACACGGCATCACTCCGCAATCGATCATCAAGGCGATCAAAGACATCGCGGAAGAACACAGCAAGCTGAAGCTCGGCCGCAAGAAGTATGATCATCAGAAGATCCCGAAGGACGAGAAGAAGCGTCTCGTGGAAGAGCTCACGGAGCAAATGGAACTGGCGGCGGAGAACATGGAATTCGAAAAAGCAGCCGATCTGCGCGATGAAATCGAGCTCCTGAAGCGGGAGCTGTAAACATGAAAAAAGAGCCATCCAACCCAGTTCCCATGCCCCGCGAAAGCCGAGGAGGTTTCCTTATGCGTCGCTCAAAGACGGTTGCTCATGGAGTCACTTTTTCTCGAGTGAAGCAATGTCGCATCAAATGGTTTGCCGTTGCGTCGAAGCGTGTGAGTTGTAACCCTTTCATGCATCCTTGCCGGATTGATGCCTTGCGCGCTCAGCATCCGGATGTGTGCTTCATTGATGACACCGTGATGTGCCAACATTTTTGAACTTTCAATGACCCAGAAAGGAGATGTTATCTTGTGAAGATCTTCCTCCATTTGACGCACTGCCTTTTTCTCAACCTTCTCATCACTCGGAATAACAATGCGTTCGGCACGAATGAGCGCCCCGTCTTTTTTCGTGTGAAGAGAAGCGGCAGCCAAACCTTCAAAAATGACATCGGTGGTTAATTGCTGCAACTTTTTCTGCCGTGCCGTCCTGTCGGTTTCTGACGACGCAAGTCGTGCGCAAGCTCCGGCAAATGTGAAGATCGAAAGATCGGCACCCCCTTGAAGAAGTGCGTCCATCGCAGCACGAGATTTTGTTATTTCACTGAAAAGAAAGGTGATGGGCGCATCGGATTCTTCGATTTCCCCATCTGGAACCACGATACGACTGAGGATGTTGCGCTCGGACAGTCTCTGAACGGAGCTCACGATCGATACGGGATTTGCTTCAAGGCAGATCACCTTTTTCCCTCCGAGCATTTCGCTTCCCATTTCACACTCAACCGGACAGTGGCCTGAGCAAATATCGATGATCGATCTGCTTTTCCGCAGTGTTTCTGAAGACAGTTTTACAAGCTCTTCGTAGATCCCTGCCTTCACATTTACATCAGTTTCCTCCCGCCATGCAAGCGAAGAAGGTATATCGACAACTTCACCTTTTTCCTCGAGAAAAGTGTACAAGTCCTTCTTTGTCAGCGGAGTGGCCATATATGTGTATTTTAACAACAAAAAAATTTATGTCAATCTTTTAGCCCAGTTCCATCACCGCCTCGCGGTAGCCCTCGGGCGTACCCGTATCGAATCTGCGGCCTTCGAATTCGTAGCCGTAGATTTCGATCTTCTTGAGCTGCGACTTCAACGCGTCGATCAGGCGGATCTCTTTGTCATGATGACCGCTGTCGACTTTCTCCAGCACGTCGATCGTGGAACGGGGGATCAGATATTTGCCGACGACCGCGAGCGTGGACGGCGCGTCCTCGGGCTTCGGCTTCTCCACGAGACCCGTGATCGTCTTCGTGCGGCTCTTGTGTTTGTCTGGCGCGATCTCGACGATGCCATACTTGTGCGTCAGTTTGCGCTCGATGTCGTGCAGGCACAGCATCGCCGTTTCCTTCTTCGCACCGAGATCCTTCCACGCGCTCATGAGCTGCTGCAAACCGTTGCGATCTCCGCCGATGAGGTCGTCACCAAAGAGGATCGCGAGCGTGTCCGAATCCACCCACTCTTTGGCCTGCAAGATCGCGTGACCGTCGCCTTTCATCTCCTCCTGATACGCGACGTGAAACCTGACCGAGTTGTACTTCGTAAGCTCCTCGAGCAGATGCGACTTATTGCGACGTGCGAGCTCGCGTTCCAGCTCCGGCTGCGCGTAGAAGAACTGCGGAATCGCCTCTTTGCCGCGACTGATGACGAAGCAAATGTCGTTGATGCCGACGCTCATGCATTCGTCGACGAGGAGCGCGATGATCGGCTTCGAACCGATCGGCAACAGTTCTTTCGGCACGACTTTCGTCCACGGCAGAAATCGCGTGCCGAATCCGGCGACCGGAAGAATGGCTTGTGTGACTTTCACAGTGCGAAGAGTGTAGCACAATTCGCCTGCAGCTTCAGGGGGCTATGGAAAGCCATTTCATGAAGAACTGCGTGACCGCGCCCGTCCGTCCGCCTCCGATCACGTTGCGATCGATCCGCACGATCGGCGTGATGCCGCTCAAGGACTTCGTGAGGAACACTTCATCGGCGGCAAACAATCGTTTCTGCGTCGGAGAAGCGAACTTCACGCGAATGCGATGCTTCCGCGCGAGTGCCAAGACTTCGGCGCGGGTGATGCCCGCAAGCATGCCTGCGGCGGCCGTGAAGAGCGTTCTGTCTTCGACCCAGAACAGATTGCCATACGCGGCTTCGGGCACATGCCCCGATCGATCTACGAGCAGCGCTTCGCCGAAGCCGCGCGATCGCGCCTGTGCATGAGCTCGCCATTCTTTGTGATACGGCAACGCCTTGGCCGCGGGCAATGCTCGATCGCAACGGATACACGTCGCGGCAATGCCGTCGTCTTGGCATCGATCGACTGCGAGCGGTTCCATTGCAATGAGAATGTCACGATCGGTGGCGACGATTTTCACGCGACTCGGCGCATCTCCCGATCGAGCGACCTTCCGAAGATCCGATGCGATGGCATCGATCGAGCGCGGCAATCGCATCTTCAGAAGTTTCGCGGAAGATGCGAGACGCTCCAGATGGGCGGTAAGCAAATGAATCGCGCCATCTTTCGTGCGCATCGTCTCGAAGACGCCGCGCGCGTCTTCGTTCGACGGATCAAGAAGCACGACTCGCGGATCGGACCGCTTTGCAGACGCACCGTTGATCCAAATTTTTCGCAGGATCACATTGTTCTCTTTCGTCTTCTGCATGCGCAGAAACGGCGCGGCTTTGTGTTGCGTTTCTCGCCATTCGTCTGCAAGTTTCGAGTCATCGACGATGCCGCCTCCGACGCCGAGCGAAAATGTTTTCTTCTGGTGAACCAACGTGCGGATGACGACGGAACTTGTGAAACAACCGTGATCGCTCTGCGCGAAAATCACACCCGTGTACGGCCCGCGTCGCACGCCTTCGAGCCGATCGATCTCGATGCATGCCTGTTTCTTCGGGCAACCCGTCACGGATCCCGCGGGAAGCATCGAGAAAAGCGCGTCGATCGGCGAGACGTCGGGCGCCAACTCGGCCTCGATGATCGACGAGGTGTGCCAGACCGACGGCGTGGGATCGACTCGTCGATGCTCGCTGACTCGCACCGAGCCGATGCGCGCGATTTTGCCGAGATCATTGCGAAGCAAATCCGTGATCATATTGAGTTCGGCCGCTTCTTTTTCGCTCTTCAGAAGCTCAGCACGCAATTGCTCATCTTTGGCTTCCGTCAGACCTCGCGGACGCGTCCCTTTCACGGGAAACGTTGCGATTTGAGAGCCTTCTACCGTCACGAATCGTTCGGGCGACAATGAAAGCAATCGACAATCGCCCGCATCGAGATACGCGGCGCACGGCGCGGGATGCGCATGATAAAGATCGGAAAAAACTTGTGTGGGGTCGGCGGATGACCGAGCATCGAATGTGAACGTCGAATTCAGTTGATACACATCGCCCTCATGAATCAGCCGCTTGATTTCCTGAAATCTTTTCGCGTACTCGACGCGCGTGACACTTGATCGAAAACGAAGCGGAGAAAATCGCGAAGGTGACAACGGTCGCGCATGAACCTTCAGCACCTCGGCTTCGAATGCTTTCGATCCGACGACAAAAACACGGTCGCCATCGCTGAGAATGACCTCATCGTACGAACCGACATTCACAAACGGCAGATGAAAACGATCCGCGGCGGTCGGTTTGATGCGCAGCAACGAACAGCCAAGATCGGCACTCGCGTATCCGATCAATCCTCCGACGAACGGCAGCGGACCGTCGTAGCGAACGCGACGCTTGGCCGCGAGGGTATTGAGTTTCGCACGAGCCTCCTCGGCATCGTCCGTGCGGATCCGCTCGCTCGGATTCCATCCGATCACCGTGAATCTGCCGCATTGAAGAAGCACCGGCTCACGCTCGTTCTTTCCGAGCTTCCGCAGAAACTCCGCGGGATCGAACGCCGAAAGTCGAAGAGAAGAAATCCTCATGAACGAGAAGTTAAAAAATTCTTCATCAGCTTCTCGCCATGCTCGGTCAAAAACGATTCGGGGTGAAACTGCACGCCGACGATCGGCAAATTTTTGTGGCGCATGCCCATGAGAACGTCGGGGTTTTTCTGCGTCCCCGTCCATGCAAGCAGCTCGAAATCCGACGGCAACGTCTCCACGACGAGCGAATGATACCGAGCGGCTGAAAACGGTGATGGCAAGCCGCGAAAAACGCTTTTCTGATCATGGAAAACAGCGCTCGTTTTGCCATGCATCACCGTCGGCGCATGCGTCACCGAAGACAATCCTCCGAAAACGGCGGCGACGCACTGGTGCCCGAGACACACGCCGAGGATCGGGATCGTCGAACCGAAGCGTCGGATCACGTCGCAGGAAATCCCCGCATCCGCGGGCGTGCCGGGGCCGGGAGAAATCACGATGCGATCGGGTCGCAACGCCGCGACCTCATCCAAGGATATGCGATCGTGAGGATGCACGACACAGTCGGCTCCCAGTGCGGAGATCAGCTGCCAGAGATTCCACGTGAAGGAATCGTAATTGTCGATCAGAAGGACTTTCATCGTTTGAAGTGTCGGGAAGTCAGAGGCTCATGACAAGAAAAAACGTCCGACTTTCTTGACAGAAAAAATCTGATGAAGATAATCACGGCAGACATGCAACATCTTTTCGTCTCCATTCGCGTCGTTTCCGTCCGCTGCAAGCAGGGGAGGGACGCGCTGATGTAGTCGAGAATCGCTCGCACTCAGCTCCACCCCTCCCGCACGGAAGGGCGTTTCGTCGTTCCTTCACATCACTGCCGCAACTCAGCACCTGTCGTCCGATTTTTTTACTCCACGTGGAACGTGGGGTGGTCGGCACAGGAAAAACTGTCAGCAGGAACATGCCGATGCCAAACTACTGGAAAAATGTGAGCACGCTGAACTTGGATCAAGTGACCGCCGAGCTCGAAGAGATCGCCAAGATCCAAGCGAGGAAGAAGATCAACGGTGATCTCGCGAAACGAAAGCGGGCGCTCGAACAACGCCTGAAAAAAGCGAACAAGATGAGCGCGCACGCGTAGTGTCGGCACGGATGCTGACGACCAATTCCCCGGGAGCTTCGGACGCGAAGTTCCCGGGAAATCTAAGAATAAGTATAGACGACAGCTGTTGATTTGCGGGCTCAGAGCGGCGCATTCTGTTGTCCCGGCGTCAGTTGGACCTGCACAGAACGTTTGATACGGCCTGCGATGCGCGCCACTTCGCGATCAAGATTCTTGACCTGATCGCTCGTCAGCGCCGCCTTTGCCGCGGCCATTCCGTCCTTGGCTTTCGCGTAACCGTGATCATCCGCGAACTTGAACCAAGCGTATGCCGCCAGGGGGTCTTTCACCGTGCCTTCGCCGTTCATGTACATCACGCCGAGGTTGTACTGCGAACCGACGTCATCCTGCAATGCGGCCATCTCGAACCATGAGAACGATTCTTTGAAATCCTTCGGCACGACCTCTCCTCGCGCATAGGCGAGACCGACGTTGTACATCGCGTCGATATTGCCCTTCTTCGCGGCGTTCTTGAACAGTGACATTCCTTTCGCCGTGTCCTGCGTCACGCCCTTTCCCTTCAGATAGAGATAACCGAGCGCGAGTTGGGCATCAGCGCTTCCTTCCTCACTCGACGTCTGCAGCAATGCGACGGCTTTTGCAACATCCTGCGGGACTCCAGCGCCTTGCAGGTAACGAACGGCGGATTGGTAATCGACTTTGGCTTTGGCGGGATTGTCACCGGAACAACCGACCAGCAGCAGAAAACAGAAAATCGAGAAGAAGAGGATTTGCATAGGAGGCGAAGTATGATCGAAAAACGACGAATGATGAAGGGATTTTTCTTCATATGGAGAGTCCTCGAGAGGGAAACGCAGTTTCCCTTTCGTGAAGCTACTCGCTGATGCGAATGATTTTCACTTTGTCCTCTTCTTTCGGCACGATGATTTTCAGAATCGAATCTTTGTTGAACGTCGCCTTCACTTTCTTCGGGTCGATCGAACACGGCAATGTCACCGACCGCTGAAACTCGCCCCAGAAACATTCTTTCAAGTAATACTGCTCCTCGGGGATCGTGTCAGTCTGACGACGCGCTCCGCGAATCGTGAGGACGTTGTCCGTGATCTCGATGTCCAGATCCGCGAGGCGAACGCCGGCGATCGGCGCTTTGATGATGTAGTAATTGTCGAACTCGAAGATATCAAGCGCCACTTGTCCGAGCCCGCTGGCGCGAGCCTGCGTCGCTCCCTGAGTCGATGCGGTGTTCGGTGGCGGCATCACTTTCGCGGCTTCCTTCTGCGGAATCGGCACAGCATCATCCGACTGGACGGATGAAGAAAAGATGCCGTGAAACGGAGAAGGAATCATTTCACGGTATCGTACCGAAGAAACGATGTTCCGCGCAAAAATTCGGTCTGGGAAAAAACGTCCTTTATGAGGTGATGTGAACTCTTCCTTGAGAACATCCGACGATTCGTCGTCGCAAATTCTCGCGTGAACATGAAAAAGTCGGACTTGCTCTGTCATCGGAGATCGGTACAATCCCCACGCTATCGTTCCATCCGAAACAGGGGTACGATAGATTCCTCACTTCACCTTTCCGCATGGCTGCCATTCTCCACAACAATATCCGCCGCCTTCGCTTCGAGCGCGGGATGACGCAAGAAGAACTGGCGCTGCGCGTGGGGGTCAGCAGGCAAACGGTGATGAGCATCGAGCGCGCGGCCACGAATCCTTCCGTGCTGTTGGCGTACAAGATCGCCATGGCGCTCCAGTCGCCGGTGACCGAGGTCTTCCAGATGGAAGGCACGTTGGTTCCGGTCTAAATCTCCGGAAAGACTGTGACCGTTTTTTCGTCGTGTGTTCTTTTTATGCCGACAATCTGATGTCTTTCACCATGAGCTGAAGACTTTCACGACCGTTCCACGCGTTGATGGAGAGCGCACAGGCGACGTCGACGACGGAACCGGGTGCCAATCGATCTGTGAGAGATCCCAAGCGGAAAGCGATGCCCCTGTGACCCGCGAAGACGATCTGCAAATGCGTGTTCTCGGAACCGACCGAGCGCACGCTCTCGACTTTCAGATTCTTCACGAGAAAGAGTGGCTGCTCATTCGCATGCCCGAACGGCTGCAGGGATTCCAACGCTTTCGCGAGAGAGAGGATCAAATGCGCGTGCGGCAATTCGTGATCGATCGCAATCTCGGGGAGCAGGCTCTCGACCGAATGACCGAGGTCGGACACGGCCCGCGACAATCCGGCCTGAATCTTCTCCGCGTCTTTGAACGCGAACGTGCAGCCTCCCGCCTGCGCGTGGCCGCCGCACGTGAGAAGCAGCGGACGTACGAGGGGATGCTCGAGACACGTCATGACGTCCACGGACGGAACGCTGCGCAGCGACGCCGTGCAGAGTTCTCCGCTTCTGGATGCGACAAGCGACGGTCGACCGGATTCTTCGGTGAGGCGACCCGCGATGAGTCCGACGATGCCGGAAGTCACTTGATCCGAAACCGAAAACAAAAACGGTTGCGACCAATCGACGAGCGGACGAACGAGTGAGAGAGCGTCTTCGATGGCCGATTGCCGATCGCCGTTCAGGCGATGCAATGATTCAAGCGCGTCGCCCCCCTCAAGCAACGCATCGAGCGCGAGCAACGGATGCTGCATGCGACCCGCGGCGTTGATCCGAGGCACGACGCGAAACGCGATGTCTCCGCTCGTGATCTCCTTGCCGTCCGAAACGTCATCGATCAAATCTTTCAACGGACACGGCGGCAATTTGGCGATCAACTTCAAGCCGTGAATGACAAGCGTACGATTTTCGCCCGTCAGCGGCATCACGTCTCCGATCGTCCCGATCATCGCCAGAATGACGTCCTGCTCGATGCCGTTCCAAACCGAGCCGTGCTCGAGCGCACGCACGAGCATGAACGCGACGCCTGAACCGGAAAGATGTTGATTCGGAAACGCGTCGCCGATTTCAGGGTGAATCACCGCGTACGCCGCGGGACGAGAACCCTGAATGCGATGATGATCCGTCACGATGACATCCATCCCGAGCGCAGCGGCTTGCGCGATTTCGGCATGAGCGGCGATGCCGTTGTCGACCGTGACGATCAAGGAAACTCCTTTCGTTTTCAAAAGATCGATGCTGACTTTTTTCATGCCGTACCCTTCGCGCAAGCGATCGGGCAGATACGCAACGGGCTCGATGCCGTGGCGCCTGAAGAAGCGCACCAGCTGTGCGGTGGCGGTGATGCCGTCGGCATCGTAATCGCCGAACACCGCGATCGTTTCATGATTCTTCATCGCGCGTTCGATCCGTTCGACGGCCCTTTCCATCTCGGAAAACAAGAACGGATCGGAGAGCGTTCCTTTCGCGACGTCCTCGAATCCGATGCCGCGATTTTTTGACAGCAATCGCACCACCTCGTCGGGCTTGGACGGCAAATGCTCCGAACGCAGAATCCAGCGACGGCCGGTGAGGGAAAGGGGTGACGGGCGGATAGCGGATAGTGGTTAGCGGATAGTCATCTTAGCAAGAAAAGCACGGAGCATCTTGGATAACTCCACAATACTGCCAAGCAACGCATCTGCAGATGCTGAAGAGAGATACCCAAGTTCCTGTGCAAGGATAATTTGTGTTTCCAATTCCGCCAAAGATCCTTTGGAAATTCTTAAAAAATACTGAAATTCTTTATCGGAACCTCTCTGACTGCCTTCAGCGATATTCGACGGTACGGAAACCGCCGCACGACGGATCTGCTGTGTAAGGCCGTAGAGTTCATTTGGAGGAAACTCTCGTGTCAACCGATAGACATCTTTCACAAGTACCAAACCTTTTTGCCAAACCAATAGCTTCTGAAAAGGAAGATTGATCATACGAAAAGCATGACGTGAATGTGCTCCTGCATCTATTCGCTACCCGCTCTCTTCTATCCGCTCATCCTCGTTTTTCCGCTACATCTCGACCTCGGGATACGTTCCGAGATGCGCGAGAACTTCGGCCTCCACCGCCTTCAGTTTCTCGGGACTGCGAGCTTCGATGCAGATCGAGAGGCAGGGCGACGTATTGCTGAACCGGATGCCCGCCCACGCACCCTCACCGAAATCGATGCGCGCGCCGTCGAGCGTGACAACGGGATGATTCTTGGCGAAGAACTCGGTGGCACGACGAACGACGTCTGCTTTTTTCGCATCCGCACAGTGCGGACGACGTTCGGCCATCTGATACACACGGGGAAATTCCGCGATCAACGACGACACGCTTTTCTTCCGTGCGTGGAGAATCGAGAGCAAGCGCAACGCCGCGACGATGGCGTCATCGAAGCCGAAATAATCTTCGCCGCAGAAAAAATGCCCTGACTGTTCGCCGCCGAGCAAGGCGTCGTGCTCTCGCATCGCATGTTCCACGAACGAATGTCCTACTTTGCACATCACGGGATTGCCGCGCCATTTCTTCACCTCCGTCTCGAGCAAACTCGAATTGCTCACCGTGAAAATAACCGGAGCGCCCGCATGGCGGGACAGATGATCCCGCGCGAGGAGCAACAACGCCGAATCGGCGGTCACGATCGCGCCTTTCTCGTCGACCAAGCCGACGCGATCGCCGTCGCCGTCGAACGCGAATCCGCAATCCGCTTTTTCCGCGACGACGCGCGCCTGCAACTCCGCGAGCGTGGAATGCTTGCTCGGATCGGCGGCGTGATTCGGGAACGTGCCGTCCGGCTCCGTGTACATCTCGATCACTTGGCATCCCGCGGATCGAAGGACATCGCAGTACACGGGTCCGGCCACGCCGTTTCCCGCATCCACAACGACTTTTTTACTCTTCCCGATACCCGCGAACATCTTCGCAAGATACGCTTTGTACGGCGTGATCGCGTCCAGATCTTCGACGGATCCTTCGGCTGTGCGAAAAACTTTCTTCTCGATGCGCTCACGCAGATCTTGCAAATCCGCGCCGCTGTACGCCTCGGCATCGCGAAGCTGCAATTTGATGCCGTTGTCTTCCTTCGGATTGTGACTGGCGGTGATCTGCACGCCGGCATCGAAATGCGAATTGCAAATCGTGAAATAATTCAAAGGACTCGGCGTCTGGCCGATCCGAAGAACGTTGCAACCCGCGGACACCAAGCCGTCGATGAGCGCGGACTCGAATGCGGGACTGTGCGTCCGCGCATCGCGCCCGACGGCGACGGTCGGATGCGGATGCTCTTCGCCGTATTTTTCAAACAAAACCGCGCCGAACGCTTTGCCGATCAAGAGACACGCCTCGGTCGTGAGCTGCGTGCCCGCTTTGCCGCGAATATCGTAGGCGCGAAAAATGTGCGGATCGATCATGCGAGATGAGTATAGACGATCACTTCAATGTTCTCCTGAAGCCTACGACTCGGTTTCATCGTCGACGAACGGCTTCCTGACGATCCCTTCCCACGTCTTCGGATCTTCAAGATCGAGCCCCGCATCCACCGTCTTCGCGAATCTCGCGCGCGCATCGTCCGTCAGC
Source organism: Candidatus Peribacteria bacterium (assembly GCA_043776335.1). GTDB lineage: Bacteria > Patescibacteriota > Gracilibacteria > Peribacterales > Peribacteraceae > SICN01. The sequence goes on along the minus strand of JAYVRL010000011.1, from coordinate 76,059 downwards.
TCGCCGACGGGCAGCGGTTGATCATCGAGCAGCGCATTCCACTGCGCATCCGTGAGAGGTGAATCGGGCGCAACATCTTCGCCCGCGGCGACACCCGTCTCGGCGAGAGGCTGCGGGTCATTTCGATCGCCTTCGGGATGTCCGCTACTCATGACGAAACAGTACCACTTCGGCATTCCAAGCCAATGTGCAATTATTCGATAAATATGGTATAATAATATTTAGAAACATGAAAAACAACCTCACCGTCGCGTACTTCACGATGGAAATCGGCCTGAAGGCCGAGATTCCGACGTACGCCGGCGGCCTCGGCATGCTCGCGGCTGATCTGATGCTCTCCGCGCGCGATCTTCATCTCGACGCCGCATGCGTCACGATGTGCTGGCAACACGGCTACATGCATCAAGACATTCGCGAAGACGGTTCGCAGTCCTACACGCAAACCGATTGGCGACCGCAGGATCACCTGACGTTGCTTCCGAACAAAGTGAAAATGACACTCGAAGGACGCGATGTCACGATCGGCGCGTGGGCGCTGGATCTGAAAGACGGAGACCACAAAGTACCGGTCTTTTTTCTCGATACGAATCTCACGGAAAATCGCGCCGAAGATCGTGCGATCACCAGTTATCTCTACGGCGGAGACGGCACGATGCGCTTGAAGCAAGAAGCGGTGCTCGGCATCGGCGGCGTCAGGATGCTCCGAGCCCTCGGATACGGCGAGATCGGCACGTTCCACATGAACGAAGGCCATGCCGCATTTTTGACGCTGGAGCTTCTCAAAGAGCGCGACTTCAAGGATGAAAACGTCCGTCCGTCCTGCGCGTTCACCACGCACACGCCGGTGAAAGCGGGGCACGATGTCTTCCCGTATGACATGGCGTGGAAGGTGCTCGGCGACAACCTGCCGTGGCACATCAAAAAGCTCGCGGGCGATGATGCTCTCTCGATGACGCATCTCGCGATGCATCTGTCGAAAAAAAGTTTCGCGGTGTCGCGCGTCCACGGCATGGTGAGCAACAGAATGTTCCCAAACGAAAACATCGGATACATCACGAACGGCGTGCACCTCGGACGTTGGACGTCGAAGGAAATAAAAGATCTATTCGACAAGTATGCACCTGGTTGGCAGCTCGACCCGACGTTGCTTTCGAAGCATTGCCGCGAGATTCCGGATGCGGAGCTCCTCGCAGCGCACGGTTCGGCCAAACGAAGATTGATCGCCGAAGCGAACAAATACGCGCCGGTGCCGCTGAAGGAGGACGTGCTCACGATCGCGAGTGCGCGCAGAGTCGTCGCGTACAAGCGTCCGGAGCTGCTCTACACGAATCTCGAACGTCTCATCGAAGCGGGGCAAGGAAAATTGCAAATCATCCACTCCGGCAACGCGCATCCCGCCGATCCGTTCGGACAGGAAGTGATCCAACGCATGATCCAACGGAGTCGCGAATTGAAAGACAAAATCTCGATCGTCTATTTGCCGAATTACAATCCCGATCTCGCGCGCTTACTCGTCTCCGGCGCCGACGTCTGGCTGAATACGCCGACACGTTTGCACGAAGCATCCGGAACCTCGGGCATGAAGGCGGCCGTGAACGGCACGATCAATCTCTCGACGCTCGACGGTTGGTGGATCGAAGGCTATGAAATGGATCCGCAGTCAGGCTGGCGCATCGGACCACTCTCACAAGCGCTGGACGCCGATGACACGCGCACCATCGATGCGGAGGATCTGTACACGCAGCTCCAATACCAAGTGATTCCCGAGTACGTCTACCCCGATCACGTCCGCTGGGCGCGACGCATGAAGCGCAGCATCGGCCTCGCGGGCACGTTCAACACGCATCGTTGCTTGAACGAGTACATTGAGAAGGCGTGGAAACACGCGTAAGGCGCACTACGGTCGCATTGTCAGGCCTGAGCTAGTTTGCTAGTCTCTGTCAGCTGCAGTACAGTGCAGCGCCGCGCCTGATCCTTGTGACACCGTTTTAGTGACAAGCAGAAAATGAACCACTCGTGTGGAGCCATAGCTCAGCTGGTTAGAGCGCTTCCCTGTCACGGAAGAGGTCGCGAGTTCGAATCTCGTTGGCTCCGCCATTCTCAAAAACTATTTCAGCTTCTTGCCTTTGATGTAGAGAAAAAATACTGATGAGGAACCCAGGCAGAAATACCAGATGACTTCTGTCAGAGGGGCACCTCCAAGGATTGTTATCCCGATAGGCTGATCCCAAAGAAGCCAATACTGACGGAGGTAGTCGTTTGCAACCTCCAAGAGGGGAATATAGATGATGATCGAAAATACCGTGAGGAGCAGTCCGCTTTTGAACGACAACCAGAAAAGATCGCGCCGCACCATCACGATGCCGGTGGTCCAGAGCAAAAGAGTTAGGGATGCCGCGACGATGGAATTGATTCCGAGGAGATCTGTGAAAAGAAGAAATCCTGCGAAGAACGACAGGATAAATGCTGCTAGGAGCCACGAATGTTTCGGATACTGATCTGTGAAGTATGTCCGTGTGATTGTAGGAAGCGCAGCCACCGCGACACCAAAGACCGAGAAGCCGAAAAGCACGTCCTCGGGAGAGATCACGCCCTGTCCGACGATCGTAGGCGGAAGCCAGTAATCCTTAAAGTACCAAATTTCCGATAGCGGGCCAGAAATAGCACCTGCGAGTGAAGCCCAGAGCATCATAGGGCGGAGATCCGGACGAAGCGCGTAAAAAATAATCCATAGTCCGAAGAAAAATATTCCAAGGACGAGATACGCGTAGAGATCAATGTTCATGGCTTATAACTTTATAAAAGAAGTTTAGAATTGTCACGATTGAGTCAAGTTCTGACGGTATCCAGAATGTCCCGCCACTTTTAAAAACATTCGATCTGAAAATTTCGCATCCTTTCGGCAAATCTCACGTCCTCACGTTGCCGTCGATGTCGATCGGCAAATGTAGCGCATCGATGATGGCGTTCATCTCTTGAAGGATTTGCCAAACCGTCTCGATCTCGAAAAAGCCCGAGCGGGAATTTACACACGTGACGCGCGGGGCGGTATTCAGCACCGTGTACATCCGTTCGCGGAAGAGCAACCCCGCGTGCGGCGACACCATCCGCACGACGACCATGTCCATGCGAGCCACTTGTTCGTAGATGCTGCTACAACTGCGGGCGCGAAGGGACTTCATCCGTGCATCATGGAACGCCACCGTAAAAAATCAAGAAAACGGCCGCGGCCAAACCCGAGAAGAGGAAAAAGCTTTTTAAATTCACTCAACAGCGGTTACGATGGAGTTCTATCCCTCCCCCCCACATTCCCGTGCATCTCTCCCTGAAGCATCTGTCGCGAGCCACGCTGGCTGCGGCATTCACCGTTGCTCTCATCGCCACACCTCTCGCATTCGCTGAAGACGGAGGAGGAAGTAGTGGCGGAGGAGGTGGCGGATCATCCGGCGGCTCTTCAGGTGGCGGAGGTAGCGGAGGTGGAGGCAAGGGCGGACATTCCGGTCACGGCATGGACGCGATCATCAAGGCGACGCTCTACACGGCGAAATCGTCGTATCCGAATGTCTTCCATCGTTTCAACACTCCGTTCACCGGCAGTGCTCCATCCATGGATGGCGATGAAAAAGCGTTCCTCTGCAGCATGAGCCGCATGCATTTCGAAGATGCCAACATGCGCACATGGTTCGAAAAGTATCTCGCGAGCGTCCTCGGTCGCACCGCCACGGAAATCCACGACGCGATGAGCAAGAAGAGTTGCAAGAAGTAGAGGCGGACATTGAACGCGCACATCGCGCTCACAATGAAATCGCTTCCTTAATGCCTCCTTAACCCCGCATCTGTACTCTTCGCCGTGACATCGTTACGATCTGTCCGATTTTTTCCCACCGTTCCATGACTCAACCTCAGAACTTCTTCGCCTCTCAATCCTCGATGTCCGATGACGATCTGCAACTCAACATGCGCGAGCCGATCGTGGCGGCCGCGATGATGGGCATGCTTCTTTCGGGATGTTCGACGGGAAAAAACGATGCGGTCGTCCCCCCCTCCGACGCCATGAGCGCATCGCAGGAGAACACGACTGCGGCATCGAGCATGCCAGCGAAAGATTCTTCCTCGCTTATGAAACAGCGTCACGCATATAAAGACGGAACGTTCTCAGCGGCCGGCGATTACATGTCGCCTTCGGGCGCAGAAGAGATCAATGTCTCACTCACGCTCCAAAACAGCGTCATCACCGATACCTCGTACGAAGGAACCGCTCAGGGCGGCAGAAGCCAGATGATGCAAGCTGCATTCGGCGAAGGCTACAAACAGCTTGTCATCGGCAAATCGATCGATGAGGTCATGCTCGACGTCGTGAACGGTTCGTCGCTGACGCCGATCGGCTTCATGGATGCCGTGCAAAAGATCAAAGTCGAAGCGGCTGCTTCCTGAGTTCCTAAAACAATTCCGCTCCGAATCCCGCGGAACGTTTGACGGCATGCTTGTCATTCAACATGCAATACTCGAAATGCTCTGAAGAAAATTTCTCGGGGTCACAGAGGAAGACGCACGTCGCGAGCGCGTCGGCCTCGGCGGCGGTCGGCGCCTGCACCCATGTGGCGAGAATATGTTGCGGCGAGGCGAGGGACTGCGGGTCGATGATGTGATGATAGTTGTGCCACCGTCGCCGATTGCTCGCGGAGCCGCAGAACGCGCCGCCGGTGATCGTGAGGACGCCGATCACTTTGGTCGCGTCGGCGGGATGCTCGAGCCCGCAACGGAGTGTCTGCCCGTCTCCTTCGTAGAAAATATCGCCGCTCCCGTCGACGAGGAAGCGCTTGTATCCGCGGTCGCGGAGGAGCGCCGCGATCATGTCCACGAAGTAACCTTTGCCGACCGCACCGACATCGATGAGCACCGAATCCGAGAGCTCGATGTGTTCTTCATCGACGATGTGAAGCGCGTCGGAAAACTTCGGGACGGGACGGATTTTCTTCTTAGGTTCAAAGGAATATTCCTTGTCATACCCCATGTCGCTCAAAGAAAACCCGACGAGCGGCGTGAATTTTCCTTCTGACAGTCTTTCGAATTTCTCGTACAAGCGAAGCATTTGAACGAGATCACGCGGCACCGCGACGACTCCGTGCTTCTCCGTGAGAGACCACACGAGCGACGAGCGATCGAAACGCGAATAGGCCGACTCGAACGCTTTGCTCCGACGCTTCACTTCGGATTCCAACTCCTTGCGTTCGTCGTCCTGAAGCGCATCCCAGACCGTGACCTTCCATTTCGTCCCCATGGACTCGTAGGCGAAGACGGAAGGCAGCACAGGCATGTGAAAAGAATGTACCCGAATCTTCTCAGGGAAACATGAAGAAGCGGTCTGCGATTACCGCACTGTCTGACTCTGCGGCCCCGCGGCGAGAATCGCGCGGACTTCCTGCATCGCCAGTTGAAGATGCGGAATAAGAATCGGCGCCATCGCCGTGCGTGCGCGCTGCATGAGTTTCTGGAGACGATTGACCTCCGATTCCTGATCCTGCTGAGATTTCAACGCTTCGAGAGCGGATGCGAGACCGAGCGACGTGAAGTCACGCGAGACGTCGAATGCCGCGACGCGCTGCGCCTCTCGGAAGGATGCGGCAACGGAACGCTTGGCGTCGGCCAACTGCAATTCGCGATTGATCAACACGGCGTCGAGCGAAGCGACCTGGGTGCGCGTGCCGCGAAGCGACGTCGGCGGCTCGGTGATGACCGCGAACGCGAGAACGCTCGCGACGATCACGTTGCTCATGACCGCGAAGAGTCCCGCGAGAATGACCCACTGGTACTTGCGAAGACGGAGCGAGTTGTACTTCTCCACCATGTTGAAACGCAGATTCGTCTCGCTCTGAAGATCAAGCGACGGCACGAACACGAGCGATTGCAACTTGGTCGCGAGCTCCGGAGTCGGCTGCCAACGAGTGAGCAGCAGCTCTTTTGCCGTCACGAGTTGCGACGTCACGTCGTTCGCCGAGATCGAGAACACTTCCGCGATGCGCGCATCCGAAAGTCCGACGAAAAGCGAAAGAATCAAAAGGCGTTGTGCCGGTGCCGGAAGCGTCCAAAGCGCATCATGCAACGTGGCCGCGGAAACGCGCTCCGTATCGGTGAGCCACACGAGACTCGGCACATACACTTTGTCGAGATCGGCCTCGCCGAGCGACTGCTCGGTGACGGCATGATCGGCATGATCGAGAAGCAACTTCAAGCCGAGCGTGCCGAACCACCAGAGCGACATCGCTCGGGAAAGGGTGTCGACGTAGATCTCGCTGAGAAGCGTGCGGGCGACTTTCTCTGAACCGGTGCGATGATAGAGATACGCGTAGAACACCTCTTTGGAGGCATCCATGAACTCCAAGAAGTCTTTCGCGCCTTTTTTGATCACGGCGAGATCAAGGCCTTTGCGTCCCTGCATCTCTTCGATGACGGGCGCGACGGGCGCCTGCGGCAGAGCCGCAGCATTCGTCAGGTTCGCGCCGACGGAGGAAGGGGGAAAGTCGCTCATTGACCGATGCCGAAGTAATCCTGAAGCCAGCCGACCACGCGCGAGTAGACGCTCTGCGAGCGAACGGTGTCTTGAAGGTCATGGAGAAAGGTCGCCGTGCACTGGAGCGCATCCGGCATGGAATCATCGCATGTCGTATCAGTGTCCGTGATCGTGCCAACGCGCAAAATCTGAGCGCGGAGCTCATCGAAACGCTGATCGAAATCCTTCCGGCCGGACTTCCGCATCGTGTCCATGAGCGCCGTGGCGCGATCGTCGGTGCGAAGGAATTGGAGAAGCGCGGCGCGCTGATCTTCCAACGTGCCGTTCGCGAAGATTTCTTTGTACTCGGTGGGCACAAATGTCGTCATGCCCTGGACGAACGAACGAATGTCCGTCGTCTGCGGCACGACCGCGTTGTCACCGACTTCCTTCGTCATGCGCTCCACGCCCGCAGCGGCGTGGGGAACACCGATGCCCGCCACGAGATCCGCGGAACTGATGATTTTCTGCCGTTCGAGAGCAAGGAGGAATCGATTCACGGCGCTGACGATGCGATACGCATCTTGATTCGTCACGTCGTTCGACGTCGTCTGGATGTCATTCAAAAACGACTGCGCATCGACAGGCTTCAATCTGTATTCACGCTCAAAAATGGGAAGCATCTTCTTCAAATCTTCGGCTCCCGCACGAATGATCTCGAGAGAAGCCGGAAGATTATTCGTCGCAAACTTTTCCGTCGCCTCCTTCAGAGACTTCAGTGTGGTGAAGACTTCGATCGGACGATTGCCTTTGCTCAAAAACTGCTGATAATCGAGCGGAACATTGGCCTCGATGCTGATGCCCTGACGATGCAATTTGTCGATGTCGAGCGTCACCTGCTGCTTCAGCTGTCCGCGTTGAATGATGGTCACGGCGCGTTTCAACTCACCGATGGCCACGGGCACTTCGACATCGACAAGGCGGGTCTTCGCGAGACTCTTCTCCGTCACGACCTCCGAGCTGATCGGTGTCGCGATGAATTGTTTCAAGAGATCGGTGTAGCGCAGACGCTCGGCGACTTTGGCCTCCGTCAGCTTGGCATAGAGCTGCACTGCCCATGCGCGTTCCTGCACGCTGAGATACCTGCGGTTCTCAATCTTCTGAATGATCTGCTCAAGCTGGATGCCTTCTTCACGGTTCAAATACGCTTTGTAATCCTGACCATCCGGACTGGCAAGGAAGATGCTCGCGGCGACGGCCTGACTCTGGATGAGCCGCGCGACCGCGGCTTGCGCGGCTTCGACGGGGGTCGTCGATTGATCACTGCCGTCCCCCACCGGCGCGGCGGAGTCTTGTTTGGTCTGATCTTTTTTATTCTCCGAAGCGGGATGGAGCGATTGATCATTGCCCTTGCAGGTCGAACTGCACCCGTCTCCCGAGACGCCATTGCCGTCGTCACACTCTTCTCCGAGGGAACTCTGCACGACGTGATCACCGCAAAATTCGATTTGGCAGTATTGATTGCAACCGTCGCCGGAACTCGTATTGGCATCATCGCACTGTTCGTTCGCATCGATGACGCCGTTGCCGCATTTTTCAACGGTGCATTTTGAACTGCAGCCGTCGCCATTCGTAAGATTGCCGTCATCGCACTGCTCACCTGCGTCCATCGTGCTGTCACCGCAGACGCCGTCGGCAAGAGTCGGACGTCCCGAACTGAGACCGAGCACGATCATGAGCATCGCGAGCGTGACGCTGGCTACGGGCAATACCCGATGTTTGAAAGATGTGTTCTTTATGTGTGATCGGAAAATCATGTCATTGTACCACAAAACACGTTCTGTACCCACCCATCGGCAGATGACAAATCTATAAACTATGTTTTATTATCTGACTCAGAAAAAATCCGAACCGATGTCTTTGAGATGCTCCACGATGCGGCCCTCACAGACCGAAAGAATGTCGATTCTCCCCGAACCTTCGAATTGATGTGCGAGCACCCACGCGGCGACGGCGCGTCTCATCGCGCGACGCTTTCGAAGATCCACTGCCGTATGAATGGGATACCGCTCGGAATGAGAAGAGCGTGTTTTCACTTCGGCGAACACGATCATTTTTTCAGCTCGATCAAACGCGACGATATCGATTTCGTCTCGCTTGAAACGGACATTGCGCTCGCGTACTTGATAGCCGCTGCGCGCGAGATACCGAGCCGCCGTGTCTTCGCCGTGAGCGCCGATTTCTTGAGTGGTGAACATGGACCGCTCATCACTACACCACAGTCAAAGGGCTTTGTCTTGCGTTCTGCCTTGCGCTGAGGTGTACGATAGTACACCATACGTTTACCTCCTTACTTTTCCACTTCCCCGCGACATCCCATGCTCACACAACTCACCTCATTCACCACTGTCGGACTGAAAGCACTCCGCATCGACGTCGAGATCGGCGTCATCCCGACCGCGGGCGAACCGAAATTTTCCATCGTCGGACTCGGCGATGCGGCGATCCAAGAAAGCAAACAACGCGTGATGATGGCGCTGAAAGCGTGCGGCTACCGCACGCCGATGGGTCGCATCACGAACGTGAATCTCGCGCCCGCGCACATCCGCAAAACGGGTTCGCGTTTCGATCTCGCGATCGCGCTCGGCATCCTCCAGAGCAACAACGTCATCGACTTGCCGCCGAAGGCGATGAAAGAGACGGCATTCCTCGGCGAGCTGGCGTTCGACGGATCGCTCCGTCATGTGACCGGCGTGCTGTCATGCGCTCTCGCTTGCCGCGATCTCGGCATCAAGTCGATCGTCGTACCGGAACAAAACGGAGCCGAAGCCGCGCTCGTGCCGGGCCTTCGGGTACTCGCGCTCAACAATCTGAAAGACGTCATCGCGTGTCTGCGCGGAGAGATGGAACCGCCGACGATCGACACGCCGGCATCCGCTCCGGAAACGAAAACACATGTGGATTTTTCCGACGTGCGGGGACAAATTCTCGCCAAACGCGCGCTGGAGATCGCAGCCGCTGGCGGCCACAATGTGCTGCTCTCGGGCGCTCCGGGATCGGGCAAAACATTGCTCGCCAACGCGCTGCGAGGCATTCTCCCCCCGCTCTCGCGCGAAGAATCCTTGGAAGTCACCGGCATCTACTCCGTCGCGAATCTCTTGCCGATCGAAACTCCACTCTTGTTGGAACGACCGCTGCGCACCGTGCATCACACGGCGAGCGGTGTGGCGATCGTCGGCGGAGGACAACATCCGATCCCCGGAGAAATCTCTCTCGCGCACCGCGGAGTCTTGTTCCTCGACGAACTCGCGGAATTCCCGTCGCAGGTTCTCGAAGTGTTGCGCCAACCGATGGAAGATCGTCGCATCACGATCAATCGCGCGCAAGCCACGGTGACGTTCCCCGCGGATTTCATTCTCGTCGCGGCGATGAACCCGCCGAAATTTAGCGCGGCATCCGCCGAACGCATGAAGCGCAGAATCTCCGCGCCGTTGCTCGACCGCATCGATCTCACGATCGACGTGCAACCCGTGGAGATCAGCGATCTGCGACGCAAGCCCGACCCGACGACCGAAACCAGCGCGGTGATCCGCGCGCGCGTGCTCTCGGCCAGACAGCGCCAACTGGCACGCTTTCAGGGTATGTCGATCTCGACGAACAAAGAGATGAGCGTGCGCGATCTGGATCTGCTCTGCCCGCTCGACGCGCCGAGCGAACAGCTGCTCTCGCAAGCCGCGACGAAGCTCGGCTTTTCCGCACGCACCTATCACCGCACGATCAAGGTGGCGCGCACGATCGCGGATTTGGAAGGCGCGGAAAAAATCGGCCGCAACCACATCGCGGAGGCGTTGCAATATCGACAGAGCGTCGGGGTTTAACTCACAACTCTGAGATTTTCAGAATGCGTATTGTCCGCATGATGCTCCGAGGCTTCATGCATCTCCAAGGCCTCCGACCTTGTATCTGCGGCGCTGCCCAAAGGCTGGGCTTCTCCGGCGTTTCGAAGAATCGAATATCGTTGTTTGTAAGCATTTGCTTCGCGTTTCCGAAAGCCTTGAATGCCGTGCATCACAGCAGTGACGTGACCCCAATCAATCCTCCCGCGATATCTGCTTTCTGCGGGATGCAGATGCAAAGGCGCCGTTTCCAAAAGAATTTTTTCCTCTTCGGGCTTCCAATCTTTCAGCAAATGAGATTTTTCCAGACCTTTTCGTCTTCCTTCTTCTCGCATCGCCGCCGGCACGGATGCAAGACCACGCCTCCACGCATCCAATCTGCGCTCCTCCGCTTCTTCAGGGGTCAAAATTTTGCGCACGGCTTCACTCACGGCGGTGCGAAGAATCTCAAAATTTCCGTAGTCGTCTTTCGTCAATTCGCTCTCCGCAAGCGAGCGAGCGATCTCCGTCTGATTCATACCCAAGTCGCTTAGTTCTCGAAGGCGTGCGCCAAACTCTTCGACAAGTTGTGGAGCGAGTTGTTGCGCCTTGAGAATCGCGTTGAATTTGTTCCGGCTGATAGCTCTGGAACCTTTGGATGTTTCCCTCTGCGAATGTTCAAAACTTTTCACCGACATAAAGATATTATGAAATAAATTTAGTAATTTTGCAAATATACGGAGACACCGCTATTGTAGCGGCAATGCACTACGCCGATCGACTCACTGAGCGGATCAAAAAGACATCGCCGGTCTGCGTGGGTCTCGATCCCGTGCTTTCGAAGCTCCCCGAAGGAATCGAAAAGAATCCCGAAGGCGTGAAGCAATTTTGCTGCGGGATCATCGACGCCGTCGGCGAGGTCGCCTGCGCCGTGAAGCCGCAAATGGCGTACTTCGAGCTGCTCGGCTGGCAAGGAATGAAAGTGTTCTTCGAAGTCTGCGCGCACGCGCAGAAAAAAAATCTGATCGTCATCGCGGACGGCAAAAGAAACGACATCGGCTCGACGTGCGAAGCGTATGCCGACGCGTACCTCGGCAAAGACAGCCCGATCGACGCACTCACCGTCACGCCGTACCTCGGCTCGGACGGCATCAAACCATTCATGGATCGCTGTCTCAAGAACGATCGCGGAATATACGTTCTCGTGAAAACGAGCAACCCGAGCTCGGGTGAACTTCAAGATTTGCCGACGGGGGATGAAGCGGTGCATGAATACATGGCGCAGCTCGTGGAGAGTTGGGCTGCGGAAGGACTTGGAACCGAGAGCAACCTCTCATGCATGGGCGCAGTCGTGGGAGCGACCTACGCCGAAGAGCTGAAATACCTGCGCACGCTCATGCCACACGTGCCGTTCCTCATCCCGGGCTACGGCGCACAGGGAGGGACCGCCGACGACTGCAAAGCGGGATTCTTGCCCGATGCCACGGGAGCGATCGTAAACGCCTCCCGCAGCATTCTGTACGCTTCCGCAGGATCCGACTGGCAACAAGCTGCTCAAAAAGAAGCTCTGACGATGGCAGAGGAGCTGAGGAAGGTGCTTGCTAAATAATCAAAAATATAGTATAATACTAACATTACTTCTTCACACACACTTATGTCACACGACGAACACAAGGAGAAATTGGCCGTGTTGGCCACATTGTGGACGACGTTCGCGAGCGCATTCTTGCTCGTGATCTCCGCTAACTTCCAGTAATCAAAGCGACGATTCGCGATGACGCAGTCGATTCCCCTCGACTGCTTCCGCGTGTCTACTGAAGATATGTGCCGGTAGCGATGACGCCGTTGCCTTCGATCCAACGGAAATGCCCTGAGCCGTCCGTCCACTGCACCGCACCGAGTTGTTCCGGTGACCCTGCGGAAGTGAGGTTCGTCTGCAGAGTCGCGTTTGTCACACCGTTCGGCAGGGCAAGATCCGCACGAAGCTCAAGCGCAAGCGGCGTTGCCGAAGGAATCCCGCCGATGGACTGAATGTTCAAGCAGCTGACGGTCAATCCGTCTTGGCTGATCGTGCACGGCACGGAAAGAGCGGAACCTTGCGGTCGAAGGTTCCAATTGGACGCGGTGAAATTGCCCGTGCGCGTCACGGAGAACGTGAGACTCTCGATCGTGAGTGACTTGTCGGCGACGGAGCTGCCGCTGAAAGAAAATGCACTGACAACGGCACCGACGGATGACGCCATCGGAGCGGAGGCGGGCGATGTGCGCAGCACCTTCACGATGCGACCGAACGACGTCTGATGCTTCGGAAAAGGCGCGACGGCCGGAATATTGAACGTATTGAACGAAGTGTCGCCGTGGAGCGTCACGGAGAACGTGCGAACTTGCAACAGCTGTTCGGATGCGCCGTTGTTGCCGATCGCACGAATGTTCGCGCGGAGCACCAAACGAACGTCTTTGTCTGCGGGAATCTGCATCTGAGAAGACAACGCGATCTGCGCTTCATACGTCAGTTTGTAATCCGCGATGTCGGTCGTCGTCCGCTTCGTCAGCACAGCGACAAGCGTTCCATCCAATGCGTTCACGAGCTCCAGCGTGTCGAGTGAGAGCACTTCGTTCGCCAGTTTCACTTGCACGGATGCAATGTGCGCGGTCTCCGTCGTGCTGCGAACGATGATATCGGCGACGGCATCGGACTTCTGCCCCGTGATCAAAAAATGACTCACGGACGGAAGCGTGAAGAGCGGAGCGAATGCGACAGGCGAAGACGATGAAGAGACGGAAGAAGACGAAGACATTGAGGAACTCGACGAGCTCATGCTGCTCGAAGAAGATTCCGGCAGATACTGTCCAGCCTCCGCGAGACGAAGAACGGGTAGCTGCCCTTTGGACTCCGCAAGAAACGCGGCAAGAAGACGCGCGGCAAGACCTCGGGTAAGCGGCCTGTCCAAATCAATCGTGACAGGAAGATCGGTCTGCTTGGCGACGGCCGCCATGTAATACGACTCCGCCCAATGCGCACCTTTTGCGGGTGAGACCTCATACCCAAAGAGCACATCAAGTATTTTCAACGCTTCTCCGTAACTCACCGTTTGTTCGGGATGAAAAAAGCCGTCCGAATATCCCGCGACGATATCCTGCGCGTTGGCCGTGCAGACGTACGGAGCAAACCACTGGCTGCGCACATCGGGGAAACAATCGCCGCTCGTGCCCTCAGATGCGCCACCGACGGCACCCATCGCGATCTTCAGAAATTCCGCTCGATTGATTTGACGACTGACACCGAAGAAACCGTTTTGATAGCCCTGCACGAGGCCTTCGCGACTGAGCATGTTGATGCCCGCGGCTTCGGGACTCGCGGTACGAACATCCGTGTACAGATGAGCTGGCTGAATGGTGAGCGCAAGCGCGGTTGCGGGAAAAACAGCGAATGCAAGGAGTGGAAATGTGAAGATGCGCATGAGTGCATGGTACCTCACGAGGCTGAGGATGACGCAGAGGAGGTCGTTGCGACCGGAAGCATCCTCTGCTATAATAATGTGAAATATTCATACCGACATCCATGCCGCACACGCTCTGCTCATCGGTCATGAACGGATCCGTCCTCCTCGACGGCACCGAGCTCTACGATGCCATCATGGACGAGATCGAGCCCGATCTTTTGAGCGGCAATCTCGAACGCACGAAACAGTGGCTCCGAGAGGCTCTCCCCGAGGAACGCGCTGAAATGACTGCGCGCTTCACCGAAGCGTTCAAAGAATATGACGCGCGCATGGGGGAATTCGAAAAAGATTGGTTGAAACAATTCGCCGCTCACAAACGCACGGGAATGAAATCGTTGGAACAAAAGATGCAAGCCGGCGAAGACCAAGACATCACCGCGCTTGAGTCCAAATTTTCAGATCCCCAACATTAGCATGTCACTCTTCTCCCGCCACTTTCGGCACAGCCACACACTCGCCGAGCAGCGCTTGCTCTCGATGAGTCCGGGCGGGACGAATAACGAGCCGAGTCTTTCACAGGAGGCCTCTGAGCGCGCGCCGGTCGAGCCGCGATCTTTCGAGGGACTGAACTCCGAGCAAACAGCCGAACGCATCGGCGACGAAGCCGCTCGCAGGCAGGAAAGCACGACGACGAGCGCGAACGAATCGCGTGATCTCATTCTCAATGCGGAACAAGTGAAATACGACGAACTGCTGCAGCGTGTCGAAAGCGGCAAGGAATCGCGCAGCGAAATCGAAAGGCATGTGTCCGATCGCAACCGCGTCGGCAATCCACCCGATGATCCGTCTCTTCATTCGATGGGACTGCACGTCAGCTTCGCCAACGGACGCGGACGAATCTCGACCCTGCGCGAAGGCCCGCCGCAAAATCCGGAGCTCGTGTCGCTCCGTCAGGAACTGAAACAGTTGAACGCGCAGATCGTCCGGATGGAGCGCGGTTTCAACAATATCGACCGCGACTTCCGCGTGCAGCAGATGCGCGTGAATAACACCCGCGCCAAAAATCTAACGGGAGGCAGACAAATGCTCGCGGCCGCAGAGTTCAGTCGTCTCCAGCCTCAGCTGAACGACCTCATGGGACTCAAAAATCGACACGATCAAGTGCAGCGTCAGATCGACATGCTCATCGGCATGCCGTTCGATCCGAATGCGGGACAAAATCAGGGCGTCGGCTCCGTCGACAATCCGAACCGCACGGGCGTCGGCGCGGGTGAAAACACGCGTTTCGATCTTGATAACGGTGTCAGCAGCCTCGAGCCCGCTGCGGTGCGAACGGCGGTTGAGCAGCTGCCCTCAGAAACGCAAGGACCCGTCGCCCGCACCCTGAACGCCATCCCCGAGGAACAGAGAGAAACGATCGTTCCCGCGCTCACGGCGTTCGATCAGTTGCCGCGGAACGTGCAGCAGGATGTCCTGAACAGACTGCCCGTGTCTGCGACGAAAACACCGGCCTTGCCGGAGACGCAAAAATTCTTGGATTCGCTCACACCCGACCAGAAGAAAGCCTTCGACGGGATCGCGACCGAAAGCCGCAGAACACCGGAGCGTTCCGGCGGTTTGAACGAAAAACAGCGTCAGGGCGTTCTCAATTTGCTCAAAGGATTGAGCGGCAAAAACGAGAACGACCGATTGATCATCCAAGGAACACTCCTCATGATGGGCGTCGACCCCGAGCAGAGCAATGCGGAGAAAGGCGAGGTGCGGATGACGCAGGACAATCTGCGCGGCATCATGGCCATCGTCGGTCTCGTGCAAGTGCTGATGGGCATCAGCGGCAAATTCAAAAATATCGGCAAAGAGAAAAAGGCAGAAACGACAAACTCCAAAAAGCCGGTCACCGAACTCACGGACGAGGGACGAGACCGAGAAATCAAAACCGCGGAGAGTGACATCAAGGATTCGAAGGTGAAAGAAAAGTCTCTCGACGAAACGATTGAAGGGCTCGAGAAAGACATCGATAAAAACCCGAAGGACGAGGCGATCGCGGTGAAGAAAGACAAACTCGACCAAGCGAAGAACGAACTGAAGAAAGCGATCAAAGATCGCCAGAAGCTCGAGAAGCGATTGGAAGAGCTAAAAGACGCGAAAAGTAAAGCCGGCGAAACAAAGACAACACTCCCGCCGAGCTGAAAAAGTTGAAAACGATGATCGACAAATACGTCGCCGACGTGCTCGAAGTCGACAGGAAAACCCGCGCGCTCAACGGCAAGGAAATCGCCTTCATGCCCCCGTCTTTGGAGACGCTGAACGCGGCGTACAAAGAATTGTCGGCTGAGGCGCAAAAAGCCGTGGCCGCGTTGCTGGAAGCTGCCAATCAAAACTTGAAAGACGGCGGCAACACCGAAAAATCACGACGAAAGAAGGCAAACTGGTCTTCGGATCCAAAACAGCCGACAAAAAGAGGAGGAGAAAACCTCCTGATGAGACGTCGGCGCAGAACGAACTCGGCGACGGAGCTTTTCGGATGCAAATTGAAAGGCCAAAGCGCGTCTGGTAGACTTTTTGCCTGGAATCTTTTTTTTCACACCGATGAATCTCCGCCATTTCTTCCTGTACGTGTTCCCTCCTTCGAGAAAATTCTTGCTCTTCGTAATGTACCGCATGCAATTTCTGATGCTCAAAATGTACCAAGATCCGACCGTCGTCGCCTTCCTCCGTTCGGTCTACGCAGAGCAAGAATGTCTCCTCCAGCCCGCCGAGGCATTCGCACTCTATGAGCTCTCCCGCATGCAGCGCGACGTCGAAGGAGCGATCGGAGAAGTCGGGACGTTCCGCGGAGCGAGCTCGAAAATCCTCTGCGAAGCGAAAGGTGCCAAAGAATTCTACGGCTTCGACACGTTCGAAGGATTGCCCGCCAACACTGAGCGGGACCAGTCGGTCGCAGGCGCGAATCTCATGCAAGAAAAAGCGTTCGCCGCGCCCGAGGAACAAGTGGCGAAGTATCTCTCGCGCTACTGCAACGTACATCTCATCAAAGGATTTTTCCCGACCAGCGTCACGGGCAAGGAATTCCCGAAATTTTGTTTGGTGCATCTGGACGTGGATCTCTATCAATCGATGAAAGACAGTTTGTTCTACTTCTGGGACCGTCTGTCGCCGGGCGGCGTCATCGTGATGCACGATTATCACTTTCCCGCCGTGCAAACGGCGCTCAAGGAATTCACCGACACGCTGCAGATGCCGCCGCGTCGCATGCGAACGTTCGGCACGCAAATGTTGCTGTTCAAGTCGTAGATCTTTGGTGCCCAGGAGAGGACTTGAACCTCCATGGGATTGCTCCCGTCAGCTCCTAAGGCTGATGCGTCTGCCATTTCGCCACCTGGGCACGGACCGATGATACCGTTTGTTAATGATGGATACCGCTCGTTTCTTCGCGGAATGTCCGATCAATGTCGTTCATGCGGTTGCTTAGCCAACGATCGGCGGCGTGAATGGCGTTCTGTTTCGCGATCGTCGCCTCGCCTCGCTTCTGCTGAATCCCGACGCGGACCGATTCTTTCTTGCTACGATCTTCGGTCATGATGGCCGCGTTCTTGTCAGCGACCTCGTTGTAGGCAAACCGCTTCTGATTGCGCATGCGAGCCTGAATATCGGCCTGCAAACGTTGCACGTCGGCAGGGGCGCCGATTTTAACCATGGAAAGTTCGTTGTTCATGTTCGACTCGAGTTCGTGTTGCTTCGACCTCGCGGATGCCTCCAACTGATACAGCTTCGATCGCGTTTCGCCGTCAATCACCGCCTTCTGCGCATACGCCTCGCGATCGATCTGATCGAAACGCGCACGCTCCGCCTGATTGGCGTCCTCGATCTTGCGTCGATGCTCGGCCTCGGCTTTATGCTGCTCGGATTCTTGCTTTCGTTTGGCGGCGTTTTCACGGTTTTTCATGCCCTGCTTCAATGCGGCGACATCATGCAATTCTTTCATGTATCCCTGCTCTTCCTTGCGCTTCGCCTCGCGCTCTTTCTGTTCCTCCGCGGCGGCCTTCGCTTCTTTTTCACGACGCGCCTTGTCCTCCGCCAGAGCTTTTTCGCGAGTCTTGATCATCGTCCGATACCCTTTTTTCTTCTGCTTGCCCTCCGCTTTGGCGCGATTGTCCTCCGCGAGAAGCTGTTTGGATTTCCGCTCTTCTTCGAGCTTTTTCTCTTTGAGTTTTTGATGAATCGCCACCTCTCTCTCGGCGCGTTTCTGTCCCGCCATCGCCGCATTCGAGATGTCGTCCATACGCGAAGGGCCGCCCGTACCGACAGTCGCGGCCACATCGGCGACGTAGTTGTGTTCGGGCTCTGGCGGAGCGGACGGAGAGACCGGCTGCGGTGTGATGGGTTCATCAAGCATCTCCCCAGTATACCACACTTCAGCCCTTGCGTCTGCGGAAAACGACTACTCGAGATCTTCGAGCGCCAGGCGCAATTCTTTCAGCTGTTGCGACGGGACGGGGGATGGAGCGCCGAGCATCAGATCTTTGGCTTTCTGATCTTTCGGGAAGGGCGTGACCTCGCGGATGTTCGGTTCGCCCGCGAGGATCATCACGACGCGATCGATGCCGTATGCGAAGCCGCCGTGCGGGGGAGCGCCGTATTCGAACGCGCTCAGGATGTGCCCGAAACGTTTCTGCTGATCTTCTTTGTTGATGCCGAGCATTTCAAAGACTTCGGATTGCAACACGGGATCATGAATACGAATGGAACCGGAACCGAGCTCGTAGCCGTCGAGCACGAGGTCGTAACAGACGGAATGCACTTTGAGCGGGCTTTCTTTGCGATGTTTCCACTCTTCGATGTTCGGACTCGTGAACGGATGATGGCTGAACGTGAGCGTGCCGTCGTCATTCTCCTCGAACATCGGGAAATTCGTGACCCAGAAGAGTGCATGCACGGACGTGTCGACGAGGTTGAACCGCTTGGCGGCTTCGAGGCGGATGCGGCCGAGGGACGCGCAGACGATCTTGATTTTGTCGGCGCCGAAGAAGAGCGCATCGCCAGTTTGCGCTCCGGTTTTTTCGATCAACTTCTCGAGGAAGCCGGGCTTGAAGAATTTCAAGAGCGGCGATTGCGGACCCTCTTCTTTAAAGAGAATGTACGCGAGGCCTTTGGCCTTCAGCTCTTTGGCAAGCTCCGTCCACGTGTCGATCTCACTCCGTGCCAACACCGATCCTCCCGGGACTCTCAGGGCTCTGACAGCGCCTTTGGCGGCGAGCGCATCCTCGAAGACTTTGAAGCCGCACCCCGCGCACAGATCCGAGACATCGGTGATCGGCAGATCGAAACGAAGATCCGGTTTGTCCGAGCCGTAGGTGTCCATCACGTGCTGCCACGTGAAGCTCTCGACTGTGCCCCACTTCAATTTCTTCGGGCTGCACTCGCGAATGATCTGCTCGATGGAACCCTGAATCACCGCCTGCACGTCCGCCTGTTCGCAAAAACTCATCTCGAAGTCGAGCTGCAAAAACTCGGGCTGACGGTCGCCTCTCAGATCTTCATCGCGGAAACATCTGGCGATCTGAAAATATTTGTCGAGACCGCCGACCATGCACAGCTGCTTCAGCTGCTGCGGACTCTGCGGCAACACGAAGAAGTTGCCGGGATACACGCGCGACGGGACGATGTATTCTCGCGCGCCTTCGGGCGTGCCTTTGATCAGACACGGCGTATCGATCTCGAGACAATTCTGATCGGTGAAGTACTTGCGAATGATCTGAAAAACGCGAGATCGGAGCGCGATGTTGCGCTGCATCTGGGCGCGACGCATGTCGAGGTAGCGATACTGCAGACGCAATTCTTCGTTCACCGTTTTCTCGGAGTCGATCTCGAACGGCGGCGTTTTGGCGCGGCTGAGAACTTCCAGTTTCGTCGCGACGATCTCGATCTGTCCCGTCGGCATCTTGGCGTTCTCCGTCCCTTCGAGGCGCTTCGACACCGTACCCGTGATCCTGAGCACCCACTCGGGGCGCACGGTCTCACCGAGCTTGAAAACCTCCGCAGCTTGCTCGGGGTGAAACACGATCTGCGTCAGGCCGTATCGGTCTCGGAGATCGATGAAGATCAGCCCGCCGTGATCGCGTCGCGTGTTGACCCAACCGCAGAGCGTGACGGTGCCGTCGACGTTCTTGGTCGTCAGTTCGCCGCAGGTGTGGGTACGAAGCATGCGGGGAGTATACCGAAGAAGCGGGTAGCAGGTAGCGGTTAGAAGGTAGAGGGTAGAAACTAGCAACGAGTGAAAAGCCGCACCGACAAACGATCCGCTACTTGCTACACGCTCGCTGCTATTTAAAAAGCCTGCCGAGCTCTTCTTTGAACTCCGCGACGTCTTTGAACTCGCGATGCACGGACGCGAAACGGATGTAAGCGACTTTGTCGAGCTTCGCGAGGGCGTTCATCACGTCGCCGCCGATCGTCGTGCTCTCCACTTCTTCTTTGTTCTTGCCCCATTTTTCTTCGAGATCCGAGAGCATGCGATCGATCTGCTTTTGGGAAATCGGACGCTTCGTGCATGCCAACCAGATGCCGCGCTCGAGTTTGGTGCGGCTGTACGGCTCACGCGTGCCGTCACGTTTCACGACGATGAGTGACGCCAACTCCTGACGCTCGAACGTGGTGAAGCGGTGTTCGCACTTCGCGCATTCGCGGCGGCGACGGATGGCACGACCCTCTTCGGTGAGACGCGAATCGATCACGGCCGTGTCGTCGTTCTTGCAACGGGGGCAACGCATGGCGACATCCTACAGGCATTCAAACTGAGGTGAAATGCGGCTTCCCGAGCCCTACTTGGCTGGGAATGTTTACTTCATGACGGTTTTCGTTACCATGAAAAACTATGACCTCAAGAGGAGAAGATATCCGTCGCAATCGGCTCGAGGAAATGGGCTTCCCCGGATACGGAAGGAATCCTCCGACAGAGCTGCACCGCCTGAATAAGCCAAGCAACGTGGGCCGTCCGCTCATGGAGGTACTGAAAGAATGCGAAGCGGATGAAAACAGGCAGCAGCAAAGCAATCAGGGTGAGCGGATACAAAGTCCCTCAACGAAATTGCGCACCATGCGCCGCCTCGTCTATGTGCTCGTCGCCGCAGTCGGCGTCAGCCTCACGGGCAATTACGTTCAGTGGAACGGCGCCGCGGAAACCGAAGAGGAAAATCAAATGCTCGGAAAGGGGATCAACACCGTGCTCCGAAAAAATGACGATTTGACACGGGAAAATTTCGATTTGAGACTGGGCAATCTGAAATTGGAAATGCGGCAGAAAACGAACGGCGTGCTCGAAAGCATGCATCGGCGGGCTCAAGAAAATCTCAGGGTGTCACACGACGATGTCTCCTTGCCGCAGAACGCGAACGGCGTTGCCGACGACCTGCACGACGGTCGAAGGGCTGACCTCGGGCAACACGCCATCATCAATGAATAAATCCGGCTTCGGCGTGTGCGACTGCCACTGCTGCTCGATGTCGGACAATGAATAAGGGTTTGATTTGCCATGAAGATTCGCCGACGTCGTGGCGATCGGCGTATCCGCTCCTTTCGCCAGCGCGATCGCGGTCGGATGCGATGAAATGCGGACACCGATCATCGCAGGCGTCTTGCCGTCACCCGTGACGAAGATCGGCCGCGGAGCCGCGGAATGCACGGGCACCACGATCGTGAGCGGACCGGGGAAATGCAAGGTCGCGAGTCTGAGCGCCTCAGCACTGAACTCGCCGTACTCCATCGCATGCGCAAGCGACGAAAAAAGAACGCTCACCGGCTGATCGACGGGGCGATTTTTCACGCGGAAGAGATGCGCAACGGCCTCACTGTTCGCAAGATCACACGTGATGCCGTAACACGTCTCGGTGGCATGCACAACCGAGCCGCCGCGCTCGATCACCTCAAGAGCGATTCTCATGGCATCCGATGGCGATCGATGAATCTGCATAGACCTATGCGTGACGCTTGAGGGCCTCTTCCAACCGCTTTTCAAGAAGCGGTGACATCGCGATCGTCAAGCCGACAGGCACCGTTTTTTCGCCGA
Source organism: Candidatus Peribacteria bacterium (assembly GCA_043776335.1). Classification (GTDB taxonomy): domain Bacteria; phylum Patescibacteriota; class Gracilibacteria; order Peribacterales; family Peribacteraceae; genus SICN01. Next base: position 54,186 of record JAYVRL010000011.1, on the reverse strand, counting down.
TCCGGAGCTGCACTTTTTCAGTTCCCGGGAACGTTTCGAAGATCGATTTCACATCGAGAAGAAGTTGTTTCGGCGCACGGGCTGGGAGCGTCACGGTGTGGATGGAAATCGAGCGTGTAGCGGTGAGCGGTGAGCGGGTAGACACGTCTGTCTCTTCTCTCTCTACCATTGCGTTCTCCGCTATCGGTTCGCCACTATCCGCTTCGCGGATCAAGTATCCCGAAAGCCCGACTTTCTTGAGAGGTTCTGCCGTCGGCATCCCCTCACGAATCCACGCGGTAAGCGGGCCCGCGACACTGTCCGTGGGCGTCACAAGCACCTCAACGGGGGATGTGGGTGCAAGCACATCTTCATCCGTGCCAAGCTCGACCGTTTCTTCTTCCGTTTTGCGTCTGCCCGCGGCGCTCCAATGCTTCGCCTCTTCTTCATTGAACATGTTCTCATCCTTCGCATGTTGCACCATCACCTCAAGTGAAACGCGTTTCACGGCCTCGGCTTTCAACTGCGGAGCGCCCATGCGCATGTCGAGCGTCCCTGCGAACACGAAAATGGAATCGGGCTTCTCGAGGATTTCCTTGCACTGCGCATACGTGCGGGGGAACAACGTGACCTCCATGCGGCCGGTCGGATCTTCGATCGTGACGATCGCCATCGTGTCGCCCTTTTTCGTGTGGATGAGCTTGGTCTGCTCGAGGATGCCCGCGACCGTCACTTTGCGATTGAGATCGTCGCCCGACAGCGTGTCGATGAGACGGGCTTTCTTGCTGATGTACTTCTTGAGGCCCGCGAGCGGATGACTGGAAACGTAGAGCCCGAGCGTTTCCTTCTCCCACCGGAGCTTCTGATACGCGGTGGCGGGCTCGACTCTGTCGAATGCCAGCGCCGCGCCGTCACTCTGGGCACCGAGCGATTCGAACATCCCCGTCTGCGAAAGGCCCGCATCGCCCGTGGATTTGCTGAATTCCGCGACTTTGTCGTACTGACTCACGAGCATCGCCCGTTCTCCGAGCGAATCGAACGCACCGGCTTTCGCGAGGGACTCCAACAATTTCTTGTTCAGAAGTTTGCTCGGCACGCGAGTGGCCAGATCTTCGATCGACGCGAACGGCATGCGATCTTTGCCGTCCTCACCGTCGCGAATCGCGAGAATCTGACGGATGGAGCTCTCACCGACTCCTTTGATCCCGAGCAATCCGAAACGGATCTTGCCGCTCGGCAGAGCCGTGAAGTGCGCGAGCGATTCGTTGATATCCGGCGGCAGCACATCGAGTCCCATCGCACGCGCCTCTTCGATTTCGATGGAGATGCGGTCCGTGTCGCCATTCTCGCTGCTGAGCAGCGCGGCCATGAATTCCGTCGGGTAATGCGCCTTCAAATACGCGGTTTCGTACGCGATGCGCGCGTAACACGCGCCGTGCGATTTGTTGAAGCCGTAGCCTGCAAACGGGGTGATGACGTCGTCGAACAGCGTGGACACGAGCTTCTGCGTGTACCCGCGAGCCATCGCGTCTTTGATGAATTTCTCACGCTGCGCATCCAGCTCTTTCTTGATCTTCTTGCCGATGGCGCGACGAAGCAAATCCGCTTCGCCGAGCGAGAATCCCGCGAAGACTTTGGCCATTTCCAAAATCTGCTCCTGATAAATGCCGACGCCGTACGTCGGCTTCAGGATCGGCTCGAGATCGGGGTGCAAGTACGTCACTTCTTTCTCGCCGTGTTTGCATTTGATGTAATCGGGGATTTTGTCCATCGGACCCGGACGGTACAGAGACACCATGGCCGTGATGTCATCCACGACCGTCGGCTTCAGCTGCTTCAAGTATCTGCGCATGCCCGCGGACTCGAGCTGAAAGACGCCCGTCGTCTCCCCGCGCGCGAGGAGCTCGAATGTTTTCTTGTCATCGGTCGAGATCGTGGCGATGTCGATCTTCACGTCATGCATGCGCTCGATGATCAAAAGCGCCGTCTGGATGATCGTGAGGTTTTTGAGGCCGAGGAAGTCCATTTTCAGGAGTCCCAACGATTCCAAAGGCTTGGCATCGTACTGCGTGATAATGGTGTTTTCGTCTTTCGGCGCGCGCTGCAAAGCGGTGTATTTCACTGCCGGCTCTGGTGTGATGACGACACCGCACGCATGCACGGAGACGTGTCGAGCTTTGCCTTCGAGTTTCAGCGCAACGTCGATGATCTTGCGATACGTCTCGTTCGTCGCGACGACGTCTTTCAACTCGTCGGTTTCCATCGCTTCGGCCAGCTCCGTGCCGGGACGATCGGAGATCAGCTTCGCGAGCGCGTTCATCTCGGCGAACGAGACGCCGAACGCGCGGCCGACGTCTTTCACGGCGGCTCTGGCGGCGAGCGTTCCGAACGTGCAAATTTGAATCACGCGATCCGCGCCGTATTTGCCGCGGACGTATTCGAGCACTTCGTCTCTGCGCGTATCGGCGAAGTCGATGTCGATATCGGGCATAGAGATGCGTTCCGGATTCAAGAACCTTTCGAAGAGCAAGCCGTGTTCCAGCGGATCGAGCGTCGTGATATCAAGCACGTAACTCACGATGGAGCCGGCCGCGGAGCCTCGACCGGGGCCGACCGTGATGCCGCGTTTTTTCGCTTCGGAAATGAAGTCGGCGACGATGAGAAAGTAACCGGAGAACCCCATGTTCTTGATGACGCCGAGCTCGTACACGAGACGATCGCGAATTTCTTTTTCGCGCTCCGGAGCCTTGGCGATGATGTGCGCATAACGCCGCTTCAGGCCGACTTCGCAGAGCTCGTTCAACAGCGATTCTTCCGTTTCACCTTGTCGCACGGGAAAACTCGGGATTTTATAATCGCCGAACGGAATCTTCAGATTGCATCGATCGGCGATGACGCGCGTGTTCTCGAGGGCCTCGGGGACATGCGCGAATGCTTTCTCCATTTCTTCGAACGGACGCATTGAAAAGTCGCTGCTCATCATCGAAAATCTTCCCGTATCGCCGACGTTGGCGTTCTTCTGGATGCAGAGCAAGACGTCATGCGCCTCGGCGTCTTCGGTGCGGCAATAGTGACTGTTGCAGGTCGCCACGAGCGGCACGCTCAATTCTTTCGCGCAGCGAATCAACTGTTGATTGACCTCGGATTGTCCCGGCACGTTCGGCAATTCGTTCAGTTCGAAATACACGTTCTCCGAACCGAAGAACGATCGATACTGCTCGGTGATGGTCTTCACTCGGTCGAAATCCTCGGCGAGCGCCGCCTGCGGAATGGAGCCGCTGATCGGACCCGAAAGCGCGATCAAACCCTTGCCGTACTGCTTCAACAGTTCGGCATCGACGCGAGGTTTGTAATACATTCCTTCGAGCGCGGCCTTCGTCGCAAGTTCGAGAAGATTTTGGTAACCCTCTTCGTTCGCGGCAAGCAACACCAGCGGATATCTGCGCGTGTCGGACGAACTTTCTTTGTCAAAACGCGTGCGGGCTGCGACGTACGTTTCAAGCCCGAGAATCGCTTTGAGACCGTGGCTTTTGCACGCCTTGTAAAACTCGATCAGGCCGTACGTGTATCCCTTGTCCGCGATTCCGACGGCGTTCTGGCCGAGCTCTTTGGCACGCAAAACGATCTCTTCGGGCGTCGGCACGGCCTCAAGAAGAGAGAACGTGGAGTGGCAATGCAGATGAACGAAGTCGGAGGCTTTCACGCGGCTATCGTAGAGTCCTCAGAGCCTTATCGGAAGCTTTTTATGGACCCGCCGAGGAAGAAGAGGATGTCGGCTCTCCGCACTGCAACTCCGCATCGGGCTGCGAACCCATGTTCGACTGGCCCATGCAAAAATTCTCGTTCTCAAAACCGTTTCTGCAGAAACATTTGTCCGCCAGTTTCTGATCCGTGTATTTGCCGGAAACATAGGGGTGGCAGAACGGATTCAAAATGCGACGCGCAACGGTGTCGAGCGTCTTCTGGCAATGGGCGTCGACGCACGAACGAAGAAGCAAATACGTGACCTGCGGCACGTACTTTTTCGGGAAATAATTCTCGGTGATATCGGAGAGCGCTTGCACGGCTTTCTCCAGCGGTTTTGCGGCCTCCCCGTTGCGCTCGTAACTGTCTCGGCCGACGGCGTCATAGAAGCCGGATTCCCCCTGAATGTTGGAGGAGATAAAGCGCAACATGTCGGGACTGTCGACCATGCGACTCACGACCTGAAACATATCGTCGTAGTTCGTGCCCGTCGCCCAATTCGGCAACGGTCGATCAAAACCCGCATCGTTCTGCTTCGCGATGAACGCGCGACTGAGAATGAGTGCATTCGGCATGGACAGGAAAAAATCAGTGGTCGGCCGAAAGAGCATCCCGACCGGCAATAACAAATCTTGCGGAGGATTGAACGTCGGCTGGCCCGTTGCCGGATCGATTCTCAGATTTTTCTCATCGAAATAATCGGGGTACGAGTCGAGAATCTGATCGACCGCGGCAGGATCGCCCCCACCGCCAAGCTCGGGGGATGGCGGACGAAGACAGCCGCTCGCGACGGCATGAGGAGGGGGCGAAGCCGCGCCCGTCGGAGGAGTCGGAGGAGTCTTCGACGTCAAAATCGCGATCGTGCTGTTGATGTTGAAGAGCGTTTGGCTGATCAGCGTGTATAAATCCGAAGCCAAAGAGTCGGTATGGTCGAGAAAGTCCGTGAAATCCGACATCTCGATCGGAATGCCCAAAGGAAGCGCGTTGATCGTCTCTTTGTCACAACCGTAACTCTTGATGTCAAAAGACGGACTGCCCACTCCCACCGCTCCTGATGCGGGAATGTAGGCGATGGCATGCGGACCGTAATCAGTGGTGTACGGACAGAGCGGTTCGGTCGAATTCTCGTCGTAGACTTTCTCGGATCCGTTGTCCCAGAGAGTCTGATTTTCAAACGGATACGTATACCAAAGGGTGTCGTCTTTGAATCCCGGATCTGCCGAACCGCGGAGGAAGGATCGATAGGCGTCGGCGAGGAACGCATAATCCTCGCGGAGCGCGGTGGCGGCCTGCGCATTGCAAGAGGCGGCGGTGCCGTTCAGCGCGTCCAAAATTTTCTTCAGCTCATCCTCGAGCAATCGTCGATCACTTTGGAAACACACCGTGCGTTCCTTCGTAAATTGCGCTTCCTGCGCGAGATCGACGCTGGCATTCACGGATGACCGAACGAGGCTGAGATTATTCTCGATTTCCTGCATCACTGCGACATCTTCGCAGCTCCCGACTGGCAATCCGAGAGCGAAACTCTTCGCATTCTCAGCGCGGGAAATCACATGATCGACCCACGGAGACAACGCGGCGGCCGACACCGCGGTGGGAATGAGGAGAAGGCCGATGAGGAGGAAAAAACGACGCATGTTATTTGCCAAGTTCATGGAAAGGCCCCGTCCACGGACAAGCGACGGTCGTGACCGGAGCGCGCTTCAGCTCCAGAAACAGATCCGCCATCTGCTGGATGAATTGCGCGACGGACGCGAACAATTTCTGCTCCATCAACACGGTCTGATCGAGCGCCGCTCGCTGACCGATCGCGCTCGCAAGGGATAAGAACGCATCCTGATCTTGCGCGACCTGACTCGCTTCCGTCACGATCCTGTACATCACTCTCTCCTGAGCAATGGACGGAGAATTGGCCACCTGATCCGTCTTGAAGATGCAGTCTCCGAGTGTCGGTCTCGCGGCATCGCCGTTCTTCAAGCAATACTCGCGTTCGAAATCCTGCACTAATTTGTCTCCGACGTATGCGGGAAGCGGAAACGGAGATTTCACCGCGCTCTCACTGTAGAGGCCGAGTTGAGGATCGGCGCGAATGCAGGAGAGATACGGCGATGTCGCTTCGTTGGTGACGACCGTGTTGCGATTCGGCACCAACGTGTGCCCGCTCATCGACTGAGCGACGCAGAGACTGATGTAGCACGCATGGGCGCTGATGTCGTCCTGATACAAAATTTTCGTGTCAGGCGAACAAACCTTGGCCTTGTCAGCCTGCGTCAGATTCGGATTGATGCGCGCCGAATCATTGGGATCGAGGATCGGCTGACCGTCGTCGAGGAAGAGGTCTTTGAAATCGGAACACGCGTCCGGACCCGCGACCGTCTGCTTCGTTTTTTTGGAACACAGAACAAGATTGATGGTGTCAGGCGCGTCATTGTTGCACTCGGGAGTCGTCAGCGACACGGGATGACAGAGATAACCGTGGACACCGGTCGTGCGACTGCACAGCGGCGACTTCAGGCCCGCATCGGTCGGTGCCGTCGTGCCTTCAAATTCGAAGGGGTATGCGAGCATGCCGCTGCCCGCGCCCTGAAACAGCGACGGATACTGATCCGCCCTTTTCACCTTCAGTCGCAGACTGTGCTCGGGATACACCCACTGGATGCCGAGATCATCCTTTCTCGCCCACAGAGCCACGTTCTTCACTTGCAATTTCGGCGTGGCGAATTCGCCCGTGTCTTTCGGTTCGCCGTTGATGGAAAGTTTGCTCGCGATTTGCGAAAGCGCATTCCCCACGGAGTTCGCGATTCCCGAGAATCTCGGATCCGCTTCGCGTTGGTCCCGGAAATAGCCGTGATGGTAGCGAAGCACCGCCTCCTCCAGCTCGTCGGGGCTCAGTCCGTTCAATGCTCCCTCGAGAGTCGACACCTCACTGTCCGCGGTGCCGTCCCACGGAATGATGCTGACGCCGGTGCCGGACCACACACGTTTGATCAGCAAACTGAGCGTGCCCATCTTCACGGGACGATGGGGCTCATCGGCGGTGGCGAGCTCGGATCCGTTGGCCGCGGCGATAAGATCATCGCCCAGCGCATCCGCCTGTTCTTCGTCTTTCACGAGAGAAAGAATGGCGTCTCTGAGATCCGCGCATTTCTCCTGCGACAGCTCAAGATCGTTGCCCGACGCGTCGACTTTGTTCTGACACAATCCGTCATTGTTGTCCGTCGCCGTTTTGTTGTCCACCGCAGCGTTGATATCGCCGGAGACCAATTGAATGCCGTTTCCTTCCCAGTCTTGCATTTCATCCACGATGAACTTTTTGACCTTCTGGCTAGGATACACGTTGATTTTGGTCCGCTTCGCATCATCGAAGAAGATGTCGAACATCGACTGGGCTCCGACTGCTTGGGGCAACAGGAGAATCAATGATGCCGATGCGAGGATGCGCGCGTATTTCATTGGCCTTTGCGGTCGTGAAGCGAAGTCACTGCGTCCCAAATTCTCGGCATGCAACTGGTGGTGTCGGCGAGCAACCCGAGTTCGTTCTTCAGGTCGAGGGACGCGCGCTGGAAACACGTGAGTTGCTTGGCGTAGGCGTAGTTGATCTCAAACGAACGCATCGCCAAGATCGTTCGTTCCACGGCGACCCGGGCACGCTGGCGCTCCACAAGCTGCAGCTGCACATACGGAAGGGGGCGAGTGCCGAAGTCATACATCGTCGGACCGAGATCGCACGCCAAGTTGCATTGGGCGTCGTCCGTCGGAGGGCTCGAGCAATACGTCGGATCCGTCGCGAGGACGCATGTATTGGTGGAGACATCGCAACAAAATTGATTCGGCGGTTGCTCGCCGGTTTTCAAATCATTGTTGATCGCAACGTCCGCGAAAGCGCTGACTTGAAACTCCGAGAGTTTGCACTCGTACTCCCGTTCAAATTCGCCGAGGACCGAAGAAAACGCGGTGAAGGACACCGGCTTGAAAATCGTCGTCATGTTTCCGGGCGTCCCGTAGCGGAAATACCAACCGGGCATATTCGCCGCAAGCTGCTGAAGCTGCGGCATCGGCGGATCGGCGCTGCCCGTTTGACCCGGCAAACACTGCCACTTCGAGGGCGTCATGAGAAAATCTTCGCGTTCTTTGACGACTCCGGACGCCCGTTGTTTGAAGAGCGCCATGACATCCGTCAGGTTGTACACGTTTTCAAAAATCGTCCCGACGGAGCTGCACGCGCGCAAATTCTCGTCCGCACTGCTGGAACTCCCTCCGGCTCCGGGGATCTGACCGTGGGCCGGCTGCATCTTCACGATCACATTCGACGAAACACCGACGATCAGAAGAAGCGTGAGAACCGCGATGATCGTGCCGTGCTTCTTCACTCGAAGAGGAAGCGTTGTTCTGAAGCCGACGAGGAGGGAACGAATGTTCATGGATCAGAGACCGGAAGTATCGGGGCTGTCACACTCGCCTATGAAACAGGGAATTTCGTGGAGTTTGCCAAGAAGATTGATCATGTCACGCACCGGTTTGAGCGCCTTGCTCGGAAGATCTTCCTGCATCCAATCGATCATCCCGCCAAGCTGCAAAGCCGCGCGATATCCGCTGTCGTAACTCACGGCCAATCTCAACACCGACCTCTCGGCCTTCAACGATTCTCCGACGAGAACCCCGCATTCTTGCTGCACGCCCGCAAGATCGGACTGCGGCGCGGTGCCGGCGGAACTGATGAAGCTGCATTCGTCATAACTTTGAATCTGCTGACGCTCACAACCGATGGGCCGAACGTTCAGCATTTGATTCGTCACGCCGAACGATTGTTTCGCCGCTTCGCACACGGCCGTGCTTCTGCATCGGAGAACGCGATAGCTCTCGACGAGCGGCCAGACCAATTCCGACGTCAGTCTCCCTTGGGTTTCGAAAATGCCGCGATACTGAGCATTCGTCTCCCCGCCGGTCAGCACCGTGAATGTGTTGTCACGGTCTTTGCGCGAACCGAAAACGTGAGCGCGATACTCAAGCTGCGCGGCGCTGAGCTCATCGACGATGCGCGCACGACAACCCTCTTTGGTCGCGGTGACCTGCGCGCTGCCCGAACCCGTCAGCACAGCAGAAACGCAGATGCTTCCGGCGACGATCAGGCCGATGCGCGCTTGCAATGACTTCATGCGGGGGAGGAAGGACTCAGATTGACGGTGATCGGAAAATCGATGTTGGGGAACAATCGTTTCAAAACTTTGATCGTCGCGGTGCCGTACGGATTGTCGATCTCATTGAGCGGAAGAGTCAGGTTCCTGAGGTTGTCCCCGAAAGAATTGAAATCCGTGGCATTGTCCAGAAAGAACATCTGCCATTTCACCGTCGTCGTCTTCTCGGCCGGCAGGAACATGCAAATGATGTCTTCTTTGCACGGGGGCTTCGCGGGTGCGGGGAAATCCCTGTTCAGTCGCGCCATGCGACCCGCGTAATCTTCGAATCGCTCGGGGAGCCAGCGTGAGAAAAGACGCGCCGCGCGTTCGCGGAGATCGTTCTCCACGTGCAAAATCTTGGCGGGATTGCCGTGCTTTTCCTCAGGATCCGGCGGAATCATGATGCTCGGAATGAAGCGACAATACGCACCGACCATCGTGTGCCGGTCCATCGTGGGATTCATGCCTTCATCGTACGGAATGCCGCCGTTGGCCTCTTCCGCATTTTCCTCATCGATTTGATCGTTCACGGACTTGCCGTCGACGATCTTGCGAAATTTGCGAAGAATATCTTTGGCTGCAGACAAATCTTGCGCCGGCGGAAGCTGCAACAATTCCTGCGCGGGCACATGCACGGTCGGCATCGGAAACGCGTCAAAGACCGACGCATCGGGCAAATTCGGCAAGTCCGGAAAATCCGTCGGATCCTGCGGCTTGGAACCGATCATCGGAGGGATCGGCAGCTTCACTTTCACCTGAATCGGCGCGAGCACAGGGATGAGCAATTCCGTCGCCGGAAAATCGATGAAAGAAAAATCATACATTTGATCGATCGCCGGAGTGAATGGCACGGACTCCAGACTGTCTGGCTGGAAACCTTGATCGCGACTCGCATGCAGCGGCTGTCCCTCGGCCGCCCACCAGTTGTCGAGCAACGAATAAATCGGAGGCGAGTACCGCATGTTCGAGCACCATTGCAGCTGACACGCATCCGCCTCGAGCATCGAGTTTTGCACATGACGCCAGATCCGCTTCAGCTGCTGGCCCTGCTTGGCCTGCACGGCCGCCTGTTGCAGAAGGGACGTGTTGCTCTGATACCAGTCGGCGATAAACCGTTCGAATTGGCGGACGGGATCATAGAGTCTCGTCAGTTCACGATCGACGGCGTTCCTGAGGGCGCGCTGTTGCTGAATGTTGGCTTTGTAGTTCTGCAACTTCGCGATGAGCGGATCCGCGTCTCCGGAAAATGACGCGCGACCCTGAATGGCGGCATCTTTGTCCTCGAGTTGCTTCCATTGTTGCCAATCGAAAATACGCGCGTTGATCTCTTCGTCGGACATCAAGGGCAACAGAATCGGGATGCGAACTTCGCGAATCGGCATGACGTATGTTTTCATGAGAGATTGCAACGCATTGCCGAGATCTTCTGGCCCTGCGCGCAGGGTCAACTCCACCGTGCCGTTCGATTTGGAGACCATGCCTCTCACATATTGGAAGAGCGGATTGTCTTCGTTGAGTCCCACGAGGAACCGCGCGGGCATCAGAAGACGCGTCGTCGGATTCACAACCATCTTCTGCAGAAGTTTCTCCTGTCTCTCCCAGAAATCCCCGAGACCGCGATGATCGGTATCGTCGAAAATATCCGTGCGGGCGTGATCGGTCGTCGTGATCTGCGTCGCACGCAGTTTGATCGGAATGATGGCGCCGACGACACCCGTGATGTCAGCGGGGTCATCGAATGCTTTCTGAAGATCTTGGAGTTTCTTCACGTCGATGACCGACAGGTTTGTGCTGTCATCGACGACCCACGGATCGGGCGCCGACCTCGGATCGCGCGCAGGATCGGTCGCGGGCGGAACGGGGACGTTTTCCTTTTGCTGATGATCTCCGGGATCCCACTCGGGCGACTTCGGATTTTGCTCGCTGTACGGATCATGGATGACGAACTCGCACTGCTCGTCGTTGTCTTTGCCGCCGCCTTCATTGGACGTGATGAAATCTCTCGGATCGTCCTCTTTGTAATATTCGTAACACTCGGCGCGGATGTTCCACGTGCCGCCGCCGCCCGGAGCGTTCACATGCACTCCCGGTTCCATGTATCCGCCGGCATAGTGCCGATAGTACGAACTTGATTGTCCGAACTCATACCCGCCGATCACGCCATTCGGAGTCGTTGCGGGATTATCAACGGGCACCTGACCGATGTAATTCCCGTCGGCGTCGAAAGCGGCTTGCCACGCGCAGTCGGCGATATAGTTTTCGAATTCCGGAAGCCACGTCGTGCGGCATTCTTGACCGATGCACACGTTCGTGTCCGAGATCGCCGGAGCACGATCCATGCAAAAATGTTTGTCGACGTACGTCGGCGCCCAGAGCGCGTCCGCGGGAGGATCGGGGCAAAACGTATTGCGACCGAGGAGGGAATGAGCGGCGGCGGCGAGGGCAGGCCACGCTTCTTCGTAGAGCTTCTTGCACCACACGGGCACGGCTTTGTCGTAACGCACGCACCAATGTTTCGGATTCACGTCGATGAAGCCCGCGCCGTCTTTGATCTCCACGGAAACGGCGGAGCCCGGATCGTCGCCGTCGACTTTCAGAATGATATCTTTCGGCGGTTTCAGTTTGGCCAGATCGGGGTCGTACATTTTGTCGAGAAGAATGTCGCACGAAGATTTGTACCCGAACGTGGTGTCGGGAAATTCGAAATTGCTGCGCTGCCCGACGCCGTTCGGAGGATCGAACAACGGATTGCTGTTCGTGCGACCGGGCAAATCATGTCCGAGATCGGGGATCGGAATGTCGCCCGTAACGGAAACGCCGTTCGCTTTGCCGCCCGTGACCGACCATCCGCCGCACGACACCGACGCGATGTTGTCTCTCACTTCCTGCGTGCCGTCCTGAATGTCTTTGTACGTCTGCGGATCACCCATCTTCGGCTCGAAAAAAGTCGCATCGGCGGGCCACGCAAGTGTCAGCGAGGCGAGCGCCAAAGAAAGAAGAATGCAACGCTGGAACATCGGAGAACCGAAACGAAGGAAATGCGGCGGCAAAATCACATCAGAGTGTACTGCACTTTTCCGCAGAGACCTACGCGCGCGACTCCAAAAAAGTACTATCAAAAACTAAAAATATTTTTCATCAATCGGTTTCGATTGTGCATGAAAATCCAAGGGTGTACGTTCGTTCACGTTCGGATTCCCGAACACGGCCCAACAGCCTCCTTTACTTCCATTCCCCACTCAGTGATGTTCTCACTCAACAGAGTAGAAATCATCGGCTACCAGACACAACCCGTCACTCTCCGCCAAACGCCCGGCGGCGCCAGCGTGACCGATTTGAATATCGTCGTTCCGTATTCCTTCCTCTCGACGAAAGGAGACGCCATCCAAGGCAAAAGTTTCCACACCGTCACGGTCTGGGGCAGCATGGCCGATGTCGCCGGACAATATGTCCGTGCGGGCTCGCAGCTCTTCGTCTCCGGTCGTCTCCAGACGGACAGCTGGGATGACGAGAAAACGAAAGAAAAGCGCAGCAAGACGAAAATCGTTGCGATGGATCTCATCATGCTCGATCCGAAAGACGGCCAATCCGAGGCTCCCGCAAGCGCCGCGCCGTTGCTCAATTATCTGAACCGCGCCGAAGTCATCGGCAACGTGACGCGCGAACCCGAGATGCGCACGACGACCGGCGGTCAGAGCGTGCTCACGATCGGAGTCGCCACGAATGAAAAGTGGAAAGACAAAGCCTCCGGCGAAATGAAAGAGCGCGCCGAGTTCCACAACGTCGTCATCTGGGGCGACCTCGCGAAAGCCGTCCAGCAATCCGTGAAAAAAGGTCAGCGCGTCTTCGTCGCCGGTCGCGTCCAAACGCGCACGTGGGAGACGAAAGAAGGCTCCAAGCGCGCGACGACCGAGATCATCGCGGATCAAGTCACGCTCCTCGGCCAACGCAGCGTTGAGGCCATGAGCGCGATGTCATCCGAAGGCTCAAGCATGCCGCGTTCGTCCGCCGCACCCGTCGGTGCCTCAGTCGGCGCAGCTTCGATGCCCGAGATCAAATATGAATCCGAGATCAAAGCGGAAGACTTGCCGTTCTAGGCCACTCTCCGCACTTCAAACGATCAACCCCCGCCCATTCGAGACGGGGGTTCTTCGATTGTTTGTCGCTTCAGTTTCCACTCGTAAAACTTCCGAAGATGCCTCGGATCTAGCTGAGGAAGTGCTGACCAGTCTTTCCAATCTTCCGCGCCGTTCTGGGCCGGAGAATGCTCGATGCGCGAAGTTTCCGAAGCCTCGGGAGACTCATGCATGAGCTGATGCTAGACCTCAAAACTTCGCAGTTCCATCGAATTGAATGAAGCGCATTTCGACATCCAATTTTTCAGGAACCTTGGCTCTGACATGTTCGACGACTTGTACGGCATTCAAAAACGTCCCTTCGCCGATATTCATGAGGAAATTCGCATGCTTCGGCGAGATCTCCACGTCGCCGATTTTGAGTCCTCGGAGTCCCGCGGCGTCGATCAATTTCCACGCGGGCGTGTTCCCGACGGACTTGAAACAAGATCCCGCGGTCTTCAAATGCGGCTGCGCCTCGATGCGTTTCTGCAGCAACGTTTGAACGGTGTTCTTGATCGTCTTCGCGTCGCCGAAAGGAATCGTCAGCACGACTTCGAAAATCACGATCGGTCCGATGGAATGCTTGAACAAACTTTCGCGATACGCGAAACCGCACTCTGCTTTCGAAAACGTCCTCCACTCGTCTTCGACGTACGCCGTGACGGACTCGACGAACGAATCGATCCAGATCCCGCTGTGACCCTGCCCCGCATTGCCGACGATCGCGCCTCCGATCGTGCCGGGGATGCCCGTGAGAGCCGACAAATCCAATCCCTGTTCCGCGAGTTCGTTGATCAACATCGCAAGATTTTTTCCCGCGCCGACCGTGACGCGCACTCCGTCGATCTTCACGGCTTCGTGCTTGATCTGCACGACGAGCGCTTGGATTTCCGCATCGTCGAAAATCGTGTTGGAACCGCTGCCAAGCGGCAAGAGCGGCACTTTGCATTTGCGAGCGAACGCGATGCTCTCTTCGATGTCTGCCCGACTCAGAAGATCGGCGAAATACCGAGCCGTGCCACCGATGCGCATCGTGGTCTTGGGCCGCAAGGCGAAGGACTCGCGGACCTCCATCTATCTCGCGATCAGGTCAGTGACCTTCTCCATCGATTCGTACAACTTCTCTTTGAATCCGCTCTTCTTCTGCGTGCTCTGAAGAATCACGAGCACGACGCCGACGAAGGCCAACGATCCGAGTGCGATGCCGAGATCCTTGAGCTCGGGATGAATGCCAAACAAAATAAGGATCGCGAAGAGCGCGATCGTGAAAAATGCGCCGAGCAAAATACCGACGCCGATCGTGACGATCACGAGTTTTCCTTTGTCTTCCTGACGGTCGTTCGGAGCACTGGCAAGAGACGTCAACAGTTCGCTGCTCACGATCACGGGTTCGTCCTGACACTTCTTGAAGATGGCCTGCACCTTGCGCTGGAGCACCAAACTCACGAAGGTCTTGAAGGGGATCGATGTCTTACCCTCAATGATCGCCTTCCCGCCGCTGTTATTGATCTCGACTTCGACTTCATCCATATGGAGAGGAGTGTACCAGAGATCGGGCTACGCAACCGCTTTCAGTCGCTTCAGCGTCTCCTCTTTGCCGAGGAGCGCCGCCACCTCGTACGCGCCGGGGGAATATTCGCGACCCGTAAGCGCTGCCCTAAGCGGCCAGAGCATCTGTCCTTTCTTGAATCCTGAAGCCACGATCGCAGGCTCCAACACAGCGACGATCGTTTCGTACGACCACTCTTTTCCCGCGATCGATGAAAGTTTCTCCGAAAGAAGAGAGAGAATTTTCGGCACATCCTCGGCCGCGATTTTTTGTTTCGGACTCGCGATCAGCTCGATCGTCGGCTTCGGTGTTTCATAGAAATACCCGAGCATCTCCGGCGCCTCCGGAAAAAACGTGATGCGCTCTTGGATCAATGCCGCGCGCTTCGCAAAATCCAGATCTTTCGCCGCAGCGGGAAATTTCTCCACCACGAGATCTTTGATGCGACTGACGAAATTCTCAACGGGAATGCGACGCATCCACTGGCCCTGAAGCCAATCGAGCTTCTCGAGATCGAACACTGCACCGGATTTGTGCACGTGATCCAAGCTGAACGCCTCGATGAGCTCGGGCACGGAAAAAAGTTCCTGCGTCGTGCCGGGATTCCATCCAAGAAGCGCCAAAAAGTTGATGAGCGCCTCGGGCAAGTAGCCCTTCGTGAAATAATCTTCGGCCGCGACGTCATTCTGACGCTTGCTGAGCTTCGTGCGATCCTTGTTCAGCAGAAGCGGCACATGCGCGTATTTCGGCTCCGTCCAGCCGAAAAATTTGAAGAGGAGCAAATGTTTCGGAAGCGACGACAACCACTCTTCGCCCCTGATGACCATGTCGGTCTTCATCAGATGATCGTCGACGACATGCGCGAGATGATACGTCGGAAATCCGTCGGATTTCAGGAGCACTTGATCGTCCACCGTATATCCTTTGAAACTGAGCGCACCGTAAATCTCATCGTCATACGCGATCGTTTCTTCATGAGGCACTTTCATGCGGATCACGTGCTTCTCGCCCGCCGCGATGCGACGACGCACTTCCTCTTTCGGCAAGTCGACACACATGCGATCGTACATCGGCGCTTGACGAAGTTCCTGCTGTTTTTTGCGCATCACGTCGAGTCGTTCGCTCGTGCAAAAACAATGATACGCATGGCCCGACGCGAGCAACTGATCGAGATGTTTCTTGTACACATCCAAACGTTTCGACTGGTGATACGGACCGTACGCGCCCTTCTCCATCAACTCGCCGTTCGCATCGAGCATCACGCCTTCGTCGGGCGGAATACCGGCCAAGGTGAGTGTACGGATGATGTTCTCAGTCGCGCCCGCAACCTCGCGCGCCTGATCCGTATCCTCGATGCGGAGCGTGAACGCGGAACCGGTTTTCTTGGCCACGAGCCACGCGAAAAGCGCCGTACGCAAAGCGCCGACGTGGAGAAAGCCTGTGGGAGAGGGGGCGAAACGAGTGCGCATACGAAAACGACTTCTGCCGAATCGTAGCAGAAGTCGCTTCAACAAACGGCGGAAGATGCCTTATTTCTGCACTTTCATCGTGAATGTCACAGGCGTCGTCGGCATGTCATTGCTCGAATCGCGATCAACCGCCGCGATGGCGTGCACGACATCCAGTCCTGACGTTGCGTGTCCGAAAATCACATAATTCGGCGGGAGCGGATAATCCTTGTCCATGATGAAGAATTGACTGCCGTTCGTGTTCGCTCCGCGGTTCGCCATCGCGATGACACCGGCTTTGTATCCCGTCTTGTAGAGAGCGGAATCAGCCTTGATCTCATCCTCGAACATCTCGCCGTAAATGCTCTTGCCGCCCGTGCCGTTGCCGGTCGGATCGCCGCCCTGAATCATGAATCCTGGGATGACACGGTGGAACGTCAGATTGTCGTAATAACCGGACTGCGCGAGTGTCACGAAATTCGTGACGGTCTTCGGCGCGGCATCGGCGTTGAGCTCGAGCGTGATGTCACCCTTGCTGGTTTTGAGAACAACGATCTGCTTGCCTTTCAGAAGCTTGCCATCCCACGCCGGAGCGGAGACGGATGAGTGCATGGCCATGGGAATGGAGGAGGAAGAAACTGGAGGAGGAGTCGTGTCAACGGGCGTAGGCGCCGAGCCGCATGCGGACAAAGAAGCTGCGGTGAGAACGGCGGCGATTGAAGAAACTGTCTTTCGCATAAAAATGAAGGGGAAGAGCGGGTCAGGATTGTATGCTCGAGTCGGAAGCGGGTGCAAGGAGGATGGCGGCGATTCTCTCAGACGCATCAACGGGGAAGGCTGCGGCAAGAGACAAACCGAGCGATGTTCGTTTCGCGTCATCCGAGAGCAGTTCGCGAACGCACTCCGCGAGCGTCTGCAGTTCTTCTTGCTCAAGGAGCACGACCGCGTTCAATGCAACCAGCGCCTCGGCATTCTTCACCTGATGATCGTGCGCGACACCTTCGAGCGGAATCGTGATCACTGGTTTTCGGAGCATCGCCAATTCGGACAACACGCCGGCTCCCGAACGGGAAATGATGAGATCGGAAAGCGCATACAGATGCGGCAATTCTTCGATCACCGTCGGGCGAGCGAAATATCTCGCATGACTGACGGGGATTTCTTTTCCTTTTCCCGTGAGGTGAATGATGTCAGCCAGATCAATGAGAGCGCCGAGAGACTTCTCGACAGCCTGATTGATCGCGAGCGACCCCTGACTGCCACCGATGATCATCACGACCGGACGACGACCGGAAAATCCTGTGATGCGCTGTCCTGCGGATTCCGAGCCGTGCGCGACGACGGCTCGAACGGGATTGCCCGTGTGCACGACTTTGGAAGCGATCGACGACGGCACCGCGATATCCTTGAATCCCGTGCAGATCGTCCGCGCCCACTTCGCGATGAGAAGCGTGCTCATGCCCATGACGCTGTCGGATTCATGCAACACGATGGGAATGTTTTTCCACTTCGCCACGAGACACACCGGCACGCTGACGTACCCGCCTTTCGAGAACACGAGGTCGGGGGATTCGGTTTCAATGATTTTTTTCGCCTGCCAGAACGCGATGAAAAATGTGAATGGAAACGCGAGCGCGGCGAAGGACATCATGCGCGGAAATTTCGGCGCACGAAGCGTGTGAAACGGAACCTTCGCATGCGCGAGAAACGCCGTCTCTTCTTCGCGATCGGCGCAGACGAAAACCGTGCGGACCGGCGCCCTCGTGCCAACGACCGAAGCCACTGCGACGCACGGAGCCACGTGCCCCAGACTGCCCCCGCCGACGAAAAGAATGGTCTTCGGAGTCATGGATCAACTGTGGATGAAGCGCTTCAGAGAGCCAAGATGCGATTCTCGCGTGCGACGACGAATCGAGACGTCTTCCTGCGTCGAGTGCATCGAAATATTCAAAAGAATGCCGATGCCCGCAAGCGTGGTCAGCAGCGATGAACCGCCGTAACTGATGAACGGCAACGTGAGTCCGGTGATCGGAAAGAGTGATAAATTCACGCAAATATTCAGCAGCGTCTGAAACGCGATGCCGGTGGTGATGCCCGTGGCGACCAGAAGGCCGAATCTGTCGGGCGCGTGACGCGCGATGCGATAGCCTCGATAAATCAGAATCGCGTAAAGTCCGAGAACGATCAGAAGGCGAAGAAAGCCGAGCTCCTCGGCCATCGCCGCGAAGATCGTGTCGGATTGCACTTCGGGCAAGTAGCCGAATTTTTGAATCGATTTCCCGTAGCCGACGCCGAAGAGTCCGCCCGAACCGATGGCGATGAGGGCTTGATACACCTGAAAACCGATCCCCTCGCGATAGGTCTGGTCATCGGGCTTCATCAAAATGTGAATGAACACCGTGAAACGATTGCGGATGTATTCCTTGTTCAAGATCACGGGCAAACCGAGCAGACCCGCCGACGCGGCGCCGAGCAGCAAATGAAAGAGATTGCCGCCCGCGACGAAAAACATCGTCGTCGCGATCGACGTGAACACGAGGAACCCTCCGAGATCGGGCTGCACCGCGACGAGAAACGTCGAGAGACACAGGAGCACGACGAACGGAACGAATCCCTCTTGAAACGTGCCGATGAGCGATTCTTTTTTCTGCAACCACACGGCGAGATAGAACACGAGTGAAAGTTTCAGAAATTCCGACGGCTGAACCGAGAAAATCGAGAACTGGAGCCAGCTTTGAGCCGTTCCGTATCCGTTGCCGAGGCCGGGGATGAACAGTGAAATGAGGAGCGCCATGTTCACGAGAAAGAGCGTGCGCGCATGTTTCTCCCAAAAGTGATACGGAATGAGCATGGCTGCCGCGAGCGCTCCGAGCGCGAACAACATATGAAGAAAGCTGCGCCACAAATAAAAAGAATTCGACGGAGCCAGCCATGTGCCCGCATCCACGAATCTCTGCGTGAGCTGATAGCTCTGATACACGCTGACGCTCGCGATCATCGCGAGTCCGAAAAGGCTGAGACCCAGCGCAATGCCGAGGAGAAGAAAATCTGCACGCTTGAACATGAGGCACGTATCATACCCCCGTCCGCGCGGTGAGAAGAGTCTTCATTGGAAGGGTCTGAAACCTCACCTAGACTGAGTGTGATGATGATTCTGATCTCTGTCGCCCTGACTTCGTGCGCACTCTCTCTCGCGATCGATTTCGCGGCGAGTGCGTGGCTCACGTCTTCGGTGCCGATCCTCGGTTCGTTCGTTCGTTTTTCCCTTTCGAAAAATGCGGGCATCGCCTTCGGCATTCACATTCCCTCTCCGTGGCAAGAAATCGTGATCCTCGGCGCGCTTGCGGCCGTCTTCATGCTCGCGATCACATCCAAACTCACGCGCCTCTCGTCCGTCGCCTACGGCATCATCTTCGGTGGAGCGATCGCGAATCTGATCGATCGATTCCTCGACGGCACGGT
The DNA here is from genome assembly GCA_043776335.1 of Candidatus Peribacteria bacterium. Classification (GTDB taxonomy): domain Bacteria; phylum Patescibacteriota; class Gracilibacteria; order Peribacterales; family Peribacteraceae; genus SICN01. The sequence goes on along the minus strand of JAYVRL010000011.1, from coordinate 34,709 downwards.
GACGGACTTCATCGCCGTCGGGACATTCCCCGTCTTCAATGTCGCCGATTCCTGCATCACGATCGGCGTCGCGCTCTTGCTGGTCGACGGGTGGATCAGTCGAAAGAAAACCGCATAAAAAAGCCACGAACGAAGCCATTGATTGTCCTGCACTCTGTGTCAGCGTATGATGCGTCCATGACCAGACTCCAGCGTGCCGATCACGCGTCTTCGGCGGTGAAAAGCGGTGAAAATCAGACGCTTGCGCAAGCCTCGGCAAACGCGAACGACGTTGTTCAACATCTGCATTCCGACCCTCTCAATATGAACGTTCAATATCGAATCCAAGGCGGCATTCCATTGAAAGGATCGGTGTCGATCGGCGGATCGAAAAATGCGGCGTTGCCGCTCCTCGCGGGATCCGTGCTCTGCTCGGGCGATTCGGTGTTCCACAATGTTCCTCGACTGCGAGACACCGTCACGATGCTCGCGATTTTGGAATTTTTGGGAGCGACGGTGAAGATCGACGAACAGACGGTGACCGTGAATACGGATTCTATTGTCAATAAACCGATCCCGCATGATTTGGTCTCGAAGCTGCGCGGATCGATCGTGCTTCTCGGGCCTCTGCTCGCGCGCTTCGGCGAAGTGGAGATGAGCTACCCCGGAGGCTGCGTGCTGGGCAAAAGGCCCGTCAGCGCCCACGTCGATGCGCTCACGCAAATGGGTGCGAAAGATTTGAGCACGGACAACAAATTGCACCTAAAGGGAAAGTTGAAAGCGAGTCATGTCGTGCTCTCAGAATTCTCCGTGACGGCGACCGAAATCGTCGCGCTCGCGGCCGCGATCACGGAAGGCGTGACGACGATCGAGCTCGCGGCGGGCGAACCGCACGTGCAGGACGTGTGCCGTTTCATCGCAGAGCGCGGTGCAAACGTCGACGGCATCGGTTCACACAGGCTGACGATCCACGGCGGCAAGACGCTGCTCAAAGGTGCGATGCATAAAGTGACGTCCGACTATTTGGAAGCGGGCGTGTTCCTGCTCGCAGGCATTCTGACGAAAGGAAAAGTGACCGTGCATGACGCCGACCCGTCGCATCTCACGTCGTTCCTTGGTGCGCTGCGTCGCGCGGGTGCGGTCGTGACGGTGGCCAAAAACGGTGATATGACGGCTGACGGAGAAACATCGAAACTCATCGCCACGAAGATCCAGACGAACATCTTCCCGGGCTTCCCGACCGATTTGCAAGCGCCGTTCGGCGTGCTGCTCACGCAGGCCGAAGGCGTCAGTCGGATCTTCGAAGTGCTCTTCGAAGGTCGCATGGCCTATTTGTACGAACTCGAACGCATGGACGCCAAAATCGAAATTTTAAACTCGCATCAGGCGCTCGTCATCGGATCGACCAAACTCCGCGGCAGACAAGTCGCCAGCAACGATATCCGCGCCGGCGCCGCCATGGTGCTCGCAGGACTTTGCGCCGAAGGAGAAACGGTCGTCACGGACGTCCGCTACATCGAACGCGGCTATGACCGTCTGGAAGAGAAATTGAAATCTTTGGGCGCGACTATCGAGAGGGAAGAGGCCTGATCGAGCGGATGGAAGCTAGGAGATAGCGACTGGGTTTTCTGCTACCCGCTGAGCGCTAACCGCTATCCGCTAACCGCTTCACGGCTCTCTTTCTTCTCCCACTCGGATTCCCTATACTCTCGCGGCATGATCACGTTTTCTCCCAAGTCCGGCGCCGCTTGTTCCGTCTCCGCTTCGTCCACCTCATTCGACGTGTTTCCGGACAAAGTGACGAAAGACACGTGGACGTTCTTGAGCCACCCGGAGGAGGAATTGACCAACAAAAAAGTGGTGAGTTGGCCCGGTGAATACGATTTCTCCGGCATTTTGGTGCGCGGCATCGGACAGGAAGGCGGACGCCAGATCAGCTACGTGTGCCACATGGAAAACGTGCGCGTCGCCTTCATCGACGGACCGATTCTCGATTGGACGGACGCGGACATCCAGCACGTCGGCGAAGTGGACGTCCTCGTCGTGGCCGCGGACAACCCGAAAAAAGTCCTCGCCCTCGTGGAAGCCATCGATCCGCGCGTGATCATCCTGTTCAAAACAAAAGACGGCGACCTCGCAGGCACGGCCAAAGCGTGCGGCTCGGCCTCCGTGCAGCCAGTCGCCGAGTTCAAGGTGAAGCCCGGCAGCCTCCCGCAGGACACGAGGCAAGTCGTCGTTCTCGGATAAACGCCGCGGAGGAACCGCGTATGCGTGTTACTATTTCGCCGTGGTCCTGTAGTTCAATGGATAGAACGACCCTCTCCTAAGGGGTAGATGCAGGTTCGACTCCCGCCGGGACCACCATTCAGTTTTAAAGAGAAATATGGTATGATATCTAGATGCAGGAAAACCAAAATATTGCACCGGAAGACTCATCTATTCCACTCCCAGAGCAAGGGAAAGACGTTATGCCCGACGCGTCTGTCGCTCAGATTGCAGATGATCAGCGGATGAAAGAAAATGAGCTTTTCGGCAGTGCTACAAAAGAATTTCAATCGACCATCGGCCCCCTGCTGCCCGCAGGCACAATCATCGAACATGCCGAGCTGCTTGGGGACGAAGAAGGCTGGAATAGCAAACCTTTTAGAGTGCGCATTGCAGGAAAGCCTGATCATATTTTTCTATTACTCAAAACGAAGAATGCTCCCGATACTGTAAAGAAACTGACCCATCTCCAGCCCTTGCTTTCTGAAATAGCTGCAACGACTCCGGGGAAATTTCCCCACATTACATATTCTTCAAATACAACACCTGTATTCATCGGATGTCCGGCGTTACCCGGTCAACCACTCGACAAAATTGTCGCTGACCTGCAGCCAGCGGCTCGTGAATCTCTTGTAAAGACCATGGCCGACACTCTGAGTAGAGTTCATTCAGTGCCACTCGAAAAGGCGAAGCAGCACGGTGTGAATGAAGAAGATCTTCTTGGAAAGTATGAGTACTACTTTGGTGATGACTTCCTCGCAAAAGAAATCCAGCCGCTTCTGAATCGAGAAGAATATGGCGCTCTTCGTCCGTATGCAGAACGTGCTCTGCGCAATCCTGATTTCATGAGCTATCGACCTGAATTTGTTCATGGAGACCTTGGTGCCGGAAATGTACTTTTCGATGCTGCTGATGGGTCAGTTGGAATTATTGATTGGGAACATGCATCCATTTCGGATGCTGATAAGGATATTCATAAATTCTGCCGCACATTTCCGCCTGACTTACAGGAAGCGTTTCTCCAGCGCTATCCGATGAAAAATACGACGAAGCCGCGAGAAAAGATGGTTTTCCTTGATATTTATAGGGCTCTCGTTCTTCTTTCTTTCAGCGATAAAAGTGGTCTTGAGCCTCTCAAGCAAGCGATCTCAAAAATGACTCGAATGTAATATTGTCGCTCGGAGTTGGTTCTAAGCTTTTCTAAGCCTTTCCACGATTCGCTTCGCCGCAAACATTCTAGGTATGATCTTGGCATGCCCAAAGCGGAACTTCCGATTGTCTTCTTCGCAACAAGTGAAGCGATGGAATCGTGGCTGGAAAAGAATCACGCAGCGTCCGAGGACGTCAGAATTAAATTTTTCAAGAAGCATGTGAAGAAACCGTGTGTTTCGCATGCCGACGCCATCGATCTGGCATTGTGTTTCGGTTGGATCGACAGTCGATCCGAGACGGGAGACAAAGACACGTGGCTGCATCGCTTCACGCCGCGAGGCAAAAAAAGCATCTGGTCGAAGCGCAATATCGAACATGTCGCGCGGCTGACGAAAGAGAAACGCATGCGACCATCGGGACTTGCCGAAGTCGAGAAGGCGAAGAAAGACGGCCGGTGGGCGAACGCCTACGACCCGCCGAGCACGATGAACACTCCCGCGGATTTCTTAAAAGAACTGAAGAAGAACGCGAAAGCCGAGAAGTTTTTCGGGTCGCTGAACAAGGCGAATCTGTACGCCATCGGCTGGCGTCTGCAAACCGCGAAGAAGGCCGAAACAAGAGCAAAACGGATGACGTTGATCTTGGAGATGATGAAAAAGAGCCAAAAATTTCACTAATTTTTTCTCTCCTGTTTTATGAGTGCTCCAACGAGATACGTCGCATTGCTCCGCGGCATCAACGTCGGCGGCAACAAGAAAGTCCCGATGGAGACCCTTAAAAAGGCGCTGGAAAAAGCGGGATACAAAAACGTGGTGACGGTGCTCGCCAGCGGCAACGTGTCATTCGACGGCGAAGCGATGAAACGCGCCGATCTCGAGAAAAAATTGGAGACGCTGCTCGAAAAAACATTCGGTTTTCCGATTCCCGTACTCATCCGCACCGCAGCGGAGTTGAAAACGCTGCAGACATCCGCCCCGTTCAAGGGCATCAAGGTCGACGACGACACGCGACTCTATGTGACATTCCTGAAAACAAAGCCGGTGAGCAAAATGAAGTCGTACGAATCGCCGCTGAAAGATTACAGAATCCTGCGCGTCACAAACGAAGAAATCTGCAGCGTGCTCCAGATCAGCCCGAAGACCGACACAACCAAAGTGATGCTCGTGCTCGAAAAAGAGTTCGGCAAAGCCGTGACGACTAGAAACTGGAATACGGTGGAAAAGTTGCTGAAATAATTCCCTCATCCTCCTGTCCTTCTCCCAAAAAGGAGAAGGAAGCTCTGCTTTCTCAGATAGCAAAGTTCCCCCTCCCCTTGTGGGGGAGGGGGTTAGGGGGTGAGGGCCCTCAAACAAGCCATTATCTCGCTATTTCCTATAATTCAATTTATATTGTATAATAACTTTTAGTCTCGGCCATCGTGGCCGGACATCGCTCATTGGCATACCGCCAATACAACTTTTTTCGGAGGTGTTTCATGGTCCATCGTTTTTTGTGTGCTGCCCTGTTGGCGGCTTGCTTCGGCACCCTTGCGGTCGCCGAAGAACCGTCCAAAGCGAAATTTCTGGGCAGAGAATGGGTTCTCACAAAACCCGACAGTGTTTCCGTCGCCCAAAGCGACGGTGATGGAGGTCTGGTGCTCGCCGATCGCGGCTGCGCCTCGACAAAATGGGTGAACGGGAAGCTCGATTTCGAATTCATGTACTTCGACAAAGCGTACATGAAGCCCGAAGACAGAGTCTCTCACTCCACTCATCTGTCGATCTCGCCGCGCGCTTCGGGGCAACTGACCACTCGACCGTTCGAGCTGACGGGGACTACCAATGTTCGATTGCGACTCGCAAGCGGCCAAGTGCTGCTGGAGCAACCGTCGAACAAGCCGAACGAAGATCCCGTCCGTCTTGAAGACAAGGCGGCCGACCCCTTGGCGCCATTCACGTGGCATCATGTCGTCCTCACGGACGAAGCGGGAAAGCTGACGCTCGTCATCAATACCAAGGCCGTTCTCAAAAACGCCGTCATCGGCGTCACGGCTGACGAGTGCCTGCTATCGATCTCGCCGCGCGAATTCGTCGGCGGCCCGAATACGGTCCTCATCCGACCGTACCGCGCTAGAAAACAGCTCTTGATCGAGCCGTAACTCCGACTGAGAGCAATGAGTATGTATTGGCATTCCCGCCAATGGGTAGAGGACCTGATACGAAAGTATCGGGTCCTTGCTCATGCCTACGAAAAACGGATCGCCCGCTTTGATTTCAAAAAGAAAAATCCGATGACAAGGAATGTGACTGCGGGGGATACCCACTGGGGCACCGGCACGCCGAACGCGTCGAAAAGCATCACGCAACCGAGCGCAAGAATCGAATACATGGCGCCGTTCTTCAGGAATTTGTATTTCTTGATGCGATCGATGTTGCCGAGCGTGAGCTGCCGCACGACAAGCGCACCGAGTCCATTGCCAAGCAGAATCAGAGGCACCGAAAACGTGAATGCGAATGCGCCGAGCACGGAATCGATGCTGAACGTCGCGTCAATCACTTCAAGATAAAAAATCTTGCTCCAGTCTGATCGGTGGCGCGTGAGTAAATTCGCTTCGGCCTTCTCGGCATTTTCTTTGAACCCGTGGGTGATGAAGAACGTCGTCGAGCCGATCACGGCGGCGAACGCGGCGAACTGACTGACTGCAAACGCATGCCACACCAAAGTCGCAAGCAGTACCCCCGCCACGGCGAAAAACCATACGCCCTGCGACGCGAAAAATTTCTCACCCGGCAAACCGAATTCTTTCGGCTCAAGGAAGAGCCAATGCAAAAAGAGCAGTACGAGGAACGTGCCGCCCGCCATCAAAAGAATCGGTGAAGACTGCTCGATGCTGTGCACCACCGCTGGATCCCCTGAAAACGTCGCGGTAAGGGCTCCCCACGCTCCGAGCGTCGGATTGACGGCCCAGACGATCAACCACGGCAATCCGCCGCGTACGACGAATACGGCGAGCAACAGTCCATAGACCAGAAACCACCGACGAGCCTTGGGCTGCATCGTCTGCAGGACTTCCGCATTGATGATCGCATTGTCGATGCTCGAAATCGTCTCGAAGACGCAGAGACCGGCAATTGTCAGGAGGATCGTCATGTGAGTGCTCAGCTTACTCTTCTTTCGGCTGTTCCGTTTTCGGTTTCTTCGCCGACTTCTTCTGGAGAAGCGCGATCTGCGTCGTGAGCGCCGGCAACCATTCATCGCTGCCCGCGGCTTTCTTCATCTCCGGTTCGCCGATCCTGAGCGTCGCTCCGCTGATGCGCCATTGCGGATATTTCTGGAGCAGCTGCATGATTTCTTCGGCCGTCACGCGCGCGGCGAGATTCATGACGACGTCGCGCTTGCCGCCTGAGAGATTGTCCATCTTGATGCGCATCACGCCGGATCTGCGACACGCCATCTTCAAGCGAATGACATTGAGAAGATTCTCAGCCTGTTTCGGGAGCGGCCCGTACTCCTCGCGCAGTTCTTGTTCGAATTCCGCCAGCATCGCCTCGTCTTCGCTGCCCGCAAGTTTCTGATACACATTGATCTTTTCCTGCTCGTCGGGGATGAAGTACGACGGGATCAGCGCCTCAAACGGCAAAATGATCTCGATGGCGCCGCCGAGATCTTCATCCTCGGATCTGCCGCCCGCTTTCAATTCTTCCACGGCGTTTTTCAAGAGCCTGAGATAATGACTGACGCCGACGGTCTGCATGTTGCCGGACTGGGACGCGCCGAGGATCTCCCCGGCGCCGCGGATCTCGAGGTCGCGCATGGCGATCTGGAATCCGGAGCCGAGCTCGCTGGCCTCGACGATCGCGCGAAGACGCTTCTTGGCATCGTCCTTCAGACGCTGCGAGTGGTAGAGGAAGTACGAATACGCCTGCACCGTGCCGCGACCGACGCGACCGCGCAGCTGATACAACTGAGACAAGCCGAATTTCTCGGCTTCGTTCACGATCAGCGTGTTGGCTCTGGGCAGGTCGATGCCGTTCTCGATGATCGTCGAACTGACAAGCACGTGAAATTTACCTTGCTTGAAGTCCAGAATTCTTTCCTCCAAAACCTCCGGCTTCAGTTGTCCGTGCGTCACCACGAAGGTCGCCTGCGGCACGAGTGCTCGGAGCTTCATCGCGAAAGCGTCGATCGTCTGCACGCGATTGTGGAGCATGTACACCTGTCCACCCCGCCCGATCTCCTTGAGGATGGCCTCGCGAACGAGCGCATCGGAGTACTTTCGTACTTCAGTGATGATCGGGAGGCGGCCCGGAGGCGGCGTCGTGATCGTCGTGATGTCACGGAGTTTGTGGAGTCCGAGATTGAGCGTGCGCGGGATCGGCGTCGCGGTCATGGTCAAAATGTCGACCGAGGAGCGTAGTGACTTCAGTTTTTCTTTCTGTTTCACGCCGAACCGCTGCTCTTCGTCGATGATGACGAGGCCGAGATTGTGGAACTCGATGTCATCCGAGAGCAAGCGATGCGTGCCGACGACGATATCGATCGTGCCTTCTTTCAGCTTGCGAAGGGTCTCCTGCTGTTCGGCAGGCGAACGAAAGCGCGACAACATGTCCACGCGCACATTGAATCCCTCCGTGCGCTTCAGAAGACTCTGGTAATGCTGATCCGTCAAAATCGTGATCGGGGAGAGGAGAGCCACTTGTTTGCCGCCCTGAAAAGCTTTGAACGCGGCACGCATGGCGACTTCGGTTTTGCCGAAACCGACGTCTCCGCAGACGAGACGATCCATCGGATGCCCGCTCTCCATGTCGCGCTTGATGTCTTCGATCGCTTTGATCTGGCCGGGCGTCTCCGTGTACGGAAACGCATCGTCGAATTTGCGTTGGATCTCGGTGTCGTCGGGATACTGGAAGCCTTTCGCTTTTGCGCGCTTCGCATAAATCTCGAGCAATTCTTTCGCGACTTTCTCCGTTTCTTCGTTCACTTTCTTCGTGATTTTCTTCCACTCGTTCGACCCGAGACGCGTGAGCGTCGGCTCTTCGCCTTCTTCATGCACGAACTTACTGAGCTTGTCGGCTTGATCGACCGGCACGAACAATTTGTCGTTTTCCGCGTACGTGATCTCCAAATATTCGCGCTCCACTTCGTCCACGACCTTGCTCGTCATGCCCTCGAAGCGCCCGATGCCGTGCTCCATGTGAACCACGAAATCGCCCATCTGCAACGACGTGATGAACTCCAGCGAGAGCCTCTGCACGGAACGTTGTTTGGCTTCGCGCTTCAACGAAAAAATCTCGCGATCGGTGATCAGCGCGCATTTCAGATCCGGATTCTGCAACGAGTGGGGAAGGAGCGCATCCTCATCGGCAGGCACGACCGTGATGAAGCCGGGGCGGCGTTCGGGAGCATCCAAAAAACTGATGTTCTCGGCGCTCAGCGCGCCTTTCAAGTCATCGACGCGCTTGCTGACGATGATCAGCGTCCACGCTTGGCTCAGCTTGTCCCGCACGTCATTGATGAAATCGGGGAGCGTGTAAAACTTCAACACCGAGAGATAGCGCAAATGCACGTGACCGGCCTCAGACTCTGGAAAACTGGTAAGCGTCACGACGGACACGTCCGATTCGACTTTCAAATCCTCCTGCTCATCCGTCACGACGATCGTGTGTTCCGGCACCTGCGCCGAAAGGTGTTGGACCTCCTCCCATGTCAGCGGATACACGATGATGTCCTGCAAATCCTCGATCTCACCGGACTCTGCGTCCGTGCGACTGATGGCATCGACGTTCTCAAACGAAAAAAGAATGCGCACCTGACCGCTCTCTCCGATGGGATACAGATCAAGCGTGTCGCCGGTGCGGCGATATTCTCCGGGCATCAAATGCGTGTCACCGGAATGTTCGTACCCGAGACGGATGAGGCTCGAGAAAAACTCGGTGAAATCCATCTTCTCGCCGACCGCCAAACGAATGGCGCTGGACTGCAATTCTGCGAACGACGGCAGCATCGTGTCCCATGTCGCGCGGTCGAGAATCGCGACGCCCTCGCCTTTCATGATCCGCACAACGGATGCAACATGCTCGGATGTCGGTTCCTCCGCGTCAAATCGAGCGATAAACGCGGGTTGCTCGAAGAATCCGAACCAGAGAAGCAATCCCTCCGAACGTTCCTCATTTTCAGTGACGACGATCGCGGCATGCGGATCTTTTTCAAGGATATGGCTCACAATCATGGCTTTCGCGGTCTCGTTGCTGAGACCTGAAATCGTGAGTGCACGCGAAGACTTCAGCAGCTCAACGAGCTCTCTGTGCGTGGTCTCGCCAATGCAAATGGACGGAAGCATCGAAACGATAAAGTGAAGCCTGTGCCGATCGTCCGCGGCGTTTTTCTCCCACAAGAGAGCGACCCTCTTCTGATCGATTGCGATCGGAGCGGGAATGCAGGACGACCTGCGAACTGTAAAATACTATACTCTATTCTTCCGTCATGCGCAACGGCATGATGAGATGCAGGAACGGCTCGCCGCCCGACAATCTGAAGACGGCGGGATGCATTTTGTCCGACAATTCAATCATGACTTTTTCGTTGCCGAGACGACTAAGAAAATCGATGAGATAGGTGGAGCTGATGGCGATTTTGTTTTCTTTGCCGTCCAACTCGACGGGGATCGTCGACTCATCCGACCCGAGCTGCGTCTGTTTCGTTTGCAGATGAACGCCGGATTTCGTGAACGAGAACGTGATGTTGTTGTTCAGCTCCTTCGCGAAGTAATGCATGCGTTTCACCGCGCCGAGCAGATCTTTCACGTGCACGGTGGCGGTCGTGTGACACTCTTTCGGTAGAACCTGCACGTAATCCGGGAATTTGCCGTCGATCAATCGACTGGTAAGACGCGTCGTGCCGACATGCACCTCGATTTGCTGCGCGCCGAGATGAATGTCCACTTTTTCCGTTTCTTTTTTCTCGGCACCCGCTTTCGTCTTTTTTTCATCGCCACCGTCCGTCGCATCGTCATGTCCTCGTTGCAAGGCAATGACGGATTTCAACTCTTCCAAAAACCTCGCTGGGATAATGCAGGCGATCTCACCCATGAGTCCCTCCACCTTGATGCGATACTCGGAAAGTCTGTAACTGTCTGTGCCGACCAAAACCAGCGCGCCTTTCTCCAGACGAACATAGACGCCGGAAATCACCGGACGAGATGTTGTTTTGGCGCACGAGAACGTCACGAGGCTGAGCGCATGCAACAACGGCCCGACAGGCAATGAAAGTGTTGTTTCTTTTTGAATACTCGTAATGGTGGGAAATCCACTCGCCGCTTCACCTGAGATGATGGCTTTTGCGCGCTTCGATTGAAGTTTGAGTTGCGTACCTTCACTTGTTTCAAGCACGACTTCTTCATCTTGATTGTATTGCATGAAGTTTAAAATCGCTTTCGCCGGAATGGTGATCGATCCTTCATTTTCGATGGAAACTTCAAAACTCGTCACGATGGAAATCTCAAGATTAGTAGCGCTCAACGTGCAACGCTTTCCCTCAGTATGAATCAGGATGTTTTGCAAAATCGGCAGCACTTGATCTGAACCGATCGCACGGCTCACGAGCTGCAGCCCAGAGAGGAGATCTTGCGTCTTGCTGGAGAATTTCATGGCAGGATTGAAGAGGAACTTGTTTACTTTATCAAGCATTATCTTTCAGGAAAGATCTACACATTTACCTGTTCTATTAGATTTTTTTTGTAAAATAAATTTCTATGTTCGTCATCATCATAGGCAATTGTCTTGAAGGGAAATTTGATTTGAAATCATGTGCATAGATGCCCGTGAGTACAGACTGTATTCATCGGGTTTTTCTCTTCCTGCAGAGGCAAAGATCGAATGGCTGAGCAAGACTTGTGTGTGGAATGAGTGTGGATAACTTGTGGAAACTCAAGCCTTGCATGGCTCAGGGAGCCAACCCTGACAAAATGGCCTCAGGGAGCCAAAGAGTCTTCGGACTGTGGATGGCTTTCGCATAGTAAAGCAGGGGCTTCTTCCCCATCTATCCACATTCGGAGGCCGTCGGGGGAAACTCCTAGCGATCTTTCCCACCCAATGCGGAACGAAAAGCGGTTCGATCAGGTGGCGGACCTTGTGATTTTTTGTTCGGGCGCACTTCTCCGTTCTTCACGAACGACCCGTCGGGGACATCCGTCGTCACGAGCACATTCGAATTGATGAACGAACCCGCCCCGATTTTCACTCCGGGGGCAATGCACGAATGAATGCCCGTGCGGCAATGATCGCCGATCATGGAGCCAAGCTTCGTGTGTCCCGTGGGCACCGATTGTCCTTGCACGATCGATGAGATGACACCTTCGTCGAAGCGTAAGTTCCCCGTCGTCGTGCCGGCGCCGAGGGAGATGTCCGAGCCCAGCACGGAGTCTCCGAGATAGCTGCTGTGCGTCCAGACGTCATTGCCTAGCACCGAACGCGCGACTTCGGTGTTGTATCCGATCACGCAATTGCGGCCGATGGAGCTTCCGCGGACGAGCGCGTTGTTCGCGATGATCGTGCCGTCGCCGATGAAGCAGGGCCCCATTACGCTGGCGTGCGCCATCACTTTCACGTTCTCGCCGAGCACGACGGATCCTTCGATGACGGCCGTGCGGTGAATGACGCAGCTTTTCGGGATCTTCGGCTTGGCGTTTTTCGGCAGAAGTAAGGGCAAAAGATCGAGCAGATGCCACGGGTACTTCACGGCCTGCCAGTTACCCGTGTACGGCACGGCTTCGTACGGCAGCGTCTGGAAGAGAGCGTCGAGGGCCAGTTCATACCCGTCATCTTTCATGTGTGCGATATTCTTCAGCGTTTTGAGCAGTACCGATGCATCGGCATGCACGTGCGCGACGATGTTCACAAGGTCGCTCGGTTCGTTGCTCTCGCCAGGCTTCTCGACGATGCCCGTGATTCGCTTTCCTTTCGTTGACAGGTAGCCGCCCGGGAAATACGACGTGACTTTGCGTGCGAGCAGCAGCCCGCCCTCTTTCAACTTCGATCCTTTCGCCCGGAGATCTGCGTACGCTTTTTCATCGATCACGTCGTTGGCGCTGACGATGAGCACCGCGGATTTCTTACAGCTCGGGAGTGCGCTCAGGAGCGCTCCTCGCATGCCGAGCGTTACATCCTTTTGTTCGACGAACGTCATCTTCGGGAAGAGTGTTTTCGCCTCTTTCAAATTGTGCGCCCCTCCGACGAGCACGATGTCTTTGAAACCGGCCGAACGAAGGCGTTCGACTTGGATTCGCAGCAACGTCGTTCCGCACATCGGGAAGAAGCTTTTCTCACGGAAAGGCCAGAATCTTGTCGATCGGCCTGCGAAGATCAGGATGGCGATCATTGATACGTCAGTGTACAGGGTTTTCTTGGCTCTTGCGAGCCCTTCACCACGTGATTTCGACGGTGCCGCCCTCATCCGTGCGTCGCACCGTCGCACCCGCTTTGATCAACCTGTCGATGATGCCTCGGTTCGGATGGCCGAACGTGTTGTCTTTGCCGACCGAGATGACAGCGAGCGAGGGATGCACGGCGAGAAGGAAGCCAGTCGATGTCGATGTTTTGCTCCCGTGGTGGCCGACTTTCAAGATGTCGGCTTTCAGATCCGCGTGCGCTCGCACCAATGTTTCTTCGGCGGGTCGTTCGAGGTCTCCCGTGAACAGCGCTCGATGCCCCGCATACTCCAGCCGAGCGACGACGGAGGTGTCGTTCAGTTCTTTCGTGAATCCTTTCGGCATCGTTTCCGGCGGCCAGAGGATTGTCAGCATCGCCCCGTCGCCGAGGTCGATTGTGCGAGATGCGAACATTTTCAGGATCGGTATGTTTTTTTCTTTCGCGAGCGCGAACATCTCTTCGTATTGTGCCAGATGATCCGGCACTTCCGTCATCGCGAGTGCGCCAACCGAGTAACGCTTCAGGATTTCGGGGAAACTCAACAAGTGATCGAGATTCGGATGCGACAGCATCAAGAGATCGAGATGACGATCGAAAAACGGCATGTAGGTGCCGAGGCCTTCGAGGGTCGACCAATCCGGTCCGCCGTCGATCACGATGGTGCGGCCGCTCGGGGTCGTGATCAGCGTGCTGTCGCCTTGTCCCACGTTCAGAAAACGGATGTGCAGATGACCGTCCGGTTTGAGCGTCCATTCGCGCGCGCCGAGCAGTGCGGCGAACACGACGAAACAAGCCAACGTGATTCTTAAGCGAATCATGTCTTCAGCGTACCACGGTCTTGCGGCGGCGCGTGCGGCTGCCTGCGGCCAGACCCGATACGGCCATGATGCCGAGCAGTCCGAGACCCGAGTTCGGGAGGTTGATCACTTTTTGCACACCTTGGGATTCCTTGCCGTAGATATCCTTCGCCGCGACTTTCACGCCGAAGAGTCCGGGCGGAATGCGCGTGTATTGAATCGTCGTTTCAGAGTTCGGCACGCTCGCGTTCCGTCCATACTGGATGCCGTTCGTCGAGGTGAAGAGCGAGTAGGCAGCGATCAGGCGCTGCGGATCTGCGCTTGCGATCCACTGCGCGATCACGTTGTAGGTGCCGTCGGATCTGCGGATCGGCCTCAGCATGAGGTTGATCGGATCGAGAGACATTCCCGCCAACATTCCTTGGTTCATTCCCTGATTCACTTGTCCGAGCATGGGATTGCGGATGTACGCCAACGATGACTGTTGTTCACTCGGCGTCGGCGTCTCCGTGGATGGCATGTCAGAAGATGGTTGTTCCGTGACGAAACTCATGAAATGAATCGGATCGCCCGTCGGCATGTTCGTGCCGTCTTCGGAAGGAATCGGCTGCAGGATGCTCACTTGGTATTCCTTTTTCGCTTCCTGCATCGCGGTACGCAGGATGATCGTCGTGCCGTAGACTTCGACGCCGGTGATCTCCAGAGCCGCTCCGCTCATGTCCGTGATCACGAATTCGTCAGTCGTGAATTGCGTGGATGAGGAGACTTGCTTCGAGAATGCGATCAGGACGCCGGTCGCGGAGATCGCTCCGACGGAACCGACGGACATCGGCATATCCGTGCCTGAGACGCCGGATGACGGGGGAGCTTCTTGACGTGCATCAGGAGCGGCGGCTGGAACGTCGCTGACTTGTTCTGCAGGCGTCGAAGGTGCGATTGTGCTCGCATCTTCAGAGATGTTCACCGAAGCTTCCGTTTCGAAGCCCTCGCTTTCCGTACCATCCTTATTGACCGCGAGGACGGAGATGAAAATCTGCGAAGATTTCAACGGCAATGTTTTGAACGTGTACGTCGACTCGCCACCGGAGGTTCGCTCGAAGTCGTCATAGTTGCCGTCGTTGCCGAGGATGGACGCATGGCTGAAGTAGACGCGATAAAAATCAATGTTCGTCGCGTCACTCGGCGCCTCCCATGTGACCGTGAGCATTCCGTTACTGATCAGTGCTCCGACATGCGGAATATTCGCAGGTGCGGCCGCCACTACAAAGAGGGGAACACCGAGGAGTGCGAGCGTCAGCATTGTTTTTTGTTTGAAAGTCATCGTACCATTATACCTTTTTTGACGCCTTTGATCAATCCCTTGGACGCTTCAAGCTGCTCTTGAACAGATGTGGCTCGTGAGCCTTCAGACGTTCGATTTTCGCCCCTTTCAGGTCTTTCTCGACGATGCCGGGGGGCAGGCGTTGATCGTAGCCAAGGAGGATCAGATCGGGTTTCACGAGACGTATGGGGCTCAAAAAGTCCGTCGGATGACCGAGGACCACCGATGCGGCAGGGAACGCGGCACGCACTGCGGCGGCGCGCACGTCATCGGATTCCACGGGCGGCCTGCCCTTGATGCGCGCGACGTTCTCAGATCTTGCGACGATTACCGTCACCTCTCCGCGTTCGAGCGCTTGTTCGATCACGAACAAGTGTCCCGGGTGGAGCAGGTCGAAGGTGCCGAAGACCATGACGCGCGGCTTCATGACGCTCTGAAGATATCTCTACTTCGCTTGCAGGTCGATCGCGTAGAGCTTCTTTTCGTCGAGGACGTAGAGCCTCGAGTCATCCGCATCGACGAAGAGATCTTTGAGCTTGCCGACTTGGTCGGAGTCGAGGATGTATTGTTTCAAATACAAAGAGTCACCGAGATCGCCGTCGCTCGTGGTGACGACGATGCGTTTGTTCTCCGGATCAAGGAAGTAGAAGTTGCCGGTCGGCGAAGACTTGAAGATCTTCGTCACGCCGTTCAATGCGCCCGGGGGCAGATTGCGGATGGAGAACGTCTGTTTCTCGCCGCGCAGGAGCTTCACGACGTCTCTCGCTCCCGTTTTGCCGGCCGTGGATGCGTCTCGGAGGATGTACACCGGTCCGACGATCGTCATGTCGAGTGCTCCGGAAAGATCGCCGTTCACGTTGTATTCGGCGGGCGGACCGTATTTGCCGGAGAGGTGCTCGTATTTGTAGATTTGTTTGCGCTCCGGCGACAAGACATAAAGGTAGCGAAGATACGTTTTGATATCCGACCCCGTGATCCATCCCGCGGAGTCTTCGGTTTTCATCGTCAAGGGTTGGCCGTTATTCACCTCGATCACGCTGTTGCCGGTCGTCATGAAGACTTTGCTCTGGAAGCGTGAGAAATCCACGCCGTCGAGGATCAATTCCTTCGTGCCGAGCTGATCGGAGTTTTCGACGGTGCTGAGCGAGATGCGATAGAGGTTCTGACGGTCGTAGACGAGGAATTCGTCATTGGCGAGGCCGATCAAACCTTGCGCGAGAATGTCCGATTTCTTGGCGCTGAGATTCGCCATGACACGCGGCGGGACGATGCGGATGACGCGATTCATTTCTTCGCGCTTCGATTTGATGCGCTCGAGAAGATCGAGGGCCTCGCTGCGGAAGAGACCGGTTTCATTGCTCATCACCTGACGCGCGCGGTCGTCGGCGCGTTGCAAAATCGCATTGGCGCTGTCGGTGTCTCCGGCAAGCTGACGGTTCTCGGCGGTTGTGAGATCGGCGTTGATCTGCTTCACGAGCGAGGACAATTCACCTCTTGTTTGGCTTCGCTGACTGACGACGCTGAGCTGCACGAGCATCCAGATCCCGAGGAAAAGAGCGGCGCTGCCCGCGAGCAAGAGGAGGTGCGCTCGACGCTTGCGATCGGGGTCGTAGAGGTCCTTCAGGAAATTCCGGACGGTGTCACCGAACGAACCGCTCGCTTCTTTCAGACGATTCGCCATCCCCTTCATCGTTTTGTTCTTCCCGCCTCCGAATCTCGGCAACTCAATGCCTTTGAGCGTTTCCATCAACGTTGTCAGCAGGGAAGGTCCGCTCGTTCGTTGGCGCGTGCGCAGCGACCTCGTGGGAATCTCCGCTCTGCGGGATTCTTCGCCGCGCACTTCGTCCAGTCCGCCGAGGACGGAGATATGGGCGATGCATGCGACTTCTTTTTCCGCGCTCAACGTCGAGACGATCGTGTGCACGACGGTCTCACCGCTGTGTTGCACGATTTGCACGAGCTGAGCAGGCGTGATCGTGCGGAGCAGACGCTGCGTGGCGATGATGAAATGATCGCGCGTGTGCACGGGGCCGCTCACGATGTGCATGAAGGCGACCGGCGCTTTGCCGCGGGAATACTCGGTGACTTGCGTGGCCGTGCCGTCGCGGACGATATAGGCCTCGGCGCGACCGACATTGGAGAGGTGGAGCGTGCCGCTTGCTTCGAGCAAACCGACGATCGCGTGCACGTCGCGGACGGCTTCGGACAGCAGGAAGCCCTTCAACAAGCCGTTCAACTCCTTCAGTGCGCTCTCGAGTCGCTCGTAGCCGCTGCCTTCGCCTTCCAATACCGAATGCGTGAGGACGCTGGAAAATTCATCTTTCAAATTGTCACTTCCTTCCGCTTTTCCTTCGCTGTGCATCAGGAAAAACGCACGGTCTCCTTTTCCTTCTCCGAGCATTACCGGCACCAAAACGGTTCCGTGCGGAGCCTTGGTCTGACCCGTCGATACCGCAAGCTTCATACGGGAGAAAAGGCTACACGGATTGCGGAAGTGTCGCAAGCAACGGCGTGATCGTCTCGAATTTTTTTGGAACATCATCTGCCGTTTGCAATGATTTGATGGGAGGATGGCGAAGAGGTTTGTCGTACGATTGTGCATCATTTCCTTTCCGTAGACGCTTACCTCATCAGATTTTCTGGATTAATAATTCATTGATTCTAAGCCAAAAAAAGGTCATAGCGACAAAACTCTACTTGCCTCTTTACCTTTGGAGGAGTACGATGGCATCGAGATTAATCCTCAATATTTTTTTATTCTTACACACAGTTCATGAAATCAGTACATGAGTGGGTCAAGAAGGTGATGGCAAGTCCAGACACCGTTCCCACTCCACAGAAACCGATCGTTCCGCAAGGCGGAACACCTGTCGCCGAACAGAAACCTCGGCTCATCCACACTCCCGTCACGGCTACGCCGCCGCCGATCCAGAACAGATCTCCTCGTCCGAACCAGCCGAACCAAGCGGGTTTCACGAAGCACACGCCTCGCGAGCACATCGTCGCTTTGCCGACCGGCAAGTCGCTGCGCATCTATCCGCTCGGCGGATTCGAAGAAGTCGGACGCAACTGCTTGGTCGTCGACGTCGACTCCGATCTGTACATCATCGACCTCGGACTCCAATTTCCGGAGGAAGACATGCCCGGCATCGACTATTTGATCCCCGATCTTTCCTGCCTTCGCGGCAAAGAGAGTCGCATCAAAGCGGTGATCTTCACGCACGGACACCTCGATCACATCGGCGCCGTGCAGCACGTGTTGCCGAGTCTTCACTTTCCGCCGTGTTACGGCACCAAACTCACGATGGCCTTCGTCAAGAAGCGTCTCGATGAGGAGAAGTTGACGGCGAAAGCCCGCCTCCACACCGTGGAGTTCGGCAAGCCGCTGCAACTCGGAAACGTGAAGATCGAGTTCCTTCGCGTCACGCACAGCATTCCGGATTCCGCCGCCGTCGCGATCCACACGCCGTACGGCACCGTGGTGCATACCGGCGATTTCAAATTCGACCTCACGCCGATGAATGAGCCGCCCGCGGACTTTCAGCGTCTCGCCGAACTCGGTGACGAAGGAGTGCTCGCGATCATCGCGGACTCCACGAACGCCACGAAGCCCGGCAACGCCCTTTCCGAAAAGGCGATCTCGGCCACGCTCTTCAACCTCATGCGTGAGGCGAAGGGACGCCTCGTGATCTCCACATTCAGCTCACTCCTCAACCGTCTCGCTCAGGTCATCGAGCACGCCAAGACGCTCAACCGCAAGGTGTACGTCTCCGGCCGTTCGATGGAAACCAACATCGAGATCGCGGTGAACCTCGGCTACATCCAAGTGCCGCGCGGTCTCATCCGCAAAGTCGGCCCCGGCATGGAGAAGATTCCCGACCGTGAGGTCGTGATCCTCACCACGGGTTCGCAAGGTGAAGAGCGCGCGTCGCTCGCCCGCATGGGCCTCGGCACGCATCAGCACGTTCGCATGAAGAAAGGTGACACCGTCATCCTGAGCTCGAACCCGATCCTCGGCAACGAGCGCGCCGTCGCGAAAGTGGTGAACAACTTGAATCTTCTCGGCGCCACGGTGCTGACGAACCAAGAACTCGCGTTGCACACGACCGGTCACGGTTATGCGAATGACATTTTGCTCATGCATCGATTGGTGCGGGCGAAGCACGTCATCCCCGAACACGGCGAGCCGTACATGCGTGCCGCTCACGGCGACCTCGCGCGTTCCATCGGGTACACCGACAATCAGATCCATCTTCTGACCAACGGTGAAATTCTCGAATTCGACGCGCAAGGCAACGCGCGTCGCTCGAAGACGAAACTTCCCGCGAACGACATCATCATCGACGGTCGCACGACCGGCTCCGAAGGACAGGTGATCATGGACGATCGCAAGATCATGAACAACGCCGGCATCTTCGTCGCCGTGCTCAAGGTCTACGCCGAATCCATGCGCCTCGTCTCCGATCCGTTGATCCTCTCCCGAGGATTCATCTACGGCACGGAGCAATCCGCCATCAACGCGGAGGCCACTGCCGCCATCCGCAAAGCCTACGAAGAGTCGCTCGCCAGAGGCGAGAAGACGATCGGAGGACTGAAGCGCGACGTCACGGGAGCGCTCTTCCGCTTCTTCCGTCACAAGCTGGAGCGCGAACCGATGGTCATGCCGATCATCATCGAGGTCTAAAGAAGGCATTAACAATTCGCCCGTCACCGAAAGGAGACGGGTTTTTTGAAGTTCGTTCCATATTTGACAAAAATGCTAAAAGAATTATAGTATTTTTATGAGCGATGAGCTTGATGACGGCAGAGATGAAGGGGAAGAGGATTTTTGTGAGCAATCTCTCCGTCGATTGCCTTTCTTGTCTGCGGCGCAAAGAGACGACTATCGTGCATTGCAAGAAACGTCTTTCGAGCGCCAGACACCTGAACAGAAGGAAATGGTCGAACGGCTGGTGTTGATCGGTCACGGTTTTTCCGAAGAAAACGTCGATGAGTTTTTGACAGTCAAAGCGACCCCGCTCGGCGAGCGATCGGCTGCACAGAGAATGTTTCTTGCGCGTTTCGTTCTTGATGAACAAGAGCAGCCCGCACTCACGGCACAGGTCAATGCCGTTCCAGAAATACGGCAAGCATATGCGGACTTTGCGAATACGCTGATGGTGTTTCCTTCACGGTTGCACGAGCCTGATTACTCTGCTCAAGTCACGCAATTGTTGCGCGTGTTTCAAGATCTTCTGCAAAAACATTTCCCGAGCGGGGACTAGATTTTGTCGCAAATGTTCATCAAAAAAGGGCGACGGAGACCGTCACCCTCTTGAGAATCATATTTTTAGACTATTTCGAAGACGTGCTCGATGACATGGCCGACGAACTCATGGCCGAAGAGGACATGGCGGATGGCGTGCTGGAGGTCGTCGCGGAGGAAGAAGACGAGCTCTTCTTGTCCGTGGCGAAGGACTTCGGACGAGAGTAACCGTGGTTCACTCTGGCCTGCGTGGCGTAGACTTTGCCGTCAAGATTGCGGCGGCTCATGTGCTTCACCATCGTGCGGTCTGAATGATAGTTTGACGTCGGGACGAGCGTCATCGTCATGGCTTTGCCGTGCACCATGGCGAAACCGGACGGAACGGAGACTGCGAATGCCGAGAGCATCGCGGAAGCGAGAAGGAATTTCTTCATGGAAAAAAGAGGGAAATAACAAAAGCGAAGACATACTACGCAAGGAATGCCAATCTTTCCATCCTTTTTCTCTTCTTCGACGCCCGAAACATTTACACTGCCGACATGCGCTTCTCCGCCATCCTCTTTGACCTCGACGGCACGCTCATCGACACGATCAGTCTGTATCGCAGGGCCTGCATCGGCGGTATGAAGGCCGTCGGGCTGACCCTTGCCGAAGATGATTTCCACGATTTGTACGTCTCCGGAGCATCGATCGATCAGTGGGTGCGCTCCCGCGGAGGGAATGATGCGATGACGCCCGTCGTGCGAGAGGAACGCGATCGCCTCTATCGACAGGCGTTGCAGACGAATGCGGAGTTTTTCCCCGGAGCGGAGGATTTGCTGCGAGCCGTCGCGAAACATCCGAAGGCCATCGTCACGGGCTCGTGGCGCAGCTATGTCGACGCGCTCGACGAGTGCACGAACATCACGGATCACTTCGAGCATATCGTCACGGCGGATGACACGAATCCGTTTCACAAGCCGCATCCGCACGGATTTTTGCTCGCGGCCGATCGGCTGGGCGTCGAACCGAAGGACTGTCTCGTCGTCGGCGATCAGATGTTCGATATCGAGGGTGCGAAAGCCGCAGGCATGACGAGCTGTCTCACGTGGACTGCGTACACGCCGAAACACGCCGCGGGGAAAGCCGACATGGAAATCCGCTCACTCACGGAGCTCGAAGCGTTGCTTTATTGAATCACGTTCGTGATCTTGCCGCAGACGCGCCAGCCTTCGAATGGCGTCCAGCCACATTTGCTTTTCAGATTTTTTCCTTCGATCGTCCACTCGGCCTTCGGATCGACGAGCATCAGTCGGGCGACGGTGCCTTTTACGATTTCTTCTTGGTGCAGAGAAAAAATCTTGTTCGGATTCGTGAAGCAAAGTCGCACGATGTCTTCATGCGACATGTTCGCGACCGCGCAGGAAGACGTCGGATGCGGCCACTTGCCCGCGGCGACCGTCAGCAGGAGCGGCAACATCGTTTCGACGCCGGGTACGCCGCTCGGAGCCGAAAGAGGTTCTGCGACACTTTTCTCATCCAGCGTGTGTGGCGCGTGGTCCGTCGCGATGCAATCCACGGTGCCGTCGGCGATGCCTTGCCAGAGCGCATCGCGGTGATCGGCGCTGCGCAGGGGCGGATTCATCTTCGCTTGCGCGCCGAGCGAGGCGTAGTCGTCCGTCGTCAGGAAGAGATGATGCGGCGCGACTTCGCAGGTGATCTTCAATTTTTTCTTTTTCGCCGCGCGCACGAGATCAACTCCTTGCGCCGTCGACAGATGCGCGATGTGCAGCGCCGTGCCGTGGCTTTCCGCCACGGCGATCGCGTGTTTGATCATCGCCGCTTCGGATTCAGGCGGGCGCATGATCGAATGATCTTCGATGTGCGTTGAGTCCGCGTATTTGGCTTTCGCCGCCGCGTTCATCTCCGGATGCTCGCAGTGCGCCACCAGCGGGATCTTGAGATCGGCACAGGCTTGGAACACGTCGTCGAGAATCTCCGATTGCACTTTCTGGTCGCCCGTCGAGTGATCGAGATAGAGTTTCACGCCGCAGCATTTGTTTCTCAATCGTTTCAATTCGTACGCTTCCCCCGTCCACAATTCTTTGAGCGTCAGGAGGTGCGCGGCTTCGGTGATGCCGAAAAAGAAATGCAAGTTCATGCCTTCAATTTTTTCACTGCGGCGGATTTTGTCGGCCAACGCCGCGACCGTGACCGTCGGCGGGATCGTGTTCGGCATTTCGCACACCGTGCCGACGCCGCCCGCGAGCGCGGAGGCGGATTCGGTTTCCATCGTTGCTTTGTATTCCAGTCCGGGCTCGCGAAAATGCACGTGGCAGTCGATGAGCAGCGGCAGCAACAACATGCCATCGCCTTCGACAATGTCCGCGTCGCGATGATCTTTCACCGAACCGATCGTCTCGATCGTTTTGTTGGCGGCGACGAGCACGTCCGTTTTTTTCTTGGACGAAAGACCTGCGATGATGACCGAGCGGAGGAGAATCGAACGCATGAGAGGAAGAGGGACTTACGCTTTTCCGAGCAACATTGCGAGGAGCGCCATGCGCACGGGGACGCCGTTGCCGGCCTGACGGAAGTAGGCGGCGTTCGGCAGCACGTCGACGTCTTTGGCGATCTCGCCGACTCTGGGCAGCGGGTGCATGACGATCGCGGTGCGACCCTTCACCATTTGTCCTGTCAGCACGTATTTCAGTTTCAGACGCTCATATTCGCTCTTGTCGGCGAAGCGCTCCTGCTGGACGCGCGTCATGTACATCACGTCGGCGTCGAGCCCCGCCGCGATGTCGTCGGTTTCGGCGTACTGGATCTTTTTTTCCGCGAAGAAGCTCGTCACTTTCTCGGGCATCGTGAGCTCCGTCGGCGAGATCAGCGTGAACGTCACGTTTTTGTAGAGTCCGAGGAGGTACGAGAGTGAGTGAACGGTGCGGCCGTAGCGGAGGTCCCCGACCATCGCGATGTGGAGCCCGTCGATGTTTCCGCATTCCTTTTTGATCGTGAACAAATCAAGGAGCGCCTGTGTCGGATGCTGGCCCGGTCCGTCGCCGGCGTTGATGAACGGGATCGTGCAGGTGCTCGCCGCGCGTTCGGCGCTGCCTTGTTCGGGGTGACGCATCGCCGCGATATCGGCGTAGCGGCTGATCATGTGCATCGTGTCTTCGATGGACTCTCCTTTGTAGAGCGAACTGAATTGGAATCCGTCCGCCGTGATCACGTTGCCGCCGAGACGTTGCATCGCGGTCTCGAAACTCAGGCGCGTGCGCGTCGACGGCTCGTAGAAAAGGGAGGCCAAAATTTTTCCTTTCAAAAGTTCGCTGCCGCCTTTCTTCAAGACTTTTTCCATCTCAGCCGCAACGCGAAGGATCTCCTCCGTATCAGCTCTCTGGAGCTGCTTGGTGGAGAGCAGATGTTGGAATGGCAGTGGCATGCGTCTCGCGGAGTGTACGTCTTTCAGGCGTTGAAAGCCACTCCCATAGCGCTCTTTCCTTCAAGGAAAGTGGGCTCCAAGACCCTTGACTTCCCCCTGAAACCCTTAAAGATGCCCGATTGCTTATGCATAACACCCCTTCCACATCACCGGCCCCTTCACACCAAAATGCACCGCGACTTGGCTCCGGGGAATGGTGGAAGGACTCGATCGACGGTCATGGGTTTCTCTCTCGTAGGAGTGCGGCGAGCATTGCGTTGCTTTTCGGAGCAGCCGTTGGCGTGGGAGTGTATGAGGGTCCGCGTGGAAAGAAGGAAGCCGTTCAGAGCGGGCATGTGCAGAAGGTCGTGGAAACGTCGACGGATACCACTGCGCGGAAGGTCGAACAGCTGGTCAGCGATGATGAGGCGATTGAATCGGAGGATGAAGCCGAGTTGCCGTAGATCTCCTGCGTGGCCGTCGATCATGTTCGGATAGAAGTATTTTTTCATGAACCCACGGCTTTCTTTTGCCACTCCGTCTTTCTGCTGGTGGGACGAATTTGACTAAAAAACCGTTCGTTTTATGATGACAGGAAGGAAAGCATTCGTTCACATCGTGTTGTCATGGAAATTTCTGCAATCGATGACGAGGAGCCGCATCGAAAGATGGAGTCTATTGCACTCACGCTCAGGCCGGAGGCCAGACATGACGGCGGGTATTTGATCGTGCCGCACGTACGCATCGAGAAACTTTCCGGAGATTGCGAACAAGTGGCGGTCTCATGGTTCGATCCGCGTTCAGGGCTTGTCGAATTGACGCTTGGCGACGGGCCGGAGACTCAATTCACCAGTCACGATGAACTTCGTCGCATGGGCATGGCTTTGATCATGACGGAAGCACCTTCGACAAAGCCGAGTTCGGCTCATCGCGTGACCGCGACGATTTCGGCCGTTGCAACCGCGACACTCGGAATGGTCGGCATCACGCATGCGGGGAATCGGCACCATACGATTGAAGCTCCGACGGCGCGATCACCGGAGACGGAGATGCAGCCTGACAGCGAGAGGTGAGCGCGTTATGCTCATCGCATGTCCACGCGAGCCATTGCCACTTCCACACTCTGGCAAATCGGGAGCCAGCTTGCTATGGCCCTTCTGTCGACCATTTCGGTGAAATTCGTCGCGATGGGCTTGAGCCAGCAATTGGCCGGCGAATACAACTCGGCGTACGCGTATCTCCAGCTCTTCGCGATCCTCGCCGATTTCGGTTTGTACGCCGTGTCGGTGCGCGAAGTCAGCAGCGCCAAGAATCCCGAAAAAGTCCTCGGTGCTCTCATCGTTCTCCGTTCGATCATCGCGACACTTTCTCTCGGTGCGGGGCTTCTCATCGCATGGCACATTCCGGGGTGGCAAAATGGCATTCTTCGCAAAGGCATTCTCATCGCGGCATTCGTGCCGTTTTTCACGCTTCTCGCGGGCGTGCTGCGAACCGTCTTTCAAGTGAAATACAAAATGCACCTTGTCTTCATCGCCGAGGTCTCGCAGCGCATCGTCACGGCGGGATTCATGGCGGTCATCATTCTGATGGGCATTCGCCTGAGCACGGATCCCAGAGTCTACGAATATTTCTTGTGGGTCGGGTCGGCGGGCGCATTGTGGCTTCTGATTTTTTCCATCTTTTTCGCGATGCGTCTGACACGGATTCGTCTGTGTTTCGATCGCGAGATTCTCGGCGGCCTTCTGCGCAAATCGATGCCGTACGGAGTCGCCTTTCTCTGCATCGCGCTGTATCGGCAATTCGATCTCACGATGATCGGATTGCTGCGCACCGATTATGCGCTGCAGAACGCGCCGTACGGATTCGCGTCGCGCATTTCGGAGATGACGTATCTCATCCCCACGTTTCTCTTGAACTCGACGCTGCCCGTTCTCGCAGAGCGTCATGACCATGGACAGCAGACGAGCGGACTTCTCGGGAAAACGCTGTTCCTCATTCTTTGTCTCGGATCCGTCTCTTCTCTGTTTTCGCTTTTTTGGGCGAGACCCGTGATGCGACTGTTGACGACCCCCGCGTATCTCGCGACGTCGACGCATGCCGGCGCGGACACCGCCCTTCATTTGCTCAGCGTGCCGATGTTTTGCAACGGCATCGTGCTTTTCAGTTTTTACACCCTTTTGACGAAGCACGAATGGAAGGGGCTCGTGTGGCGCATGATCGTCGGGGTGATTCTGTCGTTTTCCCTGAACCTGTATTTGATTCCTCGTTACGGATTCGTCGGTGCGATCGAGACATCCACGATCGTGCAGATCGTGTTGGCGACGCTTCTTCTTCCCGCAGCGCTTCGAGTGTTGCCCGCGCATTTTCCGCAGTCGTATTTCTTCCGATGGGCGCTCTTCACCGTGCTGCTCGGTTTCTTTCTTTGGGTTTCGGCGCCGCTGCTTGTGACGATGCCTGAAATCATGCTGGGGATCTTCGCTGCGACCGTCGTGGTACCTTTGCTCGCGTATCTGCTGCAGTTCCACACGCTCGTTGCGATGCCACTGCGCTCATCTCCCGCATCAGGAGAGCAGGTTCTGTAGGTTGAAAAAAGGAGCGAAAAATGCTATACTGATGAGATGGTTTCGAAACTTCTCAAGTCCAACGGCGTTCGGCAGCTTCTCGGAGCGGTCGGCGGCATGACCGTCGCGGCGGCGTTGTATTATGGCATGAACATGTTGCCTTTCTCGAAGGCGCTGCTCATCGGCTCGAATCCGACGATCGTGCAGAACGGCAAGCAAGTGAACATCAATGAGAAGAACGTCGACCCCGACACCCTGAAGCGGATCGCCGCTCGCGCCACGCAAGTCGCCGCGACTCTTCAGGCCGATCAGTCCGGCAGCTCTTCGTCCGAGGCGGTCGTCGAGAATCAACCTGCGCAGTCCGCAGTCGTCGATCATGCCGACGCCGGCGCATGGCTCGCGATGCGCGCCACGCAGAAGGCCATGAACGAGATGCATACGGCGCCTTCGCCCGAGCCGATGGCGGCTGTCATGGCTCCGTCTGCCGCGGCTTCTTCTTCGCTTTCATCTTCCGCTTCATCTTCTTCCACTTCGAACATGGCGGAACCGGTGATGGCGTATCAAGCGCCGACCGTCGTGGACACGGTGGCGATGCCGACTGTTCCGTCCAAGAGACTTCCGAATTCAGGACTCGGTTTGGATCTCCTGATGTTCGTGTCGTTCGTTCTCGCCGTCGCGATGCTCCCTGAGGAGCGCAAGCGTGCATTGATTGCGGCGCTTCGCTTCGAACACTAGACTGCTTCTTATGCAGCCAGAAGGTTTTGTTTTTCTTGTGCTGGGATTGATCTTCGGAAGTTTCGGGAATGTTCTTTTGGTGCGCCTCAAGAAGAAGACATCCATCGGCGGTCGGTCGCATTGCATGAGTTGCAAGTACACGCTGTCGCCGATCGATCTCGTGCCGGTGTTGAGTTACGCGTTTCTCGGAGGAGGTTGCAGACATTGCGGGAAACACATTTCACTCCAGTATCCGTTGGTCGAGCTCGGGAGCGGGATCTTGTTCGCTCTTGCCGCCGCGATCTACGGCACGGATTTTCTGCACGCGGTGCCGACGGCGTTTTTGCTCTATTTCTTGCTGCTTGCGAGCGTCTATGACGCGCAGCACCAACAGCTTCCGGATGTGTTCACAGCGATGATCGCCGTGCTCGCGGTTTTTCTTTCCGTGATCTCCGGAGATGTTCTCTCTTCTCTGAAAGGAGTGCTCCTGACGTCCGTCTGGTTCGGCGGACAGTGGTTTTTGAGTCGAGGCAAAGCGGTCGGCACGGGGGACGTGTTTCTCTCGGGAGCGCTCGCGATCTGGCTCGGTTTCACCGGCGCCGTCTCGATGATCCTCTTCAGCTACATGATCGGTGCGGTCATCGTGTTGTTCTTGCTCGGGCTTCGCGTCATCAATTTCAAAAAAGAACGCATCGCGTTCGGACCGTTTCTCGCGATGGGCGCACTCGTCACTTTTCTCGGCGTCGGTCAGGCGTATCTGCAGTTTCTCTGAACTCCTTATCGAAAAGTAGAGCCTTCGCTGCTCTATTGGCAGTGTTGCCCGCAGGGCAGCGAAGGCTCCGAGTACCAACTCGGATTGCTGCGCATCTCACGAGGAGGGCGCCCCTCCGAAGAGGAAATCCTTTTTGTTGGCCAGAGTAGTATGAGCCTATTATTTGGGTTTGTCAAATGCGTCCTTTCCGAGCAGTACATCAACCTTATCAAGGCAAGCTTGGCATTGAGCTTCGAGGGTTTTTTGCACGGCTGGAATCGTCAGTGCCATCATCACGCCGCCGAAAAAATCACGGATGGCGTCAATCACGCTTTGTCGATGGGAAGCGTCCATGTTTTTCGGGAGGTCGGCAAGATGCTTGCTCAGGGTTTTTTCCAGAAGTTCCGCTCCTTCAATCAATTCAGCGCCTTTGGTTGCGTGAATGATCTGCCTGCCGAGAGGCATTTCTTCCACGATGCGGATCGATCCGTCTGGAACGAACGCAAACGCCACTCGTTGGATCAGGTTGGCTTTTTCCATGGAGGCGCAATTTACTTCTTTTCACATTCCTGTCAATTCCTGAGCGTCATCATGTATTCTTGTGCATGATGAAAATCGTGACACAGAATCGGCGGGCGCGTTTTGATTTCGAGATCGTCGATACGGTCGAAGCCGGCATCGCGCTCACGGGTCAGGAGGTGAAGTCATGTCGTCTCGGTCACGTCGCGCTTGCGGGATCGTACGTGTCATTCCTTTCCGGCAAGCCCGTTCTCAAAGGCATGAAGATCAGTCCGTACTCGTATGCGTCGGGTCTCGAAGGGTACGACCCCGGACACGATCGGCCGCTTTTGATGTCGAAAACGCAGATCGCGAAGATGACGACGCTCGCGACCGAGAAAGGGATGACGGTGGTGCCGCTCGAAGTGCACGCCGGGAGATTCATCAAAGTGCTTATCGGTCTCGGCAAGGGCCGCAAACGGCTCGACAAACGTCAGCGCATCAAAGAGCGCGAGGTGGGCAGGAGAGTCCGTGAGACGGGGGATTATTAACGCAAGACCGAACGATATTGTTCAATGTCGCAGGTTTCGTTGTGACTCGTGACGGCGAGACTGAGGTGGCCGAGTTTTCCGAACGGGAGATTGAGCGCGATGAAATAACGTTCGTACGCGCGGCCGATGCGTTTCAGGAGTACGAGATCTTTTGTTTCGAGGGCCGTGGCGAGGACGGATTCCATCACAGGTCTGCGCTTGATCAATTTCTGTCGCATGTCGGGAGCGATCGTTTTCGCTGTCAGCGGTTTCTCGAAACAGGCTTCGAGTATGTCGACTCCCTCGTGATTGAAAATATCGGCCGTGCCGGTTTCGGCTTTCACTTCGGTTTCGATTTCGGTGAACAATTTTTCGTTTTCTCCCGTATAGGTTGCAAGCCAGTCTTCCATGATCATTTCCATCAATTTCGCGCGGAGCGGCTCGTCGAGGAATGTTTTTCCTTCGAGCAGTGTACTGAGCTTCGCACGCAGGTCCGAGAGACGGATCTCGATGTTCGTGTTGTCGGTTTCAGCGAGGAACGGCGACACTTGTCGCAAGATGTCAGCGACGTGCCTTTGGCCTTCTTTGATGTTTTTGCCCGGTTGCGAGAGGAATTTCGCCAATGCCAATTCATCGGGTTTCATCGGCATGAACGGCGTCCACTGGAGCGTGTCTTGCCCCGTCCCGATGTCCGTCACCATCGCCTGAATTCCCTTCGCCATCGGATGTGACGAGAGAGGATTTTGCGGATGATCGATCGGGATCATCTTCATCTCCGCCGCGACTTTCATATTCGTGTGCACGCGTTCTGCGGTGATCTCAAACGGCTCTTGGAGTGTGTGGACATGAAGTCCCGAGAGATAGGTGTAGAGGAACCCGAGATGTTGCATGATGGGGCGCCTTGAGAAATCGACGGTCTTGAATTCGGGGATTGTTTTCACCGTCTCGATGAATCGGAGGCGCGTGTGTTCGATGTATTGCTCGAGCGTCACAGGCACATCTCCTTTGAGTTTTGATTCCGTCCAGTTGCTCTGCTCGTCGAAGTGCCGCACGAAGGCGCCGTCGAACATCGCGTGATCTTTCTCGATCGCGCGAATGGGGAAGAGCTGTGCGGAGGTGAGAGGAGGCATGGGTCGCAGACTGTAGCCATAGTTGCAAAGAATTGCAAATATGTTTTAACGGATAATGACGCGGCATCGCTTCGACCGTATCCTCGCCTCCGTCATGTCGCTTCTCCCTCCGCAAATTCAGAAGGCCATCGAGGAGTTCAGCAAACTCCCCGGCATCGGGCCGAAGTCCGCCGAACGTCTGACGTTTCATTTGCTCAGATCCAGCAAAGCGTCGGCCGAAGGACTCGGCGGGGCGCTCACGGCACTGAAACGCGATCTCAAATATTGCGGCACGTGTCAGATGATCACATTGGAATCTCCGTGCGCCATTTGCAGCGATCGCGGCCGAGACACATCGACCGTGCTCGTGGTCGAAGAGCCGCTCGAAGTCATCGCCTTCGAAAAGGCAGGTTACAAAGGCTTGTATCACGTGCTCCATGGCGTGCTGTCGCCGATCGACGGCATGGGGCCGGAACAACTGAAGCTGAAAGAATTGATTGATCGTTGCAAAGACGGTTCCGTGACGGAGGCGATCATTGCGACGAACCTCGACGTCGAAGGACAGGCCACGGCGGCGTTCATCAAGCAGCGTTTGAGTGCGACCGTGAAGACGATCACACGTCTCGCGCACGGACTGCCGATGGGCGCGGACATCGAATTCGCCGATCAAGTCACGCTGAAAGAGGCCATCGCCGGACGTCGCAGCGCTTAGCGTGCGTTGTATTCGTCGACGATTTTTTTGAGCCCGCGGATGTAATCGGGCGTCGTGCCGCAGCAGCCGCCGACGATCAGTGCGCCCGCATCGAGCCAACCGCGCGCCATCTCTCCGTAGGACTCGGGGAAGTGTTCGTCATGGAAGATCCAGCCTTGGTCGGGATGCGGTTCGCCGTCGCCGTTGGCGTACGCGCCGCTTGGGATGTCCGTTGCCGCGATGATGCGCTTCAGACCGACGCCGATGTCTTTCGGCGACGAGCAGTTCGTGAGGATCGCGACGGGGTTGTACTTCGCCACGGTTTCAACAGCCTCTTCGATGTTCTCGCGGTTGAACAGATTGCCGTCCGCGCGACAAAGAAAGCTCACGGCGCTCGCGAGGCCGACGCGCTTTGCGGCTTCCAGCACCGCGACGGTCTCGCGGATGTCATTCATCGTTTCGATCCAAAGGAGGTCCACGCCGCCGTCCTTCAGATTCTGCGCCATGTCGACGTGTTCTTCGATCAACGCTTCCATGTCGGTCGGGACGAGACCCGGCGTGTAGCAGTCTTCCACGGGAGCGATCGATCCGCCGAGCACGATGTTGTTGCGACCCGATTCGCTCATCGCTTTGCGTGCGAGTTCGCAGGCGAGCATCGTGTATTTTCGTGATTCGTCTTTGATCTTTGCGTTCGCGAACGTGCGTTTGTTCGTGCGGAACGTGTTCGTCGTCACGATGTCCACGCCGATATCCACGTAGTCGCAGTGGATCTGCGTGACGGCGTCAGGGTTCGTCATCAGCGGCCCCGCCGACCATAGCGGCAACGTCGTTTTCACGCCGCGACGTTGAAGCTCAGTACCGAATCCGCCTGAGAGCAAGATCCGTTCCTTCTTCGCGAGTCTGGCCTTCAGATGATCGAGAGCGGCTGACATTTATGACAGTGTACCCTGAACGACGTAGATGTTGTGATACACGTGGTCGCCCTTCATGCGCCTGCTGAACGCCTCCGTCGCGTTGATCGGTTCTTTGCCGTCGGGGTCGCCGAAGAATTCAAATTCGTGTCCCGTGATGCCCTTCATCACCGCCTCGCGTTTGGCGAGAGGCTGCAGATCCGTCCCCGCGTGCTGACGGATGATCTCCGAATGTAGAATTTCGGGTTGGAAACCGTTGCGGATGAACAGCTGTTCCAGCAGATCTTTGCCCGGTCGTCCGCCGAGGTTCAACACCACCTTTCCGTGGGACGGCAGCATGTCTCTCGCTTCAAGCAATAACGCCCTTTGCAGGCCGAGACCGAAGTCGTCGATGTCGGCTTCATGACGGTCCACTTTGTAGTAATGCGAATAACCGTCGCCCTTGCTCAGGTCCGTGTTTTCGTCGCACGGAATCTGCGGCAGGCAGCCATACACGATGTCGGGGCGGATCTTCTGGCGTTCTGCCCACGCGATGAGGCTCAACGCACCTTCGCACGGACGGACGACGGAGCGTTGATCGGGCTCGAGCATGCGGTCCGCGTTGCGCGCGGCGACGGGAGCCATGCGCTCGTCGTAGTCGCCAACCCACAACTCTTTCGGACGTCGGTCTTTCGGGAGACTGGCAAGGTATGCGGCATTGTTGCCCGTCCCGACGCCGGGTTCGATGGCCGTTCGTCCCCCGAAATCGACACGCTGCAATCCGCGCAGCAGCGCCGCCGACCACTCGTCGGGGATGAAGCCGTAGTCCGGCACTTCGATGCGCGTCGTGCGTCCGCCGAAATCGGACGGCAGAATATTTCTCATGTCGTGCGAGCGTCCATTCGGGATCGCCTCGGGATGCGCGGGGGCGATCACGCGAAGACGGGATTCGTCGCGCTCCTGCGCGAGTGACGGTTCGCGTCGCAGTTCATCGGCGTGGAGTTCTTCTGGAGAGTGCATTGGTGGGAGTGAGAACAAACGGAACAACCTCGCGTCTCGCGAGGGGGAGAGTGCGGAGCCTTTTCTTTCAGGCCGCGGTCTGCCCTCGCACGGAGCGCATCATCATGGTCATCATCATTGGCGAGGCGAGAGCGTGCATTGCGGGCGCAGTATGGCGAAAGAATTATTTCCGTCAATATTTCTTGTTCGTCAACCTTCTTTTTGGCTTCAGAGAGCCAAAATTTACTTTCAAAAAAAGCCCGAGAAATGCTCGGGCTTTGCTGATTTATTCTTGAAATTAACGTAGTTCGTACGTCAGCGTGACGTTCGAGGTGATGTCCTGCTCGCCGACCGGCATTGGGACGGAGGTCGGTGCCGCGACAGCGTCACCCATCGCCATTCCCTTGCTCTCCATCATGTACGGGCGAGGCATCGGGTAACTGCCGTCCTCACTGAAACCGGTAAGACGCGTGAGACGCATACCGAGACTGCGTGCGAGGACCTCGGCTTTCGCTTTGGCCTTCTCGATCGCCATCTGGCGCGATTGCGCCTTCATCGTGTCCGGATTGTCGATGGTGAAGTTCACGCCGCCGGCTTGGTTCGCGCCCGCGTTCGTCGCGGCGGTGAGCACGTCGCCGACTTTGTCGAGGTCACGGACTTTCACGGAGAGCGTTTGATTGGCCTCGAACCCGCGCGGGATCTGTCCGTTCGTCGTGTAGTCGTACACGGGATTCAGCCAGAAGCTGGCGGTCGAGATGTCTTTCTCTTCCACGCCGAGCGCTTTCACTGCCGCGAGAACCGCGGTCATGTTCTTCGTGATTTTCTCGATGGCGGCTTTGGCCGTGGTTTGACGGCCGGTCTGCACGCCGAAGGAGAGTGTCGCGATATCCGGAGCGCCGGAGACTTTCGCATCGGCCGAGACGGAGATGTTCATCGGGGCTTCTTGCGGAGCTTTGATCTCCATGTTCTTGCCCGCGAGGTAAAAGGCGCCACCGATGCAGACGACGATGACGGGAAGCCACATCGGGGGCCTCAGATTGACGGTGGTGGCAGTGGACTCGGGCATGGAAAATGGAGGAAAGGGAATGAGATGATTCTACCGTATGACGACTGAGAAGGCATTTTCTTACGAGCGCTCGCTCGCATATTTTTCATAGCCGTCTTTCTCCAATCGCAACGCCAGCTCTGGGCCTCCGCTGTCGACGATGTTTCCGGCGATCATGACATGCACGCGATCCGGCACGATGTATGCCAAGATTCTCGCGTAGTGCGTCACGATCACGGCTGAGAAATTCGGTCCTCGCATACTTTCCACGCCTTCTGCCACGATCTTCAGCGCATCGACGTCGAGACCGGAGTCCGTCTCATCGAGCAGTGCCAAGCGTGGCTTGAGCAAGCGCATTTGCAGAACCTCGGCTTTCTTTTTTTCTCCTCCCGAGAAGCCTTGATTCACGGAACGCTCCGCGAAAGTCGGATCCATCTTCAACGTTTTCATTTCTTGTTCCAGCAACACTTTGAATTTGATCGGCGACATTTTTCGATAGTCTTTGTCTCTCGCTTTTCTCTGCGCGTCACAGGCTGCGAAGAGGAAGCTGCGGAGGCTGACCCCTGCGATCTCTTTCGGATATTGAAATGCGAGGAAGAGCCCGAGTCGCGCGCGTTCGTCCGCGGTTTTCGTCAGCAGGTCTTCGCCCGCAAATGTCGCCGATCCTTCGCTGACAACGTATTTCGGATGATCCATCAGCGTGGAAACGAGCGTCGATTTTCCCGATCCGTTCGGACCCATGACGGCATGCACTTCACCTTCGCCGATCGAAAGGTCGAGGCCTCGCACGATCGATTTTTTCTCCACGGACACGTGCAGATCTTTGATTTTCAGCAGCGGTTTTTCGATCTTCTTCGGCATGGGCGCATCCTAGCAGATTCTTCTCAGCCTTGAGGCTTGCTGCGCTTCCACGTAGGCTCTCCGCGATGCCCATCATCACATTCGTTCACCCCGACGGCACGGTGCAGAAAGTCGAAGGTGCGGCCGGCGACAGCGTTCTCAAGATCGCGCTCGAGCATCATGTGCCGATGGAACACGCGTGCGGCGGCAACGGATTCTGCACCACATGCATGTGCGAGGCGAAAGAAGGGATGGCGAATCTGTCGCCGCGCAATGACCGCGAAGAGAACATGGGAGTCGTCGATGATCCGAAGCGGCTCGGGTGTCAGGCCAAGGTTCTTGGTGATGTCACCGTACAGTTGCTCGATACGTAGCGAGGAGAAGGTAGAAAGATTGCTCCTTGCTCACCGCTATTCGTTTTTTATTCAGGTAATACTCCGCACTTCGAGTGCGGGGGTCAGCGTTCCCTGAGGTGTAATATGGGCCGGTGAGTGAACACATCTACAAACGTCACA
>JAYVRL010000010.1:0-29519 GCA_043776335.1 Candidatus Peribacteria bacterium | reverse complement strand
ACCCTCGTGTGCACCCGCAAGCTGCTCGTGGCGCCGGGCGTGTACGAGCTGGCATTTGCGAAGCCTGAAGAGCTTGTCTTCAAAGCGGGACAATTCATGCTGTTCGACGTTCCGCTCATCGATGCTCCGACGGACATCCAGCCGCGCGCCTATTCGATCGCTTCGACGCCGCACGAGAAAGAATTGCTCTTCGTCATCAAATTGAAAGAGGGAGGTCGCGCCAGTGTCTGGATCGAGAAGGTTCTGACAGTCGGTGCAGCCGTTCGCATGCAGGGGCCGTTCGGGCTGTTCACGGTGAAGCCCGATGTTTCGCTGCAATATGTGTTTCTCGCGACGGGTGCGGGGATCGCGCCGTTTCGTTCGCAGATCACATGGCTACTCGATGAAGAACGTTTTGCCGGAAGACTTGATTTGATTTTCAGCGTGCGTCACACCGCGGATCTTTTTTGGACGGAGACTTTTTCGACGCTCGCCGCCGCGCATCCGAATTTTTATTTCCATTTGTCGCTGACGGGATCCGATGCGAAGTGGACAGGTCTCTCGGGTCGGGTGCAAACGATTCTTCCCACGGTGCTTCAAGACCCGTCGAAAGCCCACGTGTATGTCTGCGGCGCACCCGAAATGGTGCAGGACGTGAAGAAGACATGCATCACGAACCTTGGCTTACAGAAGCCACAAGTTCATGCCGAGGGCTACATCTAGTCGCTTCCGATCCGTATTTTATTGGTCAGCGCATTTCAATTTGCCACAGTCGACGGGACAATCGTCGCGCATGGTCGGATTTCCGTAGGTGCATCCTACGGGTGGATAGGCGCACGGTGGGGGTACGCAAATCTTGTGGTGTGAACAGGGATCGGCAAAGTAATTGATGGTCGTTCCGTTGTCATTGCAACGCGCTACCTTCGTCCCATCCGGGCAGACGGTTGGCTCGCATGTGTTCGAGGTCTGCTTCGGCTTACATTCGCCTGTGCACACTGCTGGGCACATTTCTCCAGGACGACAGATGCTCCGGCAGTCGCCTTTTTCCGTCGTGCAGTACTCGTTTGATTGGCACTGATCGCTCGAATGGCATTTGCCCATCGGCTTGTCATTCCCAGAACAGGAATCGGTCACCGCGAAGTTGTTCACGCCGCACTTCCCGGACGGACCACAGTGATTCGCGCAGTTTTTTTCGGCAATCTGCGCCCATTCGAGAGAGCTCATGCACGCATTGGTTTCACGTGAAGAGGTGTCATCGTAACATTCCCATTTTGCACCGCCATACAACGAATTTGTCACCGGAGGCTCGCTGGGGAAGCTTTCTTTCAGACATGCCTTCGAGCAGCCGTCACCGCCGTAGGTATTGCCGTCATCGCATTCCTCACCATTCTGAATGTTTCCGTCACCACATTCTCCGAGTCCGCCTTTTCCGCGCAGTTCTTCGATCTGCCTTCGCAATTGCTCGATGACCGTTGCGTCATATCGTTGGATCATCACGGATACTTGCCCGCGAGTGACAGAGTCATTCGGCCCGAAGTTGCCATCGTCATATCCTTTGATAATGCCGATGCGCGAAAGTCCGCTGACGGCATCCGAGAAGAATGCACCCTCGGGAACGTCTCTAAATTGCGAGGATGTCATCGTTGCGAATGCCGGCAGTGCCAATGCGACGGCAATGCCCGCTGCAAAGAAGAGGGGAGCTCGGAGTGAGAAAGCACGCATGGAAGGAGAAAGGAAAGAGTAAGTTTGTACGATCAAGTATGCAGACGTGTGACGAGAGGAAAACTTACAGAGCAAAGATTGTCTCCTATGTCTTGCTACGGTGTGATGAATCAACCGTAGACGAATCTTTCTCAAACATCTGTAAAACCTTCGGATACCATTCACTTTCCAGCGCTTGGACTCGAGCTTTCAGCGTTTCGACCGTGTCGCTCGGCATCACCGGACATTTTTTTTGCACAAGAATTTTCCCCGTGTCCATTCCTTCGTCGATCAGATGGATCGTCATGCCGGATTCTTTGTCACCCGATCGAAGCACCGCTTCGTGCGTGTGAGCGCCGGGGAATTTCGGCAGCAGCGCGGGATGGACGTTCAATATTTTATTTCTCCATTTCCCGACGAACTCCGGAGACAGCAGCAGCATCCAGCCGATGCACGCGATGAAATCATCCGACGAAGCGCCGAGTTCGAGGATCGCCTGATGGACACGCTCATCAAAGTTCGCGCGGGCTTCGCCTTCGCGGCGTTCCACGATCTTCACCGGCAGTTTCGCGTTCATCGCCTTCGCCACGCATCCTCGATCCTTTTTGTCCGTGACGAGTCCGAGACACGTCGCGCCCAGCGAGCCGTCCCGCATCTGGTCGATCACGGATTGGAACACGGTGCCTTTCGACGTGCTGAGAACGACGAATTTCATAGGCAAAGAGTAACACAACTGTTCAGCGCGCGGAGCGGAACATCACTCCGAAAAGATCGTCATCGGGTTCGATCCCGTCGATCCAACCGCAGAAATCAGAGTGCGGAATGCCGTGATCGCGAATGATCGCGGCAGGGCACGATTGGTCAGCGTTTCCCATGACGGCGTTTGCCGCCGTCGCGAGTTGATCTGCGACCGCTTCGTTGGTGATCTTCAGAGGTGAATCGAAAAGATCGGGTTTGCCGATTTCGTTTCGGATCGGATCGAGACCGCAACACGCGAGCGCGAATGCCGTGACGCCGAGGCGACTCGGCACGCAGCACGAATCCGAGATGATCACGGGCATCTTCAAAGTTTCGGAAAGTTTTCGAGCGGATGCGACTGGATCTTTCGGCCAGCCGATCACACATCCGCTTTCGACATTCGATCGATCGAGACCCGCGTTCGGGCAGAGGATTCTTCCCTTCTTCATCCCGCTTGGTCGCAATGAGGTCAGCAGTGCATGCGGTGACACGCCCGCCGTTTCTCCGTTCATTCTCTTCGCTTCATCCACCACCGCTTGCGTGAAATGCGGATCTTGGCCGCAACGCGTCGACAGTTTTTTCGCTTCTTCGGATGGCGTGATTTTTTGCAGATCGATCTCCGCGCCTTCCGTCATCGCGATCACTTTCGACGAAACGACCAGAATGTCTCCATCGTTGAAATTGGCGTTCTCCCTCAAGATTCTCGCGAGATCATCGCCTCGCTTCAATCGTTTCGTGATGACAGGCAGGATCAACATGCCCTTCCACTCTACAGGATTCACTCTTCGCTTTTGTCCCAGAGTTGCACCAACACCTGCTTTTGCAGAAGGACGACTTTGCTTGAGGCGCTCAACGTCGTGAGGTCGATGGTTTGCAGGTCGATGGCTGCCGTCGTTGCGGATGTGGAGTCGAAGAAGAGCGTCGTCGGAGCATCATCCATCAGCATCTTGATGCCGGCGTGCGCGGGGAGTGTCCAACGTGCGAAGCCGAAGACGGGGATGTCTTGCGTGACTTGCGAAAGCGGTACTCCCGTCACTTCGCTGCGCTTCCACTGAGAGGGGACGCTGACATGGATCGTTTCATTCGATTGATTCGTGATGGAGGTGTAGCCGGCGTTCGCCTTGCGAGCGACGACCACGCTCAGCGTGATCGCACCCTCATGTTCCACACCGATGGTTGCCGAGAGCACTTCGGCGGCTTTGCTCGGTTGCGTTGAGAACGTGCGATCGAGAATGCCGAGGATCAGGAGCACGGCGATGGCGGACGTTGCGATGGCAAGTTGCATGCCGAGGTTCCATCCTTTCTTGATGACGGGTTTGTTCGTGAGGATCGTCGGCTTCTTCGTGTGAAGCGCAGCCTTCTTTGCGATCGATACGTTTACCGCCGATGTGCGGACGGGCGTGCTGACGATTTTGGCGGCGGTGCGCTTTTTGGCGGTGGGCATGTGTGCCATTCTAGCGGGCTTTTCTCTTCGGTCACGCGAATCTCCTTGCGGGTGCGTCGAGTCAAGTATGGATTGATGGAAACCAAAACTTGGTTTGCGATTCGTTCACTCTTCATTTTGGATTCTGCTATACTGAGGTTCATGGATTTCAACCCGCATTCTCTCCATCAGATTCTCACGCGCATCCGCGAACAGATGCGTTGTCCGCAGTGCGGCACGCGCGTCGCGGTGGATTTCCCGTCGATCAAGATCGCGGGCGACGACTTCATGTTGCTGCAATTGAAGTGCGAGAGTTGCACTGCGTTCATCGTGTTGCATGTGAATCTTTCCGAACAGAAGCAGGCCGAGCTTCAAGAAGATTCCAAAGACGCGCTGCTCAACGCATCATCCACGCTTTCCTTGAGCGAAGAAGAGATGGAGACGTTGCGCGGCGCGCTGAAATCCGCCGATGGCAGTTTCCAGAAATTGTTTTTGCAATTTGATGAGAAAAAAGAGTCGAAGGCGGACTAGTTTTCCTTCCTATGAAACACTCTTTTCTTACCGTCTGCACAGTCTTTGCTTCTTTTTGCAGTAGCGTTGCAACGGCTGATGCAAGCGCAGTCCAGCACTATGACTTCCCGTTGGACGGATTCGGCGTGGACTTGGACGCAGGTTGGATTCCTCATTCCGCACTGATGGCAGATGGAACTGCGTTGCACGCGTGGGATCAGAATGATTCTCACCTTGAGATTTACATTGTTAAAACGAAGCAGGCGAAGAATCTGCGTCGTTACATCGGCAAACAGGACAAAGAGGGGCTCACCGTGTGCAACGGAAAGCCCGCCATGACCGTACTTTCGGCGAAATGGCTCACGGTCAGCGGTCATCGAGCGCTGATGCGGCACGAACATTCATGCATGACCGAAGGGGATTTGCTCGTGACGGTGGCGGCAGACGGGACGCGCATTGTCGAGATCACCACCAACAATCCGAATGCACCGAAGAAAGACACCATTCATCTGACGGACGCGAAGGGAAAGAGCATCGGAGACATGCAAACATTTGCCGGTGACGTACTTGATGATCACGACAGCGCAGTGCACCTTGAGGTGCTCAACGCATTCCGATTCACTGCGAAGCAGTCAAAGTAAGAACGCAGGCATACGTCGAGAGCTTGTTCATAAAATACCCTTGCACAGGGTCTTTTTTTGGCTAAGATATCGCCATCATCGGAGTGCCACCCGCGTTTCAGACGAGCGCACCGGTAGGCGCTGCGATACTTCATGCGCCGTTTTCGGCTCACGAGACCCCCGTTTCTTCTCCCTCTCTTCTATGGCGTTCACGCCCCGCACCTCTGATTCCTTCGATGCCGTCGCGCTCAGTGTCGCGAGCCCCGAAGACATCCTTACTTGGTCCCGCGGAGAAGTCACGAAACCCGAGACCGTCAACTACCGCACGCAGCGTGCTGAACCGGACGGACTCTTCTGCGAGCGCATCTTCGGTCCCACGAAGAACTTCCAGTGTTTCTGTGGCAAGTACAAAGGCATCCGTTACAACGGAGTCGTGTGCGAGAAGTGCGGCGTCGAAGTGACGCGCTCCATCGTTCGTCGCGAGCGCATGGGCCATATCAACCTCGCCGTTCCGGTCACGCATATCTGGTTTCTTCGCTCATCCCCGTCTCGCCTTGGTCTTCTTCTCGACGTCTCCATCAAGACGCTCGAGCAAATCGTCTATTTCTCCGCGTACATCGTTGTCACCGTTGATGAGGAAGGAAAGGGAGGAGCGATCAAAGAGCTCATGCAGGAGTTCGACGCGCGCAAGAATCAGATCAAGCGCGAGCATGATGATGCGCAGAAGAGTTTGAAAGAGGGCAAGCCGACGCGCGACCAGCTCGATGCCTTGGATTCGTCCACGGCCGAGAAACTCGAAACGCTGAAGATCAACCACAAAGACGCTCTCGAAGATCTCGAGAATCTTCACGTTGGTTCCGTTCTCTCCGAACTGAAGTTCCGAGAGACGAACATGAAATTCGGTCATCTTTTCCGCGCAGGCACCGGAGCCGAGTCGCTACGCGAGATCATCGCCGGCATCAACAACGAACATCTCGTCGACGCCCTCCAAAAGGAGCGTCAAATGTCGAGCGGTCAGCGCCTGAAGAAAGTGATGAAGCGCTTGAAGCTCATCCAGTCGCTGAAACAAGCCAATATCAAGCCCGAGTGGATGATCATGACGCGCATCCCCGTGTTGCCGCCGGACCTTCGTCCGATGGTGCAGCTCGACGGCGGACGCTTCGCTGCTTCCGACTTGAACGATCTGTACCGCCGCGTGATCAATCGCAACAACCGTCTCAAGAAACTCATGAGCATCGGCGCTCCCGAAGTCATCAACAGAAATGAGAAGCGCATGTTGCAGGAAGCCGTCGACACGCTCTTGAACAACTCGGCTCGCGCCGGAAAAGCGCTCTTTACCGCAGGTGACAGGCGCAAGCTTCGTTCTCTCTCCGACATGTTAAAGGGAAAGCAGGGACGCTTCCGTCAGAACCTCCTTGGCAAGCGCGTCGACTATTCCGGTCGTTCCGTCATCGTCGTCGGTCCGGATTTGAACATCGATCAATGCGGTCTGCCGAAGGAAATGGCCATGAAATTGTTCAAGCCGTTCGTGATCGGTCGTTTGATCCGCGACGAACTCGCGCACAACGTGAAGTCCGCCGAGCGCATGGTCATCGAAGGATCGAAGAAAGTGTGGGACATCCTCGAAGAAGTCATTCAGAACAAATTCGTGCTCTTGAACCGCGCTCCGACGCTGCACCGCCTCGGTATTCAGGCGTTCATGCCGCGCCTCGTCGAAGGTCTCGCTATTCAGTTGCATCCGCTCGTGTGTACGGCCTTCAACGCCGACTTCGACGGTGACCAAATGGCCGTCCACGTGCCGCTCTCCGAGCAGGCGCAGTTGGAAGCCCGCACACTTATGAACGCCGCAAAAAACGTGTTGAAGCCCTCCGCCGGAGAGCCGATCATCACGCCGGTGCAAGACATGGTGCTCGGTTGTTACTTCTTGAGCTCGATGCACTCGGGTCTCAAGGGAGAAGGCATGAAATTCAGTTCTCCCGCAGAAGCGACGCTCGCTCACGAACAAG
Organism: Candidatus Peribacteria bacterium; assembly: GCA_043776335.1. GTDB lineage: Bacteria > Patescibacteriota > Gracilibacteria > Peribacterales > Peribacteraceae > SICN01. Next base: position 22,542 of record JAYVRL010000010.1, on the reverse strand, counting down.
GAGTCATCGATCTTCGCGCCAAGATCACCGTCCGCTTCCCGAAGGGTGACGACGGCGAATTCGAGCACGTCGAGACGACCGTCGGTCGCATTTTCTTTCAGGAGATCGTTCCGCCGGAGCTCGGTCGCATCAATGAGACGCTGAAGAAGGGTGTCCTCAGCAAAATGATCGCCCGTTCTCTCGAAGTCGTCGGCACCGATCGCACCGCCAAGCTTGCGAACGACATCAAGAACATCGGTTTCAAATACGCCACGACGTCAGGCATTTCGATCTCCATCACGGACGTGCTTGTGCCCGAAGAGAAGACCGCCGTGCTCGATCAGGCGAACGAGAAAGTGCGCAAGATCAACAACCAATACTGGAAGGGTTGGATCACGGCCGACGAACGTTATCAGCATGCCATCCGCATCTGGAGCAAAGCCAAGGGTGAAATCGCCACCACGATGATCAAGGCGTTCACGGATGTTCCGACGAACAGCATCACGTACATGATCGACTCCGGCGCTCGCGGAAACTGGGGTCAGATCACGCAGCTCGCGGGTATGAAAGGACTCGTCGCGAATCCGTCCGGCCGCACGATCGAGCTTCCGATTCAGTCGAACTTGAAAGAAGGTTTCACCATCCTCGAGTACTTCATCGCCACGCACGGAGGACGCAAAGGAAAGTCCGACACCGCCCTGAAGACCGCCGAAGCCGGTTACCTCACTCGTCGTTTGGTCGATGCCGTACAGGACATCGTCATCAAAGATGAAGACTGCGGCTCCGAGCACGGACACAAGATCACGCGCGCCGATTCCGAGCGCATCGGTGAGAAATTCGAGAATCGCATTTTCGGACGCACGCTCAACGAAGATCTGGTCATGGGCGGCAAGACGCTCGCCAAGCGCAACGACGACATCGACGCCGATCTCATCAATCTCATCAACACGCACAAAGTGCAGGAGGTGCTCGTGCGCTCCGTGATCACGTGTCACACGGATGCCGGCATCTGCATCAAGTGTTACGGCCGCGACCTTTCCGACAACAAGCCGGTGAAGATCGGTACCCCCGTCGGCATCATCGCCGCGCAGTCCATCGGAGAGCCGGGAACGCAGCTCACCATGAGAACCTTCCACATGGGAGGTGTCGCCGAAGGTTCCGACATCACGCAAGGTTTGACTCGCGTCGAGGAAATCCTCGAGGCTCGTCCGCCACGCACACCCGCCACGCTTTCCGATATCACGGGTCGCGTGAAGACGTCGCACAAGAGCGGCGTGTCCACCGTCCACGTCACGGGTGAGGAAATGGGTCAGGACACGTACTTCATCCCCGCAGGTTATCAGGTGATGGTGAAGAAGGGCGACGAAGTGAAAGAGCGCACGATCATCGCGAAAGCCATCGCCGATAAATCCACCGTGAAGATCGGCATTCCGGGCAAAGTGACGGAAGTCAGTCAGGGCAAGATCATCGTGAAGCACGGCGAGATCCAAGAGCGCACGTACGAATTCGCCGGTCGCGAGGTGCTCCTCGTGAAGAACGGCGATTTCGTGAAAGCGGGTCAGGCTCTGAATGCAGGTCACTACAACTTGCAGGAGCTTCTCGAGAAACAGGGCAGCTACGCCGTGCAAAACTACATCGTGCAGGAAGTGCAGCACATCTACGCATCTCAGGGTCAGACGATCAACGACAAACACCTTGAGATCATCGGTCGAAAAATGTTCAGCAAAGTCCGTATCGTCGACGGAGGCGACACGAATCTACTCGCCGGAGAAGTTGTCGACATCGCCGACGTTCGTCGCGCAAACGGCGCACTCGCCAAGCTGAAGACGAAGAAGGAGAAAGAGGAAGCGACCTTCGAGCAATTGCTCCTCGGTTTGACCCGCGTGTCACTCGCGACCGAGTCATGGCTCGCAGGAGCATCCTTCCAAGAGACGATCCGCGTGCTCGTCGAAGCCGCGACGACCGGTAACGTCGACTACCTCAAGGGTCTCAAAGAAAACGTGATCATCGGCCGCCTCATTCCCGCCGGCGAAACGTACCGCAAGCGTTATGAGGAAGAGAAAGAGGAAGCCGCCAAGAACAAGTCCAAGAATAAGAAGGCCTAAGCAACCCGTCTACATCCCTTTACTTCCCGCAGTTCAGCCTTTACCATCCTCGCCCGCATGCCAACCATCAACCAGCTCATCCGTCACGGTCGCACTTCTCAGAAGCGCCGTACCAAGGCCCCGAACCTCCAGCACACCTGGAACGCGCTCAAAATGAAGCGCATCAAGCTCAAAAAAGGAGCACCCGTGAAGCGCGGCGTGTGTCTGAAAGTCACGACCATGACGCCGAAGAAGCCGAACTCCGCTCTCCGCAAAATCGCCCGCGTTCGCCTCACCAACGGTGAGGAAATCACGGCGTACATCATGGGAGAGGGTCACAACTTGCAGGAACACTCCGTCGTCCTCGTGCGCGGAGGCCGCGTGAAAGACCTTCCCGGAGTCCGTTACCACATCGTTCGCGGCGTGCTCGACACCGAAGGAGTCCGTGACCGCAAGCAGGGTCGATCCCTCTACGGCGCCAAGAAACCGAAGGCAAAATAATTTTTTTCTATTCGCTCATCACTAACCGCTAACCGCTCCCCATGGCCACTCTCCCGAAACAATACATTCCGAAAGGCTCCGATCCTCTCATCGAGAAGTTCATCAACTGTCTGATGCAGCAGGGCAAGAAGTCGACCGCTCGGAAGATTTTCTCCGACGCGATCGAGGTCATCAAATCCCGCACGAAGGACGCTCCGATGGACATCTTCTCGAAGGCTCTTCTGAATGCCACGCCGCTCGTTGAAGTCCGCCCGAAGCGCATCGCCGGAGCCGTGTATCAGGTGCCGACGGAGGTCCCGGCCAAGCGTCAGATGTCTCTTTCCATTCGTTGGATTCTCGGCGCCGCTCGTGCTCGCAAGGGAATCCCGATGGCGGAGAAACTCGCTCTTGAGCTCATCGACGCTTCCACCGAGCAGGGTGCGGCCGTTCGCAAGAAAGAGGACGTGTACAAGATGGCTCAGGCGAACAAGGCCTACGCCCACTTTGCCAAAATGGGTTAGAGCCATGACGCATCTTTCTCCATCTCGTTTTGTCGATGATGACACCCTCCCGGAGGGCATTCATCAGCCTGCCTTTCGAGAGGTCGATGTTTCAGGTTTCGGCTTGAAACATTTCGGCAACAACACGATCCGCAGTCAGGATGCTCACCTTGGCAGAGTCGACGCCAGATTTTCCAAGATTGAAGAATATCTGTATGAACACGGCATTTCTCCGTTGCACGTCGAACGTCATGGTGAGACCGTTTTGTCGATCAGAGTCGACGATGATGACATCTATGAGATCGTGAACACAGTGCTCGGACTACTGAATCGCGAATTGCACGCTTGAGGGTGCGGTTATAAAAATCGTTGCAGATACATGCTGTTCGGGAAGATGAAGATGTGCAGAAACAACCAGATCGCTGTGAAGATGCGAGCGGAGATCACCATGTTCGGATACTTTTTCGCGATGAGATAGCCGACGACAAGCAGCGCGGGATCGGCGACGATGCGATTCGCCCAAAACTCCACGCCCTGAAACCAATATTCGACTCCGAGTCCCATCAGTCCGGTTTCAAGATAGTGCTCGATCGTTTCCCAGAGATAGGCGAGAAAGAGAACCCCGACGAGATCGAAATGAAAAGAATGGTCGGCTGGATTTTGGTGCGGCGCGATGCGGCCGATTCTGCGGTGATTGTGTTTGCGGACGCTCGAACCGATGGAGATGCCGCTCATGACGTGGTCGATCGACCACACGTCGAAGATCGACAGGGTTTTCAGCCCCCAGAAATGATGGAGAAGCCAGACGAGCATCGGATCACAGTGTAGCGCCTGCAAATGCACTTTCAATCGAACGGTTCTTTGCCTATACTGCCGCGGCTAGATTGACCCTCGGAGCCCCGCAGGACCTTTTGGCTCTCATTTCTTCCTATCCCTCAATATGGACCTAAAGAACGTACGCAACATCGGCATCATCGCTCACATCGATGCCGGTAAGACGACGACGTCCGAGCGCATCCTGTTTTATACGGGCAAGAACTACAAAATCGGAGAGGTGCACGAAGGCGAGGCCACGATGGACTGGATGGAGCAAGAACAGGAGCGCGGCATCACGATCACGTCGGCCGCGACGCAATGCATGTGGAAATCCAACTACAACAACGCCGACATCGTCACGACGATCAACCTCATCGACACACCCGGACACGTGGACTTCACCGCAGAAGTGGAGCGCTCGCTCCGCGTGCTCGACGGAGGCGTCGCGGTGTTTGACGGATCGCAAGGAGTCGAGCCGCAGTCCGAGACAGTGTGGCGTCAGGCCGACAAGTATGCCGTGCCGCGTCTTGCATTCGTGAACAAGATGGACAAGATCGGAGGCGACTTTTACATGTCTCTCGACAGCATTCACCAGCGTCTTTCGAAGAATGCGGTCGCCATCCAGTTGCCTGTCGGCGCGGAGAGCGATTTCTCAGCCATCATCGATCTCGTTGAAGAGGAGATGGTCACCTTCGAGGGCGAACACGGAGAGAAACACGTGCATCAGCCGATTCCGGAGGACATGAAAGAAGCCGTTGCCAAATATCGCTTGATCATGATGGAGAAGGCCGCAGAGGGTGCGGGAGAAGAGCTCATGGATAAATTCCTCACGAACGGAACGCTCACGAAAGAAGAAGTGAAAGCCGCTCTCCGTCAGGGGACGATCACGGGCAAGACATTCCCGGTGCTCTGCGGTTCATCGCTCAAGAACATGGGCGTGCAGCTCGTGCTCGACGCCGTCGTGAACTACCTTCCGAACCCGCTGGAGTCCCCGCCGATCAAAGGCGTGAACCCGGACACCGAGGTCGAAGACAGCCGCAAGCCCGACAACAATGAGCCGCTCGCGTGTCTCGCCTTCAAGATCGCCACCGACCCGTTCGTCGGCAAACTGACGTTCGTTCGCGTGTACTCCGGCATCCTCAAGTCCGGTTCGTATGTTTTGAACACCCGCACAGGCAACAAAGAGCGCATCGGTCGCCTTGTCCGTCTTCATGCAAATAACCGCACGGAGATCGACAGCATCGAGGCTGGTGACATCGGCGCCGTCATCGGACTGAAGGACACGCGCACGGGAGATTCTCTCTGTGATGAAGACAAACCGATCCGCCTCGAGAGCATCACGTTCGCCGAGCCGGTGATCTCCATCGCTATCGAGCCGAAGACGAAAGCCGACCAAGAGAAAATGGGCATGGCTCTGCAGAAGCTCACGGAAGAAGATCCGACGCTTCGCGTTCGCACGGATGACGAGACGAACCAAACCATCCTCGCGGGCATGGGCGAGCTGCACCTCGACATCATCATGGATCGCATGCGTCGCGAATTCAAAGTGGAGAGCAACTCGGGCAAACCGCAGGTGGCTTACCGCGAGACGGTGCAGAAGACAGTCGAGCATGAAGAAAAGTACATCAAGCAGACGGGCGGTCGCGGTCAGTACGGTCACTGCGTGTTCATTCTTTCCCCGCAAGAGCCGGGCAAAGGTTACGAGTTCGAGAACTCCGTGGTCGGAGGCCGTATCCCGCGCGAATTCATCACGCCGTGTGACAAGGGCTTCCAAGAAGGCTTGAGCCGCGGAGTCCTCGCAGGATTCCCGATGGTGGACTGCAAATGTGAACTGATTGACGGATCGTCTCATGACGTCGACTCCTCCGAAATGGCGTACAAAATCTGCGCATCGATCGGTGTGCAGGCAGCCGCTCGTAAGGCGGAGCCCGTACTCCTCGAGCCGATCATGAAAGTGGAGGTCGTCTGTCCGGAAGAGTATTTCGGAGACGTGATGGGAGACGTGAGCGCGCGTCGCGGACTCATCAAGGACACCGGCAGCCGCGGCATGGCCAAGACCGTTCTCTGCGAGGTGCCGCTCGCCGCCATGTTCGGTTACGCCACGGAGCTCCGCTCGATGACGCAAGGACGCGCCAGCTATTCCATGGAGCCGAGTCACTACGCCAAGGTTCCGCGTAACGTCGCCGATGAAGTCATCGCTGCACGCGCAGGAGGCAAATAGAACAATCAAGTATTCAATGAATGAGGAGAGCAAGTGCTCTCCTTTTTCGTTATACTGCTCTGCCCCATGCCAGAAACCCCTTCCGCTTCCGCCGTACGGCTCAAGTCGCTCCATCCTGCATTTGGCATTCCGGATGTGGATATCCGTCCGCTTGTCGATCAGGTGCGTCTTGGCGGACTTGCGGTTTTGGACCCCGCGCTCGATCCGAAGGTGCGACGGAATGTGCTGACGGCTCTCTTGACCGAGAAAATGTGGCGTCACGTCGAAGCAGCGGAAAATGATCTTCCTGACAGCTTTGGCTTGCCTTCCGATGATATCCGATCACTCGAGGCTGCGGTCTCCGCTGATTCTTTCCCTGAAATCATTCAGCACTTCAAAACCGCCACCAAAAGTCATTTATTCGTTTGTTCGGAGCTCTGTGACTTCGAGCCCGATCCGATTGTCGAAGAACTGAAGCAATCAAGTTTCGTTGATTCGAACGGTCACAGCCGCGTGCCCTATCCCGATCGATTCAACGCGGGGATCGACAACTCCAACATGATGAGCTGGGAATCGATCCATCAGTTGCCGTATGTGCACAGGCGCAAATTCGGTGAGCAATCGACTTTTTCTTCGGAGCAGTATCAGGCGATTGCGAAGCGCAACGTCTCGTTTCTCCGCCATCTTGCCGCCGCGCACATCTTGATCTTCAGCGCCGCGCACAGCGCAGGACGCTTTCCCCCGTTTCCGGCTTTCAGTCCGCAATTTCTTACCATGACCGGCGAAGGCGATGCCATGCGCATGGGGCTCGATCCTTGCATCGAGGCGCACATCGAGTTTCGCCGTGACAAGATCGAAGCGACGCTCGCGACCGGTTGCCCCGCGCTGGTCGCCAAGGCTTCGAATGGCAAAGACGTCGTGACGGCGATGTACGAATGGATTCAACGGATCGCCGATCGTCATTTTTTTCCTTCTGCGGAACGGATCCTCGCTCGCACTGATCTCTCAGATACGCTCGGACTTGATGATTTTCTCAAAGGCGTACGTGTGGCACTTGTATCCCCGGAGAAACGCAGTGTTTCATCGAGTTGACACATCCGATTTCATCGGATACGATCGTCCCCTATGGGAAAACGACGTTTCACCGATGACAGCTGGAAGAAAGAACCGTGGTTCAAGGCTCTGTGCTCCGCCCTGCTCTCATGCAAGACGGAGGAGGACATCGCGAATTTTCTCCGCGACATCGGCACGCTTTCTGAGCTGCAGGCATGGAGTGAGAGATTCGAAGTCTGCAAAGAGCTGACGCAAGGCAAGACGTATCGCGATATCGCGAAGAACACCGGTGCGAGCACGACGACGGTCACTCGAGTGGCCAAGTTTCTCGAGAACGGTGAAGGCGGCTATCGCAAAGTCCTGAACGCGCATCGGCACCATCGTTTGGTCTCGGCCGGTGAGCATCACCATGCCGAGACGTCCCCGCACGGGGAGAAACCGGCATCGGTGCTGCAGAAGTATCTGGAGAAGGCGAAGAATCAGGAGGGGTAGTAGACGCTTGCAACCGATGTCGCTTCCTCCTCGTGGTGAGGGGGTTATTTGGCATTTTGTCAGATGTAAAATCGATCATTCACATCGGTCGCGAACTCACGTTCGCGATCAACGAAAGGTTACTGCAATGGAAAACTGTTTCATGCCCAAGTTCGAGAAGCGCGGGGGATTGGTGACGGTCATCACGCAGGACGTGGCGACGCGAGAAGTGCTCATGGTGGCGTATGCCAATCGCGAGGCGTACGTTGCGACGCTCCTCACACTGAAAGCGACCTATTGGTCGACCAGCAGAAAGAAGTTGTGGGTGAAAGGCGAGGAGAGCGGCAATACGCAGGAGGTCGTCGACGTCCTCATCGATTGTGATGGAGACGCTCTCGTGTACCTCGTGCGGCAAGTTGGTGATGGTGCGTGTCATACGGGTGCGCGCAGCTGTTTTTATCGGAGCTGCATTGATGCACTTCAGCTCATGGATGCGCCGAAAGCAGGTCCAGCCGAAATGCTTCCGGTCATCATTTTCGCCGATGAGAAGGAAAAGCGTTCGATTTCCTCCGAGACGAAGATGGAGCATGGCGGGCGACTGCGCTTTTTGCTGCCTACAGGATCACTGGCAGACGCGGTCAGATCCAACCTTAAAGCCGCTGGGTATGATGTTTCACAACCTGATCGTCGCGGATTCTGCGGCATCTGCAACGGCATAGAGTTTCATCAGCTCGATCGTCGCACGATTCCGAAGTTTCTGGAGACGGGTCTCTATGATGCAGGGATCACGGGGCGGGATCTTCTGATTGCCAGCGGGGTGCGAGGTCTGACCGAAGTCTGCGCTCTCAGTTTTTCCCGTTCAAGCGATGAACCCACTCGTTGGGTGCTCGCGAAACGAAAAGACTGGCAGCCTATCGACGGTAAGGAGACGGTGATCGGTTGTGAGCTGCCGCATTTTGCCGAGGAGATCCTTGCCTCCGTCAAACTGCCGTTTGCATATCGCATTCGGCCGATCTACGGAAGTGAGGAGCAATGCGTTCGTGACGGGATCGTCGATATGGTTCTTGTGATCACGGAAACCGGAAGCTCGATCACTGCGAACAATCTTGAGATTCTCTCAGGTTGCGAAGCGTTGTTTGAGAGCACGCCTGTGATCATGAAGTGCTCATCGCTCGGTAGGTACGCAGAATGTCAATTGGAAGCGCTTTCCGCGGCGCTGCGTTCGGCTCTCGGTGCCAAGCGCATGGTGATGGTTGTCTTCAATCTTTCTCGTTCGATCGAGATCGCGTCTCTGATCTTACCGTCGGTGATCGCTCCGACTGTTAGCTCGCTTCTCGATCATGATTGGTATTCGTGCACCATTTGTATTCCGCTCGTTGAGCAGGGGCGTGTTCTCACGCTTCTCGAGAATGCGGGTGCACGCGGGATCACAGTTCTTCCAGTGCAGGGATATATCGCCTGACGTTCGATGTGTGTGGTTGCCCCGATTCGCCTGTCTCCTTCATGGGGATGGAACGGATCGGGGCTTTTTTTAGATGAAGGCCGCGTGTCGAAGATCTCTTCCTCTATTTGTAATATTGCATTCTCAGTGCTGAAAAAATAAAAGGTGGCGCCTCTTCGAGGCACGTAGGGATTGGTCTCTGTCATACTGTGCCCATGCACGAACAGTTCATGCGCTGCTGCCTCGAGCTCGCGGCGAAAGGCAGGGGACAAACCGGTATCAATCCGATGGTTGGCGCGGTGCTCGTCAGAGATGGAAAAGTCATCGCTGAAGGATTTCATGTAGGTTTTGGCAAAGCACACGCCGAGCGTCAGTTAGTGGAAAAATTTGAACAAGAAATTAGATCAACGGATACGCTCTATGTGAATCTGGAGCCGTGTTGTCATCACAATAAAAAAACGTCGCCATGCGTTGACCTGTTCCTGCAGCGAGGAATCAAACGATTGGTTTTCGGCATGCGTGATCCGAATCCTGAGGTTTTCGGAAAGGGGATCGATTTGTTGATCAAAAAAGATGTACAGGTTTTTGGGCCTGTGCTTGAAGACGAATGCCTTCAACTCAATCGAGGATTCGTCTCAGTGATGACCAAACATCGTCCATGGATCACTTTGAAAGAAGCGCGCACGATCGACGGGCGGATCGCGAATGCCGACGGCTCGCATCTGAAGATCACGACGCAGCAGCAGGACAAATGGTCTCATCAGTTTCTCCGTGCAAGGCACGATGCGATTCTCGTCGGCAGCGGCACGATTCATTTTGACAATCCGCGTCTGAATGTGCGGGGCATTGATGATCCGCCGCTTCTGCGCCGCTTGATTTTGGACAGCACTTTTACGATGCCTCTTTCCGCGACCGTCGTCGGTGATGAGAATGCCGCTTCGACGATCGTTGTGAGAGGCGAGATCGAACCGACGGAAGATACGATCGAACGTCAGCGCGTCCTCGAAGGCAGGGGCGTGACAATTTTGACAGTTCCGACTATTGCGGGGCATTTCGATTGGCCGAAGCTGTGGCAAGCATTGATCGCGCCGTCCGCAGAATTTCCGGGTATCTCGAGCATCCTCGTCGAAGGCGGACCGAAGACATGGGAGGCGCTTCGAACAGCGAAGTGCGTTGATGAAGAAGTGACGCTGGTCGGCGCGTAACGTCGCACGAGGAAGAGACCTGATGCTTGCGCATCAGGCCTCCTTTGTACTGCGCCTTGCGGCGCAGTTCCTCTTTCAATCGTTCTGCAACGATTAGTTGTTTGCAGCTTGTGGCTGCGTTTTGCGAGCCGATCCGTTGGTCGAGTGACCGTTGGAATGCGGCGTTGCTTTCGCGGTGGCTTTGAACGGCGATCGGAGGTTGAAGTCCATGCCGTTCGTGCCAACGCCGGCGTCCTTGAGGACATCGGCGATGACTTCATCGCAGACGCACATCTTGGGGCCGTCGATCAGCACCGAGCCGCCGAGCAATCTCTCGAACAGAGAATGAAGCTCGGCTCGCATGCCGTCGATGCTTTCTTCGAGGTGTGCCTTGAGGAAGCCGCCCGAAAGCAGCCTTCCCAAGTTGTCTCCGAAGAGATCCATCGGCGCTTTGCCGTCTCTAACGAAACGCGTCAACTCGACGAAGGCGATGTAGTCGCCCTCCAAGAGTTCTTCGAGCTTCTTGAGAACCGAGTCAACAATGTGGCAAGTCGCCGGTTTGCCGCTGAGCAGCTCTTGGATCACGGAAACCGCGATCCCATCGTCCTCGAAAGGCCGATAGAGCATGGTCTGGATCCCGTCACCTTCGACGCAGAGTGCGACGAGCTCTCGAACCGCATCGTGAACGGGGAAATCCCGTCCCTTGGTGTCGATGAGGCCGAGTGAAGCGAGGTACGCGAGGATCCTTCGATCCTTGATGACGTAGCTCCGCTTCCGACTGTGTCGAGCGAATTCGACGAAGGCTAGAGCGTCAGTTTCCCACAGTTGGTAAAGGATCTTCCAGAGACCCTCCACGGCTTTGCGGTTCACCTGTTTTCCGGTCTTCCTGAGGCGTGCGATTTTCATCGCGTTCTCCTTTGCCCTTACGGGCGATGCAGAGGATTGAAAGAGCGTTGTACTGACCTACATTGGCCGGCAAACGCCCTTTCGGGTTGGGTTGCGGCCGTAAAGCCAGCTGCGGTATTATAATATTTTATGAGTATTTGTCAATAGTGCTTGAAACACTCATGTACAGGCTCAGTTGGCATTATTCGCGATTTACAGTCCGAGCTTCTTTTTTACTTGTTGTGCGAAGCGTACGAACTTTTGCAGAACGCGATACTTGAGCGGAAGGACACCCGTCAGCTGGAAACTTTGCACCGATCGGGCAAAGTCGATTCCTTTTCGCTTGATGGCTTCGAGACTCGCGGGACGTTTGTCGACGACGAGTCCGAAGATGCCGCGACCGAGCGTCGCTCCTCCTTCGAAATACGTGCCGAGCACCGCACCGCCGAAGTACTGGATGCTGACGGGGATATGGAACGTGGTTCGTTTCAGAAATTGCCAGCCCGCGTTCGGCATGCCGCCCGTGAAGATCAAATAAAAAGGTTTCGAATGGAGTTCGCCGAGCGAGTGGGATTTCTCGTCGAGTGAGAACGCACCCATGCGATCGATCAGATTTTTCAGATGTGCGGGGACCGAGAAATTCCAGACGGGAGTCGCGATCACGACGGCGTTCGCTTTCATCATCAGTTCACGGACTTTTTCGAGGTCGTCGATCGGGCAATGCGGTCCGTAGCATTCCAGACCAAAGTGCGCCATTTGCAGATCCTTCAGCCGCAATTTCGAGATCGTGACATTTCCGACTCCGCGCATCGCGTCGGCCATCGTGTCCGCCAGCATGTTTGAATTGCTGGGCTCGTTCGTCCCCGCGACGATGATCAGAATGTTCGTGGAAACCGGAGCTGAAGAAACGTTGTTTTCGTTCATGGTGAGCGGAATAAATGAAACGTGTGCGGGAAGACTAGCGGCACCTCGACGGACGAAAGAAAAAGATGGCGTAGCAAGGCAGGAGAATTCTGTTGCGATCACAGTTTTTTTCGAGTGTCGGATCTTCGTATCTTGGCTTTTGTTCAAGCAAAAATTGCAGTCGGTGCGGTTCTGTTTCCGTGAATTCAACTGCTCTTGAGACTGAGACAACGGTGAGTAAAATACGCAGATGTTGTGGCAGTGAGAGTTCACGTACCACTACATCTTGTGTTTCCCCTCCACAGTCCCATGAACCCGAACGCCCTCTCCGTGCAGAACGCGCACGACATTCCTTTGGATTCCGCCTCGTCGAATCTTTCCGGTGCGAAGAAGAAAGCCCTCAAGAAATTGAAGGACGGTCAAACGCATCGCGGTCTCGTCATCGAGCGCAGGTTCACGACTCCGGGTTCCGACCCGCTTGAGCAGGTGAAATACGAGCGTCGTGTCAGCCGCATTTCCAACACGAACGGTTCCGTCGTCTTCGAGATGAAGGACGCGGAAATCCCGGCCGATTGGTCGCAGGTCGCCACCGACATCGTCGTGAGCAAATATTTCCGCAAGGCGGGAGTGCCGCAGTACGACGAGAAAGGAGCCGTGTTGAAGGACGCCGACGGCAAGATCCTGACCGGTCCAGAGCGTTCCGTGAAACAAGTGGTGAAGCGCCTTGCAGGTTGCTGGAGGCATTGGGGAGAGCAGTACGGATATTTCGCGACGACCCAAGACGCGCAGGCGTTTGAGGACGAACTGAAGTACATGCTCGTGCACCAGATGGTCGCTCCGAACAGTCCGCAGTGGTTCAACACGGGCATTCATTACGCGTATGACATCACGGGCCCCGCACAGGGTCATTATTACGCCGATCCGGTCACGGGCGAGGTCAAAAAGAGCGAGGACGCGTACACGCACCCCCAGCCGCATGCTTGCTTCATTCAGAGCGTCGCCGACGACATGGTGAACGAAGGCGGCATCATGGATCTCTGGGTACGCGAGGCGCGTCTCTTCAAATACGGATCGGGCACGGGCACGAATTTCAGCAATCTTCGCGGAGACGGTGAGCCGCTCAGTCAGGGCGGACGAAGTTCCGGCCTCATGAGCTTCTTGAAGATCGGCGATCGCGCCGCGGGAGCCATCAAGTCCGGCGGGACCACACGTCGCGCCGCCAAGATGGTCTGTCTCGATCTCGATCATCCGGACATCGAAGAGTTTATCAATTGGAAAGTGAACGAAGAGAAGAAAGTCGCCGCCATGGCGCAAGCCGGGTACGACACGGACTACAATGGTGAGGCGTACTCGACGGTATCGGGTCAGAACTCGAATAACTCCGTCAGAGTTCCGCATGCGTTCTTCGAAGCGCTCGAGCAGGACGGAGAGTGGAATCTCGTCTGGCGCACGGAGCTTCGCAAAGCCAAGAAAGAAGGTCGCGCACCGAAGCCGTGCAAAAACATGCAGGCGCGCAATCTGTGGGATCAAGTCAGCTACGCCGCATGGGCATGCGCCGATCCCGGCGTGCAGTATGATACGACGATCAACGATTGGCATACCTGCCCCGAGGACGGTCGCATCAATGCCAGTAACCCGTGCAGCGAATATATGTTCCTCGACAACACCGCCTGCAACCTCGCGTCCGCGAACCTTATGCACTTCTTGAAGGACGATGCGAACGGTCGCAAAGAATTCGACACCGAGGCGTACCGCCACTCCGTCAGGCTGTGGACGATCGTGCTCGAGATTTCCGTGCTCATGGCACAATTCCCCAGCAAAGAGATCGCCGAGCTCAGTTACAAATTCCGCACGCTCGGCCTCGGCTACGCCAACCTCGGCGCCATGTTGATGCAGATGGGCATTCCCTATGACAGCGAGATGGGCCGCACGATGGCCGCCGGCATTTCCGCCATCATGACGGGCGAAAGCTATGCGACGTCCGCGGAGATGGCCGAGTGTCTCGGAGCGTTCCCGGGTTATGAGAAGAATGCCGAGCACATGCTCCGCGTCATCCGCAACCATCGCCGCGCCGCGTACCACGCCGCCGATGCCGAGTACGAAAAGCTCGCGGTGAAGCCGGTCGGCATCGATCAGGAGCTGTGTCCGTCAGAGATTCTCACTTCTGCGAAAGAATGTTGGGACCGCGCGCTGGAGCTCGGTGAGAGGCATGGCTATCGCAACGCGCAGACGACCGTCATCGCCCCGACGGGTACGATCGGTCTGCTCATGGACTGCGATACGACGGGCATCGAGCCGGATTTCGCGATCGTCAAATTCAAGAAGCTCGCGGGTGGCGGCTACATGAAGATCGCCAACCAGTCGGTGAAGCCCGCACTCGACGCGATGGGTTATTCGTCCGATCAGGTGGCAGATGTCATGCGTTACGCCATGGGCACGCTGTCTCTCGAGGGTGCGCCGCACGTCAATCGCACGAGTCTCAAAGTCAAAGGTTTCACCGATGCCGACATCGCGAACATCGAGAAAACGTTGCCGTCCGTGTTCGAAATTCCGTTCGCGTTCAACAAGTGGGTGCTTGGCGACGAGACGATGAAGCGACTGAAATTTACCGACGAACAGATCAACGATTTCAATTTCAACATTTTGAAAGCACTCGGATTCACCGAGTCTCAGATTGAAGAAGCGAACATCCACATCTGCGGCCGCATGACCGTGGAAGGCGCTCCGCATTTGAAACAAGAGCACATGGCGGTCTTTGACTGCGCCAACAAGTGCGGCAAGATCGGCAAGCGCTTCATCAGCGCAGAAGGTCACATCCGCATGATGGCAGCCGCGCAGCCGTTCATCTCGGGCGCCATCAGCAAGACGATCAACCTCCCGAACGAAGCCACCATCGAGGACTTCAAGAAAGCATATTTCCTCTCATGGAAGCTCGGCATCAAGGCCAATGCGCTCTATCGCGACGGTTCCAAAATGAGTCAGGCGCTCTCCAACAAATCCGAAGACAAGAAGAAAGAGAAGGTCACCGAGACCATCATCGAGAAGATCGTCATGAAAGAAGTGCCGCGTCGCCGCAAACTGAATGACGAGCGCCTTTCGATCGCGCACAAGTTCTCTGTTGCCGGTCACGAGGGCTATCTGCACGTCGGCATGTATGAGGACGGTTCTCCCGGAGAGATTTTCATCAAGATGAACAAGGAAGGCACGACCTTGAGCGGCGTCATGGACACGCTCGCGCTCTCGCTCTCGATGAACTTGCAGTACGGAGTGCCGCTCGAGGTACTCTGCGGCAAGCTCGTCGGCACGCGCTTCGAGCCGATGGGCATGACGACGAATCGCGAGATCCCGCGCGCTACGAGCATGATGGATTACCTCGGACGTTGGCTTGCGTTGAAGTTCCTCACGAAGGACAAAGCCGAGCGTTTCCATAACAAAGAACTCGTCGACATCGCGTACACCACGGGTACGAAGAGTAAAGACGCGTTCGCGATGCGTTTGCAGGTACTCGATGAAGGCGCATCCGTCCCGCCAAGCATGCAGACGATGGTCGATCAGAAAACGTATTCTGAGCTTCAATCCGCGATTTCTGCGGTCGATGCGGCTCCGAGCAAGATCGAGATCGCGAAGCAGCAGGGTTACACCGGTTCGATGTGCGGCGGTTGTGGCAGTTTCAAACTGAAGCGTAACGGTAGCTGTGAGGTGTGCTTGGATTGCGGCGCGACCTCGGGTTGTTCTTGAGTCGTTGATTTTGGCTTTGGAAAGACGAGAGATCGGCTCTCGTCTTTTTTTGTTTGACTGCAAAGAATCCTTCACTAGAATCCTGCCAACTTTTCTTTCCTTTTCACTTTCATGTCTTTCATTGCCCTTCGTCATTCTCCCGATGCCGCAGACGAGCTTGGTCTCCAGCCTGAATATCGCGGGAGGAGCAAGAGAATGAGCTTGGAAAACGATCGATCTACACCGGACGTGGGACTGAGAATCAATTCCGAAATTGCGGAGGCCTCCGGAGGAGTTGACTCGCTTGTCGGAGATGAGATATTTCTTGACGATAACTTTTCGCTCGTTGCCGAACGCGAGAAGGGGATATAGCCATCCTTTCGTCGGATACGTAGACTGTTCGCATGTCAGATTCTTCTTGGATTGATCATATTCCGTCGCAGGAGCGCGAGAAAATCCGCAAAAGGATGCGCAGTCCCGAGGCGTATGAAAAACTGCGAGAGAAGGTGAAAGGCCCCGAGGATTTGGAGAAAGAGATGGAGAAGAACGCGGAGTTTGCCGAAACGAAACTCGCGATCGAGACCGATCCGAAGTCTCAGGAAAAGTCCAAAGAGGCCGTCAAAGCGTTCGCGAGCGAGAAGGGGATTGATGCCGCCTTCGAGTCATCCTCGGAGACCCTCAAAGAAGCGTTGAAGACCGGCAGATTTGAAGTGACGGTCGATGCTCGGCCCAAAGAACCGAAGCTCGCGGTGAAGCTGAAGAATGCGCCCCAAAAGACCGCGACCGATGCGCCGAGCGGCAATGTCAGCGAAGTGTTTCCTCTGAAGATGTCTCTCCAACAACAAATCGTCGCTTCGTTTACATTGAAGGGAAAAGGCGAGTAGTTTTTGAAAAAGACATCTGTATTGACGTTTCAGCAACGTTTTCACATCGAGATGAACAGACAGCCGAAGACGGAGAGCAAAAGAAACCAACGCATGAGAAGCAGACCATAGTCCTCGGTCTCTTGAGCGCGCAATGCAAAAGATCTATATTCAAGTTGAGCCCTATTTGAAAAGGTTTTAGAAGAACACTTTTTGTATACAGATTGTGAACCGCGATTCTACGATTCTGCCTGCTTTCGCTCGCTGAAACCGACCAAGTCGTCATCCTCAGCGGCTTTGTTTCTCGAGCTGCGTCGACACTGCTCGCATTCATAGACGATCACGAAGCCTTTCTTCGAATCCTGATCGATGGAGACGGGTTTCAGGAGGCCTAGGCAGGTCGAAGCACGATCGCCGGGACCGAGGTCATCGACATGCTTGGAGTACAGACACTTCGGACAGTGATCGCGGTATGTTCCTTTGCCAAGGGGCTCCACGGCCAAGCCGCAGTGTTCACAGACGAAGGATTCCTCTCGCGGGATGAACATCAACCGAAATTGTAGCGCGGATAGGTCGTATCACAGAGGTCTGCAAGATCTTCTGCGGCATTGAGTCTGTGATCAGGATCCGCTTCTTCGGCTTTCAGGCATTTGCGCAGCTGCGCTCTTTCACTGGCAAGGGCATCGCGGATCGCAAGAGCCTCACGCGTATTCGGCAGTTCCTCCTGTCTGTCATTTCGAGTGCCGTACCACTCCTTCGATTTTTGAGCCGGCAATGCGCCGTATTGACGGATTCCGAGCTGTTCTTTGATCGCAGCGGTATCGCCGTTCATTCGGTACAACTCAGGGGACATTCTCAGCACTCGGAAAATCCGAGATCCCATGTCCTGCAGCGGCACGCCGTTTGCATGCTGCCTCGCAAGCGAGTGTTTTTCTTTCCGGAATTTATCTTCACTGCCGCCGTTCATCCTCGGCTGCAATTCTTTCACGGCCTTCATGGAAACATGTCCGTTCAAACCCATGCGAGTACTGTAGGATATTTGTTTATTTTTGCAAATTTTTTTAGACGTTGAACCGGAAGTGCATCACGTCACCGTTCTTGACGACGTATTCCTTCCCTTCGATCCTCAGCTTGCCCTGTTCTTTCGCCTTGGCTTCGCCTCCGCAGGCGATGAAGTCGTCGTAGCCGATCGTCTCGGCGCGGATGAAGCCTTTTTCGAAGTCGGTGTGGATCACGCCTGCGGCTTGCGGTGCAGTTGCGCCGATTTTCACCGTCCATGCGCGCACTTCTTTTATACCTGCGGTGAAGTATGTCTGGAGCCCCAACGCTTCGTACGCGGCGTGAATCAGGCGATCCAAGCCCGAGGTTTTGATGCCGAGTTCGGAGAGCATCGCGGCGCCGTCTTCAGGGGAGAGCTCGATCAATTCTTCCTCCAGCTTCGCCGAGACCGTGATCGCGATGTCCTGATCGGTGAGACCAGCCTTCTTCTTCGCATCGGCGATCGAAAGCGTCGCAAGCGACTGTTCGTCCGTATTCAACGCGTAGATCATGCGCTTGCCAGTCAGCAGCTCGAGTGACTTGAAAATCGGAGCTTCCTCTTTGTCAAAAATTACGGTCGAGGCCAGTTTTCCGGCTTCCAGAGCGGCTTTGATCTTATTCAGAACGTCGATTTCTTTCGTGAGTTCTTTGTTGCCGGATCTGGCGCCGCCTGAGTTTTTGTCGATGCGCTTCGTCACTTTGTCGAGGTCGGCGATGATGAGCTCCGCTTCGATGATCTCGCGGTCGCGCTTCGGATCGATCGATCCTTCCACGTGGATGATGTCTCCGCCGTCGAAGATGCGCACGACGTGACAGATGGCGTCCACTTCGCGGATGTGCGAGAGGAACGCGTTGCCGAGACCCTCGCCTTTGCTCGCACCCTTTACGAGGCCCGCGATGTCCACGAATTCCACGATGGCGGGGACGACTTTCTCAGGCGTGATGATCTCGGCGAGTTTCTTGAGTCTCTCGTCCGGCACTTCCACGATGCCGACGTTCGGCTCGATGGTGCAGAACGGATAGTTTGCCGCCTGCGCGCCGTGGCTGCGGGTGAGCGCGTTGAACAGCGTCGATTTTCCGACGTTGGGGAGGCCGACAATTCCGATTTTCAGGCTCATAAGTGGTGGGATTGTAGCGCATGTCTTTTGAGCGCGCTTGGTACATTTTCTCCCTCTTCTTTTGTCAGGGCGACAAAAGAAGAGGCAAGAAAAGCGCTCCGAAAACCAATCCCACGGCATTTTGCTTCGGCAAAATGCCAGACCGCAGACCCCCCTGTGGTTTTCGGGTCCTACCCTTCGTATGCTTTTTCCTCTCCTAGAGAATCAACATTCCGTCTCCGAAGGAGAAGAGACGCATGCGCTCTTCGATCGCTTTCGCATAGAGCTCGAAGAGTTTCTCCTTGCCCGTGAATGCAGAGACGAGCATGAGGAGACTGCTCTTCGGGACGTGAAAATTTGTGATCAGAGAATCGACGAAGTGCAGAGTGTCACCTTCGGAAATGAAGAGGTCCGTACCGCCGGACGGCCTCACGATGGTCTGGCCATCGCTCGCGGACTCCAGCGTGCGCACCGTGGTTGTGCCGACGGCGACGATCGGTCTGTTGTTTTTTTTGGCTTCATTCAGAGATGAGACGGTCATCTGATCGATGGAGTAGAACTCCGTGTGGAGTGTGCGGAGCTTCCATTGTTCTTCCATCAGCGGCGCGAACGTTCCGAGGTGCACATGCAAGGTGACGTATGCGACTCCCCTGCCTGATTGTTCTAATTTTTTGATCAATTCTTCCGTGAAGTGCAAGCCCGCAGTCGGCGCGGCGACCGATCCTTCTTCGCGAGCGTAGACCGTCTGATATTCCGTTCGTCGTTCGCTTTCCGGCAGCGGAGAATCTTTCATGTACGGCGGGAGTGGCGTCTCGCCGAATCGGTCGAGTAAATCTCGAAGTTCCGTGATCGGAAACGAAGGTTTTAGCAGCGCTTCCTGATCTTTGCGAACGACGACGGTGAACGAGTGGCCGCCTTGCCAGATCAGCTTGTCGCCCTGCTTCAGCGCGCCCGATGCGAGCACGGTGATCGTATCGGGTTGGACGCTGAGGAGCAGCGCTGAGACGCCTCCGCCCGTGATTTTTTTCAGACTGAACTTCGCCGGAATGACTTTCGTGCGATTGAAGACGACGACGCAATTCGGCGGCAGATAGCGATCGATATTGGCAAACGTGTCGAAGCCGACGGCGTCGGCTTTGCGGTCGTAGATCAAGAGTCGTGCGCTGTCGCGCGGATGGACGGGCTCTTTGGCGATCAGATCGTTCGGGAACGAATAATCGTAGGCCGAGAGCACTTCTGCGAACGTCAGTTCCATTTAGTAGGCTTTGGCAACGTAGATCCTTTTGCTGAATGCGCTCGGCTTTCCGGAGATCGGATCTGTCATGCCTTTGGCATCTTCTTTCGCATCGAACGCGAAGCAGCGATACGTTCCGCCCTGCGTTTCCGCTTTCAGCTTCGCGACCGTTTCGGGCGTGCCGTCCCATGGAACGAGCGCCCATTTGCCATTTTCCAGAGCCTCTTTGAGTTCCTCGTAGGTTTTCGGTTCCACTGTTTTGTCCGCGCGCATTTTCTTGGCGCGTTGCAAGAGTGTGTTCTGATCTTCCTCAAGCATCTTTTTGATGATCTCGACCGCGCCCGCAAGCGGAGCTTTCACGGCTTCGTCGCGGCTGCGGATGCGGCTTTTGATCATGCAGGAGTTCTCCGCGAGGTCCCGAGCGCCGAGCTCGATGCGAATCGGCGTGCCCATCCTGATTTGGTGAAACGTTTTGTCGCCGAGACGCGCCTCGCGTCCGTCGATGCGCACCGTGAGCGTGCCGCTTGTTTCTTCGAATGCGTTGGCGCGGCCGTTGATCGGATACAGTTTCTCCGATCCGCTGATCTTGATAGCCAGTTCCCGCGCGGCTTTCATCACTTTCTCATTTTCGGTCGCATCCGATCCGAAGATCGGGAGGATGCAGACTTGCACGGGTGCGATCTTCGGCGGGAGGACGATGCCGTCGTCGTCGCTGTGCGTCATGATCATCGCTCCGATGAGACGGGTCGTCACCGCCCAAGAGTCGTAGAACGGCACGGTTTGCTTCTCATCTTTGTCGAGGAATGACACCATCGGTTTGCCGTCCGAACCGATCAGGAAGTTCTGAGACAACATGTGACTTGTGCCCATCTGCAAGGCCTTGCCGTCCTGCATCATGCTCTCGATGGTGAACGTGTCGATGGCGCCCGGGAAGACTTCGTGCTTCGGTTTGTCACCTTTAATGACGGGAATGGCGAGTATGTTCTCGCAGAGGTCTTCATACAGATCGATGATCGCGAGCGTGAAGACTTTGCACTGTTCTTCGGTGGCGAAAATGCAGTGTCCTTCGTGCCAGTGGAATTCCGTCGTTCGGAGGAAAGCGCGCGGGCGCCTCTCCCAACGCATGACGCTGCACCATTGATTCACCAGCAGCGGCAGATCGCGATGGCTTTGGATACGGCCGGAGCGGCTGTACCAGTCGACGAAGAGCGTTTCGGACGTCGGACGCACCGCGTACGCTTCGGGCAGTTTCGCGCCGCCCGCTTCCGTCACGACCGCGCATTCGGGGGCGAAACCCGCCACATGTTCTTTCTCGCGCTCGAAAAAAGTCTGCGGGATCAGCATCGGGAGCATGATATTTTCAACGC
The DNA here is from genome assembly GCA_043776335.1 of Candidatus Peribacteria bacterium. Classification (GTDB taxonomy): domain Bacteria; phylum Patescibacteriota; class Gracilibacteria; order Peribacterales; family Peribacteraceae; genus SICN01. The sequence continues at coordinate 1,230 of JAYVRL010000010.1, read as the reverse complement.
CCATCGTCTTCAGGCGTGCGTCGAGAAAATTTCGAATATTGCTCCAGAGAGCCGTGGAGAGCGGCCCGAACGTGATGCAACCAGTGACGGGAGATTCGTCGTACAGATCGGGCGCGTGGCTCAGGACATCCTGATACCACTGAGGGAAATTGTGCGCGCGCGGGGTGATGAGCTGTTTGGCCATGGGATGGCGCAAGAATAGCGCAGTGGGGAGCTCCGTAGAAAGGAGAATGACGAAAAGTGATCGGGATTCTTGCCCCTCTTACGACTGGTCATTTTTTACGACCATCTGCAAGAATGTGTTTACCCTACGCGAATTTTGTTTATACTCCCTGCTGCGTTCCTCTGTAGCTCAACGCCCGCTGAGCGCAGCGAAGCAAAAGATAAAAGGGCACTGCTCGTCAACGATTGATCATTTCATCACAGTTATCCGTTCCTCTGTAGCTCAACGGTAGAGCACCTCGCTGTTAACGAGGGGGTTGCTGGTTCGAATCCAGCCGGGGGAGCCATTTTTTTCTTTTGTTACTTTGGAAGATATCTTCGAGCACGCTACTGTATGAAAGATTATCAATACTAATTTCTAATGAAAAAAATTCTTAAAAACATTGGCAACGTACTACTAGTAATTTGCGGTTTTTTATTCTTTCTATCACTGCCCATTCTTTTTATAAATGGCGCTTTATGGCTAACTCCTATCGTGCTTCCATGGCTGAACTTAATTTCAGGTATAACGTTTTTTATCTGCCTCCTTATTTTCCTGCCACTGTCTTGTTTTAGAAGTACGCGCACATTTGCTGGAATTAGCATATTTTCAGCATCGTATGTTTTTGGTATGAGCCTATGGTTTTCGGGGTTTTTACTTACCTATTTATATTGGGGTGGGCTTGGATTGGTAATCGGACTGTTCATTGCTGGCATTGGTGTTGTGCCCATAGCCATGCTTGCATCAGCGCTGCATGCCGATTGGATAGTATTTCTTGGGCTTCTTTTATCGACTGTTTTCACTTTTGGCGCTCGTATACTTGGCTTAAACCTGATTCAGAAAGCTGAAAATGCAAAGCAACAGCTGCGGATAATTGATGTGGAAAGCGTAGAAACTACAACACCTTCGTCGTCATATGAAAAATAATTTCTTTATTCAGGTAATACTCCGCACTTCGAGTGCGGGGGTCAGCGTTCCCTGAGGTGTAATATGGGCCGGTGAGTGAACACATCTACAAACGTCACAAC
>JAYVRL010000009.1:0-8122 GCA_043776335.1 Candidatus Peribacteria bacterium | reverse complement strand
GCACTGGAAACGCTCGCCGTCGGCACGGCGAAAGAAGGTCTCGTCAGCGGCATCGTGAAGTTCGGTCTTTTCGTGGCCTTCGACGGCCTGGAGGGCCTCGTCCACATCTCCGAGATCGCATGGGGACACGTGAAAAACCCGTCCGAGTTCGCTCAGGTCGGTGACCGCGTGAAAGTGAAGATCATCGGCATCGACGGCGAGAAATTGTCGCTTTCGATCAAGCAGATGACGAAAGATCCGTGGGAAGAAATCGCCGAGAGATACCCCGTCGGCAAGAAAGTGGAAGGCAGCGTCGTGCGCTTCGCGGACTACGGCGCCTTCCTCGCTCTCGAGAAGGACATCACGGGCCTCGTGCACGTCACCGAGATCGCACATGAGAAGATCGCCGACCCCGCTCAGGCCCTCAAGATCGGCCAGAAAGTCGAGGCACAGGTCATCAACATCGACATCGACGAGCGCCGCATCGGTCTCTCGATCAAGGCTCTCAAGCCGATCGACGCCGCCACGCTCGAGCGCATCAAGAAAGAACAGGAAGAGCGCAAAGCGCAGAACAAACAGGAAAGTGCACCCTCCGTCTCCGCCGCACCTGAAACCGGCTTCGTCGCGAGCAAAACTGGTAAGAAATACTACGCAGCAGGCTCCGGTGCCGCAAACAAGATCACCGAAGAGAACCGCGTGCACTTCAAAACCGAAGATGAGGCCAAGAAAGCCGGATACGCGGAATAATAGTCACATTGAAAACAGAAAAGCCGAGGCTCACCCTCGGCTTTTTTATTTAAAATTTCTGGTCGCTCAGAAAATGCAGATGCAAATAGAACACTTCCTGTCCGCCGCCTTTCCCGACGTGGAACGTCAGTTTGTAACCGTCAATCCCCTTCTCCTTCGCGAACTTCTGCGCTTTCAAGATGAGCAACCCCGGCACATGCGCGATCTCGGGCGTGATCTCCGCGATCGACGCGACGAAATGCTTGGGCACGAAAAGTAAATGCGTCACGGCCTTCGGATGAATGTCCCGAAAAACAAGCACTTCACCATCTTCATACTCGATCGTCGCCGGGATCTCTTTGCGGAGAATCTTGTGGAAGATCGTGTCAGAGGCCATGACCAAAGAATATCAGAATCATTGACACTCGGCGAAACGCACGTTTTACTGTGCCTCCTATGCCCCGCGCATTCCTCATCGACGATGACTCGGCGCATCTTGACGCCCTCTCCGAAGGGTTCGAACGTCGCAGTTTCACCGTCTTGAGAGCTCAAAACGGTGAAGAGGCGCTGCGTTTGCTCCAAGCGCTGGAAGAATTCGACGTGGCGATGTCCGACTATGAAATGCCGGATATCAAAGGAGACGAAGTGCTCAGACAAGTCGGCCTCATCCGTCCGGCAGCGAAACGCATTTTCATGAGCGGAAGACTGAACCAAGAACCGTCTCTTGAAGGGCGCGTTCGCGAAACCTGTGATCCGCACCTGCTCTTGCCGAAGCCTTTGCGCCTTCGGGAGGTGCTGGATCAGATTGAAAAACTGCTGACAAACGGGTGAAGAAACATTGACTTTTCCTCAGAAATAAGAGAAAATATAGCTACTATGGACGGACAGAAGTTGACCGCGGAAACACCAATAATAAGCCTTGCCAAAGCGACGGAGCTCTCACCGAGCGTCGTTTTCCAGCCGCCGAAACTGACGGACCTCATCGAAGTGATCGACCTGATGGGCACGGTGGCATCAAGAGTACGCGAAGACAAATCGAGCGACCTTCCGTCTGCGACGGGAGCAAGAAGCGGCAAAGCGGGACAAGTACAGAGCACGTCCGCTCGCGATGCGGCGATCGCGGCGGCGCCTCCTCCGGCCATCATGCAACAGAAACTGATCCGTCACCTCGAACAGGAAGTCAGCCGCGTCGAGAAACAGGCCAAAGCACTCTCGCACTCGCGCGAAAACGGAACCGCATTCGTCCTCGCGGAGCTCTACAAAAAAATTCGCCGTCTTACCTCGCTGATCACGGACATTCTTCAGGCCTCCGCCGACATGATCAAGCGGTTTTACATCTCCGTCTTCATCGACAATCAGCCCCTCGTCGTCACCGGCGGCACATTGAAGGAGTCTGACGCTACATGATCCCGATGTCGTGCTGCGGTTCTTTCGGCGTGCCTGTGAGTGGATTCAGATCCTCCTCAGCGTCCGTCTTCGCAAGCAGCGTCGTGATGTCCTCATTCGAAGGAAGACTCTGAACGTCGAACGTGCGAGCCTTCCAAAGTTCACGAAGCGTGCGCATGTACGCCGCATCACTCAAAACCCGAGCGACGAAACGACGCGCGCTGACGGCGAAACGCGTGGTCGGAAGCCTCACAGCCAGCGCATACAGACACGCGACGAACGCTTCTTCGCCGCCCGCGAGTCGAAAAGCGAACTGATCCTCGACGGCGTTCGCGATCTCTTCACTGTCAAGACCTGCGAGCACCATGAGCTGTTCGGCGGGACCTGACGGGAAGTAATGGCGAACTCCCATGCGATGCAACGTGCACGGCAACGCCAAGTCGGCGATGATGTCAGCCACCTGCGATGCGAGTCCGCCCTCCGTGTTGTGATCCTCCACGACGATGAGGTGCTGCGTCTCGAGTGCGGCGGCGATCACAGCCGACGCGTCGATCGGACGGATGCAAGCGACGTTCAAGACGCGAACGGTACGATCGTTTTGCGACAGAAGATCGGCTGCTTTCACGGCTTCATGCAGCGCGGCGCCATAACTCAAGATGGTCGCCTGATCACGTTGATCGCCGTACCCGCGCACGACCGTCGCCTGTCCGTCGAAAACATACTCGGGTCCGTAAAGCGGCTCCCCTTTCGAAGTCAGAAGCTGCGCATGATTGGATCTGCCCGCGAAGACATAGACGCTCTCGGTGCCGGCGGAAATGATTTCCATGCAGCGCTCGGCCATCGCCGCGGCCTGATTGCTGTCCCCCATCACCCACACCTGCGTGTGATCGAACGGAATATTCACGTAGTTGCGCTCTTGATGCGTCTCGCCGTCCTCGCCGACGCTGAGACCCGCATGCGTGCAATCGTGCACGACGCCGAGCGGTACGTGCCCCGTGTTCACGTCGATCAGCCTTGCGTTCGCTCGCGCTTCATTCGTGCCGAATGCGGCGAAGGTATACGTCACGGGAAGCAGCCCCGCCTGACGCATGCCCGCGGCCATCATGTACATGTTCGCTTCGGCCACGCCGACGTTGATCACACGATCCGGAAACGCTTTCTCGACGACGCCAAATCCTCCCGAATCCGCGAGGTCGGCATGAAGCACGACAATGCGCGGATCCACCGACATCAACGCTTTCAAATGCGTGGCACCGAAATCTTTGCGGGCGGCTCCCGCGTCTTTCGTCACCGCGCGCTTGTATCCCGTGGGCAACGTGAACGGCAATGTCAGAGGTGTGCGGTTCTTGATCGCTTTCTCAAATGCATCTTTGTATTTTTTGCGCGTCGGCTCGAATGTTTTCGTGAGATCCGCAAGTGACGGCAAATTCAGAGCATCAAGCGCCGTTTTGGCCTCGACGTCGGAGAGCGGCGCGCCGTGGAAGTTTTTCTTGCCCGTGTTCGATCCTTCCTCCATCAACGCAACGCCGTCACCCATCGTCGTGTAGTAACAAATGAAGATCGGACGACCTTTGCCGACAAGCTCGGAAGCCTTCTGAAGCCCCGCACGAACCTGCGCCTGATCATTACCGTTCTGCACCTCGATCACCGCGAAACCCATGTCGGCCGCAACGGACGCGAGATCAGTGGCCATGGTCTTGCTCGGGATGCCGGAAAGCTGAATGTCATTCCAATCGCCGTGCACGATCAGGTTGTCGAGCTTCAGATGCGCCGCGAGACGAAACGCTTCCATCACCTGACCTTCTTGACTGTCACCGTCGGCGAGAAGCACATCGACGATCCCCTTCTTCTTCAAGAACTTTCGACCGAACGCGATGCCGAGCGCGTTGGACGTGCCTTTGCCTAGAGGACCGGCGCCGAATGGAATGTCACCGACTCCCGCTTCGGCATGTCCGGGGAGTCCAGTGATGGTGCGGAAACTGTCCATAATCGTCTGCGGCGAAGCAAGGCGTGCATCGCCTCTGTCGCGGCCGAAAAGCCACAGCAAGTTGTAAGCCAAAAGCGAGAGATGCCCGGGGCTCATGCGTAGTGTCTCATCCTGCTCGGGATTCTGACGCGCCGTCAGCTCATAGCAAAACGTGAATGCCGAGAGCGGACCGCCGGGATGTCCTGATTTATGTTTCAGCGGGGCCTCGATGCTGAGTCGGATCATGATGCCGTGCGCCGTGCGATAAGTCTCCGCGTCTTCTTTTGAAATTTTTGCCGCTTCCTTCGGCCCGATCCAATGTCGCTCGAGCGGAAGCTGCGCACCGGCAATGCGCTGAAGTGACATGGGCACGACCTTCGGGTCTTTGCCGATGAACTGCTTCCAATCGGGAGTGGTCATCATATCGAGTGTAAGCGAAGCGAAGACACAGGGAAAGCGCAGCTTCAAATCCCCAACACAAGCTCGGATCTACTCGCCTTTCTTGTGATGTACTTTCTTGTGATGATCTTCCTCTTCGCGCGAGCTCATCATCCCCTCGACCACGGACGAAAACCAATCCAAAAGAAACTCGATGGCACCGATCGGCTTCAAAACGACAGCCTCCACTTCTTTCGACAAATCATCCATGCGATCGGCAATCCGCTTCAGGGAGACCGAAACGAAGATGAGGTGATAGAGCAAAACGATCAACATCACGACCGCGATGATCGAGAGGATGGTGAGCACGTCGCTGTAGGTGATCGTCATGACAGATGCGGTATGATAGTGAATCCTACCGCATGATTTCCGCTCCGCGCAAAGCACTGGCAACCGTTTCGCTGCTCCCCGCAACGCTTTCCGTCATGCTGGTGCGGCTCTATCAACGCACGATTTCACCCGATCACGGCTGGCTTCGGCACCTGTATCCGTACGGATACTGCCGGCACGAACCCACATGCTCGCAGTACGCGATCTCGACCCTGCGCACGCGCCGCTATCCCATCGCGATCGCGTTGATCGCGAAAAGAATCGCTTTCTGCAACCCGTTGACGAAGCCTTCCGATGAAAAAATCAAGGCTGTGATCGCAAAAACGCTCTTTTGAGCGTATGCCCTTCAAAACTTCAAAAGTTTGTCTATAATCCCCTTCACGCGGGTGTCGTATAATGGCTATTACCTCAGGTTTCCAACCTGATGAAGCGGGTTCGATTCCCGCCACCCGCTCCAGTTTTCTTAATCCAGATTCACGGAGAAGGGATTCTCCTCTTTTGTAGCCTCAGCTTTATCAATGATTCCGTCATTGAGGAGGTCAAACATGTTTCGTTGCGCCTGCAAATTTCCAATTTTCACCTCGTCCCATGTCCCCTGCTCAAAAAATTCATCATACGCAGTTTCGTACCCATGTTTCCGCGCATATTTTTCATTCATCGTCTCTTCATAAGTACCATCTTCTTTTTTCTTCACCCACATTTTTTTCATTTTTACTAAAAATGCTGGTGGGTAGGCACTCGACATTTTGAAATACTTCACAGTGTGATGTGTCTGATGCTCATGATCAATGCGATGCGTGCGATCTTCTGCCTGGATTTCTTCTGTACAGTCACGAGGAAGGTCATCAAAAATGACTGCCTTTCCTGCCGTAAACGTCACTCCAACTGCTCCTGCTGCATACGTAGCGATCATCACCTTTCTATCTTGCGTGTTCTGGTACGTGATGCGCTCGTAATCCATCGCGAGCATCGGTGTTCCCTCTGGATCTGATACAGGATAACCCTTGCTATCCATTTCCCAGCCGCCTCTATCGTGCTTTTTAAAGAGCATCTCTGTACCTGATGCATCTTTCTTGTTTCCCTCTCTACTCGTAACACCGGTGTACAAGCTGGGGGCATATTTTTTCAGCAACTCTGCATACTTCTCAGCCTGAGCATTGTATTGACAGAAAATAACAACCTTCCGCCCCTCTTTCAGGCATGCCTCTACAGCGCGCTTCATCTGCTTCGCCTTCGGATCTTCCACCCCTGTTTCACCCACATAGGCGGGGTTATTTGCGATCTGCCGGAGTGCATGAAGTTTGCCAAAAGTAAACTCGTTACCACGCAGATGATCCATCTTTGCTATCTCATCTTTCGGTACGTACTTATCATACTTCTTCGTCCATTTGCCCCAATCCTTGAAGAGCTCGTACGTAGCCTCAGCTTGCTTCATCGTCATGGTAAATGCGCCATGGTGTTCCGACGGAATATGCTCTTTTTTTGGAAGACGATGTTTCTGATCTGCTACCGGAATCTTTGGATCCATTTCCTCAAGCACATCTTCTTTCCGGAAACGAATGACGAACTGATCTTTCAAGATACTGAGTGTCCGAAGCGCTTCGTGGTCATTAGCTGGAAATGCCTTAGAAAAGGCTTTATCGCTTGAGAATCGAACATCATGTGGATAGAGATGATGAAACATCCTGCGCATCATTTTTGGATCTTTGAACGGTGTCGCCGAAAGAAGAAGTTGAAATTTGCCATTCAACCTCCGAGCACCCTTGGACTGCTCTGAGGCAAGGTTTGCAAGACCATGAGCCTCATCCTGAACGATGATAGTCTCTTCATTTGCAAGAAGCGCATACCGCGGATCATCCGGATGGGCGCGGAGAAATTCGACGTTTGTTACAACGTGTGTTCCATTGTTCTTCTGAAGTTTCTCGATACGCTTCTTGGAGTGAAGATTTCTCAGTGTCAGTACATTACTGTTGACCAAACACTTTTCTGCCTCCTCTCCCCATGCACTGACCACGCTATTTGGAGCGATGATCGTGGCTGGATCCCCATTAATGGCGACAAGCGCTGTACGCGTTTTACCGAGTCCAGGAGCATTAGCCAAAATAACTCCAGCGTCTCCTTTTGCAATTCTTCGCTGGATTTCAGCCACACAGTATTTTTGGAAGAAATAGAGTGGACTGTCCTTTTTCACATTCGGATACGTCGAACGATCAATGCGTCTGAAGTTATCCAGAACTTTCTTCAGCACCTTTTTTACAGCAAGACTTTTTGTTGTTGCAATAAGGCCATCAACATAATCCCTACCCTCTTCAAAGTTTTTCGAAAATTTACGAATGAGCACTTGCTCAGTTTGCTGCACGACATAATTGAAACGCCCTGGATCCTGTCGAATATCATTCAAAGCGGCCTTTCCCATTGCATCAAGCAGTTTGATGAGTGCCTCAATATCATCGGGCTTACTTGTCTGCTGCACAGAAATGCTGATCTCTGGCCCAATCGTTTTGTCGGTGTGATTAATGGGGATCAGAGTGATGTCATTCAGCTCTCCAATACTGAGTGGTGCACGAACACGAAAAGAACCATCGGGATTCGTACGCACACGAATCTCCCTGTGCCCACTCACCATCACACTGTCTGCACCCGGTGCATGGCCGGCTATGAGATACACCGGCTCACTGGTCTCGGTAAAAGTCCGTGATTCAAAAGTAATGGGGCCAAGTCCTGGTTCAAATGTGGAATAATCAAAACTTTTGCGTACTGAGAGGCGCTTGAAGGACGTGCCAACAATCGTATCCACATCTTTTTCTGAGAGTTCCGGATGCGCGATTTTGATATAGAGCTTGAGCTTCGATGGCGTAGCGCCAAGAAGAGCGATTGCTTCTATAAGATCAAGCTTCTCGATGGTGCGGTCGACCGATTCGTCGTCACAGCCATCCATCCAATCAAGGAACTTGTCCCACCCATGAAAGCGTCTAGAAATAAGTGCTGAAAACGATTGATGGCCAGCTTTTTTAAGCTTATCTGTACCTCTCCAAACATCTTCAGAAATTTTATGCAGTGCAAAAAGAGTCCGGAAGTCTTGGGAGGTTTTGCACATTGATATCTGATCTGGATACGAACGAGAAAGAATTGATAAATCAAGGATAAAAATTTCTTTGCCCATAAAGGCACAAAAACAGTCCCAGCCGTTAAAACGCTTAGAAATCACTGCTTTAAGACCTGAATAACCAGCTTTTCTTAGGTTTTCTGCAACCCTCCAATCCTCTTCAGCGAGGTTATGAAGTGCGAAGAGGACTC
>JAYVRL010000008.1:0-32537 GCA_043776335.1 Candidatus Peribacteria bacterium | reverse complement strand
CGGTCTGACGCTTTCTCTCGGCAGTCAGCGGATCCTCCACAACATCGATCTCGCGGTGGAGCGGGGCGAAGTCGTCGGTCTCATCGGTCCAAACGGATCGGGAAAAACGACCTTTTTCAATGCGCTGTCGGGTTTCCTGAAATCCTCGCACGGCTCTGTTCACTACAAAGATACGGATATCACGCATCTCTCGGCGCCGATGCGCGCGCGGATCGGCATCGGTCGCGTCTTTCAGAATTTTGGCATTTTTCGCGATATGACGCTGGAAGAAAACGTTCTCGTTGCTCTGGAATCCCTGACGCCTGAACGCCGACTCGTGCTCGGTGACCTGAAGCATGCCGTGCGCGAAACGCTGAAGATGGTGCATCTAGAGGATCATGCGAAGAAAAAAGCGAGCAGTTTGTCGGGGGGGCAGATGCGACTTCTCGAGATCGCACGTACGCTTTCGAGCGGCAAAGAATTGTTCCTGCTCGACGAACCGACCGCGGGCGTCTCGCCCAAGATGACGAGTCAGGTCGCGGCGCTCATTTTGGAGCTGAAGAAACAGGGCAAAACGGTGCTCATCATCGAGCACGATCTGCCGTTCATACGCAAAATCTGCGATCGCGTCATCGTCCTCGACGTCGGAGAAGTGGTGCTCAGCGGCACGCCCGCCGAAGTGCACGCCAGTCCGAAGCTCAAAGAGCTGTATTTCGGCGCGGACTGCGCCGCTTGAAAGCGGCCTGAAAAGCCTTTTGAAGGGCTTTTGAGTTTGTTTTGACATGCTCGGACGTTCGCAGGGAGAATGCCAACGTTTTCCCCCTCCTTTTCTATGAAACGTTCTTTGATTGCTGTCTCCGCCTTCACGCTCGCGCTCACCGCGTGCGGCGCAGGCGACCAGACGATCCGCATCGGTTACATCGGTCCTCTCACGGGTGACGCCGTGTCCTATGGCGTCGACACGCTCAACGGTGTTCGCATTGCCGTGGATGAAGTGAACAGTGCCGGCGGCGTCAACGGCAAGAAAGTAGAACTCATCGCCGAAGACGGTCATTGCAACGGAGCCGACGCTACAAGCGCCGCGCAGAAGCTCGTGAACGTGGACAAAGTCGTCGCCATCATCGGCGGCGAGTGCAGCTCCGAGACGCTTGCGGCCGCACCGGTTGTGGAAGCGGCGAAAGTCGTCATGATCTCGCCGATCAGCTCCAGCCCCGATGTCACGAAGGCCGGCGATTACGTTTTCCGCGTGTATCCGAGTGACGCGCTCAAAGGCAAAGTGTTCTCGAAGTACTTCGAGAAGAATAACGAGAAGAAAATCGCGATCATCAGCGAAAACACCGATTTCTGCCAAGGCATCCGCAAGTCCGTGAGCGCCGATCTGCCCGCGGGAGCCAAGGTCGTATTCGATGAAACGGTCGACCCCGGCACGAAGGATTATCGCACGCTTATGACGCGTTTGAAGGCCGCTGATTTCGACGTTTTCATCGCCAACGGCCAGTCCGATGCCACGGTGGCTGAGATGGCCAAGCAGATGCGCGCGCTCGGCATGAAACAGCAGATCCTCGGCACGGATACGGCCGACTCGGCCACGCTCGGCCAGATCGCCAAAGACGCGGTGGAAGGCCTGAAGCCGCTCTCCGTTCCGGCACTTGACGAGTCCGCCGGCGCATCCGCCGACTTCGCCAAGATGTTCCGTCAGCGTTACGACGAGCCGAAGGCCACGATGTTCTTCGCCGCTCTGTCGCATGACGCCGCTCGCGTGCTGATGCAGACCATCGGTCAGGCCGGCACGGGCGAAGCGCTCAAGAACGCGCTCTATCAGATGAAGAGCTACGACGGCATCGCAGGTACGTTCCACTTCGATGAGAACGGCGACGTCGTCGGCATCCCGCTGGCCTTCAAGATTTTCCACGACGGCAAGTTGGAGCAGTCCGAAATCGTACCGTTGCAATAAAAATTCTCTGACGAAGGGCGGGAGCTTCGGCTGCCGCCTTTTCGTCGTGTCTGGGCTACAATCGGGCCGTGCAGCTTCTTGCCAATGCCCTCATCGCAGGCTCATTCGCGGCCCTCATGGCCGGCGGCTTGTCGCTCGTGTACGGCGTGCTTGGCATCTTCAACATGGCGCTCGGGCAAGTGGCGCTTGTGGGCGGATACGTCACGTGGTGGTGTTATCAGATCTGCGGATTGCCGCTCTCACTCAGCTTCATCATCGGCATCGGTTTCTCTGCACTCTTGAGCTGGTTCAGCTTTGAGGTTTTCGTCGCGCCATATTATCGGCGTCATCGCTTCCTGCCACTCGTCACGACCATCGCGCTCAGCATGATCCTCGACGGACTGTTGCTCATCGTGTTTCACGAGCAGCCGCGTAGTATCGATCTGCATCACGACACGTTGCGTCACGTGGGTTCCGCGATCGTGTCAACGCAGCAGATTGGTCTGGTCGTCATTACGCTGACGTTTCTCACCGCACTCGCGTTGGCATTGGCTTTCACATCCTTCGGCCGACGCATCCGCGCGACGGTGCAACACAGTCAGGCCGCCGAAAGTCTCGGCATCAATTCGTCGCTGCTGCATCGCCTCGTCTTCATTGCCAGCGGCATGTTGGCTGCTTGCGCAGGCGTGTACATCGCGTTGGATCAGAACCTGACACCGACCCTCGGTTTCTCCATCACCATCAAGGCGTATGCCGCGCTCATCGCGGGGGGCAAACGCAGCTTGTCGGGCACGATCCTTTGCGCCTATCTGATCGCGCTTCTGGAACAGCTCGCCATCGGCGTGCCGTGGTTCGGTGTCTATATTCCCGCGGGCTATCAGGCCACCGTCGCACTCATCGCCATCATCGTCATGTTGCTCCTCAAACCCGAAGGACTCTTCGGTTCCCGCCTCCGCACCGCCTGATCGATGAATTACATCCTCCACATCATCGCGATGACCGCCATCGTGTTGCCCGCGATCCTCGGATACAACCTTGTGCTCGGCAAAGGAAAGATTCTGCACTTCGGTCCGATCGGCGTTGGCATCGTCACGGCGTATGCCGTGGTCATTCCGCTCATGAAATGGGGGAGTTGGCCGCTTGCCATCGGCATCGGCTTGGTCGTGGGCGCAATCATATCGCTCCTGTTTACATGGCTTGCCTTACGGCTCGATGGGGACGGCTTCGGCATCCTCTCCATCGCGATGCATCTCTCCATCTTCGCCGTCGTCCTGAACTGGTCGGATCTCACGCGCGGAGCACTCGGCATCACGATGATCCCGCGCATGCCGTTTCTCGGTGATCTCGGTTCATTCGCGCTCGCATCGACAATCGTTTCCGCACTGTAGGTTTGGTTGATGCTGCGGGTTGACCGTTCGTCACTTGGCCGCGGTCTGGCTGCGCTGGCTGAGCATCGTTCGTACGCTGAGTCGCTCGGCATCGATCGTCGCAAGGTTTACGCGTCGGCGTTTCTCATCGCAGGTCTCGGGTCTTTGATCACCAACGCGCTTTATCCGCAGTACATCGGCATTTTGCATCCGAATGACTACGAGTTCGTTTTCCTGATTTTCTTCATCATGTGCATCGTGGCGGGACGTCCCGGCAGTGTGCTCGGCGTGACGCTGGCCACCGTGCTTCTCGAGACGTTGAAAGAAGGTCTGCGTTTCGTACCGCTGCCGTACGGACTCCTCGGGCCGCTCAGGCTCGTGCTCTTCGGCGTCATCCTGATCATCGCCGTGTGGGTTCGCCGAAAAGAACTCTTCCCCATGCAGCGCACAGTTTAGGCTTTCACGATGTTTGCAGCCGCGCAACACTCAGGATGCGCTTTGCAGTAACCTCCGTGTTCCGCTTCGCACGCTTCACAGCAGATGAAGAGATCGTGGCACGTATCGTTGTTGCAATCCCTGCAGTGATCAGTCGGCGTTTTGCAGAACTGACAATGGGAGATGATCCGCGGGGCGAGCTTGCCGGGGAAGCGCACGCACATGCGCTTGTCGAAGACGAAGCACGATCCGTCGAAGTAGCCGTCGGGATACTTTTCGCAGTACGTCACGATGCCGCCTTCGAGCTGTCTCACATCGGTGAATCCGTGTTTTCGCAGAAGCGCGCTCGCTCTCTCGCAGCGGATCCCGCCTGTGCAGTAGGTCACGACGCGACTGTGTTTGTATTGTTCGAGTTCGGGCAGATAGTCGGGGAGATTTCTGAAGTAGTGCATCGTGAGCGTGACGGCATTTCTGAATTTGCCGACGGCCGCTTCGTAGTCGTTGCGCATGTCGATGAGTACCAGATCCTCGCCGCGTTCCAACTCCGCATGGAGTTCGTCCGGCGTGATGTACGGCGCGGCTTCTTTCGCGCTTACTTCCTGTCTCAGCGTCACGACTTCGGGACGCAGGCGCACGAAGAGTTTTTCGAAGACATGATCGGCGCTTGCGGATTCTTTGAAGACGATGTTGGAGAAGAGGGGATGTGCGTCCATGGCTTGTTTGTAGGCTGCGATGGCTTCTTCAGTCCCGGAACATGTGCCGTTGATGCCTTCGCTGCTGATCAAAATGCGCCCACGAAGATCGAGTGTTTTCGCAAGGGCACGGTGCGTCTCCGTCTCCGCGGCGGGATCCGGAACATCGACGTATTTGTAGTACAGCAAGACGCGCATGCGCTGATTCTACCATGGAGGCCCTTTCAACGCCTTCACTTGGCCACGATCGGCCTGTGAGCCGCGATGGAGCCGTAGATCCGCTCGCCGATGAACGGCACGCCGGGGACGGAGAGCAAAAATACGACAGGCCACAGGACAGGCAGTTCCCTGCAGATCGCTCTCACGGCATAGAATCCTTTGGTGATGTCATTGTTTTCATCGACGGCATGCATCGATTCATTCAGAGTTTCGATGCTGATCTTCGGTGCATAGGATGCGCGCGCTTCGGGATCGTGGAGATTTTCCAATGTGACGCGATGAAGCCAGTCCGTCATGCGGATCAACATCATCGCTTTTTTGCAGTATCCGCATCTGCCGTCGTAGAGCACGATGAGGGGGCGTCGCATGCCGTGGTTGATGAAACTGCGGATGGCTCTGAAGTCATTGTCGATCAACAGCCCGAGATACGACGTGAAAATGACAAACGAGAACGAGAAGACGTCGAGAAAAAAGAAAATTCCTCCATGAAGAAGGACGCCTCCTATGAGGACGAAGCGTTTGTATCCATCAAATGCGCCTCTCTTCATCAGCGTAAGGAGCGAAAGGAATCCGAGAGGCAGGATAAGGATCCAGCTTGCTTCGAGCAGGAGCGAGAGGTACGTCAGAAACGGACTGAGAATGCTCAGCTGATCGGCGACGGAGAGTGAAAAACGAGAAAAGTAGTGATGATGCAAAACGATGGCGACTGCTGAACCCGTTTGCCAGCTTTTTCCATACGATTTATCGATGGCGGTTACCGCATACAAAAGAGTCATTTGCCACAGCAGAAGCCGATAGGGCCAGATCGGCATCATGCGTTCGGCTGGATCCTGATCGATACCCGTTTCCTCCGAGAGGCGGAATCTTCGGAGTGCGTTGGTCAGGGTGAATGTGCGATCGCAGGGAGACAGCACCAATAGAAAACCGATCACACGCGTCAGCGTATCGCTGCCATCGAGCCACATGCCTCCGTACTCATGAAAGGAGAAGAGGAGTATGACAGACGCGAGAAGTGCCCGCCGAGTGGCGATGCCGATCGTGACCAGCAGCAGCGAGATCACAAACGCGAGATAGAGGCATTCAACTCTTGCCATATTTCCTCCGTCGATGAGGGAAAACCTCCAGCTGTCGCGAACGAGAACATGGATTTGCTCGCGAGGAAGGATTCCTTCAGGCCCATAGAAACGTCCGAGCAGCGGCCATTCCATCAATGCGTACATGAGCGTGATGGCACCGTAGCCCATGCGCATCATGCCGAATCCTGCCGCTGATATCGGGCGAAACCAAAAATGTTCCCAAGAGATGCCGATGTTGCCGGTATTTTTCTTCATGGATTTGCGGGGCAATGCGTCGATGCGGTGATTTCTTTCGCCATGACTGGAGACGACGCGGCGAATTTTTCGAGATCTTTCAGATCAAGTGGCAGCACATAGCTGTTTCTCACCAACCGAATCTGGTGGTTCGCAGCGTTTGGCAATTCAAGGCACAGTGAATGCAAATAGAGAGGCCCAAAGACATCCCACATATTCTGGTGCTCCAAAATTTTCAATTCTTTGGCACGACGCCACCATGGCAAATGTTCGGGGAATAAGCGCAGCAGCACTTCATGGCTATTCAGTTCATCAAGTTCGACACTGTACTGAGGAACTACGCGCAAAGGATTCGGAGAAAACATTCCCCATTCTTGCCATTGGCTGAAGAACAGCATGTACGGTTTTGTGATGTTTTTCAGGGTAGGAGTCGGCCATGGCAGATTGTCCGGCAGAAGATAAAGTCCCACCGCAGCCATATGCCACAAACAAAAGGCACTGATGCAGGCTTTTTTGATGTGCCCAACAAGAATCTTGTTGTAGGTCATTTCAGTGACGATGATTGGCGATCAGGTGATACATCCGTGTTCCTATCGCAGGAATTCCCGGAATGAAGAGCAGGTACACCACAGGCCAGAAAACGGGCAGTTCCATGCACATCGTACGTATGGCAAAGAATCCTTTTTTGATTCCGTCCTTCTGATCGACGGTATGGATGGCTTCGTTGAGTGTTGCGACCTCGACGTGCGGGGCATAACGCTCACGGACTTTTTGATCGTGGAAATTTTCGAATTGAATCCGATGGAGCCAGTCTGTCACGTGAATCAGAAAAATCGTTCTCTTGCAGAATCCGCACCTGCCGTCGTAGAGCACGATGAGAGGCCGTCGCATGCCGTGATTGATGAACGCCCGAATGGCTCTGAAGTCATCGTCGAGCAGGAGCCCAAAATACGCCGTGTAGACGGCATAGGTGAATGTTCCGACGTCCATCATGAGCAAGATGCCCGTATGAAGAATCAGACCGCCGAGCAGCAGGAACCGCTTCAGATTTCTCTTGCCGCGGTACGACAGTCCGAACCACGAGAGGATCGGCAGAATGACGATGAGAGCCCATGATCCCTGCAGGATGATCGTGAGATATCCGAGCATCGGGCTGAGGTGTGACATCCAGTCTGCGACCCACGTCGGCACTTGTTGGAAGTGTCCGTGATGAATCGAGATCGCGATGGCTGACCCCGAGCGCCATGTCGGCCCCGTCAGTTTGCTGTACGACGCGAAGGTGTAGAGGCACACCATTTGCCACAGCAGCAGTCGATACGGCCAGATCGGCATCGTGCGCAGCGCGATGTGCTGGTCTTTGCCTGTTTCCGAGATTGATCGAAGGCGTTTCAGCAGATTCGGGATCGTGAACGTGCGGTACGACGGTGCCAGCAGCAGAATGAAGCCGACCGCACGCGTGAGTGTGTCTCCGCCGTCGAGCAGGAACGTGCCGTATTCATGAAACGAATACAGGAGGATCAAGCAGAGCGCGAGCACGAGTCTTCCGCCGATGCCGACCGTCACGAGTACGAGAGACACGAGCAGCGCAATGAAGAGGACGTTCACCATCGGGGCGCTCGCGGTATCAAGCAGCGAGAAACGCCATTCATGGCGCATGAGAGTGCTGACGAGCGAGTGCGGCAACATGCCGCTGGGTCCGTAGTATCGTTGGATATTCGGCGTTTGGATCACCATCGTGACGAAGGTCGTCATGCCGAAGGCCATGCGCATCATGCCGAATCCTGCGGCCGAGATCGGTCGGAACCAAAAGAGCCGTATGCGACTGCCGAGAGTGACGTGTTCTTCTTTCATTGATGAGGGCAGACGGTGGAACCGAGAATGTGCGTGGTGACCGGGAGTCGCGTATGTGCCATATCCTCGAGCAGATCCAGCGTGTGCGGGAGCACCGTGCTGTACGACACCAAGCGCAGCTGCGTGCCTCCACTTTGTTTCAGAGTGACGCAGGCGTTGTTCAAATAAAACGGAATCAAACCGTCCCAACCCTCATTTTCCAGTCGATCCATGATTTTCAGTTCTTTGGCGCGGTCGATCCACGAAAATTGATCGGAACTGATGATTTGAATTTTTTCCCATGCCGCAGCACCGTTCACTCGGTCAATGGTGTAGACGTTGGAGACCATTTGCTGCGGATCGGGGGAGAAGATCGCCCAGTATTGCCATTGGCTGAGACCCCGAACGTACGGCGCCACGAAATTTTTGCCGGCGGCGACTTGAGTTTCGAAATTCGGAAAATCGTCCGGCAAGTTGTACAGCGCGATCGCAGTCATATGCCACAGGCAGAAGGCGATGATGAACGCCTCCTTCAAGGGCCGCAGGCTGATCTCGTCTCGCATACGGGGCTATTTCTTCTTCGGAACCAACAGCACGATCTCCCGTCCGACGAATTGATCCGCGCGACGGTAGAGCAGAGACAATCGGTCGGGGAGCCACTCGTTCGTGTGCGGAGGAAGCATCGTTTTGTATCCGCAGGCGTCGATGATCGTCGCGATTTTCTTCAGGGGCGACATTTTCTTCTGCGCGTACCAGACGGGGAGCGTCATGACGATCGGCAAGGTCGGCAGACACGTATGCGCGTTTCTCAGGAAATTTTCGGTCAGGGTTTCCGCGTCACGGATGAATTTTTCGATGTCTTTCACCGTGGGACGGTCGCTGAGTGCTGGCCCGAGCGTGCCTTCCGTGATGATCATATCCGGCATCACTTTGCCGAGCGTGAACGGCTTCGTCGCATCCTGTTTCCAGATCGTGCAGTCCGTGTCCTTCTTTAGGATTTTATACGTCTTGCGAACCCATTCGATGTTTTTCTCGGTGCCGTTCACCGCTTTCTGCGAGACGTCTGAGGCCAACACGTCGTTCCCGCGCAGAATGCTTTCGAGCGGGATCACGCCGGTGCCGCAGAACGGGTCGTAGACGGTGAGCTTCTTCGTTTTTGCCTTCAAGTCCACGCCGACAAGGAATTCGCCGAAGTTGAGCAGTATTTGCGCGAGTTTCGGCGGGAGCAAACCGACGGTCGTGTCGCGCACGGGCTTGCCGATATCGCGTTCGGTGTATGCCTTCACGTCTTGCGCGGCCACCGTGCGGCCGATCCAGAGATGATCTTTGTCGCGGAGGATCGTGAGTTCGGCGCCGGATTTCGGATCGAGGAGTCCCTCGTCATGAAGCTGGATGGGTTTGGCGGGTTCGCGCTCGCTGCCGACGTAGCGGCTCGGGATCGAGCGACTCTTCAGATTTTTTTTGCAGGTGCGAAACAGATCGTGTCCTTCGCGCGGCGGCACACCGACGAATCGGAGACTGAAGACGGCTTTTCCTTTGACTGTCGCGAGCTCCGTGCCGAGGAGCACTGGCATGTCCGCGAGCGTCATGGCGCTGTCTCCGGTGATTCTTTTTGCGATCAAGATCGTTCCCCCCAAGCGATTGAGGAATTTTTGATCAAGCTCTTTCGTTGTGGAAAAAGTGAAGAAATTTCCCGGGAAAAGGTGTTCCCTCTGGATGTCGGGGAGCAGAGCCGAGAGTTCGGCGATCGAAATAGTCGGATTGTTTCCGAGGAGTGCGGCGTAGCTGTGCATGGGTCAGAGCATAGAGACACACGCGACTCTTCGGCAACTTTCTTTCCGATCGACTTTCTCTACCTTCTTTTCTTCTGAGAAAGGCCAACAACTCGCAGGTGACTGCCAATCATTGGACGGCGTCGGCGATTCCTGTAGCTTTCATCCATGGAATCGGGACATCGATTGTCAGAGGCGGACCTCCAAGCAGCCATCGTGCAGCCTCGTCCTTTACCGTCCATTCAAGACAGGGTGCGGGATATTATGGATCCTGCCCAACGTCAGTTGGTCGAGTCACTTCTCCAATATCTGCCACCTGATGCGAACGTTCATGGGATTCGTTTCTATGATCCGGAGACCTCAGACTATGGCCCCGCTCATGGCGATCCTTTTTCGTATTAACCAAAAAAGACCCCTCGCGGAGCCTTTGTTTGTGTTTTCTGCGGGTGTCGTCCGTGCCGTGAGGCCTGAACGATACGCAGGAACTGTTTGAGGGGAGCATTCCCGCTCAGCTGCTGTGCTTTGGTGCCTTGTTTCTCCTCGCGACCTCACGAAGTCCCCGGACCGGTTCGTCACGAGGCCTTGCGGCGCAGGGAGAACACTGGGGAGTTTTGGGTGCATCCTTGAGGACAATCTCGTACCTCAAGGACGACGTTGCAGAGCAGAGAGAAGGATGGCTACACGTTAGTACAGACGTAACTATACCCAGAATTGTGCAATTGAATGCAGATGTGTTGGCCAGGAGGAACGATATGTACAAGTCTGTAGACATCATCCTCTCTGTTCGTCGTCGGCGGTGTGAATGAGCGAGTCTTTGTCGTCTCGGGCGTCCCCGAGAGAACGTGTTTGTATTCTTTTGTTTTGGACTCGGGCTCGTGTGTGTTTCGTCGTGTGTGGAACCGCTTCTTTTTCGTAGGGTTCATCGCATCGTACTCGACACGAGAAATTCAGCAAGTGTTAGGGCTCGATAAGAAATGATAATTGTTCTTTGAATACAATTTGTGTACGTTAAATGACATTCAACTGATCACGCCGTTAGTATGCCATCTTTTGACTCTGCAGCTCTCTTTTTTATGCGAAATTCAGCCTCTATTTTCTTCACGTCTTTTGGAAGGTATAGGCTTTCTCGCGGTCTCTCAGGGTTTTTTTGTTGAAATTTCCCTTGGTGACGCCTCGGCCGATGTCTTCCGTTTCGCCAATCATGATTTTGCGGTTGGACGGATTGGCGTTCAGCGGCATGAACTGCTTCGTTCTGCACACTCCTTCCTCAGTCGTGGGCACGATTTGGCTGTAGGAATAGGTCGTGAACATGCGGACATTGTCGCCGAACACCTTTTCCACGATCGCAGTCTTCGTGCGCATCCGGGCGAGCACTTCCAAATATTCCTCCCAAGAATCGATCGGTCGATCACGCTCGATGTTGATGTGCACGACCGGCGGCAGCTTGTCCTTCAGCCCGAGATGCTCGAGGTTGCCGAGCAGCACGTCGCGACCGATCGCGACTGATTTCTCCTCGTCGCCGGAGCCCGGCTTGATGAGCAGGAGGGAGTTCGGCTCT
The DNA here is from genome assembly GCA_043776335.1 of Candidatus Peribacteria bacterium. Classification (GTDB taxonomy): domain Bacteria; phylum Patescibacteriota; class Gracilibacteria; order Peribacterales; family Peribacteraceae; genus SICN01. The sequence continues at coordinate 21,442 of JAYVRL010000008.1, read as the reverse complement.
TCCAAATCATGTCCTGTTAGGCTGTAGGCCATCTTGCATTCGCCGTGGCTGACGCGCGCATCCAACGCACCGCGATCTTCCTTTGCCAAGCGCTTGTTCAGGTTGCGATAGTGCGTCGAGTGCGCGAGATTCGCGGCCATCGTGTAGGTTAGAAATGTTTTCACGTCCGTGCCGAGGCCGTCCAAGTTCGCATGGAGTCGCTTCAGGATGTCATGACGGATGATGCCGCCGCCGATTCCTTTCTTCGCGCTCTCCGAGACGCATCGCATCAAGTAGGCTTCCAGAGCGATCTTCACCCGCATGTCGGTGAAGAACGGGGCTTTTTCGCCTTCCAGCAGGGATTCGAGCGTTTTGCCCTTGATGCTCTCATGCATCCCTTCGCCGGCGATGGGTGTGTTCAGGAACTTGTTTTCGAAGACTTCGGATGCCTCCAGAATCTCTTCGTCGCCTATGATTTTTTCCGCATCGAAGATCAACGTTCGGTCCTTGCCATAGAGCTGCATCGCCCCTGTGTCGGTATTCGTCATGCCCGAGAGTACTGTCGGTTTTTTCTTGCTCGGAGCTTTTTCAAATTCAAAACGCAATCGATGCGCTTGCCCGTGCATGTAGTCGAGAGCTCGCCGATCGATTTCCAGTTTTTGCGAAGGGTTTTTTGCAGCACCGTCATCCTCTTGTCGAAATGCCGCGCAGCCTCCGCTGAGGTCCGATCGGTGCGCCGCGGCGATCACGAGCAGCGAAGCATCATCGGATTCGGCGCGCAGACGCTCTCTGTTCAAGACATCCCACAGTTCGCGGTTACCCACGTTCAGCTCGGTTTTTCCGCCTTGGCTTCTGCGATTGACGGCGACCGTCGGAGGGATCCCTTTGTGATCGTTGGTTTGCGTGCGTCCGTCCATGCACTTGAACACCAGCGGTTCAACCTTGGCGAATCGTATGAATACCTGAATGTGCGGCAACATTTCCTGATAGATGGCTGCCGCTTCGCGGTTTCTCCGCATGTTGTCGCGGATGAACTCTTTTGCCGCCGCTGACATCCGTTCAAATTCTTTCTCGTCCGCTTTCTCAGGCGGCTTCGTATCTTCAGCCATTAAGCCGGAGGTTTGCATCAATTTCGCGGCCGCGGCTCCTGTGGCGATTCGCATGCATTGAGTGAGGAACATACGCCTCTCGGGGTCATGGTTCATGATCGACGGCGAGGACGCAGGAACGGTTATCGGATCGTGCTCCATCATAGAGAGGAGGAAATGAGATACACAAAATGCCGCCGGCCGAACGGCCCGCAGGGGGCCTTGATACAAATTTCCATTCGGCATGTCAATGCCCTTGGAGCTCACTTTTGCGGAGCGATCCTTGTGAGCCTGAGAGGTTGAACTTTTTCTTAAAAAACAATGCCCTGCTGCGAGTCAAACGTCGCGCGACCTCCGACGTAGATCAGCGGTTCGTGCTTGGTGCCTTTGATCCTCACGGAGATTTCAGAAGGTTGTTCGAGTTCGTTTCCTTGGGAGAAGAGCAGGCTTTGCATCCGTGTCGTCGTGATGACACGTTGCTTCAGCAGCTGCGATACCATCAGTCCGGTCGCGGAGCCCGTCGCAGATTCTTCGGGGATGCCCACCGCAGAGGCGAAGTTCCGACAATGCGCGGCAAAGTGGCTTTTTTCCTCGTCGAGCGAGAATGCATGAATTCCTTGCATCCCGTGTCGGTCGAGGAAGAGTTTGATTCGATCGTGATTCGGTTCGATCTCCTCCAGTTCTTTTGCCGATCGGATGCCGACGATCACATCCGTATGCACGGCTGTCGGGCAGAAGTCCTTGTTCAGTTGCTTCGTTTCCAGGCCCAACGCGGCGGAAACGTCTTGCTTCATGATCGGCGACGAATCCGGAGGGACATATTGTTCGTAGTAGATCATCTCGGCTCGATCGGGACTTTCGATCTCCACCTCCGTAGAGCCCTGCGAGGTTTCCTGACGGTAGCCGTTGTTTGTCATCATGCCAGCTCGCAGCATCGTAGAGCCTGTCGCAATGGTTGCGTGTCCGCACAGATCCACTTGATGGGTGGGAGTGAAGAAGAGAACACTGGCAGTTCTGCGTTGCACATCGTCTCGGATTGATACGACGAAAGCCGTCTCGGACATCCCGACCATCTGGGCACTGGGTCACATCGAGCCCTGCCGCATGGAGAACAACGCCAGCCGCGTTGCCTCCTTTGCCGTCGGGAGTCACGAACGATCTCCAGATTTCAACTGCTGCCGAATGTTGCTGCTGTTGTCGACGTGGCATGAGGAACGTGGCCTAAGACAATCATTTCAACATTTATTAAATTCTGTGTCAATTATCAACCTCGTCGATATCCCAAGAAAAGTGACCTCTTAGGGTCTTGTATAAAAGGAGGTGGCCGCCTACAATGCCGCATCGCGCGAAATTTCCCACCCGTTTTCTTCCCAACTCAGTATGCCAGGATTAGTCACTCAAGTTATCGGAGCCGTCGTCGACTGCCAGTTCGATGACAGCACGCAGATCCCGCCGATTTATTCCGCGCTCACGGTTCACATCGACAAGAAGCCGCTCGTTCTCGAAGTGCAGCAGCACCTTGAGCAAGGATTGGTTCGTTCGGTGGCGATGGGATCGACGGATGGTCTGCAACGCGGGGCTCTTGTGACGACTGAGAACAAACCGATCGAAGTGGGGGTCGGCCCCGAGACGCTCGGACGCATGTACAACGTGCTCGGCGAGCCGATCGACGGATTGCCGCCGGTCGTGACGAAGAAAAAGTATCCGATTCATCGTCCGGCTCCGAAATTCGTAGATCAGTCCTCGGAAACCGAAGTGCTGGAAACCGGCATCAAAGTCATCGACTTGATTTGTCCCATCTTGAAAGGAGGAAAAGTCGGTCTCTTCGGAGGCGCAGGCGTGGGGAAGACCGTGATTGTGAAAGAGCTTATTTATTCCGTTGCCACAGCTCATGGAGGCTTCTCCGTCTTCGCCGGAGTGGGGGAGCGCAGTCGCGAAGGCAACGACTTGTACTACGAAATGAAAGAATCCGGCGTGCTCGAGAAGACAGCACTCGTGTTCGGACAAATGAACGAACCGCCGGGACCTCGTCTTCGAGTCGCGCTCACGGGCCTCTCGATGGCCGAGTACTTCCGTGACGAAGAAGGCAAAGACGTCCTACTGTTCATCGACAACATTTTCCGATTCACGCAGGCCGGTGCAGAGCTCTCCGCTCTTCTCGGACGCATCCCGTCTGCCGTGGGTTATCAGCCCACGTTGGCCAGCGAAATGGGCATGGTGCAGGAACGCATCGCATCGACGAAGAAAGGATCGGTCACCTCCGTGCAGGCCGTGTATGTGCCGGCCGATGACTTCACCGATCCCGCACCCGCCACGACGTTCGCCCACCTCGACTCCACCATCGTGCTCACGCGCGCACTCGCGGAGCTCGGCATCTATCCCGCGGTCGATCCGCTCGAGTCCACCTCCACGATTTTGACTCCCGCAGTCGTCGGTCAAGAACATTATGAGACGGCGCGCGGCGTGCAAAAGATTCTCCAACGCTACCGAGAACTCCAAGACATCATCGCGATCCTGGGCATGGAAGAGCTCTCCGAAGATGACAAGAACACGGTGCAACGGGCCCGCAAAATCCAAAAATTCCTCAGTCAGCCGTTCTTCGTCGCCGAAGTGTTCACGGGTGCTCCTGGCAAATTCGTCTCTCTCAAGGACACGGTGCAGGCCTTCCGCGCGATCATCGAAGGCAAACTCGATGACGTTCCCGAGCAGGACTTCTATATGAAAGGAGGACTCGACGAAGTGAAGCCTTCCCTCAAGAAATAATTTTCATGCACGCCGAACTCATCACTTCCGAAGGCAGCGCATTCAGCGGAGAAGCCATCTCCGTCACGCTACCGAGCGGCTCCGGCGAGATCACCGTGCTCGACAATCACATCCCGCTGTTGTCCACGGTCGAACCGGGAACCGTCATCATTCGCACCGTCGACGAAGAGTTGCTCTTCGCCGTTGCGCGCGGGGTGGTGCAAGTGGGTGGCTCCAACATTCGCATTCTTTCCGATATCGCCGACCGCGCGGAGAGCCTTGAAGAAGACAGCATTGAACTTGCAAAACAGCGTGCCGAAGATCTCCGCACCGCGCGTCGCGGCGACGCCGAAGGATTCGCCGAAGCGACGGCCACCCTCGAGCGCGAGATTGCCCGTCTCACGACCATTCACCGCATGCGTTCCAATCGCCGCCGCCGCGCCTAACCATGATCATCGACACTCCACATTCATCGGCCGACACCAAGCCGCATCCGCAGGATGTTTCTCCGGAGGACAGCACCGTGCTCGGCATCGAATTCGCCATGGAGCTTGGGACCGGCATCGCGGTTCCGGTCGTCGTCTTCGGACTGGGAGGACGCTACATCGACAAATTCGCCAATACAGGTCACCTTTTTTTGTTGTTGGGTTTGGCACTCGCACTCGTGACCTCGGCCATGATCGTCACCAAAAAAATCCGCCTCATCATGTCCCGCATGCCGAAGATTCTCCCGAAGAAAAAGAAACAGGTCGTTGACGCCGAGACCGCCGCCGAACAGGAAGCTATCCACAATCTCTTCCGCCCGCCCTCCGAATGAATCACCTGACAATTTCACTGGCATCCGAAGTGATCGGTCACATCGGACCGTTCGAGATCCGCAACACGCTGCTCATGGCGTGGCTCGCGATGACCGTGATCATCGGCGTAGCGCTGTATGTTCGTTCCACGGGTCTGAAGCTCATCCCCGGACGTTTCCAGACGGCCATCGAACTCGTCATCGGCAGTCTCTACGACCTGTTCGCTTCGATCCTGAATGACGAAAGGCTCGCCCGCAAATTCTTCCCGATGATCGCGACGATGTTCCTGTTCATCGTGCTCGGCAACTGGATGGGCATTTTGCCGGGTATCGGCAGCATCACGGTGCGCACGATGCATGAAGGCGTTTCCGAGATGGTGCCGCTGTTCCGTTCCATGAACGCCGATGTGAACATGACACTCGCCATCGCGTTGGTCTCCATGGCTTCCGTGCAGTTCTTCGGCATGGCCGAGCTCGGTGTCATCGGCTACGGCAAAAAATTCATCATCGCGCCCTGGAAGAATCCCATCGGCACGTTCGTCGGATTCCTTGAGATCGTGAGCGAACTCTCGAAGCTCGTTTCCTTCACGTTCCGTCTCTTCGGCAACATCTTCGCTGGAGAAGTGCTGCTCGTCGTCATTTCCTACCTGATGCCCTACCTCGCGCCCATTCCGTTCCTCGGCATGGAGCTCTTCGTCGGTGTCATTCAGGCGCTCGTCTTCTCGCTTCTCACCACGGTGTTCCTGAAGAGCGCCGTCACCGAACACGCTCACGATGAGGAGCATCATGACACGCCCCGCCCCGCCAACGCGCTGCCGGCGGCCTGACCTTGCGTTTATTTTTTTCACTTATTTCCCCCCTCTTCTATGGACGCTTCCTCAGCAGCATCTGTCGTCACAACCGCCGCTGTCACCAGCCAAGGGCTGTTCGCGAACAGTAACCTTGCAGTCGCCATCACCATCGGTTTCGGTTCCATCGGTCCCGCCATGGCCATCGGTTTCATCGGCGCCAAAGCCGTCGAAGCCATCGGTCGCAACCCGGAAGCGGGCGCTCGCATCCAGACGTTCGCCATCGTGTCGATCGCGTTCGCCGAGGCCATCGCCATCTACGGTCTCGTCATCGCGTTCATCATGAAATTCACCTAAGCGATTTTTGTTTCGACGTCTCTTTCTCCTTTAGCTCATGGATCAAATCCTCCAAGCCTTCGGCATTCAATGGTTCTCCTTGCTTGCCCAAGTGATCAACTTCTCCATCCTCGTCTTCGTTCTCGCGCGGTTCGTCTACAAACCCGTGCTCAAGATCGTCGATCAGCGCCGAGATGCGATCGCCGAGTCCATGAAACAAGTGGCCGACATCCAGAATCAGAAAGAGCTCGTCGACAAGGACCGTGTCAAAATTCTGCGCAAAGCCGATGAGGAAGCCGGCGCACTTCTTGAGCGCGCCAAGCTCGAAGCGGAAGCCATTCGCACCGAGATCGAGAAATCGGCGAAAGCTCAAGCCGCTCAGATCGTGACGAAGGGCATGCAGCAGCTCGAGAACGAGAAGGCAACGATGATCCGCGAGCTCCAGACGAAACTCGCTCACGCCATCGTGCTCTCCGCCGAGAAGATTCTCCGTCGCGAATTTTCAAAAGAGGATCAGGAAAGTTTTGAAGAAGAATTGAAGAAGAGCCTTCCCTCGATGCTGTCATGAAGATTCATCCGAAAGACATCGCGCGTTCGCTCGTCGAAGCCATCGCTGCCTCTCCGCAGACGAACGTCGACGATGCCTGCATGAGCGCCCTCGCTCTGTTAAAGCGGACGAATCCGGGCGTTCATATGCGTGACTTCGTGAAGATCGTCGAGCGTGCTTTGAGGAAACAGGGGACGACGTCCTCCGGTCTTCTGGTCGTTCCTCATGAGCATTCGCTGAAGGCGGAAACCATCGTTCCTTTGCTCTCCGCAAAAACAGGCAAAACCGTTCATATCGATCGCAAGACGGATCCCGAGCTCATCGGAGGCGCCGTGCTCCTCATCGAGCATCGTCGCATCGATTGCAGCATCAAAGGCGCTCTTGAGTCCTTGCTTCGCACCTGTCTCCAACCACTCGATTAATTTCTCTGCTATTCTCCCCGCCCCATGAATCTCTCCACCAATCTCATCAAGACGCTCGAGGAACGGATCGCCCAGTACAAGCCGTCCGCCGCCGAAGAGCATGTCGGCACCGTCGTGCAAGTCGGTGACGGCATCGCCAAGATCGCCGGACTCACGACCATCAGCTCCGGCGAAATGATCGACTTCGGCAACGGAATCATCGGCAGCGCCTTGAACCTCGAGGAAGAATTGGTCGGAGCCGTCATCTACGGCGATTACACGAAAGTTTCGGAAGGCGACACCGTGAAGGCCATGGGTCGCGTGCTCTCCGTACCCGTCGGCAACGGATTGATCGGACGCGTCGTTTCACCGCTTGGAGAAGCCAAAGACAACGGACCTGCTCTGAAGCATGACGCCATGTATCCCGTCGAAAAAGTCGCCGCAGGCGTCATCGAGCGCAAGTCCGTCACTGTGCCGATGCAGACCGGCATCATTTCCATCGATTCCATGATTCCGATCGGCCGCGGCCAGCGCGAGCTCATCATCGGAGATCGTCAGACCGGCAAAACGGCAGTCGCCATCGACACCATTTTGAACCAGAAGAAGACGCAAGGTACGGATCGTCCCGTCATCTGCATCTACGTCGCCATCGGTCAGAAAGAAGCGAAAGTTGCGCGCATCGTTGCAGAACTCGAAAAGCACGGAGCCATGGAGTACACGATCGTCGTCAGCGCATCGGCTTCCGAGCCGGCTTCTCTCGCGTATATCGCTCCGTTCGCGGGCACCGCGATGGGTGAGTACTTCGTCGATCAAGGCAAAGACGTGCTTATCGTCTACGACGACCTCTCTCGTCAGGCATGGGCGTATCGTCAGATTTCGCTTCTCCTCAGGCGTCCGCCCGGACGCGAGGCGTATCCCGGAGACGTGTTCTATCTGCACTCTCGTTTGCTTGAGCGCGCCGTCTGTTTGGATGAGAAATACGGCGGAGGATCACTCACCGCTCTTCCGATCATCGAAACGCAGGCCGGTGACATCGCCGCGTACATCCCCACGAACGTCATCTCCATCACGGACGGTCAGATCTTCTTGGAGGCAGATCTTTTCTATAAGGGAGTTCGCCCCGCGGTGAACGTCGGCACGTCCGTTTCTCGCGTCGGATCCGCCGCTCAGCGCAAGTCCATGAAGAAAGTCGCAGGCAAAATGCGTTTGGAATTGGCTCAATATCGCGAGCTCGCGGTGTTCGCGCAGTTCGGTTCCGATCTCGACGCCGCCACGAAAAAGCAGCTCGATCGCGGCGCTCGTTTGACTGAAATCTTGAAGCAGAACCAGTTCGAGCCGTTCTCCGTCGGAGAGCAGGTGTCGCTCCTGTACGTCGCTGTGAACGGTCATCTTGACCTCGTTCCTGTCGCCGAAGTGAAGGCGTTCACCGACAAGTTCATCAAGACGCTGAAGGACAAGCACTTTGATCTTCTGAAGATTCTCGACATGGAGCTTACGAAAGAAGCCGAAGAGCAGTTGCAACGTTTAGTGACCGCTGAACGCACGAAGGCTTATCCTCCGAAGGTCGAAGAAGTCGATTCGAAGAAGGCCCTCAAGAAGCCCGTCACGAAATAGCACTCACTTTTCCCACCTGAACAATCGCACGCAGCCTCCGCGATATCCGGCGCAAGATGAAAGCCATCAAGTCGACGAGACAGGTGACCAAAGCCATGGAGCTCGTCGCCGCCTCGAAGATGCGCAAGGCCGTGCAGCACGCTCAGGCGCTCAGGCGTTACGCCTTGCACGCGTGGGAGATTTTGCTCGCCATTGGCAAAGCCGCGCGTACTGCGGAGCATCCGTTTTTGATGCAGCGCAAAGTGAAGCGCGTGCTCGGCATCATCTTCACGTCAGACCGCGGTCTCTGCGGCAGTTTGAACGCTCAGCTTTTGCGCTCGCTTCAGCATTACATCAAAGGAGTTTCGGCTCTGAAATCGTTTGAGACGATGGATTTCATCACCGTCGGTCGCAAAGGACACCAGCTGCTCACGCGTCAAGGCAGGCATGTGATCGCCACGTTTCCATCACTCAGCAATCACCCCACGATCCGCGACGTCCTCCCGATCGCGCGTTTGGCCATCGAGGAATTTCGCAAAGGTTCTTATGACCACGTCGTGCTTGTCTACACGGATTTCATCTCTCCGATTGTGCAGCAGGCATCCGTGAAAGTGCTCTTGCCGTTCTCCCCGAGCGAAGTGCGCGAAGTGCTCGGTTCTCTTGCGGAGAATCGAAAACAGACGAAAGAAGAGCGAGAGATGAGGCATACGGATATTCCCAAGGGTCAGGACTTCGTCTTTGAACCGACGCCCGAAGAGGTGCTCGATGTTATCTTGCCGCAGCTGACGGAGACGCAGGTGTTTCAGGCCGTGCTCGAATCCGTCGCGTCCGAGCATTCGGCGCGCATGCTTGCGATGCACAATGCCACGGACAGCGCGTCGGACATCCTTGATGACATCACGTTGAGTTACAACCAGACGCGTCAGTCGAACATCACCGCCGAGCTTGCCGAGTTGTCTGCGGGAGCGGCAGCGCTGAACTGATTATTTTGTGGAAGGTTTGAGTATTCAAATTCCTCCTCTTTTTATGTTGCAGAGGGGTTTCCTCCTCCCCCGAACCCCCGTTACCTTCCTAACGTAACCGTACTTCGACTCGGGAACGGTTTTCGTTGTTTATGGAACATGCTGCTCACTTCTTGTATCAGAGGTCGCGCTTCATGTTTGAGTCCCGCTGCAGCGGGACGAGTTCCGAAGCGCGCGTTTTTTTTGGGTACTTTTTGTCGTGACAAAAAGTACCAGAGTCTGACTAGGCGTGCTGTTGTGACACCGATACACTTCTCCCATGCAATTTCTTCATCTTTTCGCCGATTTCTTCCTGCACATCGACAAGCATCTCGATGCCATCGTGACGCAGTACGGAGCGCAGACGTATCTCATTTTATTCTTGATCATTTTCTGTGAAACAGGCCTCGTCATCACGCCTTTTTTGCCCGGCGATTCGCTGCTCTTCGCCGCGGGCGCTCTCGCCGGTGCGGGCAGCTTGAATCCGCTCGTTCTTTTTGCGCTGCTTGTCATTGCCGCCGTCGGCGGCAATGCCGTGAACTATTGGGTCGGACGGAAGATCGGCGATGCGACGTATCGCATGAACGGTCGCTTGATTCGCAAAGAACATCTGGAGAAGACGGAGGCGTTCTTCGCCAAATACGGCGCCAAAGCGATCATCATCACGCGTTTCATGCCCGTCGTCCGCACCATCGCGCCGTTCGTCGCGGGCGTCGGCAAGATGCCGCTGTCCGTTTTTCATTTCTACAATCTCGCGGGAGGATTGCTCTGGATCAGTCTTTTCCTCGGGGCGGGATATTTCTTCGGATCGTTGCCGTTCGTTGAAAAAAACTTCTCACTCGTGATTCTTGTGATCATCGTTCTCTCGATCCTGCCGCCTGTGTACGAATACTGGAAGGCGAAGCATCCTCGACGTTAATCCTTTGATTGGATCAGTCGAGCGAACGTGAAAATCACGCAGAGCAGCGCGATCGGCGCGAGATGCAGCAGTCCGCGACTCAAGCCTGTTTGCTGAATGGCTTCCGTGGCGAGCGGCGTGAGGGCGAAGATGAAAAATTGGGCGCAGAGCGTGACGATCGCGAAGATCGAGAAGATTCCGTACGGCAATGTGAAATTGCGCTTCCAATCCGCGATCAACGCGAGTGGGAAGAGAAGCGGCAGGAACAGCCAGTTCGGTTCATGACTCAGATGGAACCAGACGGCTTGCACTACTCTTTGATCAAAGACGAGATGCATGCCCGAGACGGATTTTGCATTGCCGAAGGTCAGGCCGTGCAGCCATTTGAAGGCAAGCCATGGCGTGGCGAGAGCGCCGGCAATCAGCACCGTCATGCCCAAAAGCCTGCGTACGTTTTCGGACTTCAACTTTCCGCTTTTGCCTGCGTTCATCAGAATCCAAAGACAGAGCAGAATCAGAGTCGGAGAATACAACAACGTCGCCTCGTTTTTAGTGAACAGTGTCAGCCCGAGCGCGAGACCGAAGAGTTTCAGCCATGTTGCAAGCTCTTCTTCCGATCTCGCTTGTGCCATGAAGAAGAGACAGCTGACCGCGATCAAGAGGTGTGACGCGAGGAACACGTCGGCGTACGGGTTCGTCGCTTGGATCAAGAGCAAGGGCAGCGAAAGCAGCAGATAGACTCCGCCCAGACTGAATGCAGGCCTCAGGCGTCTGCGCAGGACGAAGAAAAAAAATCCTGCGAGCCCGACGAGCCAGATGACATGGAGTCCGTTGACGAGCGGTTCTTCCCACGATCCGCGAAGCGAGGCGAGCCATGCCTTCAGCATCGGCACCGACGGAGGATAGGAACCCACGCCTTGAGCACTTTGGATCGTGCCGTTGCCGACGGGGATCTCCAGTTGCAGGCGACTCGTCACGAAGAACATTTTGCCGCGCATGTTCCAGTTGTTGAACGAATCGTCCCAGTATGTCGGCACTGAGACCAAATCGTAGACTCCTGCGATCGTTTTTATTCCCGTCCAGATCATCATCGCGGAGATCAAAAGAATCGCCGCTCTCGGCAGAGTCGAAGCAACGTGCGCATACGCGACGGATGTTTTGCGTATTGCAAAGGCTTTTGTCCGATAAGCCATCGTGGCAAGAGCGATGAACGTCAAGATGCCGACCGACAGGAAACCAACCAAGTCCAATCTGACGAGTCCGAGGACATGCGGGACGAAGACGGTGAGTGCGAAGAATGTCGGGCCGAGGATGAGCGCCCAGAACCACCGTTCGGCTCCGCCCAGCACGGGAGAACGTCGTTCAAGAAGAAGCAGCAGCAACCAACCGTTGCAGACGGGCAGTGCGATGCCGATGAAGAAAGCGAGGAGGTTCATGGTCAGGGTTGAGCGGGAGGAGTCGGCTTCTCGTTCGTGCGGAAGACGAAAGACGTCTCGTCAAAGCGCGCGAGGATTCTGCCGGGCGAGGAGAAGACTTCTCCGCCGACCAAAATCTCTCCTTTGGCGCTCAGAGAAACGTCGGGACGGTCATAGATGATCCACGTGTCGTCATGATCGATGTCGAACCCGGGGATTGAGGGATAGGTGACGTAGCGGATATTGCCGAGATACGGCCATTGTTGCTGCGCGAAGAACACGTACGACGAACGATCGAAGACGTACGGTTCGGCGAATGCGGCGAAGTCGTAGAATCGATCGCGATCACGGAATGTCCGCGACGCGTCAGGTTGTCCGATGTACGTCTTTTGATCGTGGGCGACATACGACAAGAATTCGCTTCCCATGCGAATATCCATCACAAACCACATCACGAGTATCACGATGCCGCCGATGATCGCGAGATGACGTTTCGGTTTTTTTCGCAGTGTGCAAAACGCGGAGCAGAGGAGCAAGAGAATGATCAACTTCCAGTACGCGACGAACATGCCGGAGATCGACGGCGGGGGGAGTACCGAATACAGCTCCTGCGCTTCTATCGGATTCGTCGCGAATGCCGGTCCCCAGACGAAATTGATGCTGTACGGCCGGTAGCGGTCGAATTTCCAAAAGGACGTGATGCCGACGGTCATGCGCTCGAGCCAATTCCACTCCGTGAATTCAATCCCGTGGAGCAGCACGGTCGAATGCGGAGGCAGGACGATGCCGAGTTTTTTCGGAGATTGATTCCAATGCGCCACGTCCGAGAGTGAGAAGGCGTTTTTGATGTTCGTTCCTTTCTGCAGAGCCACGCCGACGTCGTAGGTGCGCTCTTCAGGATCGTTCTTGAAGATCCACACGAAATACATCTCGAGCGGCTGATCGACGGTGGCGACGATGGCTGCGGCCTGCGGATTGATCGTGAGATCGGTGTTCGTGATAAACGTACCTGTCTCAGTCGTTTTCAGCAGGATGCCGCTCGGAGTCTGCATCATCTGGATCGTTCCTTTGCCCACCCACGTCGCATTGATGTTGCCGGCGGTGAAATCCAGCGCTTGCGTCGTTCTTGCCGAGACGGATTGCGGCAATGTCAGCGCGATGCCTATCGCCAATGCTGGGAGCAAATTCCTGAAAGACACTTTCGGAGTGTACTGGCGATTGGTGTGAGTGAGAATCTTGAATTTTGCCATATGAAATCCCCGGTGTCCTTTCGGCACCGGGGAAGTCGTTGAAGTGACATCGATTGGTTTGTCGCAGCCACTAAGCAGCGACTGGCTCGTCCGTACAGACTTCAGACTCAGGGATTCCGAGAATACTGGCGATTAGCGTTGTATTCACGGGCGTTGCAGCGAAGTCATCGAAGGCTCCGTCGTCGTGCAGCTCTGCAGCCGTACATTCGGGGCCTTGTTTGCCATCAATCCAGTTCTGGATATACAACGCGCCCTCGCGGGCACCTTGATTCCAGCCCTTACCTGCACAGTCTTCCCATTCGAGGATGGCCCACAGATCGAGTCCAAGTTCCTTGAGGAGGTTGAAGACCTCGAGGTATTGGATCTGGCCGTCGCCGGTCGAACGGAATCGTCCCTGACGCTGCGGCCAATCGGCATATCCGCAATAGGCTGCACCGTCCGCATTCGGAAGCAGCTCTCCGTCTTTCACATGGAACATCTTGATGCGCCCGGCATTCTTGCGAATGTACTCGAGCATCGTTTCAGTTTTCATGCCGGCCAACGCAAAGTGCGAGAGGTCCAGCAGGATGTTGCATCGTGGGTGATTGTTCACGAAGCGGAGGAAGCGATTGAAACTCCCGCCGTCCATGAGGTCTTCACCGGGGTGCAATTCGAAACAGATATCGACACCGAGCTGTTCGGCGAACTTGAAGATCGGATTCCACGCGCTTGCGAGCGCATGAAATGCCGCATTCACCAAGCCTTTCGGCCTCTGAGGCCACGGATAGACCAGATGGAAGATCGACGATCCTGAGAACGCCGCCATTCGATCGAATCCGAGGTTCTTCGTCGCAGCTACCGACAGCTTCGTCTGATGTTCCGCCCATTCCGCGACTGCCACGGGGTCACCGTGGTATCGCTTCGGAGCGAAGCCTTCAAACAACGCTTGGTAAGCAGGTGCACATCGCACGAGCTGGGTCTGGACGTGGTTCGCGGTTTCTACGATCGGGCAACCTGTAGCACGAGCACGCGCATGCAGATCGTCACAGTAGCTGTGGGATGCCGCTGCCATTTCCAGATTGATGAGGCCATCGATCCACAATGGCACTTGCATGCCTTTGTAGCCGAGCGCTGCGGCAGAAGCCGCGCACTCTTCGATAGTCTTCCACCCGCGTTTTCCGTAGCCTTGAGCCAGGAAGATTCCGGGTCCCATGAGGGGTTTTTGCATGATCAAATCCTTGTTGAGAGTGAACTGGGGGACATGTGAAATCAGCCTTTGTCTTCGACAGATGTCTTGTGCTTTTTCTAGGAGCACGAGAAATCTGTAACAGGAATACGCATCCTGTCTGACATTGGCATGGTAGACACCGATCGATGTCCACGATGCCAATGTCATGCAGGGCTTTTACCAATCGATGAATTCAAAGACCTGATCCGGCTTCCCCAAAAGGAAAACCGGTCGAATATTTTGACAGGTTAGTGAAAAATGTCAATCATTCTTCACTTCCTCCGCAGCGGTGATCTCGGCAGGACCTCCCGCGACGATCGCTTTGATGCGCCTGACACCCGCGGAGCTCGATTCCTCTTTCTGGATTTTGAAACTCCCGAGGAGGCCCGTGCGGGAGACATGCGGCCCGCCGCAGATTTCTTTCGAGAATTTTCCCATCGTGTAGACCTTCACTTTTTCTCCGTATTTGCTTTCGAAGACGCCGATGGCGCCCGTCGCCTTCGCTTCGTCAACCGTCATGACAGAGTAACTGACGCTCGCATCGGCTTTGATCGCTTCGTTCACGAGTTCTTCCACTTTTTTGATTTGCTCGGGCGTCATTTTGTCAGGATGTGAGAAATCGAAACGCAGTCTCTCACCCGTGATGTTCGATCCTTTCTGCCAGATATGTTCTCCGAGCACTTTTCGCAGCGCGGCGTTCAGGAGGTGAGTGGCGGTATGAAGTTTCGTTGTTTCACCGGAGTGATCGGCGAGTCCTCCCGCGAATTTTTGAGCCGCCCCTGCACGAGACAGCGTTTGATGAGCTTCGAAAGCTTTCTGGAAGCCGTCTTCGTCGATCGTCATCCCTTGCTCCTGCGCCATCTCACGCGTCATCTCGATCGGGAATCCGTACGTGTCGTACAGGTGAAACGCATCGATGCCTTCTATTTTCTTTCCTGATTTTTCCGCGATTTTCTGAAAGTGTTTCGTGCCTTCGGCGAGCGCCTTCGTGAATGCCTCCTCTTCATGACTCAGCGCGTCGATGATCGATGTTTTTTCTTTCTCGATTTTTGCGTAGAACGATCCGTACTGCGAGATCACAGACTCCGCGATCGAAGCGCAGTACCCCTTCGTTTCTTCGATGCCGAGTTTTCGCGCCGAGCGAATCGCTCGGCGGATGATACGTCGCAGGATGTAGCCCTGATCGACGTTGGAAGGACGCACGCCGTCTGCGAGCATGAAGACCGAAGCCTTCAAATGATCGACGATGATGCGCGCGTCTCGAGTGCTTTCGGCGGGAGATTTTTTCGATTGCGTGAGCACGCGGTCAAGAATCGGTTTGAACGCGTCGGTTTCATAGACGTTCTTTACTTTCTGCATGACGGCCGCGACTCGTTCGAGACCCATGCCCGTGTCCACGTTTTGCTGCGTCAGGGGAACGAACGTGCCGTCTTCTTGTTTGTTGTACTGCATGAACACGTCGTTCCAGATCTCCATCCACTCGGCGTCGTGCGTCGCGGGGTTGCCCTGCGGCTTGCCCTCGCCGACCCAGTAGAACATCTCGGTATCCGGTCCGCACGGGCCGGTTTTGCCGGCGGGCCCCCACCAGTTTTTGGCTTTGGGCAGGAATCCGATGCGCTCCGCGGGGATGCCCATCTTTTGCCAGATGCCGGCGGATTCTTCGTCTTTCGGCGCGTCTTTGTCACCTTCGAAACACGTCACCGCGAGCATGTCGACGGGGATGCCGAGAATCTTCGTCAGGAACTCGAAACTGAATTCGATCGCGCCTTGCTTGAAATAATCGCCGAGGCTCCAGTTGCCGAGCATTTCAAAACACGTCAGATGCGAGTTGTCGCCGACTTCGTCGATGTCTTGCGTGCGCACGCAGAGCTGCACGTCGCAGAGGCGTGTGCCTTGCGGGTGTTTCTCTCCCATCAAGTAGGGGACGAGCGGGTGCATGCCTGCGGTCGTGAACAGCACTGTCGGATCATTCTCCGGCACCAGCGAGGCGCCCGCGATCACGGCATGACCTTTCGTCTTGAAGAAGTCCAGATAGGCTTGTCGGATGTGAGCGGTGGTCATCGGCGCGGAGGCGGGAGAAATCAGTAGCAGAAGCCTACTGAACGTACGCTCGGTCTGCAATCATCCGTTTATTCTTCGCCGAGGATCGAACGCACGCGTTTTTCGGCGCCATGCGCGTGTTTCAGGGCGTCATTCGAGGCGCTCAGAGCGGCGGGCGCGTTCCCCTGCTCCAATTGAATTTTGGCTGTATTCATCAGCTGTTCGGCACCGGTCACTCTCGTATCGATTTCAATCTGGTCTCCGGTTCCGTTCACCCGTCCTTCCATTTTTTCCCGGACGTCGTTCAGCTTTCGCTCGGTCATGCGCAGACGAACTTCTGCGGAGAACAGGTCGTCGTTTTGCCGTTCGTCATGATTGTCATTCCCGATCATGACGGTTGCCGACAAAGGAGTGTCTGCGTTTTTTTCTTCGGTTCGCATCATCTCCATTGTTGGCGCTTGTTCTTTCATTTGTTCTTCTGCATGTCCTTTGTCGGCATTGTCATCTTTGGCGCTCACCGCAGCCGGAGTGGCGACGTTCGCCGTTGCGACGGTTTGCGATTCGTCACTTGCCATATCCGAAGTCACTCGGGCGTCTTCGGTGTCCATCGCGACGGTTTTCACATCATCCAGAAGATCCTCCACCGGCATCGAAGATTTCATCGACTGTGCGCGTAGCGACCTTGATCGCGTTTTGAGTGCCGTCTCAAAAGACGCGCTGACGTCGTGCGCGCGCGTGTGTTGGTTTTCGGATTCAAGCGTTTTGATGTGCTCGCGCACCGTCTTGGTCGCGGCGAGAAATTCATGTCGCACGATGCTTTTTCTGCCTTGGTCCAACCTCCCGGCTTCGGCCAGTTTTTCGGCTTCCTGCAGCCTCATTTCCGCTCGTTCGGTCGCGTATCGCACACGATCGCTTTTCGAAAGCATGCGTTCATGGATTCGTTCGTTCACTTGCACTTTGATCGGGTACAAGATGTCCCCCGGCAGACTGTTGTCTGCTGCGTACGACGCGCTTGCTCCGCACAAGGTGACGATCAAGATTGACGCGACGACGCTCGTGAAACTCTTGAAAGGATTGAGCCAAGCTATTCCGAATGTTTGCCGATACGAAGGAATCATTGTTGTAAAGAGCGCTTCGCGGATCGCCACTTTTTCCGCGGAGGAGAGGGTGATGTTTCGTGCGTGCCGAAGGAATCCGTCCGTGGTCTTCATGTGATCTTGCTGACGTAGCAGAGAAGCGTTTCTTACCGCATTCGCGAGTGAAGTGCGGATCGTCGCCTTTTCAAATCCACTGAGGCAGATGCGCTTGGCCGACGCGAGAAAGCTGAGAACGCTTTTCATGGCTTCTGCGTGAGAAGAACTTTCAGTTCTTGCATGGCGCGGTGAATACGAACCGATGCGGTATTCGCTTCGATGCCGAGGATCTCGGCGATCTCTTGCGGCTTCAGATTGTCGATGTGGCGCATCACGATCAATTCTCTGGATTCTTTTCCGAGCTTTTGAAGAACGGCGAGGATGTGTTTTTCGTCCAGAGCTTCCGCAAGTTCATCACCAGAGCTCCCCGTCGGGTCGAATCCCGCTTCTTGCAGCGCGTCGAGCGATTCTTCATGTTTTTTGCGAACGTAGTCGATGATCAAATTATTCGCCGTGCGGTAGAGAAATGCTCTGATGTTGTCGATTTCATGGCCGCTTTTCACATACTCGAAGACTTTCATGAATGTTTCTTGCATCATTTCTTTCCCCAGTTCTCTCGAAAAAAGTCGGAAGTAACAGTGTCGAAAAATGGCATCGGCATACAGGTCATAGGCCTTTTCGATTTGCGCCTGCGGATCGGATGAAGATTGTGCGATAGTATTGAAAGTGCGGCTATTATAGCCCCTGGCACGCTTTTTTCTTGTATGATTGACAAATTTACTAAATAACTTATAGTATGCATCCTCTATGCTTCCACCACCACCCTGCATCAGCTTTTTGATCGGTTGCCATGAGGGCGACTACGTCCCTTCGGGAGGGTCTTCAGGCGGTGGATCTCAAATTTCCGGAGGCAATGGTAACGCAGGAGTGGATATCCCTCACTGGAACGGATACTCTCCCTCGACCTCAGGCGGTACTTCAGGCGGATCCTCAGGCGGTACTTCAGGTGCCTCAGGTTCCACCGGAGGCAGCAACGGTTCTTCTGGCAATCAGACGGGCTTCAGTTCGTCTTCATTCTCTTCTTCCTCGAGAGCAGGACTTAACTTCGGCGGGCTTACCTCTCCGGGGTCGATTTTTGGCTCTCCAAAGGACTCATTCGCTTATTACGCTCTCGCATTGAAGAATACTTCCGCGAATCCCTTGAAGGGTCTCAGTGTCACCCACGGCCCCGTTCCATTCGGTGCTGTGTTTGATCCGAGCCGCTCATCTCAGGGCTGTTCTCAGGTCAATAAAAGCGTGATTTGCACGACGGATTTGAATCCTTCGGAATCGAAAACTTTGACCGTCGCCTACAAAGTGGCCAACACGTTGCATTGCCGTTTGACGCCCATTCTGCAGAGTGTGAAGACCGCTTTCTCAAGCCCTTCTCAGGGAGCGTCCACGCCCCCCGTGACGACGTCGGTCAGTTGCAATGTCTTGCTCGGGAATCAATCTCCGAAAACTGTCGCCACAGCTGGAGGAAGCAGCAGTACCGGGGCTCTTGCACCCACCAACGCGTCTTCCGGTGCGAATGGAAAAACAGGCGCGGCAGGGGCAAGCAGTTCTGCTCAAACGACGGGGAAAAGCGGCACAAGCGCTGGAGGTGCCGCCGCAAAAAAAGTTGTGGCAGGGACGAATGGCACCAACGGATCAGGCGCCAAAAACACGGGAAATACTGCGAAAGGCACGACATCGGTAGGCGGCACGAACGGCGCGCAAACATATGCAGGTGCCGGATTTGGAGGCGGGAACGGAGCGTTCTCGAACGGATCGTCGAACGGCGATGCGATGTCATCGGGGTATGCACAGGGAACGGCAGGTCAGAACAACGGTCACGTGAAGCTGCCTCGCACTGGCGCATCGGAATTGTTCTTCGCTTCGACGACACAATCTGATTATGTTCTCGTAAAAAAGTCCGAGCCCGTCGGGAGCCTTCATATCGTTCCTATTTTTCTTCTGTCATTTGCAAGCATTACGATTGTTTTTATCCTCCTGAAAGGCAGATTCAGGCCCTTTTCAGCCTAAAACCATTTTTGCGAAGTTAAAGTGAATTTGACACAATTTTGCCGTTTGACAATAGAGGGGATGTAAGATATTCTTCACCCCTTTTCTTGCGCTGTAGACCACATTTTCCCTCCGTACGCTATGGAGTTCCGCAAGACAATCTCATCGTTCGTACTCGCAGCGATGCTCCTCGTGCAGGTGCAGTCGGGCCTCATTCCGGCTTTCCAGCCCTTGGTTGAGACGACAAGCGCAGCGACCAGTCCTCTGGGAGCCGCCTTTGATACCGCGCCGAGCCAAGACAGCCAAACTGACGAAAACGGTTCTCCGGTTTCGAGGCCAGGAGGCGGATCATTCAATTGTCCCGCCGGGCAAGTCATGACGAGCGTCGCGTATCTGGGCATTGCGGCGGGCAATGATAGTACGGACGGTTTGACGATCGCTTGCAGCCCGATCAATACGGCTGATGGCACGCTGGGTGCGCGAGGCGGATACATGTCGAACGGGGATTTCAATGGGAATCCGCGTTTTCCGGGAAGTCTGGTCCAGCCTTCGTGCTCCGGAAACAACGCTGTTTCCACTGTCTATTGGGCTGATCTCGGCATCAATGACCCTACTCGCGCCGATGCGATGGACGGACAGGGGATCGGTTGTCGTCAAATTTCATGCGATGGCATCGGGAACAGCGAGGTCGAAACGCATCAGCCCGGTGATTTTTTGTCTCATGGAAGCCAGCAGAGCACCACGGTTGAAAGTTTGAGCTGCCCCGACGGGACCGTCGCCGTGGGCATTGTCTACGACTCTTTCGGCGGGCAACTTCCCGCAGATCCGGATGCGACTGACTCCGTTGTTCGTCTTCGCTGCGCTCCGGTCAACAACAGCTTTTGTCCCGCTCTCATCGGGCCTCCTCAGTTCACCGGAACGAAGACGGCCGATGTGCAGACGCTCATCGTCGGCAACATCATCACGTACACGATCACCGCGAAAAACGTCGGTCCGACGGCACAGACGAATATTCGTCTTGGTGATGTCATCCCCGCAGGACTCACGTTCATCTCGAACGGTTCCACCGCAGGTTGCGCTCCCCAAGGCGGCACGATGTACTGCGCCACGCAGACCGTGCAAGCAGGTCAGACCATTTCGATCACTCTCAAATTCCAGCTCGATGTGAATGCCCAGTGCGGCAACGGCGTCGTGATCGACAACGTTGCGGACATCCAACAGAACTCGACGAGTTTCGCATGGACGAATCACATCCAGACTCCTGTTCAGTGCAACACGCCCCAGTTCACCGGTACGAAGACCGCCAATGTGCAGAGCGCTTTCCCCGGTGACATCATCACGTACACTCTCGCCTTTAAAAACAACGGTCCGACCGCGCAGTCGAACATTCGCATCGCCGACAACGTGACGGCATCCGGGCTTATTTTCGTTCCCGCGGGCTCCACGGCAGGTTGTTCTTTGCAGGGTACCGTCGTTTATTGTGCCGCTCAGACCGTGCAGCCGGGTCAAACAATTTCGGTCACATTGAAGTTTCAAGTTCCTCCGAACGCTCAATGCGGAGGAGGAAATCAGGTCGATAACGCGGGTGACATTCAGCAGAACGGGACAAGCTTCGCATGGACGAATCACATCCAGACTCCCGTGCAGTGCAACACGCCTCAGTTCACCGGAACGAAGACGGCCGATGTGCAGACCCTGACGGTCGGGAATGTCATCACGTACACCATCACGGCGAAAAACGTCGGTCCGACGGCTCAGACGAACATTCGTCTTGGTGATGTCATCCCCGCAGGACTCACGTTCATTTCGAACGGTTCCACCGCAGGTTGTGCTCCGCAAGGCGGCACCATGTACTGCGCCACGCAGACCGTGAACCCGAACCAGACGATCACGATTACATTGAAGTTCCAACTCGACGCGAACGCACAGTGCGGCAACGGCGTCGTGATCGACAACGTCGCGGACATCCAACAGAACTCGACGAGTTTCGCATGGACGAATCACATTCAGACTCCCGTTGCATGCAACACGCCGCAATTTACGGGTACGAAGACGGCTGACGTCCAGACCCTGACGGTCGGGAATGTCATCACGTACACCATCACCGCTAAAAACGTCGGTCCGACCGCACAATCCAACATTCGCCTTGGTGACGTCATCCCCGCAGGACTCACGTTCATTTCGA
>JAYVRL010000007.1:0-2557 GCA_043776335.1 Candidatus Peribacteria bacterium | reverse complement strand
AGGCGGTCATTACAAGCAAATCTTTCGACAGCAACTCAATCTGTTCGATTTCTAACTCCGTCGATGCCTCGCACTTCGAGTGCGGGGTTGTTCACTTCAGAGATTTCAATTTTTCGAGGAGTTTCGTTCCCCATGTCCGAATGCGTTCCGTTTGTTCGTACGGTTCATTCACGATGATCAGAGGAGGCAGCAGCAACATGCCGCTGTGATCGCGTTGGAATTTCAGAAAATGTTCGGTGCACCGCGTCGTGAAATAGTATCGATCGTCTCCGAGGCTGATGAAAGTAATTGGTTTTTTCTTCAAGTCGACGTCTTTCGCGCGCCTCTTCAGCAGCTCATCCATGTACATGTTCAGTTGCCCTTCCATGCCGCCGGTATTCCAAGTCCCTGAGCCAAGAATCAACAGATCTCCCCGCAAAAAATCGTCTGCCTTTGCGAGTTCCGCACGCTGAGTCGTTACGATGATGGTAGAGTCTTTTTCTTTCAGCAATTCTTCAAGCACCCCGACTACGTGTTCGGTGTTTCCGCTCGTGGAGGCGTAGATGATATGGAGCGAGAGTGACATTTCAGGTGTCGGATAGTGATCAAGCGGCCTTGATCGCTTTTTCGATCGCTTTCAGCGCGTCTTTTCGTGGCAGGAAACGTTTGATCTTCACCCATTTTCCTTCTTCCAGTTCTTTGTAATGCGTGAAGAAGTGTTTGATTTTCTCTTGAGTGACTTTGTCGAGATCCGACAGTTCCGAAGTTTCGGCGTACCACGGATCCACGTTCTTCGCCGGTACGGCGAGAATTTTCGTATCCATGCCGGCCTCATCTTCCATTTCGAGCATGCCGATGGGGCGTGCCGCGATCACGCAACCGGGTTCCACCGCTTGGGCCGAGATCACGAGGACGTCGACCGGATCGCCGTCGTCGGCGAGCGTGTGCGGGATGAATCCGTAGTTGAACGGATAGACCATCGCGGTGTGAATGAAACGGTCGACGATCAACGCGCCCGAGGCTTTGTCGATTTCATATTTCACCGATCCGCCCTGTGGAATTTCGATGATCACGTTCACCTCGTGCGGGGGTTTGCCGATGGGCAGCTTTTTCAAGTCCATGTGTCGGCCATGGTAGCGGAAGGCTCGCAGAAGCGCTCTCCTCGTAACTTGACAAAAATAGAAAAATGATTAAAATACACTCCTATGCGTTTTCAGTCAGTCTCAGGCCTGATCGTCGCTTTGCTCGCGAACTGCGTGATGCCGATCGCGATCGCTCAGGATATGCCGCTCGTCGCTTATCAAGATGTCGTAACCGCTTTGCAACATGATGGCGTCATTGACGGAGGTTCGCTCGCGTCGCTCAGATTGAATGACGGTGTGAACAGGGCCGAGGCGTTGAAAATCATTCTTCGCTCGCAGTCGGCAAACGTTTCCAGTCTCGCGAGTGTCGCCGCTTCCATGCCGCCGATTTCGTTGTTTGCCGACGTCGATCAGTCCGCGTGGTACGCGCCGTACGTCGAGCTTGGTTTTCGCTCTCGCCTCATCACAGGTTTTCCGGACGGCAACTTTTGGCCTCAAGCCGGAGTGACCACAGAACAAGCGGCTTCGATGCTCGCGCGTTCGTTCCGAGCCGACATGCAAAACGCGCCATTCGCTTCCAGTGTTGATCTGCCGAACAGGCAAGGAGAATGGTTCACCGGAGCCGTCAGTGTCCTCAATGCCCACGCCGCAGTGATGCCGGGCAGCGGCTTGAAACTCGGTTCGATACTCACACGAGGGCAGCTCCTCGACATGGTCGAGCGCATGCGACAGGCTCACGGTTCCGTTGTCATCAACACCGCTCCCGCTCCTTCAATCCAGCAGACGCAGCAGCAACCCGTGCAGCAAACGTATGTGCCGAGTCAGACTGTGACTCAAGGAGCGGCGCAGGTGATTCAGGACGGAGCCGCTTTGCAATATGCTTCGACGAAACAGTTTGCGATCTCCGTGCCGAGCATCGGGATCACCGATCTCACCATCACGCACCCTGAAAATGCGTTCACGCAGGAAGGAGTCTTGGCCGCGCTCAAAGACGGTGTCGGTCATCTTTTCGCGTATCCGGGAGCCGGCAGCAAAGTGATGATCTACGGTCATTCCAGCGGCTACCCGTGGGATTTGTCGAAGTACACGAAGATTTTCCGCACCATCAACAAGATCGAGATCGGCGCGCGAGTGTATGTCACGTACAATGGGAAATTGTTCGTGTATCAGGTTACGCAGAAAGTGACTGTCCCTGCGAAAGATCGCACTCTTTTTGAGCCAGATGAAAAAGGAGAGGAGTTGATTTTGTACACTTGCTGGCCGCCGGACAGCATCTCACATCGTTACACGGTCCACGCGGTACCGGTCGAGACGATCGCATTGAAGTAGTTTACCTCACCCTCTCCCACCAGATCTGTCCGAGGGAGAGCAGAGAGTCGGAGGAGGAAGCGGAGGTTGGGAAGGGTTTCTTGGTGAGGACGGTAGCCAGGAATTGCAGGAGCATCTTCCTGGTGAAAGGTTGAGTCTGTGCGGAAGAATCCGTTCTCCAATTCAGG
>JAYVRL010000006.1:0-107533 GCA_043776335.1 Candidatus Peribacteria bacterium | reverse complement strand
CGTCGTGGTTACAGTGAACCATTCACTGGTCAATCAGGCGAAAGACACGCTCTGGAACGAGAAAGAGCTTGAGTATTCGTGCATGGGAGCAATGTCGTATGTTCTTCTCGGAGCCACGGCAATGGGTATTGGAAGCTGTTGGGTGTCACTTGCCCGCGGGGATGTGCATGCACTTTTGAATCTTCCACGGCATGAAACGATCGTTGGCGGTTTGATGCTTGGGTATTATGAAAAAGGCGAAGAAGAGAAGTCCGGCGAGCATCAGCGCAATGCGATACAGACAATCTGCACGTTCCACGAGTGATGCGGAGCTTCGGCGCGCCGAAGAGAGTGGCGTGCCATGTACCCGAGCTTCGCAGAGCGAGTGGTACATGGTAGCCCCAAGGAGGATCGAACTCCTATTTCCTGGATGAGAACCAAGTGTCCTAGCCATTAGACGATGGGGCCACGATGATGAAAAAGAGAACGAGCCTGAAGAACGGCGGAGCCGCGCTCTGAGCCGACCAATTGTCGGTGCAGGATTGTCAATTGTCAATTCAGCCCGTCACCGCCACAATGCCGCCCACACGTTCGCTTCCCCCGCTTTCCCATGACCCGCACGATCAAGCTCCCAGACGCGATGCCCGAGATTACCGCACGCACCCTCCTTGTGGTCTGCGACGCCCATCACTGCAAGTTCTTCGATGTCGGCGGTCACAGCTTGATGGAGAAGGAAGAGGTGCATTCCGAGGAGGCGCATCACACCGATCACCAGACCAGCGCTCACGGCGCATCCGCTTCGGGCGGCAAAGGCGGCAAGTCCATCGGCGTGGGCGGCGACACGAACACCATCGAAGAGCATCGTCAGAAAGGATTCGCCAACGTCGTCATGAAGCGCGTCGGCCAGCTCATCCGCGAACAGAAGGTCGAGGATTTTTACCTCGCCGCACCCGGCAAATTCCTCTCGCACCTGAAGCATGATCTTCCGAAGGACATCGAGAAGATCCTCGAGTCGGCCATCGACGGCAACTTCGTGAAGGAGTCGCCGCTTGCCATTCTCTCTCGCTTTCGCCCCGATCTAAAGGCGTCACTCGCCGATCTCCACGATCAGGAAAACTATTCGACGAAGAATCATTTGCCGAAATAGTCCGACGATCACTCGGTGAGAAACGTCGTGCCGATTCCTTGCTCTCGCTCCGTGAGGATGCGTCTGAGCACGTCGGATTCCCATGCCTTTGAGCCGTTTGCGATGTGAACGGGAATGCGATCTTTTGCCAGATCGCAACACGTTTCATACTTTGACAGCATGCCGCCGCGGCCGTTACCGGATGATCCGGAGACGACGTGCGCGCGCCGTAGCTCTTGTTCGGCGAGCGCGATGGTCGGGATCACCGTCGTCGGATCGCGGAGATTCGTCTGGACTCCGTGGATATCGCCTCCGGTGAGCAGAATGACAATGTCGGCGTGCACCAGACGCGCGAGCAGGCCCGTCAATTCGTCATTGTCCGTGAACATGATTTCTTCGTTGGCGATGGGATCGTTCTCATTGAAAATGGGCAGCCTCTTCTCCATGTCATCCGAGATGATTCTGAGCCGGCCGAGGAGCGTCTCGGAGCGGTGTTGCGACGAGAAATTTTCTTTCGTCAGAAGAAATTGATGCACTTTCCAATCGTTCGGCAAAAATTTTCTGTACATCTCGAGCATGAGAGGTTGCCCGCTCGATGCGAACACCCCCTTTTCGTCGGCGGTCTCATCGCTGCTTTTGATCTTGCCTTCATCCGCTCTGCCCGCCGCCACGGCGCCCGATGCGACCAGAAACACCCGTCGCACTTTCTCTTTCACCGCCACGATCTGTTCGATCAGCGCTTGCATGTTTTTCCCATGAGGATGGCCTTCCGGTGTCGTGCAGACGTCCGTGCTGAGCTTGATGACCGCTCTGTCGATGAGCTTGTTCTTCATGGTGTCATTGGAAAGAGAACAGAAAATATGGCTTATTGATTGGCTTTACAATGTCTTCTCTGCTTATACTGTCACCACTTTCTGACAACATGGACTCTCTCTTCGTCACCACCGTTTTATCCGCACTCGGCCTCAGTGCGCCTGAGATCGCGGTGTACACCGAGCTCCTCGCCATCGGCGCGCAGCCGGCGAGCGTCACCGCCAAGAAGGCCAAGCTGAAGCGCGGCCACACGTACAACGTGCTCGGCGAGCTCACGCACAAGGGTTTGGTGCAGGAGTTCACGAAGAGCGGCGTCCGTTACTTCACGGCCGCGCCTCCGCAGACGCTCTTGTCCATTCTCGCGAATCGTCAGGACGAATTGGATCTCCGCAGACGCGAACTCCTGACGGTCATTCCCGATTTGGAGCGCGTCAAGAATCCGCTTTCAGTGCGGCCGAAAGTCAGGTTTTTTCAGGGCATCGACGGCATCAAAGAAATTTACGAGGAGACGATCAGCGTGCCGGATCAGATTTTGTATGCGGTCGGGGATTTCGAACATTTCTTCCCCAAGAAGACGAGTCGAGAGCTGAACGCATGGGTGTGGAAGTACTGCGAACGTCGCGCCAAGAAGGGGATCTGGTATTACGGCATTCTGAACCGTTCGGAGACGTCGGACGAGGCGTATCGCACGCGCGTGAAGCAGAAGCGAAAATTGAAGATGCTTGTCGGGGTGGATTTGTCGGTCGAGGTGAACGTCATCGGTGACAAAGTGGCGATCGTGTCGTCCTCGAAGGACATGGTCGGGCTGATCATCGAGGATCGGCCGACGGCCGAGACTCTCAGGAATTTTCATCGCGCGGTGTGGGCGGTGCTGCCGGACTACGTTCCGAGTTCATCGACGAAGATGGTATGATCCACGCATGATGAACCAAGCGGAACTGACGAAGGCGCTCGCGGAGCACAGAGCCAGCGGAGAGCCGCATGGCAGCGGCGTCGGACAGTACATTCATGACATCGTCTACGGTGCCAACGACGGCATCGTGACGACGTTTGCGGTGGTGTCGGGCGTCACGGGCGCGGATCTCGCGCCGTACGTCGTGGTCATCATGGGATTCGCCAACGTGCTCGCGGACGGTCTCTCCATGGGGCTTGGGAATTATCTTTCGAACAGATCTCGCCGCGATCATTATCAGCGCGTCTACAAGGAAGAAGCGAAAGAGATCGAAGACATTCCGGAGATTGAGCGCGAGGAGATCCGTGACGTCTTTCGTGCCAAAGGCTTCTCGGGTGCGGACCTTGAGACAGTGACGGCGATCATCACGAGCAACAAAAAAGTGTGGATCGACACGATGATGCGCGAAGAACATGGAATGGCACCCGAAGACACGGATAACGCCATCCTTCATGCGTTTACGACGTTTTTCGCATTCATTTTTTTCGGCTCGATTCCGGTGTTGCCGTACTTGATCCCGATGTCTGACGCGTCTCGTTTTTCCGTCACGATCGCGGCGACTGCCGTCGCGCTTCTCGTCGTCGGACTCCTTCGCAGCTGGGTGACCCGCGAGCGTTTCTTCCGCGGACCGCTGGAGATCCTGTCTATCGGAGCGGTGTGCGCTCTCGTCGCGTACTTCGTTGGTGTCGCCTTGAGAGGCTTCGGAGCGGCACTCTAGATCGCTTTCACGGGGCAGATGTCGCGGTACGGACAATGGCGACAAATCGCGACGCTCGGCGTCGGATGGAAGTTTTTTTCTCGGATTCCTTCGCCGAACAGTCGGATCGACGTGATCGCGTCTTTCAATTGCGAAGGTGAACGCACGGTTGTCCGTTCGATCAGCTCATCTTCGCCGAGGAAAAGGAGCGTCAATTTCGCGACCGGCTCTTTCCACTCGCTTGCGGCTGCCAACGCGTAGATCGAGAGCTGCAGATCGGCGTCGACATCGATTTGGTTCTGCGGGGCACCCGTTTTGTAATCGATGACATGCAGACCGTCGGCGGTGCGTTCGATGCGATCAAAACGTCCCGACAACACAAATGCTTCGGTGTCGTCCTTTTTGGGAATGTCGAGTTTGAATCCGGATTCGATCGTGACCACGGATCGCGGCGTCGATCGCCACCATGTGAAAAACTTTGTGAGGAGTGCGTCGCCCCGCGCGATGCAGGCGTCTTTTTCCGCGCGACTCGGATGACCTTCGGCGATGAAGCATTTGCGCCAGAGCGTGTGCAGCGTCGTGAGTTCCAGCGCTTGGCGCAGCGGTTTGTGCGTTTCCTCGGTGAACAACGTCAACTGCCGTTTGATCGGTCTCGTTTCGTTTTCCGCCATTTCCAATTCCCCCCAGCGTCGCAGGGTGTTATGCACGCTTGAACCGAAGCTTTCGCCCGCGGTGATGCGGCGCGGGATTTTTTTGATCGCCATGAACTCGTACTGTTTCGGACAGCTGCGGTAACTCCGGAGTTGCGAGTACGAGAGCGCCATGTGGCGATTGTACTCTGCGCCCGCTTACGCGGCTTTTTTGATCGCGGGCTCTTTCTCTTTCTCCGCGATGGCGTTCGGATCGTCTTTTTTCACGTTGTATCCGAACAGTGATCCGATGCCGAGTGCGGTGGCGGCCGCCAACGTCCATCCGCCGATCGTTTGTCCCCAACCTTTGATGGCGTCGCCGGCTTCTTTTCCTTTTTCTCCGAACCAACTTCGGATCCAGCCGATGGCTTGCGACCCAACCAAAATGGCGCCGCCAACGATGCCCAATTTCGTCGTGTTCGAACCGTTGTTGTACGCATCCACGCCCATCTGCGTGCCCTTGCCCAGCACATCGCCGGCGGCCGTTGCAGCCGTGCCGACGCTTTCCGTGCCGACGCGATAGAGTCTTTCGTGAGTCTGTTCGACTTCACTTTGGAGATCGTGGAGCTGTTTCTGCAGAGCGCCGTCCAGCTTTCCGAATTCAGCAAGATTGCGGATACCACGGAGCTGCAGATTCAGCTGATTACGACTTTCTTTCGCGGCGTTCAGACGTTCGAGCGTGAATGCGGCGACCGTGTTGCCTGCCGAAGCCTTCGTTTCGAGCGAGCCTTTCAGCGCTTGCAATCTTTCCTGTGCGCCTTTGGGGATTTCATCCTGTTTCTCAATGGGTTCTACCATATAAAAATGGGGAAATTAGACCGTGGGTCGTACTGGGAATGATTTTGTCACGAGCAAGAATTCGTTGTTTTTCAACGTCCAGCGCGCGTCTTTCTGGCCGTCCTCGGGCATCGTGAGATTGCCGATTCCTTGGAGGAGTCTCTCGAGCGTGACGGGGTCATTCGGCACGATCAGTTTCGCTTTTGTCCCCGCCATCCGCACGATTTCGTTTCGTTCTTGCAGGTCGCTGTTTTCGATCGACACGATGCTGATGCCCTTGGGTTTTTCGCGTGCCGCCAAACCGTTAATCATGGCGACATTGACGTCCGTGCCGACAGGCAACGTCACGATTTTTTTGCCGTCCGCCCACTCCAATGTCGCGCTGCCACCGCGGACGATCTTGATTTCATCGGCTTTCGACAGTTTCGGTACAACATCGAGCAGCATCTTGGCGTCGGTTCCAGCTTTTGGTTTCCCATCGACGTCGATCTCGTCTTTGCGCACCGTCAGCGCACCGTTTTTCAAAGTCGCTCCGTCCGCAAGATCGACCGAAGTCGCGTTGTAGTTTTTCTGAATGTTCTTTTTCAGCGTGTCCTCCGTTTCTTTCAGACGTTTCTGTTCCACGGATGTTTTCGTTTCGTCGAGAGTCAGGAGATCTTGCACGCCGAACGCCAGTTCGTAGGGTTTGCCCGCGCTTGCTCTATCCAACGCGTGTTCTCTGCGCTTCATGCCGACGTAGGTTTTGGCGAGATCCGTGATCGATCGTTTGTCTTTGCGGATTTGGAATTCAGCCCACTCATCTTTCGTGATCGAGCGGAAGGTGATCGATTCGCCTTGGAACACTGCGCCCGCGAGCGAGTCTCGCACATCCAGCTCCGCGAGGCTGCGTTGGCTGTCGCCGCCCATCCAGTTCAACGCCGTTTTCAAGAATCCGTCGGGTGCGACGGTGCCGATCGCGGCGGGTGTCGAGAGGAACGTGAGCCACATCCTTTCCCATGACGTCGGGATAATGCCGCTGAGCGTCTCGCCGACGTACGGGATCATTTTGGCGTACGCGGCGGCGGTCTGCAGCAGGACGCTTTTGTTTCCTTGGATCGCAGGGTTCGTTTCCGCTTTCGTGCCCCGCAGACGCGCCAAATGCACCAAATTTTGGAGTCTCGTGAGGCGTTTGTCCGTGTCTTCTTGGCTCAGCAGTTCCTCCGCGCGTGCATTCACCGTTTGCTTGATTTCCTCCGTGATCGTTTTGTTCTCCGTCGTCATGCGGCGCGCGAGCTCATCAAGTTCTTCGAGGGTGAGCTTCCGCACATTGTCACGCTGAGATTCCGGATTTTTTTCATACAGCGCCGCATCGACGGGATTCTCCGCGGGAGCGGTCGCAGTTTTTTTCGGAGCCTCTGGAGGATTGGCGACAGTCATCAGGATCAGACGGGGGCTTTGTCATTGGTTTTCTTCGTTGCGTCTCCGGTTGCGGATTCTTTCGCCGGAGTTTTGTCGTCAGACTTTTTCTCGTCGGCTTTTGCGATCGCAACGTCCGCTTTTTTCGGAGGATTCATGATCGCGACGGCATCCTTCAGGCTTCCCGGCGGGGTGAACGAAGCGAGGTTGGCAGCTCCTTCCGCACGCTTTAGGTAGGCCGCGCGGTACGTCTCGGCGTCTTTGCCCTTCAGGCCGAGCTGGAAGATTCGCAGGTCGATGGAGACCGTCAGCATCTTGTCGATGTCCGGATTGAACGATTTCAGCGCGAATGCGAGATTCTCAAAAACTTTTGCAGCCATGCCGACGAGCATGTTTTTCACGAACGTCGACTGGTCGCCGATCTCGCCCTTGAATCCGAATTTCTGCGCGACTTCGGTCAACTTCGATCCGATGCCCATCTTGTCGACGACACCGCCGATCGCGCCGACTATTTTCTCCGCGTTGGAGCCCGCCGTGATCTCGGGTCCTTTTGTTACGCCTTTGTCCGTCGAAGCGGCGAGCATACTCAGCTTGCCCGCGGGGTCTTCGTTCGCCATGAAGGCGGCGAGTTGTTTTTTTTGGCTCTCGTTCAAGCTGTTCTTGAATGCATCGATGTTTTTTTGAGGAATATCGCCATTGTTCCGCGTGCCGACGTCGATCATGCCGTCGATCGCCTTTTTCAGTTCCGAATCCAGCACCGATGCTTTGAGCTTTTCAAGTGCGTCGAGCGTTTGTTTCCCCGGCTTCTCGACGAGTTCCGTGAGCTTCGGCGCGTTCTCGGAGTTGTTTCTGGTTGTCATACACGGGGAGGGGAGAAGATCAGGCCGCGGCGAGTGCCGCGGTGGCTTTGGTGGCGATGGCGATGTAGTTCTGCATTTCTTCGCTCCACGAAAGTCCCTCGGCTTCGGCGAGGATCATCTCCAACTTTTGGAGTTGTTCCGGCGTCATGTGCGGGATATTTCCGAGCCAATACGTGCGCTCCGCTTCGGAGAGAAGACGGCTCGTTTGCACCTTGTCCTGAAGGGTTGGAAGATCCATGGGTTTTGGTATGTGTTCTTTTACATAATTATACCTCATTTTGGCCCTTTTTGGAAGCTACTGTCTCATCGGTCTCTCTGCTACCGTACGTCAGCTTTCCCCAATCCAACACATGAATGTCGAACACTTTGAGAAGGGCATCTCCTACAACTCCGACGAGCTCATTCTCCTCGCCAAGAAAATCGGACGCCTCGCGACGTACTGCCGCTTTTTGAAAGGTGAAGGATCGTCCATCCGCGTCGAGGCCGAGCGCCGCGATACGAAGAAAGACCGCGATCAGGTGAAGGTGATGATCACCGTCCGCTTGCCGAAGGAACTTCTCCGTGTGGAATCGAGAAAGAATCTCGTGATGGAGGCCGTCGACAGCTGCATCGAGAAGCTGGAGGATCAAGTGAAGAGATACAAAGAAATGCACTCGGGACGCGCTCGCGCACACATGGCCAACCGCAAGAAGAGCAAAATGAAAGGGATGGATTTGTAATTTCTCGGTTGAAATCTCGGAAGGTTCCCACGATAAAAACGGGAGCCTTCTTTTTTTGAGCGACAGTCCGATTATTTCTTGGCCGCCTTGTCCTTTCCTCCCGCTGCGGCTTTGTCGTCCGTCTTTCCTGCGGCGGCACCCGGAGCGGCTGCGGCACCCTCGGCACCCGGAGCGGCGGCAGCACCCTCGGCACCGGCGACTTCCGCGGTCGGTGCGACGACTTCGATGACTTCTTCTTTGCGCGGTTCCTGCACCGTGATGATCACCGTGTCCGCGGCGGACTTGATCGTGACGCCGGTCGGCACTTTGAGAGAGGCGACCGTGACCGTATCGCGGAATTTCTCGAGTGCGCTGAGGTTGACCGTGAAGTGCGAAGGAATATCGCTCGGCAGACAGCTGACTTCCACTTCGTCATGCACGGTGACGAGGACTCCTCCCAGCGTTTTGACCGCTGCAGATTCTCCTTCGAACATGACCGGAACGCGCGTCGTGACTTTCTTGGTCATGTCGACGGCGTAGAAGTCGACGTGCTCTTCGCGACCTGAGACGGGCTCGAAGCTGATGGCGTGGATCAAACAGGGGACGTTCTTGCCGTCCACGGAGAGTTCGACGATCGTGTTCTCACCGGCTTTCACGTAGACGGAGTGCAATTCCTTCAAGCTGCAGGTCACCATGACGTTTTTGGCCTTTCCACCATAGATGACGCCCGGGACGTTGCCGGCACGGCGCACGACCTTCGGGTTCTCGCTTTCGGCGCGAGTCACGGCTGCCAATGTGATCGTTTCCTTCTTCATAGCCGGTGTACTGTAGAGAGAGTCTTGTGGCTGGTCAAGTCGTCTGTACGGCCTTCCCGACTGTTTTCAGGCGCCGCCCGCGACGTTCCATTTCCAGAAATATTGCAGGGCGCTGCGCAGGTGGATTCTCGTCGTCCTCTTGGTGAGGAGTGAAAAAGCCGTGGATCCGCTGAGACGGGTCTTGCGATCGAGCACGCGGACGTGCGGCAGATAGAGCACTTTTTTTCCGAGAGCATGCGCTCTGCGACAGAGGTCGATGTCTTCGAAGAAGAGGAAATAGCGTTCATCGTATCCGCCGAGCTCTCGAAACAATTCCGTTTTCATCAGCAGGCAGGCACCGACGAGCCAATCGACATCGACGCTTTCCTGCGATTGCATGCTTGTCATCGTTTTGTCGTACTCCACTTGCCATCGGTCGGGTCGGAGACGCTTTCGGATCAGATCCGCGATGCGCGGGAATTTTCTCGCCGACGGTCGGACGGATCCGTCCGGATGGATCAGCGCGGGCCCGACGATTCCCGCATCGGGATGCGCTTGCAGAGCCTTCACCATGTTCTCGGTCGCGTCGGGAGGAAGCGTGTTGTCGGGGTTCACGATAAGCAAATACTCTCCCTTCACGAATCGCAATGCCGCGTTGTTACCCCGTCCGTACCCGACGTTCCCCCGCTCTTCGATGATGCGCACGGTCGGCATCGTGCCGAGTTGCGCGCGGATGAACCCGATCGATTCATCGTCGGAGTGATTGTCGACGACCACGATCTCCACTTCATCGGCGATCGATTGCGATCGAAGCGCACGCACGCACTTCACCGTGTCTTTCGGCGAACGGTAGTTCAGCACCACGGCGGAGACGAGCGGTTGCATTCGTCGTGAAGTATAGGCTCACGAAGGCGCTTCACGGTAGGATTGCTTCATGTCCGCAGCGAAACCCGATCCTCGGCTGGCGTTGCTCCGCAAGAGAGTTGCGAAAGTTCCTCAAGAGCCCGGCGTGTACCGCTGGCTCGATAAAGACGGTGCCGTCATGTACGTCGGCAAGGCGAAAAATCTCAAAAATCGCATGCAGACGTACGTGCAAGAAGGAGAGAAACGATCGGCGTGGACCGAGATCATGGTGCGGCAGATCGAAGATTTCGACGTGACGGTCGTGCGAAGCGAACTCGAAGCACTGATTCTCGAGTCCAATTTGATCAAAGAGTTGAAGCCGAAATACAACATCATGCTGAAGGACGACAAAGGATACGTGTACGTACGCGTGTCGGCCGAGGCGTATCCGCGCGTCGACACCGTCCGTCGGATGGAGAACGACAAAGCCAAATATTTCGGCCCTTTTCTCGGCGCGAGAGACACGAACAGGACGCTCGAAATGCTCGACGGGATTCTGAAATTTCATGCCTGCAAAAAATCACTCGATCTTCTGAATGATCCTCCAAAAGACGGCTTGCAGACATCACAAACGCCGTGTCTCGATTATCAGATCGGCAAGTGCAACGGACTTTGCATCGGTCTCGTGACGGAGGCGGAGTATCGGGATCGCATCGCCGAAGTCGAACGTTTTTTCCGAGGACATTTTGTTTCGATGAAGAAGAAGACCGAGGAGCAAATGCGCGCCGCCGCCGCGGAGAAAAAATTCGAGAGGGCGGCCCGCATCCGCGACGTTTTGCGATTCATTGATGATCTTGAGCAGAAGCAAATCGTGTCCGACACCTCCGGTTCCGACGCCGACATTTTCGGCATCGCCATGCGAGGCAGCAGGATTCAAGTCATGCTCTTGCGCCAACGCGACGGCAAGTTGATCGAACAAGTCGGCTTCCCGCTCAAGGGCGAGGCTGAGTCGGCGACTGAGGCGCTGGAACAATTCCTTCCACTCTATTACGCCGATACCCAAGATATCCCAGAGACGATCATCGTCGGACAGGAGATCGCGGATATTGCGACATTCGAGGCGTGGCTCAAAGAAAAGAGAGGCAAGGTCGTGCGCATCGTCGTGCCCGAGCGCGGCAAGAAGTCGAAGTTGTTGATGATGGCCGAACGCAATGCGCAGGAAAAAGTGGATCAGCAATTCGCCGCGTGGGAAGCGGAGGCACAAAAAGTGGAAGGTGCGTTACTCGGACTGCAGGAACTTCTCGGCTTGTCTCAGCCTCCGAAACGCATCGAAGGCTACGACATATCCCACCTTGGCGGTACCGCGACGGTCGGCAGCATGGTCGTGATGGTAAACGGCAAACCGAAGCGTGAGCATTATCGCAGCTTCAACATGCAGTCGGTGAAAGAGGGCATGATCGACGATTACAAATCCATCGCCGAGACGTTGCGTCGTCGACTAAAATATTTGACACAGGATCTGAAGGCCAATGAAAAAAAATGGAAAAATGAAGGGATTACTTTCGGAAAAGCGAGGAAAGAAGATCGTGAAAAAGTTCTAGCCAAGATTCATGAAGTCTCGTGTTCGAACGTTGAGATTGACTGCGCAGAGTGCATCGTGGCGCGGAGAGAAAGGGAGGTTATCGCCTGCGGGTACGTGCATCGTCATCCCAGCGGACATCTCGAATTGTTCGCTCTGTGGGCCGATGATTCTGTGCGCGGGAGGAAAATAGGCCATATCATCACTCAAATGCTTCTGAAGCGCGTGAAGAAAAACAAAGTCTATCTGGGGGCGAATTCTTCGCTTGAAGACTATTACGCGGAGATCGGCTTTCGGCACGTGCTCAATCCGTCCGTTGAGCTTATCGCGGAAATACATCATGACGTGCCAGCTTTCGCAGACGACATCATCATGGTGTTCGCGCCTAAGGATCACAAACCCGACGAGTCGTTCACGTCGACGCCCGATTTGATTCTCATCGACGGCGGCAAGGGACAGCTTTCGGCCGCAGTCGAAGTGTTGAAAGAGTTGAATCTCGCGATCCCGATCGCGGGGCTCGCAAAGAGAGAGGAGGAGATCTTCGTGCCGGACCGCCCCGTTTCTCTTCTTGTGAAAGAGGGATCGGAGCCGAGATTTTTATTGCAGCGACTCCGTGATGAGGCGCACCGTTTCGCCAATGATCGCAGAGAACGGCGTCTGGCTGCGGTGATGACGGCATCCAAGCTCGATGAAGTCGCAGGCATCGGAGACGGGACGAAAGCCGAGCTTCTGAAGAAATTTCGTTCAGCGGACGCGGTCATCGGAGCTTCCGATCAAGAATTGGCGACGATCCTGAATGATGCTCAATTGAAGGCATTGCGATTGAAATTTCCACGCGTGTAGTGATACACTTCGGATCTCCTTTCCACACCGTTCTTATGAAAAAGCTTTCCTTTCTCTTGGGTTCACTCGGCGGCGTCATGGCCGGGTACGTCTTCAGCAACACGAAGCTTCGTACTGAGCTCATGAAAGCCAAGGATACGTCGGCCGCAGCGAAGATCCTCGGCAGGCATCTCTCCGCGGACGGTCAGACGGTCGCCAAGGAAGTTCAGCAGCTTGCGGAGCAACATCACATGGACAAGCATGTCGCGGAGGGCAAGAAATACGTCCAGAAATACTACAAGACCGCGAAGGATGAGGTGCAGAAGTTCATCACGACCAAGGTGAAGGAGGTCGGAACGAAGACCAAAGCCGTTTCGAAGCCGTCTCTTCGCAAGAAGAAGCGCTAAACCTGCCTTTCGGATTCATCGTAGTTTTCAAAAAACATGCGCCCTTTCTTGCAAATGCGCTCGTCGTGAGTAGAATACGCAGCGGGCCGTGAACATTTCGGCGGGTTCCCCTTAGGAATTCCCCTCTTTCACTCATGCCCAAGAAATCCGCACTGAAGAAACCCAAGTTCATCATTGTCACGGGCGGGATCTGCAGTTCACTCGGAAAGGGGATCGCCACGGCATCCATCGGCGCGATTTTGAAGGCGTGCGGGTTCAAAGTGTTCGTGCAGAAGCTCGACCCGTACCTGAACGTCGATCCCGGCACGATGAGTCCGTTTCAGCACGGCGAAGTGTTCGTGACGGATGACGGCGCGGAGACGGATCTCGATCTCGGTCATTACGAGCGTTTCATCGATGAACCGATGAGTCGACTGAGCACGGTGACGACGGGGAGGATCTACACCGAGGTTCTCGCGAAAGAACGAAAAGGCGATTTTCTTGGAGGCACGATTCAAGTCGTTCCGCATATTACGAATGCGATCAAGGATTGGATGAAGAAAGCCGCGAAGGAAAGCGGAGCCGAGATCATGATGATCGAAGTCGGCGGCACCGTCGGCGACATCGAGGGGGAGCCGTTTTTGGAGGCGATCCGCCAGATGCGCTCCGAGATGGGTTCGGCGCAGATCTTTCACGTGCATCTGACGCTTCTGCCTTATCTCGCGGGATCGAAAGAGCTGAAGACCAAACCGACGCAGCTCTCCGTTCGTGAGCTCCGTCGCATCGGACTGCAGCCGGATTTGATTTTGGCGAGAGCGGATCACAAGATTCCGACGGAATTGTTGGACAAGATCAGCCGCTTTTGCGACGTGTCGCGCGATGCCGTGATCCCCGCGCAGACGGTGAAGTCGATCTACGACGTGCCGTTGAATTTTCAGCAGTATGACATCGCGCGTGTCATCGGAGACAAGCTCGGACTCGGCAAGCTGAAGCCGAATATGAAGGAGTGGGAAGAAGGCAAAAAGCGCTACGAAGACGCCGTTGATCCGATCAAGATCGCGCTTGTGGGCAAGTACACGGATTTGGACGACGCGTATTTGAGCGTCATCGAGTCGATCAAATCCGCTGCCGTGTTCCACGGCCGCAAAGCCGAGGTGGTGTGGGTGGACAGCGAGAAGCTGGAAAAGAAAGATGCCGACATGTGGAAAATGTTGAAGGGTTGCGCGGGCATCATCGTGCCGGGAGGGTTCGGCACGCGCGGCATCGAGGGTAAAATTCTCGCCGCGCAGTACGCTCGCACGCACAAAGTGCCGTACCTCGGACTCTGTCTCGGATCGCAGCTGCTTGCGATCGAGTTCGCACGCGCGATGTTGAAGGACTCCGAGCTCACGAGTCAGGAATTCGACGAAAAAGAGAAGCTCGGCGCCGACAAGTACGTCGTGCACTTCTTGCCCGATCAGCACAAAGGCCGCAGCAAAGGCGGCACGCTGCGTCTCGGCGCGTTCAAGTGTCGCTTGAAGAAAGGAACGAAAGCGCATGAGGCGTACAAAACGGATGAGATCAGCGAGCGTCATCGTCATCGTTACGAATTTAACAACGCGTTCCGCACCCGTCTCGAGGAAAAAGGATTGATTTTCTCCGGCGAGTGGACGGAGTCGGGGCTCATGGAGATCGTTGAGATCAAAGAACATCCGTTCATGCTCGGCAGTCAGTTCCATCCCGAGTTCAAGAGTCGTCCGCATCGTCCGCATCCGTTGTTCAACGCATTCATGAAGGCTGCGGTGAAGCATTCATGATCAATTCAGAGAGCGGATAGCGAGCAGCGAGTAGCGGGTAGTTTCTTTTTCTATTCGCTACCTTCTACCCGCTCTCTGTTTTTTTTGTTACAGTCAGCAGTAATGAAGCTCGCGCAGACACTCCTCGGGGTACGATTTCAGAACCCCACGGTACTTGCGTCGGGTATTTGGGGACTGACAGCTTCTGGCTGGAGGAGAGCGGCGAAAGGCGGCGCGGGCGCGGTCACGACGAAGTCTCTTTGGCTGAAGGAGCACAAAGGACACCCGAATCCCACCATTATTTCGACGGAGCATTGGACATTGAACGCCGTCGGTGTGCCCGATGCGGGCGTCGAGAAGGCGCGCGAGGAGATCGGCAGCTTCAATGCCGACAAACCCGTGCCGCTGATCGGCAACATCATCGCGTCTTCGGTCGAGGATTACGCGAAGACGGCCGAGCTGATTCTGAAGCTCAAGCCTGACTTTCTCGAGGTGAACATCAGTTGCCCGAACATTGAGGATGAATTTGGCAGGCCGTTCGCGTGTTCGGTTGGCGACAGCGCCGCCGTCACGAAGGCAGTGAAAGCCGTGAGTGGCAAGACGCCGGTGTTCATCAAGCTCTCGCCGAACGTGGACAGTATCGCGGCGATCGCTCTCAGTTGTGCTGCAGCGGGCGCGGACGGTTTCACGGTCATCAATACCGCGGGTCCCGGCATGGCCATCGATCTCGCGAGCCGTATGCCGATCCTGGCCAACAAAGTCGGCGGCATTTCGGGACGCGCCATCAAACCATTGGCTGTTCGCTGCATTGCGGATGTGTACAAAGCGACGGAAGGCAAACTGCCGATCATCGGCACCGGAGGCGTCGAAATCGGCGAAGATGCGATCGAGTTCCTCCTTGCGGGCGCCAGCCTTATCGGCATCGGCACCGCGCTCGAGTATAGGGGCGAGAATGTCTTTCGTTTGGTCTGCGAGGAGATGATCGCGTGGGGCAAGCAAAACGGCGTGAAGGATCTGAGCGAGCTTATCGGCGGCATGCATGCCGAGCTCAAGACGCGCGTCGTTCGCTCCTAATTTCATGGTCACCATTCCTCTCCAGTCACGGCTCCCGAGAACGTATCGCATAGCGAAGATTCGCCGCGAGACCGAAATGGTGCGCACGTTCACGTTCCCGGTATCGCTCGGCGCCAAACCGGGGCAGTTCGTCATGGTCTGGATTCCGGGAGTCGACGAGATCCCGATGAGCGTCGCGTACGATGACGGCAAACAATTGCAGGTCACGTTTTTCGCCGTCGGTGACGCCACGAAGGCGCTCGCTGGTAGCAAGGTGGGGGATTTGGTCGGTCTTCGAGGGCCGTTCGGGACGTTCTACGACTGGAAGCCGAAGCAGCATCTGGCGCTCATCGCGGGCGGTTATGGCGCCGCACCGATGTATTTTGCGGCCAAAGAGGCGATCAAAGATCAGTGCAGACTCGAAGTGTTCGTCGGAGCGAGGAGCGAAGAACACTTGCTATATTTGGATGAATTTCGAAAACTCCCGAAGACCACGTTGCATGTCGCGACCGATGACGGCTCGCTCGGATTCAAGGGATTCAACGTGCAGAATCTCGAGTATGTGCTGACAAAAAAGAAACACACGACGAAGAAGTCGTTCGTGGATCAGGTCTTCGCTTGCGGGCCGGAGCGCATGCTCGCGTCGGTCTCGAAGCTTGCGTCAGAATGGAAGATCGCGAGTCAGTTGTCGCTCGAGAGGTACATGAAGTGCGGCTACGGACTTTGCGGCAATTGCGTGGTCGATCCGCTCGGCATCCGTCTGTGCGTTGACGGTCCCGTGATCAAGAATGAGCTCTGTCTGAAGATCGCCGAATTCGGGAAGTATCATCGGGACGCGCTCGGAAAGAAGCATTCGTTCTGAGCACGATCGCGACTTTTCTTTCACGAACTAAAAAACCCGCCTTTCGGCGGGTTTTTGATTGCAAAAGGCGAACCTTAGGCAGCCATCACGTTCTCGGCCTTGGGGCCTTTCGGTCCCTGACCCATGTCGAACGAAACGGTCTGGCCGACCTGCAACATGTCAAATTGACCGTTGCAAGCGCTCAGATGGAAGAACACGTCCGGAGAACCGTCCGTGGTGGAGATAAATCCGAAACCTTTCTCGGTCTTGGTCTTGATCGTGCCTGTAGCCATTAGAAATGGTGGAAAATAAGTAGAAGTAGAAAGCAGTAGCCTAAAAAGCACCACCATCTATCCAAAATGTACCCCACCTTTCCCGCCAACACAATCAAATTCACAAGATTTTGTCTCGTTTTCTTGCGGCAAAAAGTCACAGTTACGGTTGACAATTGGTTTAGTACTAAACTATACTGCGGTTGTTCAATTCTTTCCCCCCTCTTCTATGTTCGGCGGTGGATGCAGCTGCGGCAAGTAATGCCGCGCCAAGAAGGCCCTCTCCGGAGGGTCTTTTTTATTGTTTGAATGCCGTCCGAAGCTGTCTGCGCTACACTGCTCACCGATGCAGATTGATTTTTCTCTTCTCGAGCCGAGCCTGCAGCATCTCCTGAGCGGGGACAAAGCGGACGTGAGAAGAGGATTTGAGTTTGCGGTGAGGGCGCATGCTCCGCAGCAGCGTGAAGACGGGACTCCGTATGTCTTGCATGTGATCGAAGTGGCGAAGACCGTCGCCGAGTGGGGTGCCGACCGCGACACGATCATCGCGGCGCTGCTTCACGACGTCTTGGAGGACACTCCGACCGAGAAAGAAGAACTGGTGCGCCAATTCGGGCGCCGAGTGGCGTTACTCGTCGAAGGCATCACGAAGTTCACGCAGGCTGACCTGAGCCCCGATTTGCCTTTGGATCGCAAGATCGAGACGCTTCGAAAGCTCTTCGACGTCATGCGGCTCGATATGCGCAGCATCCTCATCAAGCTTGCCGATCGCGTGCACAACGTGCAGACGATCGACGCATTGCCCACGGAAGAGCGACGAAAGCGCTTCGCTCTCGAAACTCTTTCCATTTATTACAAGATCGCTTTTCACCTCGGCATGCGCGATGTGCGTCGCGTCTTCGCGGAATATTGCGTGCCGCACGCTTTCCCCGAGGGTGCGGATCAGAGAGCGGAGCGGGATCGTTTGTGCGTGGAAGGTGAGCCGCTGCGCATGATGGTTGAACGTGATCTGCGCACGTCGCACGGGACGCATGGCATCGTGTCCGTCTCGCTTTTGCCGCGCAATCTGCTTATTTTTCATGATCGCA
This sequence comes from Candidatus Peribacteria bacterium, assembly GCA_043776335.1. Taxonomy (GTDB): domain Bacteria; phylum Patescibacteriota; class Gracilibacteria; order Peribacterales; family Peribacteraceae; genus SICN01. The sequence goes on along the minus strand of JAYVRL010000006.1, from coordinate 90,094 downwards.
TCGTGCAGCACGGCGGCACATCGCTCATCCAAGACGCGTTTTCCATCGTGATCATCGTTCGCACCGAGGAGGATTGTTATCGTCTTCTCAAGTCGCTCCATACGCTCTACAGGCCTGTCAGCGGTCATTTCCGCGATTTCATCGCAGCGCCGAGCGATGCGGGTTATCAAAGTCTTCATACGTACGTGACACTGCCGCGCGGCACGGTGATCGAATGTCGCATCCGCACTCCGCACATGTTTGAGCAGGCGAAGAAAGGCATCACGCTTTCGATGTTCGGCTCGGAGCACGTCGCTCCGAATTTCGCGTGGTTGAAACGTTCGGCATCGCTCGATTTGAAAACACGGGATTCCAGCAGCGCATTTTGGGAGGCACTCGAGTCCGACGTGCTGCGCGAGTCGAGCTCGGTCACGGTGGATCGAAAGCGTCTGTCGCTTCCGAACGGTTCGACCGCTCTGGATGCGGCCTACGCGCTGTACGACGCGAAAGCAGGCTCTGTGAAGAGCGTCACGGTGAACGGTCGCACGGTGCCGCTCGGCGAGACGTTGAAAGAAGATGACGATGTCCACATCACGACCGATCCGACCGAGCAGGTCACATTCGATTGGTTGCAGATGGTGTCGACGCAACATGCGAGGCTTCTGATCATCGATGTGTTGAAGCGCACGGATCGCTCCGAGAAGACCGCTTTCGGCGCCGCGCTGCTGCAGAAAGAGCTTGATCATTACAACAAAGGACTGTTGCAGGATCTCTCTCGCATTCAATGTGTTCATGCGGCTCAACATTTTCGTCGCGAACAATTTGATGACGTGCTTGCGATGGTCGGTGAGGGCGTCGTACGAGCCCGAGACGTCGTTTTTTACCTTTTCCCGGATCATCAGAGATTGTTGCCCGTCGCGCACAGTCGCTACTCCTTTCGTCTCAATGTGAACGGAACGCAGCTTCGCAAAAACGATATTCTGTCCCAGCTCAACGGCGTCATTCGCCTGAGCGACGTGAGCGTCGACCGCACGAGTCTCCATTTCAATGCGACAAACGGGCATTTCGATTTGCTCCTCACAGGGTCATGCGACGATCGTTTGCAGTTTGCGGACTTCGTCGATCTCCTCGAGCGTCAAGATTGGGTCGCGCGCGTGCAGACGCTCATTTCAAAAAAACAGAAATTTCTGCTGGTCGCCGCCTTCACATTGGCGTTTGCCGTTGTCGTCCTCGATATCGTCCTCTTTCCGGCCTACGAGCGCGCACTCGAGAGTCTCTCGTTGGTACCGCAATTTCTCATTCAGGCGATTCCGCTTATTCCGATCCTTGCCGCCAACTATTACCTTCTGCGTCTGCTGCGACAGTATGTCGCCCGCATGCGCTCCGATCGGTGGTTCCTTGGAGTCGGTTTGCTTCTGAATGTGATCGGTCTTCTTACGTTGACGCTGCGCATCGTCATCTTGCACAGGATCACGAGCAGTTTGTTGCCTCTCATCGCGATTTTCACGGTGTCCCTCTTCTACATGGGCATCAAATTTTTCCAGAATGAAGAACTTTTTCAGCCTTTCGACGAACGACGCATCAAGCCGATCAGCGACAAGCAATGGTCCGCGCTTCGTCGCCGCAAAATCGTCGGTTACCTCATCCGCCTCGGAGCAGTCGTCATTTGGGGCTTGGAGCCGATCTACATCCGCTACACCTCCGCCAATTTGCTTTCTCCGTTCGTCAGGACTTTTTTGCTCGCGTTCGGCGTGCTCGCGGTTTCATCTTTGGTGCTGTTCTTCCGGCAGCTCGTATTCAAGAGCGAACGGAAGCCGCTGCGGAGTTTTCTCACGATTCCTCACGATAAATTTTTTCTCTTTTTGGTGATCGCTCAGATCGGGTACATGTATCTGAAAAACGCGAGCCTCGTGCATACCACCGGCACGAATCTTCTTCTCTTCAACAACTTCGCACCGCTGCTCGGCCTGCTGGTCGCCGCCGCGTTCTGGCGTCGCGACATTCCCTATTTGAAGCGACCCCGAACGATGTTTTGGATTTTCCTGCTCGCCATCATTGCCGGCATCGGGAGCTCTATTCTTGTTTACAGCAGCATCACCGAAGGCACTTCCAGTCTTCTGGGAGACATTCTCGCGTTCATCGCGACTCTGTTCGACGTATTGCTTGTCGTGTCGCAAATCCAATACATCAAAGGCTTTCCGAAGTCCGATCCCGCGACGCTCAATCTGCACATCTTTTTCTATCTCTTGGTTTTCGTATCGCCGCTCATTCTCTTGGCGGCCCTTTTTCATTGGCCCATTTTCGGAGGCATGACGATCAAAGCCGTGCTGCTCGGCATCGGCATCGGTCTTTTCGAAGGTGTCGGACAAATGTGCAATTACGCCGCATTCAAGCGCATCGACGGGTATTTGGCTCATCTCATGTTCAATTTGTCGGTGTTCATCACTTTCATCGTGGAAACGCTCGTGATTCATTCCGTACAACCCACGCTGCTCTTGATCGTGAGCGGCCTTCTGATCATCAGCGCTTCCGTGATCGCGGAATATTTGAACAGCCGGTGTCAGCGGAAAGGGCTCTAGTGGTCGCTTCGTCGGCTTTTTTCTGGTACCGTCTGAGCTCCTCATGACGCAGACTTTTCCGATCCTCACTCTCAAGCTCGGCAGCGAGGTGCACGTGCAAAATCGTCATCATGCGATCTATCGCACGTCGGTCGCGACGTATCCCGTGACGCAGAACGGCGCGATCGTGGAAGTGCAGAGCAGTGTCGGCGAATTTTTGTGTTATGCCACGGTGAACAATCGTTCGTATCTGTGCGCGCGCACCTTTGCCTTCGAAAAATCCGAGCCGATGGCGCAGCTTCGCAGGCTCATCAAGAGAGCAGTGGAACTCCGTGACAAATTGCCGTCTCTTCGCGACAGCGACGCGGTTCGTCTCATCAACGCCGAAGGCGACGCCATTCCGGGACTGATCGTCGATCGGTACGGCACGACGCTGGTCGTGCAGTTCACGACCGTCGGCATGGATCAGCTGAGCGCGTGGATCGCGGACCGACTCATGGAGCTCGCGAAGCCGAGCGCGATCTACGAGAAATCCACGGGCCCCGCGCGTCGAAAAGAAGGTCTCGGTGAGCGCGAGGGTTGGATTCGTGGTAAAGGCGACAGCACACTCATGGCCACGGAGCGCGGACTCAAATTCATGATTTCGCTTACCGAGAGCCAGAAGACCGGACTCTTTCTCGATCAGCGGGAGATGCGTTCGCTCGTGCGGGAGTTCGCAGCGGGTCAGACGGTTCTGGATGTCTGCAGTTACGTCGGCGGATTTTCTCTCGCGGCTTTGAGCGGAGGAGCCGTTGCGGCGGATGCGGTGGATTACGATGCCGAGGCGATCGAGATCGCAAAAAAGCAGCGCGAGCTCAACGGGTTCGATGAAAGTCAGATGGGCACGTACTGCGAAGACGCGTTCGATTTTCTCCGTCGCAGGCCGCAGCCGCGCGCGTATGACTTCATCATTCTCGATCCGCCGGCGTTTGCAAAACGCGAAACGGAGCTCGATCTCGCCAAGCACGCGTACACGGATCTGAACCGCATGGCGATGGAGATCCTTCCGCCCGGAGGTCTGCTCCTGACGTGTTCGTGTTCGTATCAGATCACGCCCGAGATCTTTCAGACCATCGTGTTCCATGCGGCGAGACAAGCCAACCGATCCGTGCGCATCTTGCAACGGCATCATCATGCGTACGATCATCCGGTGAACATTTATCACCCAGAAATCGATTATCTGAAGAGTTTGTTGCTGTACGTCGAGTAGTCGCGGATCAGGCCTGAATCTTCGAGAACAGGTAACTGCCGAGGAACATGAAAAACGTCGTCACGCCGACGAGTATCGCGACATCGAGGCCGAGGCCGAAGTGCGATGCGCCGATGAGGCTCGCGCGCAGCGCGTCGACGCCGTACGTCAGCGGATCGATTCGCGTGATCACGGCGATGAACCGCGGCAGATTGTCGAGCGGGAAGAGCGCGCCGGAGAGGAAAAAGAGGGGCATCACGAGGAAGTTCATGATGAGTTGGAATCCTTGGAAGTCTTCCAGCACCGAGGCGATGGCGGTGCCGAGGGCGGTGAAGAGGAGCGCGATCAAGAACATGATGCAGAGAGCGACGGGCACCAGCGCGAGACTGTCGGGACGGAATCCTCCGACAAGCGTGATGAGGAAGACGATCACGCCTTGCATCAACGCCACGGTCGCTCCGCCGAGGGTGCGGCCGATCATGATGGTGATGCGCGGGACCGGAGCGACGAGCGTTTCCTTCAGGAATCCGAATTGGCGATCCCAGATGATCTCGATGCCCGAGAAGACCGCCGTGAACAAAATGCTCATCGCGATGACGCCGGGCGCCAGAAATTCGATGTAGTTCCCGCCACCGGCTTTCTCGTAGATCGGACCGAGGCCGTAGCCGAGCGCGAAGAGGAAGAGCAGCGGTTGGCCGAGCGATCCCACGATGCGGGCGCGCGACCGAAGGTAGCGTTTGATTTGCCTGAGCCAGAGGATGTAGATGACGGACATGGAAAGAGGGATCAGCGGCGTCGCCACATGCGGGCGTGGGAGCGGAGACTGTCGATCGGACTGGCGTCTTCATCGCGGATGGAGCCGCCCGTGAGCTTCAGGAACGCGTCTTCCAGACTCGACGTTTCGGTTTTCGCTTTCAGTTCCTCCGATGAGCCGATGGCCACGATGACGCCGTGATCCATCACCGCGATGCGATGTGCGACTTTCTCGGCTTCTTCCATGTAATGCGTCGTGAGAAACACCGTGATGTTTTCTTTCTCGTTCAGATCCGTCACGTATTGCCAGAGATGATTTCTGGTTTGCGGGTCGAGGCCGATCGTCGGTTCGTCGAGGAACAGAATTTTCGGATGATGGAGCAGGCCGCGGGCGATCTCCAGCCGACGCTTCATCCCGCCCGAGAAATGTTTCACGAGATCATGCGTGCGGTCGCTGAGGCCGACGATGTCCATAAGCTCTTTCATGCGCGATCGTCGCAGTGCTTTCGGCACGCCGTAGAGCACACCGTGCAATTCGAGATTTTCCCATGCGGTCAGTTCGTCGTCCAGACTCGGATCTTGAAACACGATGCCGAAGGATGTGCGCACCGCCGCCTGATCGTCGATCGGGCTGTGACCGTTGAGCAAAATTTCCCCGCTCGTCGGGGTCAGGAGTGTCGTCAGCATTTTGATCGTCGTCGTTTTGCCTGCGCCGTTGGGTCCGAGAAACGCGAAGATTTCGCCCGTTCGCACCTCGAACGAAATGCCGTTCACCGCCGTAAGCTCGCCGAATTTCTTCACGAGATTGCTCACCGTGATCATCGAGCCGGAGTTTGCGTGCATCGCGGACATGAGGAGACTATAAAACTGTGACGCGCGAATCGCCAGTTCGTGACGGATGTCGGCTTGGCTTGGCAACGATGGAATTATTTTTCGATCACCAACGCCTTCTTCTGGCCTTGTGTGATTTCTTCTTTCACGCCCGTCCAATCGTGAATGGCGGCAAGCAGGACGTCCTTCGTGTACAGATATTTTTCGCCGCGCTTGGTGCCGGGATCATTCGTGATGAATCCGTTTTCGATGTATCCGGTCACGACGAGCATGTGGTACCACGGGCCTTCCCCGCTGAAGTACGGATTCCCGAGCAGGCGTCCCGCGGCGGGGATGATGACGGGATGCCCTTGTGCCAGTTCGCGGCGCAGATCGTCCGCCGTGACATTCTCGAGGACGCGGACGTGCGATCCATACAGTGCTTTCGCGATGTCACCGAGCTTCGCGATCGTCACGTCGTCGCCGTAGCCGTTCGCGTGTTCCCATGCGATCATCGCCTGCACTTCTTTTTCGGCGTCCGCCGAACTCAGCGGCACGCCATCGAGGTAGTGTCGCACCATGATGAGGGACATTTCTTCGCAGGCTTCTTCGTGCAGCGCGTCCCAGTTGGCGTTCGGCGCTTGCGGCGAGAATGGCACTTTGATCAGGACACTCGCGGGTGGAGCCTTCGCTTCGGACGATCGCATCGAAGACGTCGTGACGGACGCGGTCGAACTCTGCGCCGACGGCGAATCGAACACGACGACAGGCGGCTGAAACGACGGTTTTTTCGTTCCGCAGCCGCCGAGAAGTGTGCTGCAGAAGAGAAGGCCGATGGCGGTGACGGATGAAAGGCGCATGAACTTGCAGTATAACAAAGTTCCGTTCATCCTTTGCAAAAATCATGAAAAGACGTATAGAATATCTTCCATGCTTTCTTCTTCACAACGCGAGGCGGAACAATTGTTGACGCAACTTCTGGCAGAAGATTGTGGTGCGGTGATCCTTCAAGGGCTCAGCGGTTCGGGTAAAAGCCTTGTGGCCGATCGAGTGCTTGCGAATGAGTCTGAAGGCGCGGCGTTCGAAATCGGCACATTGTTTTTCAATGTGGAAAAAATTCAACAAGCCGTCGCAGCGGCATCGAAAAAGATTCTTCTCGCGCTTCCGGGTTCAAATCCGGAGCTCATCGCTAAGAAGATCGATCTACATCCTCAGACCGTCGTACTCAGGAACCTGACGTTGAATGAAACGAACGCATGGCTGGATGAGGCCGTGCCTCCGGTCACGCCCGAAGAACGTGAGATTGTTCTTCACTATGGCCTCGGCACTCCGCTGCTGATCGAGCGGTTCTTGGCTCATCGCCCCGTGACGCACGTCTCGGCGCTGCCGCAATGCGCCGCATACCTTCAGGATGTGATCAACCAATCGTTCCTTCAGGATTCCTCACGCGACCATGGGCTTACCGAAACCGTCGCGCGATTTTCGGATTTTCCGATCCCCGATGACGTTCGTCCGTTCCTTGCCGACGCCTTGTACGCGCGGAAAGGAAGTCCTACTCCGCTGGCGGTGCTTGAATCCAAACGTCGTCCCGGCAAAGAGTTCCCCGTTCCCGCCACGTTGCAGCTCTACGATTTGTACAGTCAGTGGTTGAAAGAACGCCCCGATGAGCCGTCATTTGAAGTGTTCGTGGAATCGATGCCCGATGCGCAGGCATTCCTCGAGGAGATCGGCTATTGCGATTTTCCCGACCGCAGCAATGCCGCGCTTCACACGTTCGTCATGGCTGATGCGCGCAAAGGCACGACGTTTTATCCGCGCATGACGTCGGGAAAGATGGACATGCAAATGGACAACAATCGCAATGAAGGCACGACGGAGTACTTGCAAGAGCACATGCTCGCGCTCGCAAGGTCGTCGGGGTTCGTCGCGGAGCTCGATAAAAACGACGGCGTCGGACAGAGAGTCGTCACCGTTCGCACGCCCGATCTTCCCGCAGCGATGTTCCTGCACAAGCATGATCACACCCACGACGTCGTGATGCCCGTGGCGTACACGGGTCGAGTGCGCCTTGCAGGCGAAAGGCGTCCCGTACACGTTGCGTCTCAGCGAGAGACTCTTCCGATATGATCCGCAGGCGAAGGCGTATGCGCCGCTCGAAGAAGTGAAGGTCGATTATTACCTCGAAGCGTACGGCGATACGTGGACGGATGAAGAGCCTTTCGACGATGAGCCTCTGCCCAAAGAGTAGCGACTTATTTCATGTGACGTAGATTTCGCTCTGATGGAGAGATACACGGAATCACATCGGATCGATATTTTTTTAGATTTAAGAGTGGCAGCCCCACGGCTTTTTCAAACAGGTGTTTTTGAGGCAATGGTTCATTGTTACAAGGTTTTTAAGAGTATTAAAATCAAAAATACTAAGTCATGGCGAGAGCTCTGGCAGCAACTAGCGAGGGCTGATTTATTACTTCCAAAATACGATCTACCGGTACAACAACAGCTATACCCATGTTTATATTTTTCGTACCTTCATCTTCAGTAGTTGAATCAATAGATTCCTCATCGATATCCCAATGGCCCGATATAAGCCCCAACCAACGTAATATCTCTCCCGTAGATTGTTTAATTGTGCCATCTATTCGGCGATGTAAACCCATATTCACAAACACTAAGGAGCCGCTTAATCCGCCGATTGATCTACTTTCTATTAAATAAGCATCAACAGCTTGCCCTCGAAAATTGACCTTTTCTTCTCGCATTGCTGCAATATTTCCTATTCGTATGATCGGGATATTTTTTAGCGAGCCGTAGTGGTTACGAAATAAACCAGCAATATATATTTCATCGCCTAATCCAATACTTTCATTCTTAACTAATTCAGGAGTCACGACTGAAGAGTCATTTAGCATTAAATGGTCTATTTGTGGTGTCCAATATTCAAAAAGAGTAACTGCAACGTCTACCGATTCATCGGAAGGATGAAACAGCCACTTACTCGTTTCCATTGCAGACCACTTCAATCCATCACTGTCATTAATTCGAAAATAAACTTTTTGATCCTCCGATTTACTCTGAATTCCTTGAATGACGTGTTTAGCAGTAACAACATTTACAAAGTTTCGATCGCTACCATCAGTGAAGGGAGTCCCATAGAAAAATCCCGTTCCAGCTAACTTATATCCTCCTTCTTTTTTGTAAAAAAGAAAAACAACGCATTTCCGAACATTATTATCGATCAACACAAAGTTTTATGGAAGTAAATGTGGCAGCCCCAGGGAGAATTGAACTCCCGTTAACGGATTGAAAACCCGCTGTCCTAACCATTAGACGATGGGGCCGAAGATGGAAAGACCGAGCAAATAGTGTAGCTGTTTTCCTTGCTCCATGCGCGGATTGCTTCGAAATGCTCCGAAGAGTGTTTGCTGCGAATGAGCGTGGCGAATTGTCGATCGTTCATTGTCAATTGTCAATTTCTCTCTTGTGGATGACAATTGACGACAATTTACGCTCTTCCGAAACCCTGTATGTCACTCTCCGGTTTTTCCCTCGTCGTCGGCGTCTTCTGTTACGTCTTCGGCTTCCCGCTCGTCTTTTGCGATGAGAAACATCTCACGTGGCGCAAGAAGTTCATGAAGGACGAGAACATGATGCGCATCATCGGCATGGCGTTTACGATGCTCGCCGCCATCACGCTCCGACGTCAATGGGTGATCTCGGGCGACGGGGAAGGTTTGATCGTCGCGGTGGCGTGGTTTGTCCTCGCCAAGAGCTTGTTCATGGCATGGTGGCCCGCCAAGTATTCGAAGATGCGCGAGCGGTATGAGGAATACTTTTTCGACACCCCCGCGATCCAGATGTTCGTCGGTTTCTTGATGGTGCTCGGAGGAGCGCTCTTCACGTATCTCGGCATTCTCATGCCGGCGTAATGGAGATCCTGACACTCGCAGCCGCGTGGGTGGTACTCATTTCGCTGCTCGTTTTTCTCGTGCTCATCGTTGTCAGCGTCGCTTTTCACGCGTGGTGCATGGTTCCGTTCGTTCCGACACCCCGTTCCGTCATCGAAGGTATGATCGATCTTGCCGAACTGAAGCCCGGTCAGATCGTGCTGGATCTCGGAGCCGGCGACGGACGAGTGTTGATGCGTGCGGAGAAACGCGAGCCGAAGATTAAAGGCATCGGATATGAAGGCGCGCTCGGCGTGTGGTTGCTCGCGCAGGCACTTCTGTGTTTGCGTCACAGCAAGGTGAAGATGCTTCGCGAGAATTTCATGAAGGCTGATTTTTCGAAGGCGGACGTGATCTTCACCTATTTGTCGATCGCATCCATGAAGATGCTGAAGCCGAAATTCGATGCTGAGCTCAAAGACGGCGCTCGCGTCATCACGCATGCGTTCCGCGTGCCGGACATGTCCTTTGATCAGGAGGAATTGGTTGAGATGCCTTTCGGGAAAAGCAAAATCTATCGTTACATCTGGAGGAAGATTACCAAGTGATGACCGCAAGCGGCATGTGCGCGCAGATTTCCGCGATCCAGATGATGACTTGCAGGAGCGCCCATGTGACGTATCCGATGAGCAGGCCCAGCGGCATCCAGACGAAGCTCAGGGTCGTCGCGATGAATCCGACGAGCATCGCGAGCGGGATCAGCGGTGCGACCAGCACGTTCGTGATCGGAGCGACGAGAGAAATTTGCCGAAACAGCACTATCGTCAGCGGCAACGTCGCGATCTGCGCGGCGATCGTGGCGATGAGTGATTCTTTCAGCGCCAGCGTTTCCGGCACTCGCTTTAAAATCTTCTTGAGCGGTTCACTGAGCTCGCTCAGGCCGATGACCGCGAGGAAGCTGAGCTGGAAACTGGCGTCGAACCACAGATATTTCGGATTCCAGCACAGCATGAAGAACGCGGCCCAGAGGATTGTGAGGCGCACGGTGGTCTGGCGACCGCTTTGCAGAGCCAAAAGACCGAGGATGCCCATGACCGTCGCGCGGACGACGGACGGCGATGATCCGACAAAGAACGCGAACGCGACGATGCCGATCACGAGGATTGGAAATCGTTTCTTGAGCGGGATCCAAAAGAGGAGTCCGGAGAGCAGCGCGAGGATGATCGTCACGTTGTAGCCCGAAATCGCGATGATGTGCGTGATGCCGGCGAAGCGAAAATCGTCGGTCAGGTGTTTCGGGATGCCGCGACGCGTGCCGGTGAGCAGCCCCGCGAGGAGCGACGCGTGTGGTTCGGGCAGGATTTGATTGATCTCTTCTTCGAAGCGCGTGCGAATGGAGAAGAGGCTTCCGAGCAGACGACCGGCGACCGTGGGGGTGCGCATTGATTCGTCGTTCGCCGTTTGCACTGATCCGCGGGTGATCACCGCATAGACATCGCGCACGCTCAGATAATCGTCGTACGCGAAGGTGTCGATCGGTTCGGGGCGTTTCAATTTTCCTTTCACCGTGATTCGTTCTCCGTAGATGTGCGCGGGCCATCCGCCGTAGTCATTGACGAGCACTTTCCCCGTCACGACCATTGTTTTTCCGCTTCCGTCAGTCATACGATCAGTTTCAATCGTCAGCTTCGTGACGGTCGGACGGACGTCGGGGGCATCGCTGATACGGCCGTGGATCGTCACCGTTTCACCGTTCGCATACGCTTCGACGTCTTGCACGGTCGTCACATGCGTCGACATCCACACGACGATCATTGCCACTCCGATCCCGACGATGCAGGCCGTCACGGTGCCGATGGAAGTTTTTTTCACCAAGAGAAGACCGAGTGCGAGCGTGACAAAGAAGATGCCGAGCGCCGCGGGAAAGGGCGCCCAGTGGACCGCGGCGAGACTCGCAAGAAAGCTCAGCAGAAAGCCATAACTCACATGCGACATCTTCATCGGGATTTCATGCGGATTGCTTCGAGGGCTTTGTCGAGCGCGATCCATTCGTCGATCGTGAGCGTCTGCGGTCGTCGTTTCGGGTCGATCGTCGTCGTTGTCATCGCTTCGGTGCCGCCCGGCATCTGCCCCATCGTGTTGCTCAACATTTTTCGTTTTTGCGTGAAGCAGAGTTTGGCGAGCTTCAAGATTCGTTCGATTGCGGGCAGATCCGTTTTCGGTTCGGGGAAGCATTCGATGTGCAGCACCGCCGAGTCCACTTGCGGCGGTGGCAGGAAGGCTTCTTTCGCGACCAGTCGGATAAGTGACGGCATGCCGAAGAGGCGCGTCAGGATCGTCAGCATGCTCACGCTTTCTTTCGAACAGATGTTTTCGGCGACCTCCCGTTGGATCAGCAGCGTCATCGACGTCGGACGACGCGGAGACTCGAGCAACAAATGCGTGAGCAGCGGAGAAGTGATGTGGTAGGGGATATTGGCGACGACTTTGTACGGCTCCGTCGGCATCGGGGTGTGAAGCGCATTCCCCAGAATCACTTCCAGTTCTCCATGACCGACCGCGAACAATTTCAAGATGCCGACGAAACGTTCATCGATCTCGATGGCCGTCACTTTCCTTACGCGTTTCGTGAGCTCGCGCGTCAGGATGCCGATGCCGGGCCCGACCTCGATGATATGATCGCTCGATTTCAGATCGGAGACGGCGACGATGTCCTCGAGCGTTTCTTCGTCGATCAAAAAATGCTGCCCCGCGTCGGTGTCCAGCCGCATGCCGGATTGGCGTAACAATGTGCGGACTTCTTCGTCTAACATGTCGACAGTATGCCCCATTCCTTCCACTCTCCTATGAGAACTCTGCCTTTCATCCTGATCGGAGCCGTCCTTACGTCCCAAACAGTCCTCGCACACGGCGATCTTCCGCTCTCCGGAACGGTCGCATTTTCTTCGAGCGCGAGCTCGGTTCGTTTCTGCGTCACGCGCGGCGCGGAGCGCAGGGCGCTCAGACTTCTGAAGGCGCATCGCACGCCTCTTTGTCAGCCGAAGGCTTCCGTCGGCTCCTCAAGCAGCGTCAGTTCTTCGGTTTCATCGGTTACTTCTTCCGTGTCTTCTTCCGCTTCCTTGCCGCTCGATGTGAATGCCGACACGACGATCCGATCGCAGTTTCTTCTTCTGGGAGAGACGAGTCCGATCCTCGGCGCAGGCAAGATTTTCCTGTATGAGGAGCCGCTTGCGCTCACGAGCATCATCATCAACATCACGACGGAAGTTCCCGCCGTGAGGTCACTGCTCGTGTATGACGATCAAAGACATCTGCTCGGTCGCGCTCCCCTCGATCCTTCGGCTTCCACCAATCGTTCTTACGCATTGCAGCTTGCTTCGAATGTTTTCACCCTTGAGAAAGCGCAGGAACGCACGATCTACGTTCGAGCGGATCTCGAGTCCAGAGATGCCGGCGGTCTTGGCAATGAAAACGTCCAGATCTCGAGCATCGTGGTGAAAGGCAACGGTGTATGGAGCAATCATCAATACGTACAGCAGACGACCGATGCGATTTCGTACCCTCTTTTCACGACTGCGAGATCGACCGTCACATCTGTGAAAAATGCGGGCTCCGCGAACGCTCCGCTCGTTCTCGGTGCCAACCGAACGCTCGGTTCGTTCACGTTCGGCGGTCGCAAAACGGACAGCAGCGCTCACATTGATTTGATTGATTTGATCTTCGATATCAGTCAGAACGGCGGCGTCGGGATCACGAACGCTTCTCTCGGATCGAACGGCATGACGGACAGATTTCAGTGCACGGTGAACGCCTCCCAGGTCACATGCACGCTCATTCCCGATCTGTACGGTTCGCTGACTGATGATCCGCGTACGCTCACCGTCTACGGTGATGTCACGGCCGTCGATCCCCTGCATGCGGGTTTTCAGCTCACGCTCAATCAGCAGGGCACGTCCGTCTCCGCAGGCGCCGTCTCGTGGAGCGACGGAACGAACACGTTTCATTGGATTTCGTTGCCGAATTCCGGCGGCCCGGTCGCAGGCGGCACATACTACAAATATTAGCGGATGTGCGAGCAGGCAGCGGGGAGCGAATAGAGCTCACCGCTATTTTTTACTCACTCATCGCTTGCGACAGGATTCTGATCGGCGCGATGCCGAGTGCCAATCGTTTCGTCGCGCCGCTGTCGAATCGGACTTCGAGGATGTCGCCGCTGCGACTCATCACGATGCCGTTGCCCAGAGATTTGTGAGCGATGCGCATGCCTTCGGTGATTTCCTCTTCCACATGTTCCAGCCAGTCGCCGCCGTCATCCGAGCTCGTGTCCTGATTGAAGTCATTCTTCTGAATGAAGGGTTTCACTGTGCCGCCTCTTGCGTATCCCTGACTCGGTCGAGCGGGCGTGCTGGCTTGCAGCCATCCGAAACGACTTTCGATGTCACTGCTTTTCACTTCGATGACGTTTGCCGGGATGTCTTCGAGGAAACGACTTGGCGCATTGCTCTGCGTCGATCCCCAGAGCATGCGGCTCTGGGCGTGCATCAACGTCAGCTGGTCTTTGGCGCGCGTCATGCCGACGTAGAGGAGGCGACGTTCTTCTTCCAGTTGGCTTCGGTCGAGCTGCGAGGCGCTGTGCGGGAGGATGCCTTCTTCGCAGCCGACGATCGTGACGGATTTGAATTCGAGTCCTTTGCAAAGGTGCAGTGTCATGAGTGTCAGCGAGTCCGTCGTCGCATCGTTCAATTTGTCGACCTCCGAGATCAGCGCGACTTCTTCGAGGAAGCTCATGAGAGATTCTTGCGGCGGCAGATGATCGTACTTGCGCGTGACGGAGACGAGTTCGAGGATGTTTTCCCAACGAGTCTCACCTTCATCGGTGCCGTCACGGACGAATTTCTCGAGCCCCGTGTCCGCGATGATTCTCTCGGAGATCACGCTGACGGCATTCGACTCCGCCAGTTGTTGCAAACTGCGGATGATCGCGGTGAAGCCCGAAATGCGGTTCTTCACGCCGTCATTCAGATCGTCGACCATCTCGATGTGTTGCATCGCCTGCCATAGGCTGATGTTTCTTTCGTTGCAGAAGTTTTGCAGCCTGCCGAGTGTGGTGTCACCGATTTTGCGTGACGGGACGTTCACGACTCTGAGGAGAGAGATCGTGTCGTTCGGATTTTGGATCACGTGGAGATACGCGAGCACGTCCTTTACTTCTTTGCGCGCGTAAAATTTCATGCCGCCCAGGATGCGGTAGGGGATGCCTGCGCGCAGACACGCCTCTTCAAACTGTCGTGATTGCGCGTTCGTGCGATAGAGGATCACCTGATCTTTCAACTGCATGCCTTCTTTTTTTCTGTTCAAGACGCCGCGGATCGCTTCTTCCGCTTCGCGACGTTCGTCCATGACTTCTTCCAGTTTGATCTTCGCGCCGTCTTTGCGGTCGGTCCACATCTTTTTCTGCGGACGGTCTGGATTGGCCGAGATCACGCCGTCGGCGGCGTCCAGCACTTGTTGCGTCGAGCGGTAGTTGCGCTCCAGTTTGATGCTGACGGCGTCTTTGTACTCGCTTTGAAATTCGAGGATGTTGCGGATATCCGCGCCGCGGAACGCGTAGATCGACTGATCGGGATCACCGATGACGCAGAGGTTCCGGTCGCGTCTCGAGAGCAGGCTGATGAATTGGTACTGCACGTTGTTCGTGTCCTGATACTCGTCGACGTGAATGAAACGCCACGTGTTTTGATATCTTTCCAGCACGTGCGGGCACTCCGTGAAGAGGCGCACGGTTTCGAGGAGCAGATCGTCGAAGTCGAGCGCGTTCGATTCACGCATTTTTTTCTGGTAGCCGGCGTAGATCTCGGCCATGCGATGTGCGGTGTGCGTGGCCGCATCTCGACGCGCGCCATCGACGCCGATCGATTCGCTCTTGAAACTGCTGACATGCGATAACGCGGTTCGCGGCTTCAATTCTTCGGGCGCGATGTTCATGTCTTTCAGCACCGATTGCATCACTTTCTCTTGATCATCGGAGTCGTAGATCACGAACGTTTTGTTGCGGCCGATCGCTTCGATGTCGCGACGCAGAATGCGCACGCAGACCGAGTGGAATGTGCCCGCGAGTGGCAGTTGTTGCGGTTCCATGCCCTGCCCGTCCGTGAGCTGCAGGATTCGTTTGATTCTTTCTTTCAGCTCGTTCGCGGCTTTGTTCGTGAACGTGACGGCGAGGATCTGCCACGCGGGCACGCCCTGCGCCATGAGGTTCGCGATGCGATGCGTGATCGTGCGCGTCTTGCCAGAGCCCGCGCCGGCGAGGATCAGCAAAGGACCCTTTAGCGTGTTCACGGCCGCACACTGCTCTTCGTTGAGGCCCGCGAAAATTGCGTCTGTGCTCATGAGGCGAGGAGAGTATCACGGAGACTTCGCGATTCCGCTTTCTTTTTCGGTAAACTGTTTACAGAAGTTTTTGCGCGATCACGGAGACTGCGGCGTCGAGATGTTTCTTCTTCACGGCGGCTTTTGGAGAGGCGAGCGAGGAGATCTCGGCGTTCTGTTCGGTGAGTGCGCTCGCGATGCGCTTCACGTCGGACGGAGCGGGTGCGACGAACTTCTTCTCGGCATTTTTTTGTTCCACTTCGAGCGCAATATCGGCGTCGATGCGCGCGACGCGTTCCAGCGTGTCGGCGCCGTGCTTCGTGAGCAGCAGTTCGTAGGCGTTGCGGTAGCTGATGTGCGTCGCGAGCTCCGAGAGCATGTTGATGATGTTCTCGCGCTTTTGCGGATCGAGGGATTCCGCGAGTTCGTACGTCGAGATGCGCTTGAGCGACGCGAGGATCGGTGCGAGCGCTTCGCGTGAGACGATGTAGAAGTAGTACTCGTCTTTCGCGTACACAAGTTTTTTCAGTTCCGCGATCGCTTCCGTTGGCACGACGAGGAACACGTGAGGATAAATCTTCGCATTCTTGCGGATCTTCTCTGCGGTCTTCTTCACGGCCTCGTCGATGTAGGTCTGCAGGCTCTGAGCTTTGCTCGCCTTGGCATCGAAGATGACGTACTGGTCGAGGAACTCGAGCAGGAAGTCCGGCTTCAGGCTGCCGTCGAAGTCATCGGGCAAGCGAGTGTTTGAATACGTCTTGAATTGAAATTGCGGTTGCTTGCAAAGGTCCGACAGTTGCGCGACGACGGCGTTCTCGTGATCGTTCCACACGCGATCGCGCTCTTCTTCCATTTCTTTCGTTCGTTCTTCGTCTTCATGGATCACGCGCTCTCTCTCCTTATCCAAAGATTCTTGTGAGGCCTTCAAATCCCGAATGCGATCGTCGGCGTCTTTCTCCTGTTGTTCGCGCTTCGCTTCGAATTTCGTCACCGTCGTCCGTAGATTGTCTCTTTCCTTAGCAGTCGCATTCAATTCGGCTTTCAGCTGTTCGCGCTCCGCGAAGAGCTGCTTGTTCTTGCCGGAGAGCTCATGTTTCTCTTTTTTCTCGGCTTCCAATTCGCGTTCGACTCTCGCCAGATCTTTGCTCAAGTCCACGGTTTGCATCGCTTGCGGTGCTTTCTTCAATTGCAACACCACGACGGTGCCGAGACCGAGAGCCATCACGACGAGAAGGATGATTTCAAAAGGTGTCATGCGCGCTATCGTATCACAGGGTGGACGACTGTCCACTTTATTCAATCTTTTTGGCTTCCGCATGCGGGGAGAGTTGACAATTTTCTCACGCACACTTAGGATGGCTCGGCTGTCACGCTTCGTTGCTGGTTTCGACCACTCGGAGGCCTGAACATCCTTTGGCTTGTGTCCCACGGACACGGCTTCCACCCCCTCTCCTCCTTTTATGTCTCTCAAACGCGCCACCAAGAAGAAAATCATCACCAAATTCCGCACTCACGAGAAAGACACAGGTTCTCCGCAGGTGCAGGTCGGCATTCTCACGAAGGAAATCGATGAAGTTACCTCGCATTTGAAAGAGCACAAGAAGGACAATTCCGCCCGTCGCGGTCTCCTCGCCAAAGTTGCACGTCGTCGCAAGCTCCTCACGTACCTCAAGATGAACAAGCCGGAGCACTACCAGAAGACGATTGAGGGCCTCAGCCTCAAGAAATAGTCGATCTGGCGTTCTGAACGAAAAAAGGGTACAGTACGGGCAGCTCTTTCCTCACACCATTCGGTTTTTGTCTGGATTTACGTACCAGCTCCTGCGCGCGGGATCTGATGTGTAGATCCAACCCACACAAGAATCCATTGGTTCGGGAGGGGAGAGCACCCTATTTCTTCCCTTTTTCAGTTATGCAGAAAGAATTCACATTGATGCTCGGTGATGCACCGATGATCGTCAAAACCGGACAACTGGCCACCCAAGCCAATTCCTCCGTTCTCTGTCAGATGGGCGCCACCGTCGTTCTCGGCAACTGCACGATCAGTTCCAAGGCTCGCGCAGGCGTCGACTTCCTGCCGCTGCAGGTCGTCTACCAAGAGAAATATTACGCAGGCGGCAAGATCTGCGGTTCTCGCTTCCGCAAACGCGAAGGCAGGCCGTCCGATGATTACGTGCTCCTTGCACGCGTCATCGATCGCGGACTGCGTCCGATGTTCCCGAAACACATGCGTCAGGACATTCAGGTCTTCTCCACCGTTCTCAGCTACGACTTCGAGAATGAGCACGACATCGCGGGAGCCAACGCGGCCAACCTCGCGGTCGCGCTGTCCGACTGTCCGTGTGACGGGCCGCTCGGCACCGTCCGCGTCGGTTTGATCGCCGGAGAACTCGTCTTGAACCCGAGCGTAGAAGCACGCAAGAAGAGCGACCTGAACATGTTCGTCACCGCTTCGCTTGATCGCGTCGTGATGATCGAGGCGGGTGCCAATCAAGTGCCGGAGGCCGAGATCCTCAAGGCCATCGAGTTCGGCAAGAAGTGGGCGCAGAAGATCGCCGCGTTTTTCGCGGACGTGCAGAAGCAAGTCGGCAAGCCGAAATTCACCGTCGAAGCTCCGTACGAAATGCCCGCCGCGCAGTCGAAGTTCCTCACGGAATGGACGCTCGCGACGATCAACAAAGCGATCAAAGATCCTCTCGCCAAGCTCGTGCGCCGCAAGATCTTCAACGATCTCATGGACACCGCTGCCGCGAAGATGGAAGAAAAATTCGGTCCAGCCGGTGACAACAAAGAGCTCGCCGACGCCTACGCGCAGGGCAAGGGTTACGTCGACAAGATCATCAAGAACGAGATGCGTCGCCTCGTGCTCGAAGAAGGTCTTCGCATGAGCAGCCGCAAGGTGACGGAGATCCGTCCCATCAGCTGCATGGTCGACATTCTCCCGAATCGCGTTCACGGTTCAGCGCTCTTTCAGCGCGGAGAGACGCAGGGTCTCACCACTTGCACGTTCGGTTCGCCGGGCGACAGACAGCTCGTCGAAGGCATGGAAGGCGAACAGGAACTCAGATACATGCATCACTACAATTTCCCTCCGTTCTCCGTCGGCGAGACGAGCAATCGTCTCTTCGTCGGCAACCGCGAGATCGGTCACGGCAACCTCGCGCAGCGCGCGCTGGAGCCCGTACTTCCGCCTTTGGAGTCATTCCCGTACACGATGCGCACCGTCACCGAGATCCTCGAGTCCAACGGATCTTCGTCGATGGCCGCGACCTGCGGATCGACCCTTGCGCTGATGGCAGCCGGTGTGCCGATCACGGCTCCCGTCGTCGGCATCGCTCTCGGTTTGATTTCCGATGAGCCGAAGAACAAATACATCATTCTCTCCGATCTTCAGGACGAAGAGGATTTCGGCGGCGACATGGACTTCAAACTCGCCGGCACTGAGAAGGGAGTCACGGCCATCCAGATGGATATCAAGATCAAAGGACTTCCCGATTCCGTTTTCAAAGAAGCCATCGAGCGCTCCAAGGAAGGACGCGCGTTCATTCTCAAGACGATGCTTCAGGCTCTCCCTGAGCCTCGCAAAGAAATGAGTCCGTTCGCTCCGCGCATCGAAACGATTCAGATCAACCCCGAGGACATCCGTCTCGTCATCGGCAAGGGCGGTGAAATGATCCAGAAGATCACGAAGGAACTCGGCGTCGAGATCGACATCGAGGACAGCGGCTTGGTCTTCGTCACCGCGGTCAGCGGCGAGAAGATGATGCAGGCCAAAGAGTGGATTCTCGGCATCGTCGAGAAGCCCGAGGTCGGCAAAGTCTACGACGCGAAGATCGTCCGCATCATCGACGGCGTCGGTGCCATCGCGGAGTTCGGTCGCGGTAAAGACGGCATGATCCACATCTCCGAGCTTCAGTGGATGCGCACGGAGAAGGTCGAAGATGTCGTCAAAGTAGGACAAGAGCTGAAGGTGAAGTGCGTCGAATTCGACGCCGCCGAAGGCAAGACGCGCCTTTCGCTCAAGCAGATGACCGCTCCGCCGGCAGGTTGGATCGCACCGCCGCCGCGTCCGAGTTTCGGAGGACCGCGCAGACGCTAAACACGCACGTTGAAACTGAGAAACGCTCCACAAGGGGCGTTTTTTAGTATTACAGATGCTTTTCTTCAATCTCCCCGAAGAGCACCATGCTTCCTTGAAGCATCGCGTGAATGTCTTTCGAGGAGTGATGCTTCCACTGCTTCATCGTCGTTCCTCCGACCTGCGCGAGTTCCTTCAAAATGTTGTGCGTGCGCACCGTCAGCGTAATGTGTCCTGCCTCAAGCAACCCGAGCGTGCGCACGAGACGTTCCACGGTTCGTTCCACCGCTTCCGCAAGGAGTTTCTCGCGACGGATGTCGATCTTGTAGAGCTGACGCTCGTTGTCATAGAACGCGGGGATGTCTTGAAGCAGCACTTCGCCGTGATGGAGAGCCGTTTCGAAGTTTTCTTTGGCGTGCTCCGAGAGCGCGCCCGTCGTGCGCACTTCTTCCATCAAACCGTCGAAATCTTTGCGCATGATGAAGAATCCTTCGCGGATGCTGGTGAAGATTTCATCGAGCGTCAGTTTGTGCATTTGGTAGAGTGCCTTTTCCTGCCGTTCCGAGATCGGTTTGGAGACGAGAATCGCGAAGACGAAGAGAGAGGAGAGGCTTTCGAAGCTGGCGACGATTTTGGAGAGTCCGTGCGGGGAGATGTCTCCGTAGCCGACGGATGCCGCGGTGATGATGCTGAAGTACACGCCGTTCAACAGATGGATCAACATCGTCCCTCCGCCGAGGTTCGGCGCATTTGCGCGGCTTAACATGAACAGGCCGAAGTAGAGCACTCCGAAGCCGATGATGAAACATCCGTAGATCACCCCCAATTCCACGTAGGAGAGATCAGTCAGAAATGCCACAAATCTGCGAATGACGCCTGCGACTGCTTTTCTCATTTTCATACGGCTGCCGGAGGCGGTGCGGTGTCCGGCTTTTTCGCTGCTTCAGGCGGCGGGGTGCCTGTCGATTCGGATGACAGTTTTGCGTTGTCGGTTTTGTAGAATCCGCTGCCTTTGAAGTGCACCATCGGCGGCGTGATGAGACGCTTCGTCACGCGGTTGCAGACGGGGCACGGCGGCAGCTCCTTCGAACCGAATGGCAAGGATTTCATGAATTGCTTGTTGCACGACTGACAACGGAATTCGTAATTCGGCATACGCCGAATTGTAGTCGCATCGCGCCGAGTGGCAACCAAGTTTTTACTTCAAAAACTTCGGCTTCTCCCCCGTGATGATCATTTTGAGCCCCATGCCCGCGAGAGCCAAGGTCAATACCGGTCCCGCGAGCGCACCGAGAAATCCTGCGATCTTGCCGACGCTGTTCGCGGCAAATTGTGCCGGAGCCATCATCGGCGCGTTCGGCAGAGCCGGAGCTTCGAGCGGTGTGATCGGAGGAACGTTGACCATGAATGTGTGTTGATTCGCTCTTATTCTAGCAGAAAACGGCCTTTTTTTCCAGAATCATCCGCCGACCGCTTTGCGATAGAGATATCGAAAACCCCCGATGATCAGCGCCGCGCCCACGACAACTGTCGCCGCATTCACAAAAAGCGGGCTGTGGATGAATGTTTCCGCACCTTCGATCAGCGGTGATTCCGCGGTTTCCAGCATTACGCGGCTTGGGTGAGAGCGGCGTTCATCCCGCGGCGAACTTTTTGTTGATGCCCGAAGACCCCCGAGCCGACGTCGAGCAGCGGGTCGACCGTGACGACGTCGAGCGCATCGAACGTGCCTGCGACGACATTGCCGAGCGCTTTGACGGGATGCAACGTGAGAAGATTTTTCATGGCGCCGACCGCGTTGCCTCCGATCGATTTGATGTCAAGTGCGGTGTATTTCAATCCGCCTTCGCCGAGCGGGATGGCTTCTTCCGGACTGAAGGAGCCGACGATGGCGTTCGGCAGTTTGGCGATCGCCGCCGCCGCGGTCATGACGGGAGCTCCCATGGTTTCCAGCGGTCCGTCCGCACGAATGTGAAAGTCGCGGGTATCACGGCCGAATTGGCTGATGTTTCCTCTGTGGAGGAATCGCGATTCCTTTGCCGACCATCTTGGCACCTTCTTCATGGAGTACATGATACAATGTTTCGTTTCTTGTGAAGGAAAAAACCGAAGATTTTTTGACTTCGGGTTATTCGCTTTCGCCTCTTATCTCTGTCGAAAACGGCAGTCCGTTCGGGATCGGCGTCTCTGCCGCTTCGTGGGAGAGGATTCTGGTACACTTCGCGCATGTTGGAGAAAGCCTACGATCCGAAGGTGACCGAAGATCGCATCTACAAAATGTGGGAGGACAGCGGTGCGTTCAAACCGGAGTCGTGCCCTGAAGACGGCGAGCCGTTCACGGTCAGCATGCCGCCGCCGAACGCCACGGGTCAGCTGCACCTCGGCCATGCCGTGATGCTCGCGCTCGAGGACATCTTCATTCGTTTCGCGAGGATGCAAGGCAAGCGTGCTCTCTGGGTGCCGGGTACGGATCACGCCGCCATCGCCACGGAGAACGTTGTCATCAAGCAGCTGAAAGAAGGAGGCATGAAAGATCCGCGCAAAGAACTCGGTCGCGAGAAGCTCGTCGCGAAGATCGCGGAGTTCGTGGGCAAGAGCCAGAACACGATTCGTTCGCAAGTCCGCAAGATGGGCAGCTCTTGCGATTGGAGCCGCGAGCGCTACACGTTCGAGCCTGCGCTGAACCGCTGCGTGAACGAAGTGTTCTGCAAGATGAAGAATGACGGCTTGATCTATCGCGGTCATCGCATCGTGAATTGGGATCCGAAGCTGCAGACGACTGTGTCGGATGATGAAGTCGACTACAAAGAGGAGAAAGCGCCGTTTTTTACGTTCAAATACGGTCCCTTCGAGATCAGCACGTCGCGTCCGGAGACGAAATTCGGCGACAAGTACGTCGTCATGCACCCCGAGGACAAGCGGTACAAGAAATACAAGCACGGCGACACGTTCGAGGCTGAGTGGATCAACGGACTCGTGCGCGCAACGGTGATCAAAGACGCATCCGTCGACCCCGAGTTCGGCACGGGCGTCATGACGATCACGCCGTGGCACGATCACATCGATTTCGGCATCGCCGAGCGTCACGGTCTTGAGAAGGAGCAAGTGATCGGTTTTGACGGACGCCTCCTCGACATCGCGGGTGAGTTCGCCGGCATGAAGATCGAAGAAGCGCGGCCCTTGATCGTCGAGAAATTGCAGTCCAAAGGTTTGGTCGTAAAGACCGATGAGAATTACGTGCATAACAAAGCCGTCTCGCAGCGCGGCGGGGGAGTGTTGGAGCCGCAAATCAAGTTGCAGTGGTTCATCGACGTCAATAAAGAAGTCGTTGATTGGAAGCGCGCGGGCGCCAAGAAGGCGGAGAAGATGAGCTTGAAACAAATCATGCATTCCGTGATTCATCACGGGGATATCAAGATCATCCCCGATCGTTTCGAGAAGACATACTTCCACTGGATCGACAACCTGCGCGACTGGTGCATCAGCCGCCAGATTTGGTGGGGACATCGAGTACCCGTTTTCTACTGCACCAAATGCAAGAACAGCGACGGCAGTCCTTTGGAGCTCGGTTACGTCGGTACGAAGCCTTTCACGACGCATGATCTCTGCGGATCTCCCGTGGAGCAAGACACCGATACGCTCGACACGTGGTTCAGCTCCGCGATGTGGACGTGGAGCACGCTTGTCGATCCGACACTGACCGAAGACACGAGTCTTTCGCTTGAACAGATCCTCGAACGCAGTCCTGATTTCCAAGCATTTCATCCGACTGCCGTGATGGAGACGGGCTATGACATCCTCTTTTTCTGGGTGGCGCGCATGATCCTCATGACGACGTACGCCACGGGGCAGATCCCGTTCAAGACAGTCTATCTCCACGGTCTCATCCGCACGCGCGACGGTCGCAAAATGAGCAAGTCCGATCCCGATACGATGATCGATCCGCTCGACATCATCCCGAAGTACGGCGCCGACGCACTCCGCCTCTCGATGATCGTCGGTCAGAGTCCGGGTGCCGATTCACGCCTCTATGAAGAGAAAATCGCAGGCTATCGCAACTTCATCAACAAGCTCTGGAACGCATCGCGCTTCGTGCTCTTGCAGTGCGAACAGGCGGGGATTGATCCGATGACCATCGAAACGCTGCCCGAAGCCTCATCGCTCTCGCTCGCCGACCAGGCGGTACTTCATGCATCGGAGGTGCTGATCGAAGAAGTGACCGCAGGTTTGGAGAAATACAGTTTGAGCGAGGTGGGCGACAAGCTCTACAGTTTCGTCTGGGATTACTTTTGCGATTGGTATTTGGAGCTCAGCAAAGGCACGTCCAACCCCGCTGTCTTGGTGCACGTTTTACGCAGAATCCTGAAACTTTTGCATCCGTATTGCCCGTTCGTCACCGAAGAGTTGTGGGCGCACGTGAAACGCAAAGCTGCGAAGCCGTTGATCTCGGAGTGTTGGCCGACAGTGAAGCAAAAGCGCAAAAATCAAAAGGCATTCGATCAGCTCCAGGTGCTGATTGAAGTGATTTCCACAGTCAGGCGCCTTCGCGCCGAGCAGAATGTCGAAGCGGGTAAGAAGATCACGGTGTTCGTGCACTCCAAGAAGCACGCCGAGCTTCTCAAGTCTCAGCAAGAGCACATTCTGCGCATGGGACACATCGAGACGATTACGATTGATGAGAGGGCGACGAAGCATCAGAACGCGGCGAGTGCGTATCTCGCCGACATCGAGGTGCATTTGTCACTCGAAGGTCTGTTCGATCCCGCTAAGCTCAAAGAAAGTCTCTCGAAAGAACAGGCCGATCTCACGAAGTACGTAGCGACGCTCTCGGGCAAGCTTTCGAACAAAGCGTTCGTCGATCGTGCCCCGAAAGAACTCGTGGACGGCGAGAAAGCCAAGCTTTTCGAGGCGCGGGAGAAGCTCAAGAAGATCGAGGAGCGTCTGAAGCAGCTGGCATAATTTTCGCATTCCAAAGCCATTTTCAGGCATGCCGTCGATATTTTATGGCATTCGTCGGTTCGTTCCGTAGAATTTCTTCATGACGACTTTCAGCAAGCCGACCGCCAATGATCTGTCCGACGCTCTCGTGCGGGAACATCGCGTGATGTTCAGCCACGGCAGGAAGGACGGCACGATGGTTGTGGTCACGGATACCGTGCGTGAAGATTTGGATGGTCTTCTTTCCGCAGCTCTCGGAGGCAGGAATATCGTCGTGCAGCATCTCGATGACGCCGGCGACGATGCAAGGGCCGCGTACCCCATGATCATGAATCAGACGGCGGTTACGCATGCGGAAATCGTTGATGTGACCGAACAGACGGTCGTCAGACGCAGGGCAGCTCGACCTCCCGCTTCGTCCCCGAGGAAACCGAGAGCGCCGAAGCCCGAGTGAGGCTGTCCCGTCCGAAGCGCGCGTGGAGACTGTCCATCGCGGCCTGCAGATTCTCTTCGTTAATCGCCACCTGAGGATCTTCGAAGAGCGAGACTTGCCTCGATTCCGTTGATTTGAAGCCGTGCAGCGCGAGCCCAACTTGGTTCCAGCGTCGTTGGATTTTCGTGAGCGCGGAAAATGCCGCACTCACCGTCGGCAGGATGGTCGAGACCGTCGATGAAGCGTCGGGCAGTTTTTTATGCGTGCCGGCGTAGGCGAAGTCGGCCGTGCGGAGCCAAACGGAAACGTCGGTGCATTGCAGTCCGTGGCGCCGCATCTTCATCGTGCAGTATTCCAGATGTTTCAGCAGATGCGCTTTGGCGAGGCTCAGGTCCGTCGTTCCTTTGAATGTCCGACAGCGCGAGATCGACTTCGGCGGACGCGTGTCTTCCGTCACTTCGAAGAGACGTTGCCCAAGCAGCTCGCATTTCATCTCCACGCCAGGTTTTCCGCAGATCCGAGTAAGAGTTTCATCCGAGGCGCTCGCGATGTCCCACGCCGTTTTCCATCCCATCGCATCCGTCTTCACGCGGCGTTGAGGTCCGATGCCGGGGATCGCCGCCGCGGGGCGATCACGAAGGAAGGCTTCTCGGTTCTTCTTTTCAACAACAGTGACACCTGCTGGTTTTCGATATTCGCCTGCCATCTTTGCGAGGAGTTTCGTGTGCGCCACGCCGATGGAAACGGAGAGACCTGCGTTTTCAAGAATGCTTTTTTGCATGTCTTTCGCCCATGCTTCGGCGTGTACGGGCAAGCCGCCGACAAGGCACGCCAGATCGAGATACCACTCGTCGATCGACGTTTGTTCGACGCGCGGGCAGACATTTTTGAGCACCGATTCAATTTGTTCCGACGCCAATCCCGTTTCTCTGAAGTCAGCCGCCATTTCGACGGCTCCCGGACACAGTGCTCGCGCCTCCGAGAGGCGCATGCCAGTCTTCACTCCTTTGGCTTTGGCTTCGTACGTGGCGGCGATGATGCAACCTCCGCCCATGCCGATGGCGAAAAGCGGCTTCCCGCGCAGGTGAGGGTGCGTCCGCACCAGCACTGAAGCGAAGAAAGAATCCGCGTCGATGTGAGCGATCATTTTAGTAGTATTTCCTGATCGTGCCTGTGACTACTCCCGCCACTTTCAGTTCTTCCATCGCGTACAAGTTTGGATAATCCGGATTCTCCGCTTGCAGATAGAATTTGCCTTTGTCTTTCTTCAAGCGTTTCAGCGTGAACTCGCCGTCCATCACGCCGACGACGATGTCTTCGATTTTCGGTTGTCGGGAGCGTTCGACGACGACCAGATCTCCTTCGCGAATGCCCGCGCCGATCATGCTGTCGCCTTTCACGCGGAGCAGGAAGGTCGCGGCGCGATTTTTCACGAGATAATTTTCAAGGGTAATTTTTTCTTCCGCATGTTCTTCCACGGGCGCGGCGAAACCGGCCGCGATCGGGCCGAAGAGAGGCAATGACATCGGCAGCGGCACGTCGTCTTGGGGCATCGACACGATCTTGATGCGACCTTTCGGATCTTTCTCGATTTGTTTCTCGTGCACGAGCGTGTTCACCACTTTCGCGATGGAGTTCTTGCTCCGTACGCCGAAGGCTATGGCCAGATCGGCAAGAGAAGGCGAGTACCCCCGTTTGTTCTGAAATTCCGTGATGTAGTTCAGCACGGTGCGTTGGTGGGGTGTCAGGGTCATGACAGTGTGGGGAACAAACGTACACCATGATAGGTGGACGGTTGTTCACCGTCAAGCATTTTTGTTTGTCGCAGATTTTGAGCTTTCTTTGTTTGCCTGACTGGATGGTTCTTTTTTTGTCTCAGTAACCTTCTTGCCCTTTCTTTTTGCGCGGAAAAGAAAGGGCGAAAGAAAACCGCGTGCGCCGATACCCCGCGATGTCGTGTGAAGCGACATCGCTTGCCCGCTCACCCCCATCTGCGGCGCACACCTACCCTTGGAGCTGAATTACTTTTTCAATTGAAGTACAAAAGCATCGAAGGGTGGGAACCAAAAACCACAGGAGGGGGTGTGTGGGTCGGTTTGGTTTTTTGGTGCGCTTTCTTTGTTACTTTCTTTCTCGGGCAGAGAAAGAAAGTAAGGAGAGATTGGAAAGAAAAGGCATGATGCATCTCAGCCGATCTTATCCAATTCCTTCTCTTTGATCAGCTCCATGTACATGATCGTCCAGACGGCTTGTTTGAAGACGTGGAGGTAGGCGAAGAAGTAGGCCGAGACCATCGTGAGGATGAGCCCGATGAAGCCCGCGATGGCATAGCTCATCAGCGGTTGGAAGACGTAGGCGAGGAGCACGCTACTGCCGGCCATGGCCAGCGGCACGAGGATGATGATGAGCGTGTTGATGATGATGCGGATGGAGATCACGATCAGCAGGATGGCGAGGAACATCACGTGCGGCATGTAGCTCATGATGAGTTTGACGCTTTTGGCTCCGGATTCGAACATGCTCAGCTTCTCGATGACGACGCCGGGTTCCGTGAAGCTGCTGAAGAACTTCATGATGTTCGAGATGATCCAAATGAGCGTGGCGACGACCACCAGCAGATAGCGCAGCCCCTCTCCATAACGAAGAATGATGGAGATCGCCGTGACGAAAATCGACAGGCTCGAGAAGATGAAGACTTCGTGAACGGCGAGAATCGGGAAGAAATTGTAGAGAGCGAGGACGAATCCGCCGCTCACCTTTTCTTTGTTGTGGGCTTTCGCCGTGAGTCCGATGATCGCGCCGTCCGCCAGACTCGGCACGAAGAGCTCGATGATCACGAGGACGATGAAGGTGACGACGATCGTGATGAAGAGCCAGAAGGGGATGCTGTTGTAGAGCATGATCTCAATGTCGAAGAGACCTCCGCCTTCGCCGCGGAAGTAGCTGTAGATGAAGTAGATCTGGTACACGAGCAGTTTCACATCGAGGAGGATCTCGAAGAACGCGCCGAAAAATCCCCAGCGTTTCAGCGCGGGCTCGGTCGTCGTGACGGCCCAAGCTTGAGCGATGATCTCTCGCGGAGTGAGCATCGTGGCGGGGAAAGAACCGTTCCTAACGAACGAGATCTTGAAGTGGAGTGTAGTGGAAGTCCTTGCCGAGAACGATGACAAGATCAGGTTGTTCGTCGCCGAAACTCGTCGGATCGGGCGTTTCGGACTGCTTCACGCCGAGGATCTTCGAGAGCAGGAGGAGTGAGTAGCGCGCCCTCTCCAATCGACCGGCGACGACGACGGCGTCTTTGGCGTCATCCGAGGGTGACGGATTGACCGCGATTGAAGAATGGTCAAACGACGGGTTCGGGCTCTTCGAATAATTGCGCGTTTTGATCACATCAAATCCGTAGCGGATCAGTTCGCCGCCAAGCTTGCGCGCCGATCCTTCTTTGGAGCCCGCATTGAGGATCATGACCGTCGGCGGATGGACGAAGGCTTCACGGTTCAAGAATAAGAGTTTCCCGAGCGTTTGTACCTGCTTCCACGTCACCGGAAACTCCGGAATGGAGACGGGGAGCAGCACCGCGGCACCGTCGAACTGTTCGCGCGGCGGCGAGTAGAGGAATCCTCCGCGGCCGGCATACCCGTCGAAGAGGCCGCTTTGATCCGACAGCTGCATGTTCACCATTTTTTTCTGATCGATCTTCTTGCCCATTTGCACGAGGCCGAGCAGCTCGCGAGTCCCGAACGTTGTTTCCATGTTCGAGGCGACGATGCTCATGATTTCGGTGATTTTGCTCACGTTCGTCACGATGCCCATCTTTTTCGCTTTCTCAGAAGCCGCCGTGATGATTTGTTGCTGGCGGCCGGAACGGGAGAAGTCGCTCGTGGAGTGTCGGCTGCGCGCGTATTTCAACGCAGTCGCGCCGTCGAGGTGTTGAGGGCCTTTTGCAATCGAGAAGGTTTCATAGGTGTAGTTCGGGCCCGGATACTCCGTGTCCACGATATCCTCCGGCACGATGACGTCGATGCCGCCGAGAGCGTCGATCGCTTTCTCGAAGCCCGAAAAGTTGAGCTTGATCACGCCGTGGATCTCCAAGCCGATGAGCGTGCCGATCTCCGCCGCGAATTGTTTGAGCGCTTCCGTCGATGCCTGCCTTCGTTCGGTGCCGTGTCGGATCAGCGACGTTTTGTAATCGCGATAGAGACTGTTGATGCGTCCTTTGCCCATTTTCTCGGTTCCGAGGAGATCGATGTCGCGCGGCAGCGAGAGCATCACGGCGCCTTTCGTTTTGTCGGGATCCAGACTCAGCACCATGATGGTGTCCGTGAGATCCACGCCGTCATGATCGTCATCACCGACGCCGAGGAGGAGCACGTTCGTGAATCCGTGATCGTCTTTCGGGAGTGTCGCGCTGACGGCTGAGACCATGTTGTCCAAGGAAATCGCCTTCAATCGCACCAAGATCTTCAGCGTGCCGATCAGCAGGATCAGGATCAAAAGGCCGGACAGCAAAATCGTTACGGTTCGCTTCAGGAAGCGCACGCGATGTTCCTGTTTCACTTCTTCCTCATGCTCTTTCATCATGCTGCGATACAGGTGCACGCCCGCTTCGAGCAAGCTTGTGCCGATCAGCACGTACTTGCGGATCCTCTTCGATGACTTCCTCTCCTCACGGACAGGTCTGACAGTGAATGACATCGAAGGGATTCTACTGAAAACGCGCTCGTCGGTCGAGGCTACAAAGCGAGACAAACAGTGAAAATGACTGAAAAGACTCAAAAGACAAAAAAGATTGAAAGGATGAACAGCGGAATTTTTTCAATTTTTTACTCTGCGTCCTATTCGTACATCGTCACCATCTGTTCCATCGGAGAGCGTTGATGTTCGCGGCTGGCTTCTTCGTCGCCTTTTTTCATGTGTCCGAGCATCAGTCCGCCGATCACCATTTGATGATCCTTCAGTTTCAATGCGTCGTGTGCGGGGCCGTGATGGAGAGAGACCCAGCAGCTGCCGATGTTCATGCTCGCGGCGGCCATCATCATCGATTGCACGGCGCCCGCGCAGGAGTACTCCATTTCGCGAGGATTCCAGATCGTCGATGGGGATTTCGCTCCCGTCGATCGATCGCACGTGATGACGAGGAAGGCGCCCGCGCCGATCACGAAGTTTCCGTAGCAGGAGGTCTCCATCAACGTCGCTTTCAATTCTTTGTTCACAATGACGTGGAAATGCCACGGTTGGATGTTCTCGACGCTCGGCGACAGTCTGCCGGCGATCAAAATTTTCTCCAGCGTTTTTTTGTCGAGCGGTTCATCCGAGTAGTATCGGATGCTGCGGCGCTTCGTCATAAGGTCGATGAGTTCTTCGTATTGCATGCTGCGGAGGGGAAACGTTTCGAGTATACGCTTTCTTCATTCGTTGGGATAAAAAAAGACCCCGCGTGTGCGGGGCCTTCTCTGTTTCGCGATGCGAAAGGGAAACCCTTAGGCAGCGGAGCCTTTCTCTGCTTTGAAGCAGTTGAGACACAGAACCGGTCGTCCGCCCTCGGATTCGGGGCGCGGCTTGAACGGAACCTCGCATGCGGTGCCGCACTTTGCGCACGTGGCGGGGTACATCTGACGCGTGGCGTTGCGGTCCTGCTTGCGCTTGTCGCGGCAGTCCTTGCAACGCTGAGGAGCGGCGAGGCCGCGCTCTGCGTAGAAAGCTTGTTCACCCTCGGTGAACGTGAATGGTTGGCCGCAATCGCGGCAGGTGATCGTCTGATCAGCCATAAAAAGAAAGAAAAAAGGAAATAAATTGCATTCGTTCCTTCATTTCTAGCTTCTTCGGGTTATTCCGATCAGACTATTCAAGGAAGGCGTTTGCAGTATTACTGTACACCTGAAGTTGCCAATTCGTCAATGACATCTCTCGCCTCCAGCCTCCTCCTGACTACGGACAAGGGAGGTCGCTGCTTCGCAGAGCATCGTTATTATTCATGATGGGGTCGATGGTCGAATCCGACTGCGCGGGGTCGACGTTCACTTCCGTGGCACTCGTGACGTTCGTGCATTTGATGCCGGGATCGAGTGTAAACGTCAGCGTCACGGAGTCGCTTTGATTCACGGACAAGACGCCCTCCGTTTGATCGGCGGCATTGCCCGGTATGCAGCGAACGCGATGATTTGTCTTGTCATCCGTGCAATTCGCGACGGACGCTTGTTTGAATGTGAAGCCTGCCGGATAGGTGAAATCCGCGTGCGTGTGTTTGGAGGCGCTCGGGCCGTTGTTCGTGGTCGTCATCGTGTATTCGGCCGTGCCGGGAGTGACATAGGAAAAATCACGCGCGTCGATGCTCGTGCTCT
Source organism: Candidatus Peribacteria bacterium (assembly GCA_043776335.1). GTDB lineage: Bacteria > Patescibacteriota > Gracilibacteria > Peribacterales > Peribacteraceae > SICN01. Next base: position 58,720 of record JAYVRL010000006.1, on the reverse strand, counting down.
GGTCGGCCGTGATGTCGCTGCAGTCGACTGTCACTGATGCGTCGGAAGCCACGTTGTTCGACATGTCCGGGTCGATCGTGTTTTCCGGCAGGTCGCCGATGACCATCGCAGGGATCGCGTAGACAGTCGAGCAATTCGGTTTTTCCTTCTGTCCGCGCAGTTTGAAGTTCATTGTGAATGAGCGCGTGGCACCGGCATCAATGCTTCCCTTGAGCTCGCATTTGATGTTGTTCTTGGATTGATCACAGGACACTTTACCGTCGTCCGAGGTCGATTTCTTGAGATCCAAGCTGACGGGACCTTGCAGAAGCTTCAGTTGTTTCATCGCTTTCGGTCCCGCATTGCGTACCGTGACGACGTAGGACAATTGCAGATCGGCTCCGGCGACCGTGGGCGGCACTTCACGCGTGATCGAGAGATCCGCCGTCGGTTTCGGCTTCTCATTTTGTTTGTCATTTTGCTTTTCCTTCTCCTTTTCCGTGACGGATCCCGTCCAGTGTCCGATGTTCTGAGGCGAGCTCAGCATGACGGCTCCGATCACCAAGATCATTGCAATGCCAAGCATGCCAAAGAACCGTTTTTTTCGACTCATTGCAGATGAAATACTGTTCGTCACGGGAGTGCTCTCCATATTTTGAGGTGTGTATTTAGTTTATTATACAATATTTATCTATTTTAGTCAAAATCACTTAACGAGTCAGCCACACGCCGATCAGCGTGATCGCGGCGCCGAAGAGAATGCCGCCGATCACCTCCTTGAAGGAGTGGCCGAGTCGTTCCGAGAAATGTTCCAACGTCTGCAGCTGATTCAGGATTTTCGCTTGTTCTCCGATGGCGCGGCGCGAGCTCATCGCGTCGTACCAGACGAGACAGGCGAAGACGAAGGCGATGGCGAATTCCACGGACTGCGGTCCGGTTTTCAGTGCCACGACGATCAAAAGTGATGTGACGAACGACGAGTGGCTGCTCGGCATGCCGCCAGGACGAAACAGACCTTCATGCCATGCGTCCTTTTCGATGCCTTCGATGATCACTTTCAGGATCTCGCTCAGGAGTCCGACGACAAGCGGTATCAGAAACAGGTATTCGCTGAAGAGTGCGTGCATGGTTCCGATTGTCGAGCTTTTTCTCTGAACGCGCAATGACAACAAAAAACACGCACCGAGTGATGCGTGTTTTGAAAGCGAGAGGGGAGACCGATTATTTCAGAGTCACTTTGCCGCCGGCTGCTTCGATTTTCTTTTTCATATCGTCGGCTGCGGCCTTGGCCACACCCTTCTTGATCATCTGCGGAGCCTTGTCGACCAAGTCTTTGGCTTCGCCGAGACCGAGCTGCGTCAGCTCGCGAACGACTTTGATGATGGCGATTTTCTGAGCGCCGGCGTCCGTGAGTTCGACGTCGTAGCTGGACTTCTCTTCAGCGGCTGCGACCGGAGCGGCTGCTGCTGCTGCGGCTACCGGAGCGGCTGCGGAGATGCCGTACTGCTTCTCCATGAATTTGACGACATTGTTGAGCTGAATGACGTTCAGCTTCTCGAGTGCGTCGATGACTGCCTGCTCCTCTTTTGTGAGGGTGAGTGCGTCTGACATAAGAAAGGGGGAAAAAGAGGAATGAGAATAAAAAAGTATTTACACGGTTGGGATCTCCGCAGCCGGAGCGGCTGCGACTTCTGTGACGGCGGCAGCTTCCGCAACGGGTGCGGCGGCGGGCATCTCAGAAGCTTTCTTCTTGGCGATCTCGTCCAGCAGGCGAGCGAAGCCCGTGAGCGGACTGGAACAAGCGGATGCGAAGGACACGAGGGGGCTTTGGCACATCGAGGCGAAGGTGGCGAGCAGCACGAGACGGCTCGGGATCACTGCCATCTCATTGGCTTCGTTCTTCGAGAGGATTTTGCCAGAGAAGATCCCGCCGATCAGTTTCACTTGCGCGTGATCTTTGGCGAATTTGTAGGCGACGGAAGCGCCGACGGTCGGCTCACCCATGCTGAAGATGCATGCGATGGGACCGGGGAGCATCTCATCCGAGATTTCCGGAGCGTTGGCGAGTTTGGCTGCGATCTGGATCAGGGATTTCTTCGCGACCTGCATCTCGGCCTTCTCCTTCCTCAGCTGAGAACGGAGCTTCGTGATATCGGTTACGGTCAGACCGATGTATTGGGTGAAGATCACGGAGGAGGCTTTGCTCATTTTGTCCTTGAGTTCTGCGACCTGCGCTTCTTTTTGCTGACGTGTGACAGCCATAGGGGATGGGGGACACAAAAAAACTGATCTCCTGAACGTCCGGGAGACCAGCGAGGAACACGGCACGATCCACCAAGCCGGAGCCGGGTGAGCGCTGCTGTACTCCTCGGGAGGATTTAACATAGGCCTGGGGCCTACTACCTCCGGTCTTCGGACTTGACCGCATACTACTCAGACTGCGGCCGTCTGTCAACTGATTCACGGGAAAGATGATTTTCAGACGCTCAGAAGCCATCTGCGAGTACGCTTGTTTTCAAAAATCGTCGCATGAAGAAGGATGTGGTACCATGTGCGTTCTCCATGGCCACTCTCCACTCCATCGATTCCGCCGTCGAACGGATCAAGAAAGGGATTCCGGCTCTCAAGGAGCAGCGCTGTCTCAAAGCGTTGCAGTTTGCGAAAGAGGCGTACGGAGAGCGAACCTTCGATTTGTTCACGGGAGTCACTCTTTTCGAGCATGCGGTGGCCGTGACGGAGCTTCTCGTGGAGTTTTGCCCGGACGAGGACGCCGTGATCGCGTGCATCTTGCAACACACACTCAGGGTTCCGGATCACATGCTCGATCGCGTTTCCGAAGAGTTCGGCCGTTCCGTTCGCGACATGGTCAGCCGTCTCCATCTTCTCTCACATTTGCACACCAGCGATTGGCGAAAGTCCGTCGATGACATGAAGATCATGATCGTCTCGATCTCGGACGACATTCGCATTTTGCTCATCGCGCTCACGATCGAGTGTTACTACATGGAGCATCTTGATCGGGTGAAGTCCGAGTATCGCACCAGACTCTGTCGACAATCGTTGCAACTCTTTGCGCCGGTGGCCGCGCGTCTCGGCATTTACGCGATCAAGTATCGTCTTGAGAAGTCCGCGTTTCCCGAATGCTACGCGACCGATGCGGCGCACATCGAAGATCAATTGTCGCAGATTCACGAAGAGAACGGCTTGTTTCTCGAAAAGACAGTGATCGCATTGAAGAGCTTTCTTGTGAAAGAGGGGATCGAGGCCGAAGTGATGGCCAGAGAAAAGCAGCCGTACAGCATCTTCCAGAAGATGCGGACGAAGAGCGTCACCGGCCTCACGAAGATCAACGACTTGTTCGCCATTCGGGTCGTCGTGCCGACGATGAACGATTGTTATCAGTCACTCGGGCTTCTTCATCGCATCGGCACCCCCATCTCGCATCGGTTCAAGGATTACATCAGCTTCCCGAAGCCCAACGGTTATCAGAGTCTGCACACGTCGCTCATGGGTCTCCCCGACGCGCCGAAAAACGTGATGATCGAAGTGCAGATTCGCACGTCCGAGATGCATCGCGAAGCCGAATACGGCGTCGCCGCGCACTGGCTCTACAAAGAGCAGGGGAAGGGAGAAGACGGAGTGCTGCGATCCGCGACTCAGCTCCAACTCAGCGACGTTCTCTTGAAGCAGCAGACGATCGGTCAGAAATCAGAGGAGAGCGATCAGAACATCCGTTTGGTCGATCATATCTACGTGCTCACGCCGAAGGGCGACATCATCGAGCTCCCCGACAGCGGAACGCCGCTGGATTTCGCATTTTCGTTGCACACGGATCTCGGGTTGAAGTTCAAGGCCGCTCGCGTGAACGGTTCGATCGTGCCGATCAGCCATAAATTGGAGAACGGCGACGTGGTCGACATCATCACGCACAAGCATCCGCGTCCCGCCCTGCAGTGGCTGGAAGAACTCGCGACTCCGTCCGCGAAATCCAAATTGAAGGCGTACTTTTTTTCGCACAATCGCGCGCAATTTTTGCTCAAGGGTCGAGACAGCGTGAATGCCGAATTGAAAACGCGAGGCATGCCGCAACTCGACAACGAACTCTCGGTGTTGCATTCGTTCGACGGGAAAGAGCAGAACATCAAGCAGCGCGAAGATTTGCTCGTGAAAGTCGGCATGGGATCCATCCGCACGTCGTCGATTCTGCGCCATTTGCAGATCGATCATGTTCCGTCGAAGCCTTCGAACCGATCACCTTCGAAAACCGCCAAAGCGCACGCTCTTGGCAAGCAAAAGAGCTTGGTTGTTTTCGACGGGCAGCCGCTCAGCATGCCGTATCGTTTCGCCAAATGCTGTAGTCCAGACGACGGCACCGCGAAAGTCGAGAAGATCGTCGGCATCATCACGCGCACCGGCATCATCAGCGTGCATCGAGACGGTTGTCACATGGCCAAAGCGGCGAATCCTGAACGCAAGGTGACGATGAAATGGACGAACTGATTGCTCTGCGGTTTGAGAAATCTTCTTTTTTGGCTGCTTGATGGTTTTCTTCTTGGGGGACCAGGGAACCTTGTTCGGTTCCCTTGCCTCCCCCAAACCCCATTACCCTCCTAACGTAACCGAGTTTCGACTCGGGAATCGTTTTCGTCGTTTATGGAACATGCTGATCACTTCTTGGATCAGAGGTCGCGCTTCATGTGTGAGCTCCGCTGCAGCGGAGCGAGTTCCGAAGCGCGCGTGCTTTTTGGGTACTTTTTGTCACGACCAAAAGTACCAATTATTCATGAATGAAGAACAGAAGGGGCTAGGCAGCTTTCTTCGCCGCCGCCGGCTCATCATCGATCATCGAGCGCACAAGTTTTTGCATCTTGAGTTCCCAACGAATTTGCTCGTAGACGTTGCCGCCTTCTTTCAGATCTTCATCCACGAGCGGCTGACCCTTTTCTTTCGCATTGGCTCTTTCACCGTCGACCGCTTGCGTCAGTTCCGCCGGATCGGGCTCGACTTTCTTGTGATCGGCGAGCAGCTGCATGCCGAAGCGCAGGATGATCCTGTCTTTTGCGATGCCCTTCATTTCGTCGACGACCTGTTCCCATTTCTTGCCCGTGGATTCCAGCCATTGCTCGATCGTCATCTCCTGACTCTTCAATCGGCGTTGCAGATCCGCGAGAATTTCCTGCGTTTCGGCGTCGATGAGCTCGGCGGCGATGTCGATTTTCGTCGAGGTGCGCACCTTGTCGTAGAGTTCTTCTTCGCGACGTTTCATTTCCGCGCTCAGCTTCTGACTTTTCAGCATCTGGCTCACTTCCTGACGGAAGGCGTCGGGTGTGCGCTCGGCACCGAGACGTGACTTGATGTACTCGGCAGTCAGCTCCGGCAACTTCGTTTCTGCGACCCCTTTGTTCGTGATCTCAATGGAAAGACGCTTGCCTTGCAGCCCCGGAATGTCATGCGTTTTCGGAAAGTCGATCTCCACTGTTTTCTTGTCGTCTTTTTTCATGCCGAGAACATGCGACTCGAGTTCGGGCAACAGATCGTCGTTGCCGAGTTCGGTGCCGTAATGCCCCACGGTCAATTCATCCACTTGCTTGCCGGCTTTGTCTTTCGCCGAGAGCTGCAGTTTCACCAAATCTCCTTTGGCCGCCGCGCGTTCCACGGGAGTTTCGGTGCGATCTTGGATGAGCAGTTTGTGAATGAACGTCTCCACTTCTTTGGCCGAAGCGTCGGTCACAGCCTTTTTTTCGATCTTGATGCCGTCCGGTTTCTTCAATTCGGCTTCGGGTCGCTCCACGAAGGTCAAACTGATCGTCAGGGGCTCCATGCTGACGATGCTCGCCGCCGGTCGGATGATCGGTTTCGCGCCGCTCACTTTCAATGCATCGGCGACCACACTCGGCAAAACAGCGCGTACCATTTCTTCTTGGATTTGCTCGGGCTTCACGTGTTGGCGGACGAGATCCGTCGGAGCCGTGCCGTCGCGGAATCCTTTGATCTTCACGCGTTGACTCAATGATTTCAAAGCTTGTTCCTCGGCGGCTTTTCGTTCATCGGCATGGACGATCGTCGTCGTGCGGATGCGTGACTCTTTCAGTTTCTCAATCTTGGTTTCCATGGTGGAGAAGGGGAGAGAGACGACGGACGGGGCAAGGAGGTCGTTCCCATCCCATGTGGTGACGTCTTAGTGACGCGGTTTTCGATCGTTCCAGTAGACCAAGAGCGGAGTGGCGACGAAGATGCTCGAGTACGTTCCGAGGATGATGCCGATGATCAGCGCGAGCACGAACCAATGGAGCGAGTCGCTGCCGAGGAAGAAGAGCGAGCAGAGCATGATGAGCGTGGAGGTGCTGGTGTACAGTGATCGCTTCCATGCTTGATTTACCGAGCGATTCGCGATGACGGCGAATTCTTCTTTGCGTTCCTGCACGTAGAGATTGTCGCGGATACGGTCGAAGATGATGATCGTGTCGTTCACCGAGTAGCCGAGGATCGTGAGCAATGCCGTGATGAACAGCGTGTCGACTTCAAACGTCGAGTGGTAGCTGAGGATGACGAAGACACCGACCGTCACCATCACGTCATGGAGCAATGTGGCGACCGCGACGATGCCGAATTTGAATGGGCTGTATTTGCGCGGGATTTTGCGGAAGGCGAAGGCGAGATACAGAATGATGCCGAGCGATGCCGCGATGATGGCGTAGGCGGCGCGGATTTTCAGCGTTGCGCCGACCGTGGGTCCGATGGTGGTGTATTGCACCTGCTCGATCTGTCCGAGCTGCGCCGTGAGATGCGTGATCAACGCTTTGTGCGTGTCGTCGCTGATGTCTTTCACGCGCACGAGGAAGTCGCCGTTCGACATTTTGTTCACCGTCGGGTTCAGTTCTCCTTCTTTGAAGGTCTGCAACGCCGACAAGACGGATGCCGTCGTCACGCTCGGAGCGCTCACTTTGAGCTCCATGCGCGTGCCGCCCGTGAACTCGATCGAGAGACGCGGACCGGGGTAGAACACGAGTCCGATTGAGAGGACCGTGAGGCTCGTCGAGATGATAAAGAAGTACTTGGCTGGTTTGAGAAAATCCATGGTGAAGCGAGGGTAGCGGTGTTCTTCACGGCTTTCCAGTCTTTCTCGGCGGGAGATCGGAAGTGCTCAAAGGCATCGTCAGGGGAGACGCAGACCACGTGAACGTCGCCGCCGAAGCTCCGTCCGTCGCCACCCAGCTCAGATGCGCGATGTTTTTTCCAAGGAGCGCGTGGGTGAGTGATCGCAGGTCGTTTGCGAGAAACGGCACCATCGAGTCCGCCACGGAAAGCACCCATGCGGGATCGACGCTGCCGATGAACGTCCTCCGAGAGGGCGGTGGGGTGAGGGACACGGATTGCTGCACGAGTCCGATGCCGGTTTCGAGCAGGGAGCGATCATCGGAGATGGCGAATTGTTCGCCATGCACGGCGATGAAGAAGTGCATGGTGCTCCCCGATGCGCCGACGGACACCGTCGACCAATCGTGTATTGTTTTCATTTTTTCCGTTTCGGCCGGTTTCACGTCCGTGCGGATGTTTTCTTTGAAGAAGTGTTGGGTGCGGATTTCCGTCGGCGTGGTCATCGCACGCACGCCCTCAAGCCATGTATTCAATGTTTTCGCAGTGCGGGCGCGTCCCATGAGGAGCGTATGAATGGCGCTCCCTTCGCGGACGATCGCAACCTTGGCGGGTTCGGAGAAGAGATCCGTCGTCATGCCCGCGAGGTCGCTGCGATGAGCGGCTTCGTCGATCATGTTCCGGACGATGCCTTTCAGCCCGTCGGCCAGCTTCGCGTCTCGTTGTTCGAGAGCGGAGTCCAGTGACGCGAGCAGCGCGGCCGGATCGTTGGATGCGAGAGACAGAAGCGTCATGTTTGGCAACGTCAGCAGAGACACCGACGGTCGGTTCGCCGCGAACAGGACAGGTGTCTTTTTTTCGGCGATCAGATTCATGACGGATCCTTTCCATGTCAGCATGATGCGCGAATACGGCGTGACGATGGCTTTCGCCAGCGCCAATGCGCCGCTTCCTTGGATCGGCAACGTTTTCAAATCCGCGTACACGGCGTTCGGTGCAGAGCTTTCGTTGTGACCTCTATAGAAGGAGGAACGTCCGAGGGATCGATTGATCTCTTTGATCGGCAGGAAGATCTGCGGATCGTTCTCCGAGACGATCGTGACGTGCGTCTTTTCTTTCGTGTGTACGTAGATCGCCCACTGCGGCGCGCGACCGGGCACCGGATACAACAAGGCGAATTCGTATGACACTCCCTGAGGCAATGCTTTCACCGAAGGAAGCGGAGCGGGGGCGATCAGCGGAGCGTAGGCGGCGATGCCGCGAATGAAGGCCACTGGATCCGTCGTGCGTTCGAAGAACAGCACGCGTTCATTGTCGATGCGATACGCCAAACTCAGTGTTCGGGGACTGACCGTGCGGATGTAGACCACGACCAATACGACGCTGAGGAATGCGAGGAGCAGCCCGCAGACTGCGAGGATCATCGATCGAACGAGGTGCGGGTGGTGGGATTCTTCCATCTGGTCGATGATAGCACGCGTTTTGCTGAACAACTCATTTGTTCAAATACAACAATTCCGTGTTTTTACCATCCTATCTGCTTGCTGAATTTCCTCTAGAGAATACAATGGCATGATTTCTTCAAAAGAAAGAAATCGAGATCACACCAACACACATCGTGACGGCTCCGGAGCCACCACACATAAGATCCTTCGCATCACAGGTAGTCGGAAGTTGAGAGGGTAGTCGTCACCGAGGCTTCGCCCCGTGATCGCCACCCTCTCTGCTCTGCAACGTCGCCCTTCTGAAGAGATGAGCTCAGGGGGGTGCATCCCCTTTCTCCCCAGTGTTCCCCCGAAGCCTTAGGCATCGCGCGGTGAACCGGTACGGGGACTTCGTCTGGTCACGAGGAGAAACAAGAGACCGCAGCAAGGCAGGGATTCGGGGCTCATCTCCCATGTGCACCCTCCGCACGAAGGCTCAGTGAACGTTTCCAACCATTCATTCATTGATAGCCGAGGAGGTGAACACAAATACAAAAAGACCGCTCGCCGGTCTTTTTGTTTATGAGGAGAGCATTCCTCCGAAAAAAACGACGAAAAAAACTCAATCTGACACACATATTCCATCCCATTCATCTCATGACAAATCGCATTCGTGAGTCTGCCGAGCCAGTCGCCAACAACCCCGATTATAAAGGGGAGATCAGCCGCAAGGCGTTGCCGTATATCGGCGGCACTGCGTATCAGGGGGTTCTCAAGAAGACGGGGACGGATTCATTCAGTCCCGCAAACCCGCACACGTTTCTTCGTTTCGAATTTCAAGGAAAAAACGAAGAGAACGTTTGTTTTTTCTTTCAGAATACGGCGACAAGCGACGTGACTTTCTTGCTCGGTCCGGTCGATCGTTGCGGCGTCCGCACGCAGGGCAAGCACAAGGACAGTTCTCTCGAAATTTCCTTCAGCCAAACCGGAGAGGAGTGGTACGTCGATCGTCCGGTGATGGGAAAGCTCGGTAAAATGCTGCAGCCTGTCGAAGAGCATTGATCGAAGTGATCATCATTTCGCAGTTACTCCCGCCTTTTTGATCGCGTCGCGCACTTCGAGTGCTTTCGGATACTTCGGGTCGATTTTGAGTGCGCTTTCGACGTACTTTTCGGCGTCATCGGGCAGTCCCGCTGCCAGAGCCGCTCTCGCGGTCAACGTGAGCGCAGGCACGTCATCCGGCCAACGAGCGAGTGCTTCTTTGGCAAGACTCAATGCGTCGAGCGCGTGATTCGTCGATCCGACCGCGAGATTGATGTATTTCGCATACGTCGGCACGTCGCTGTCTTTCGCCTCCGCGAGCAGTTTGTACTGCTCGAGGGCGAGATCGGTGTTGCCGAGCTCCGTCGCATATTCCGCGAGCAATTCGCGGGCGTCTTTTTGCGGAGTGAAGCCGTTGGCGAGAGCGTATTGCAAGAAGGTCACGGCATTCTGCGGATCGCCGAGCGCCGCGTGCGTGCGCGCGAGGAAGTATTGAATCTCGGGTTTCTCGGGATCCAGCGAGTAGGCTTGTTCGAGCGATGTGAGCGCGTCCGGCAGTCTCTCGGAGGTGAATTCGCAGTAACCTTTGACGATCCACGCATCGCGGTAATGACCCTGTTTCAGGACGACTGCATTCAGAAGTGGCAGCGCCGTTTCACATTCGTTCACTTCCGCGAGCGCACGACTGATCAGCGTGGCGAGATGAATGTCTTGTCCGTTCGGAAAGAGCGAAAATTCGTCGTATGAAGCAAGAATCTTCTTCGCATAATCGCGGATGGTCGCGTCGCTGCCTTGCGCGGCGAGGGTGAATTCTTTCTGCGCCGACGGATGATCGCCGCGACTGATGGCCGCAAGGCCGAGTCCGTAGTGCGACTGCGGCGCGTCCGCTCTGCGACTGAAAATGGCGATGGCCGCCGCACCGTCACCTTTGCGCAGCGCGAGGATGCCTTCCAGCAGCATGATGTCGTCGCTGTCGCGGCTCTCCTCTTTCAGTGTGTCGATCGTTTGCTTGGCATCGTCATATTCCCGACGTTGGAGCTGGATGCTTGCCAGTTTTTTCAATGCCGGCGAACCGCCGCCCGTTTGGACGCTTTTTTCATAGTGCGTTTGCGCCTGTTTCCATTCTCCCTTCAATTCGAAGATTTCTCCTTGTCGCAGCTCCATCAACGATTGCGATTGGCTGACGCTGTCGAGGGTGGTCGAGTTTTTTCCGGGCAGGAGTTTTTTCAAGAAGTTCGCATTGTTTCCCTGCACCGTGAAAGACGACTCGATCGTCTTCACCGAAGAGTGGATTTGCCAGAGGAACAAACCGCCGATCACCGCGCTCAGAGCGAGCGCGATCAAGATCGGAGCGTACACGCGCGGAGACACCTGCATACGGAGGGAGAGAATATCACGCTGTTCTTTCTTTGTCTGCGCGATGTTCAATGCAATTTTTTCCATTCCGCTCTTTCGCAAGCAATGTTCTTGCACGAGAAAAATGCGATAGGGAACGAAGCGTTCAGCTCGTGATTAATCCTCCATCTTCGGACTGAGCTCGCCGTCTTCGGTTTTCTTGGACTTCGTGAGACGGCTTTTCTTTTTCGGAACTTCTTCACCGATCTCTTCCGCGAATGATGCTTTGGCGGCGGCTTCCGCGAGGTGCTTCGGGATGATGGCCTCCACAGCTCCCCAGTTGGCGTTGCCCGTCTTCGGTACGAGGATCGTCACTTGATCGCCGACTTCGGCGCGGTAGAACGTCACGGATGCAAGAAGGAGTCTGTAGGCTTTTCCTTCAGCGAGCACTTTGTATTGGCCGTCTTCTTGGATGAGCACGCCCACCATGGTGCGACGATCGATCGGCGCGATTTGTTTGTAGATGAATTTTCCTTCGTCGGTGATCGTGAGTTTCATGCCGTCGCCTTCGACGAGTTTGCTCTTTGAGGCGTAGTTTGCGGGGATCGGATACGTCTGGTTCTGCGCATCGACCATGTTTTGGCCGTCGAAGATCCCTTCCACCACTTTCGTAGCTGTCGAAGAGTACGCGCTCATGCCCATCGAGCTGGCGCGCGTCGTCAGACGTTCACGAGAAGAATCCGACACGCCCGTAAGCCCTTTGATGAGACTGTTGGCGGTCTTCAGGGAGCTCATCGCGGAATCGATCAGTTCTTGAATGGCGAGGAGGTTGTCGTCTGACATGGGTGATGAGGGGAGTGTGTGTAGATGAGAATCAAGAGATGGTCTCGACGTTGAGAAGATGCTGACTCAAGCGTTCCGTGATCTGAGTTTCTGTGAGCAGCCCCGCTTGCGCGCCAATGACACCGACGACACTTGCAGAATTCAGTGTACCGCAGATGAGCGCGTTTTGCAACGAATGGCCGGTCACGAGCGCCCAGGTGACGGCCGTTCCGAAGGCGTCTCCGGCACCCGTCGTATCGACCACCGTCACGTCTTTCAAGATGGGGCAACGATAGACATGCGTGCCGTCGGATGCGAGCGAACCGTTCTTGCCGTCCGTGATGCATACGTGCTTCACGCCCGCGTTCGTCAGTTTCTTGAGCGCCTCTGAAACATCCGTCGATCCGCTGAAGGCGAGAGCCTCCTCCTTATTGAGGAGCAAGACGTTGGTGCCTTTCAGGAGCTTCACTTTGTCCGGCGCACGCATGCCTTGCGCGATCTGACAGCCGCCGGGGTTCCACGTCAGATGGATGTTCGGATAGCCGAGGATCATGTCTACGATATCGTCCTCGATCATGCATGACGTCTCGCACAAATGATTCAGATACACCGCATCCGCGCGACTCATCGCTTCCACGTCGAAGGTCGTATCGTGCAAATGTTCGTTCACGCCGCCCGCGTAGAGGATCGTTCGTTCGCCGTTCTTCAGCGTGAGGATGATGGAGAAGCTGCTCGTTTCGTCTTCGACGATGGTCGCGGACGAAGCGTCGACATGTTCGTGCTTCAAAGTTTCGAGCAATTTCACACCCCATTGATCGGAACCGAGCACGCCGCAGAACGACGCAGCGAGGCCCAAACGCGAGAGCCCGACCGAGGTGTTGCATGCCCCACCGCCGCAGCTTTCGATGACGCGCTCCACTTCGATCTTCGATCCGATGTCCAAATGAATCGTGCCTCCTTCCGTTTTCAGTCCGTCGCACATCGTCAAAAACAAATCATACGTTGCGCCTCCGATGGAGAGCGTGCGCTTGCGTTGAGGGTGTGAGTTTGAAGAGTCCATGAGGTCACAAGTGATAGCGTTGCTGCATCATGAGCATGAAATCACGCGTCTTTCGTTGTTCCATTTTCATGCGGCGCCACAGGAGACCGCCGACGAGAGCGATCATGCCGACGAAGCCGAGCATCATGGATGAAAGGCCGCTGCCGGAATTCGTCGGCACGTCCACGAGATTGGGATTCGGAAGGGGATTCGGATTGTGCAGCGGTGCGCCGGGATGACCGAGGATATCCGTCGGCACCGGGTCAACGGGGCCTGCGGTGAAACCAGTACCGCCGACCGTTCCGTGGCCGATGGCGGCGAGTTCGGGCATCGGTTTGCCGGTGACCGTCACGGGAGTCAGCTTCACTTCGTAGGTCACGCCGTTCAGGAGATCATGCAACACCGTGGCCTTCGCTTCTCCGTTTACCGTCCGTTGCTCGGGATACACGCCCGCTTCGGTGCCGTATTGCAGCACGTAGTGATCGAGCGGGAGGTTCGGCATCGGCATCCACTCCAGCATCAAGCTGTCTTGGCCGGGGATGACGGTGATTTGCAGTCCGAGAGGGGCCGCTTTGGCGGGGATGCTTTTCTCCGGACTCTCCATGTTTTCTCCGCCGATCGCCGTGAGAGAGAACAGATACGTTTTGCCGAGAGGCAGATCTTTGATCACGGCGGATGTCACCGGTTTGCCGGTCGAGATGCCGTAGAGATAATTCGTCGGATCGTCTTCCGTCGAGATGTAGATTTTATAGTTGATTACCGGCACCGCCGTGATCGCCGTCCATTTTACCGCGATCGTCGCGGCCTGCGCTTCGGCCGTGACATTCTGGACGATCGGCATGCTTTTGGCTTTCACCGTCCACTTCGTGAGCATCGTCGTCGTGTTGCCGACCGGATCGGCAGCGGTGACGGTGATGTCATAGGTGCCTTCTTGAGCGGGCGCAGTGAGCGCCACTTGATATTGCCCAGGGCTTGCGGGGTCTTCTATGAGCGTGAAGTTTTGACCGTTCATCGATGCCGTCACGGCGCCGAGAGCGGGCTCGGATTTCACGGTGAGCTGCGCTTGATCAGTCGCTTTCGTTTCGGCGGGATCGATCGTGATCGTTGAGATCACTGGAGGATCGGTGTCGATGATGATATGCACGGGGTCGGATTCGTACGTGCCGTTTTCGCTCGTGACGAAGAGCGTCACTTCTTTGTCTTGAGGATTGATCGGGACGTTGATGCGGAAGACGCCTTCTGAATCCGTTTCGCCCATGACGACATCGGATCCGCCTTTCACTTTCAGATTCACGAGACTCGGAGCGTGACCCTGGAGCGTGATGGGACCGCTGCGGATCGTGGAACGGTCTCGAGGATCGAGAATCGTGATTTTCCCCGTGCCGCCGCTGTCGCCGCCCGTGACATTGAGTGTGATTTTCCCCGTGATCGTCGCATCCATTTGATCCGCGAACTCGATGGTCTGCGTTCCCGTGGCGCGCAAGACGAAAGCCAGCGGCACGTTGCGTTCGCCCTGATCGACGCCGCGCATGTCCACGTGCCCGAGTTTCGGGTTTTTCGGATCGGTGCCTTTCTTCGGCAAATCCGCGTCCGTATCCGAGCACTTCACGACGAGCGTGCCGATATATCCTCGGATCAATTCCGTTCCGCGCATCGCGCGAATCGTCAGACTGAAGAGTTCGTTCGCTTTCACGTCGGTGGCGTTCTGCGGCAGCGCAACTTCATAGTGATCGATCATCGTATCCGTCGTGGTGATGTCCGTGGTAGCCGCGGTCCACGCACTGGGAGCGATTGCCTTTTGCGGTGAGGTGCCGCCTTGTTCGAATCCGGTGAGCGATGCTCCGAGTGTCGAGCTTTTGGAGCCGAACGACAGATTCACACGGAGCTTCATCTGCCTCGCACCAGCGATGTCGTAGACCACGAGACTTGTGGTGCCCCGTTCCGCCGAACGCACGGTCCAGAGGAAACGGCCGTTGTCATCGGTTTGCTTCGATTGTGCCTCGACTTCGTCCGTGAGGCGGCTGGCGATGAGCGCGAGCGGCCGCCCCGATACGGCATTGTCGTAACGGTCTCTCAGTACGGCGGTGACCGTCGCCGAGGATTGACCGTCGGCTGCGATGATCTGCGGAGTCACGGTCAGCGTGGAGTGCGCGTCGTCCGCGCGATCGGCCAGCACATTGAAACTGCCGCTTTTGCCTGCGACCGTGAATTCGTAACGTCCTGCGGCGATCGTATTTTTGGAAGGGATCAACGTCGTCGCGGAACCTCCCGCATCCAGAGTGATGTGTTGGATATAGATTGCACTCTCCGGTCCGCGCATCTCGATGATCGTCGCGAGTCCCGCATCGCACATGTTCACTGAAACCTGCGTGCCGAGGCCGGCAACCGTATCGAGAGCACTGACGGAGCAAGCGCCCGTGGCACCCGCCGTCGGAGTCGCCAGCTGCAGGGTGAGTGCGAGCAGGGAGAGCGCCGAGAACGTCGCGTTTTTCATATTCTTTTTATTATAGCAAAAATAGCATTTAGAAGCCATTCTTCCATAGATCTATTCCTCCTATTTCCCCTTGAGTGTCAATGCCAACTTCGATCGAGCATCGCGTGAAACTTCATCCGGGAATCGTCCGTGGTAGGATGTATTCCATGATGCGTTTTCGATCAGCGATTCTTCTGTCGTTCCTCACGCTTTTTACCGCGTGCGGTTCCAGCAGTTCCACCGCAGGCAAAGTCGTGTGCGATCAACAGTTCTGGAACAGCTCCTTTGCCGCATGTTTGCCCAAGGGATGGAAAGTATTGTCGAGGGACACATTGACGCAGCTCGGTGTGCCGGAGGAGACCGTCGCCGCTTTCCAATTCGATACGCCGCACGCCGGTCAGCTTGATACCGTCACGGTCACGCGCGAGCCGCTCACGCAGGATTTGTCGACGACCGATTACAACAATTCCAACGTACTCGCGGTGTCGGCGCTTCCTGATTACAAACTGATCGACAAGATCGTGAGCTTCATCGACGGCAAAGAAACCGCGGTGCACGTGTTCAGCGCCCGACCGGCGCCCGAGCAGCCCGTTCGTCGCTACTATCAGCTCTCCGCGGTGCATGACAACACCGGTTACACCTTCACCGGTTCGTTCCCCCTCAGCATCCAAGACAGCGAGGCGAGCCAAGTTGAATTCATTTTGAAAAACATTTCGTTCGTCGATCCGACGGCGAAGAGCGCGACGGCGAAGTGACGTGAAGCTGTGATCCTCTCTCGCTGATTCGATCATCACCGATGGCGAAGTACGTTCGTTTATGACTGCCTTTCTCCTTTCATCGGCGGTGACCGAGAAATTCCCTTCTTTGCACGTCGGTTTGCTGATCGTGCGAGGCACAAGCAACATTGTTTCTTCGCCCGACATCAGCGCGCTTCTGCGTGCCGAAGAAGCGAGTATCAGAGCCAAATATTCCGATCCTGAACAACTTAAAACGGATCCTTTCATCGCCGCGTGGCAAGATGCACATCGCGCTTTCGGCAGCAATCCAAACAAATTTCCATCATCGATTCATGCTCTGTTGAAACGCGTGACCAAGGGTGGCGAATTGCCCGGAATCAATCCGCTTGTCGACCTCTACAACGCGATCTCGCTTCGGCATATCGCGCCTGCGGGCGGGGAAGATTTGGACGCTTGTTGCGGCGACATCGTGTTGGCACTCGCCGACGGTACCGAGTCGTTCGTTGCACTTGGCGAAACCGAGAGCGACCCTCCCCTGAGGGGAGAAGTCATCTATCGAGACGACGAAGGTGTTCTGTGTCGCCGTTTCAATTGGCGAGAGGCCGCTCGCACTTGTCTGACGAACGACACGAAGGACGCGGTGCTTGTGATTGAGGCCATTTCTCCGATGACGCGCGCGGATCTTGAGACGGCGCTAGAGGAATTGTCGGTATTGGTGCGTCGTCATTGCGGCGGCGAAGTTCGTGCGGTCATTTTGGACGGAGTGAAACCTCGATGCGATTTGCAGCCGTAGTCTTTGCCTTCGGCCGCAATCTGAGTAGAATCGTTCAGCTGGTGCCGTAGCCAAGCAGTAAGGCAAGGGACTGCAAATCCCTCATGCGCGAGTGCGATCCTCGCCGGCACCTCCATCTTTTTCGTGGAAAGGTTCTTGCTCCCCGATTCGGACGGGAGTAGGATTTTCGAAATACCATGGTTCCAGCCAAGAAGAAATCGACGGCAGGCGTTTCATGTAATCCCAAGGATTATTGCATCGCCACGATCGGCAGTCATTCGGCATTGCAGATCTTGAAAGGTGCGCGCGACGAGGGCGTACCGAACATCGTCGTCTGCAAGCGCGGCACCGAGGGCGTGTACAAAAGTTTCGGCGTGGCCGACACGATTTTGATCGTCGACGAGTGGAGTGAGTGGGACAAGAAGATCGAGCCGGAGCTTCTGAAGTCGAAGGCCATCATCATCCCGCACGGATCGTTCATCTCGTACATGGGTCATGAGAAAGTGCAGTCCATGAAGACGATGTACTACGGCACGAAAGAAATCCTCGAATGGGAGAGCAATCGCACGATGGAGAGAGAGTGGCTTCTGGACGCCAAAATTTTGATGCCTCGCGTGTTTGAGAAACCGGAGGACATCGATTGTCCCGTGATCGTGAAATTTCACGGCGCGGGAGGAGGCTTCGGGTATTTCGTCGTTCGCAACGCCGAACAATTTTACGAAGTGAAGAATCGCAAGTATCCCGACGAAAACGATTTCACGATTCAGGAATATATCATCGGCGTCCCGCTCTACATCCATTATTTCTACTCCCCGATCACGGGTGAATTGGAGATCATGAGCTTTGACAAACGCTATGAGTCGAATGCCGATTCCATCGGACGCATCAAGGCCGAGGATCAGCTCGCCGCCAAGATTCACACCAGCTACACGATCGTTGGCAACATTCCGCTCGTCGTGCGTGAGTCGATGCTTCCCGAATTCTTTCAGATGGGCGAGCGAGTGCTCAAAGCCAGTCGCAAACTGCACAATACGAAGACCATGAAGAAGCTCACGAAAGGCCTTTTCGGCCCTTTTTGCTTGGAAACCATCGTGACGCGCAAGTTGCAGACGTTCGTCTTCGAGATCAGCGCGCGCATCGTCGCCGGCACCAATCCGTTCATCGAAGGCTCGCCGTACACGGCGCTGAAGTATGACGTGCCGATGAGCACGGGTCGTCGCATCGCGCGCGACATCAAACAGGCCATTGAGGGCGGCAGACTGAGCGAAATCCTCGGGTAAGAGAAAGAGCGTTCACCATTTCGCCTTTTTCCTTCATACTTCGATCATGGATCTTTCCGCAATCCTCAACGGCTACGATTTGAAAAACATCACCGTCGGCGTGCTTGGCGGACACAGTGCGCTCGACGTGTGTCACGGCGTGAAGCGTTTCGGATTCAAAACGGTCTGCGTCGCGAGAAAGGGAAGAGAGAAAACCTACGCGAAGCATTTCAAAACGCGCGACGGACGAGGTTGCGTCGATGACGTGATCGAGGTGAAGGATTTTCAGGATGTTCTTTCTAAAGACGTCCAGCAGAAGCTGCAAAATATGAATACAATTTTTGTGCATAATCGTTATTTCTGGGTCTATTTTGATGATTTTTCAAAGGTCGAGAACGACTTCGCCGTCCCGATCGTCGGTTCGAGGACGCTTTTGAAATTGGAAGAGCGCGATCAGCCGTTCAATCAGTACGATCTTCTGAACAAAGCCGGCATTCGCATCCCAAAAATGTTCAAGAATGCCAAAGACATCGATCGACCCGTGCTCGTGAAAGCCGCCGAAGCGACGCGCAGTTACGAGCGCGCATTCTTCATCGCAACCGACGCCGCGAGTTACGAAGCGATCGGTTCCAAACTCGAGAAAGAGGGGAAAGTGTCGAAGAACTGGCGCGAAGCGACGATCGAAGAGTTCATCGTCGGCGCTCCCGTGAACTTCAACTTCTTCTACTCTCCGCTCACGGGCGAAGTAGAGCTCCTCGGCACGGACACGCGACGCCAGACGAATCTCGACGGTTTTTTGCGCATGACGGCCGATCAGCAGATGACCGCGCTGAAACACGTTCCGCTCAAGATGATCGAGACGGGACACATCGCGTGCACGGTGAAGGAGTCGATCCTTGAGAAGGCGTTCGATCTCGGCGAGAAGTTCGTCGCGGCATGCAAGAAACTCCCGAAGGATCTGGACCCGAGCGGCAAAGGCATCGTCGGTCCGTTCGCGCTCCAAGGCGCGGTCGTCGCCGAAGAGGGGAAAGAGGACATCATAATCTTTGACGTGTCGCTTCGCATTCCCGGTTCCCCCGGTATCGCTGCGACGCCGTATTCGGGTTATCTGTACGGCTCTAGCTTGAGTGTCGGCGAGAGGCTCGGTCTGGAGATCAAGAATGCGGTCGCTCAGAAGAGGCTTCAGGAGATCGTGACGTAAGTGTTTTGATCCAGTAGACTGCCGCCCACACCATCGTCGTACCATCATTCGTGGGGCTGTAGCTCAGTTGCCAGTCTCGCGGAGCGAGGCACAGATAAAAGAACTGCTCGATCCTTTTTCCATCACATCACCAAAATTCCCGTTCATGGGGCTGTAGCTCAGTTGGTAGAGCATCTGGTTTGCAACCAGAGGGTCAGGAGTTCGAATCTCCTCAGCTCCACCAATTTTGCAGTTCTGGCTATATTGACGTAAATTAAGTAATATGTTTAAATATGTCATCTTGTTCCTTGGCATGCGTTTCTCTCTGCGCCTTCTTTCAGTGTTGAAAGAAGACGTCATGGGGAAAGCCCGGCACATTTCTATGGAGGAGTTCAGATGAAACGATTGAGTGCGGTTTTGGTTTCTGCAGGAGTTGTTGTGGTCGTGCTTACGATTGTTTCGTGCACGAGGCCTCAGAACACGGTGAAGGCGGGGAAACAGGCGCTTACGCCGCCGCCAAGTTCTCAAGAAGTGAAGGACGAAGTCGTGGTATTGCCTCAAGTTGAATTGAAGTTTCAGCCTCTCGCTCCCGAAGAATTCGAGAGGCAAACGGAGGAACGCATCGCTGTTTGGAATCCGTGGTTTCACGCCGCGGGTCAAATCACCAATGCGTCCGGCGACCCTCTTGCCAAGGAGGTCATCGAGTTCATGCAGGAACGCGGTTCCATTGCCGCACCCGACGTTCAGGGAGCTCGCTTTCTGGAGGCCGGTAAGGGCGACAACTGGTTCGTCATTCTGCCGATGATCGAAGCAGATACGAAAGTTTCTCCGATGTGGAAGGACATCTGGGAGCAAAAGGCCGCCGCAAATTTCATGCCTGATAAACGGGCTCTCATCATCAAATCTCAGAAGGTGAGCGTACCGTGGAAGGGTCTGATCACCTTGCACGAAGGCCTGCATGCCTACAGGTTCATGACCCTTGGTTATGACTGGAACGACCACAAGATTTTTTGTTACATGGAGCTGGAGGCACATACCTTCCAGAACCGTTTAACGTCCTTTCTTGGGGACAAACCGTATGCTGACTTCTTACAGGACGAAGTCGCCAAAATGAAGAAGAACGTCCAAAGTGACGGTCGCACTCTCGGCAAAGAGTTCGATCAGCGCGCGGAGTTCTATCCAGAGCTCGAAAAGATCTTCGGCAAGCATGAATCAAGTTGGGAGAACGACGTGCGTTGCACGCATGTTTGGCTCCACATTTGCTTCCAGCTTATCGACCAGGAGTGGAAGGGCGACAAAGATGATCAGAAAGCCAGGCTGCTGATGACTTTGTACATTGAAAAAGGAGGACCTCTCCACCAGAAATGATCGTCGGTGCTCGACATGACACGAGAGCCTTCCTGTTCGCAGGAGGGCTTTTGTTTATATATAAACATTCTTGCCTTCCCCATGTCCGAGGGTTAGACTTTGATCACTTTCCCACTTCCCCGCATGCCGACTTTTCTCGAGAACCTTCAATGGCGTTACGCCGTCAAGAAATTTGATGCCGCCAAGAAGCTGACTTCTTCGCAACTGGATGAGCTTCTTGAAGCTTTACGCCTTACGGCTTCGTCGTACGGATTGCAGCCGTACAGATTCGTCCTCGTCGAAGATCCCGCTGTTCGCGCCAAAGTTCGCGAGCATGCGTGGGGTCAGACGCAGATCACGGATGCTTCTCATCTTATCGCGCTCTGTGCCGTGAAAACATTGGATGAAAAGTACGTCGATCATTACATCGATGCGATTTCGAAGGTGAGGGGAGTGCCGGTCGAGAACCTCAAAGGTTTCAAAGACATGATGATGGGCACGATCAACGGCAAGAGTTCTCAGGAGCTCCTTGATTGGTCGAAGAAGCAGACCTATATCGCGCTTGGATTCTTACTTTCCGCCGCCGCGCACATGCACATCGATTCCTGTCCTATGGAGGGCTTCGATGCCGCGCATGTCGATGCGGATCTCGGCCTCGCCGAAGAGGGTTTGACCGTCGTGGCGCTCTGTCCCGTCGGTTTTCGCTCGGAGGACGATGCGGCAGCCGCCTACAAGAAAGTGCGTTTCTGCAAAGAAGAGCTCTTCCTCACGAAGTAGAGTTCCTCAGAAACTTTGCGAAGCGTCTTGGATTTTGTGCGGCAGGAACATGAAGATCGGCGCGAAGAGGACGTCCGTCGTGTTCGTGAGCGTGGCGAGGCTCCAGAAGACGAAGAAGATGCCGATGATGATCACCACGTTATAGACGCCGCCGACTTTCGAAGCCCATGGCGGATCCCCGAAGGCCATGCCGACCTGTTCTCGGTAGTACACGAGGAGGCAACCGAACACGATGCCGACGAGGCTGAGAAACGTTTTCATGGTTAGCTGAGCAGAGCGTCCAAACGAGTCGAAACGTCTTCTTTTGATTTCACTCCGACGAACGTGTCTTTCGCTTCACCATTTTTGAAAAGAATGAAGGTCGGAATGCTCATGACGTTGAACTGACCCGGCACTTCGCTGTTCTCATCCACGTTGATTTTATAGAACGCCACCTTGCCGTCGTATTTCTTCACGAGTTCGTCCACGATCGGGAGCATTGCCTTGCACGGACCGCACCACGGAGCCCAAAAGTCCACAAGTACGGGTACCGACGATTTCAGCACTTTGTCTTGGAATTCGGCGTCGGAGAGAGCGGTGGCCATGAGGCGTGCGGAGAGAAGAAAATGACGACGTCAGTATAAACCATTCGCGATTGCGTTTCCAATATTCTCGAATCTTTTTTATCGTTCGATGCCTTTGCTGAGAATCCCTTTCGTGATCTGTTTTCCGATTTCCACTGCGGGTTGACCGTAGATATCGATGCGATAGAGTTTGCCGAGGTACACGACTTCCGTGAGCAACAGGAAGAACAATTGTCCCATGTGATATTCGTCGAGTCGCTGGAGCGAGAGCGTGACGTGCGGACGTTTCGCGGACGTGAGCGCCTGACTTGTCCCTTCGTAACATGCATCGAGAAGCTGGCCGAAGGTTTTGCCGCCGATGTACGCGAAGGCATCGGGCACCGTGCGCGGGACTTCGAGTCTGGTTTTGTCGAGTTCGCGCAGGAACAAGTGCCATGATTTTCGCGGCCCCGCCATCCATTGCTGCAGCAGCGAGTGCTGATCTTGCGTGCCGATCGCGGCGACGGGGATCGGATTGAAGCCGTCGCTTTTGCCGAGACTTTCGGCGAGCAGTTGCTGTTCCCAGCGCGCCATGGATTGCAGACGGTCGCCGTACGGCATGATCACGCGGATCGGATACCCGCGGCGCGTGTCGAGCAGATATTGCACGGCGGCGAGTGAGGCTGCGGGGTTTCTCGAGAGCGTCATTTCCTGACAGTGCGTGTCCATTTCCTTCGCTCCTCTCACGAATTGCGCGATGTCGCCGTTCAAGAGTCCGAGTGCCAGGAGTCCCACGGGCGTGAAGATGCAGAAACGTCCGCCGACGTTCGGGGGGATCGAGAGCGACGCGATGTGGTTGGCTTTGGCGAAGGCACGCAGCGGGCCACCTTCGGGATCCGTGATGGCGATGACGCGGTTGCTCGGATGCGACTTTACGACTTCTTTCATTTTCTCAAAACAGGCGAAGAACGCCGCCATCGTTTCGAGCGTGCTGCCCGATTTGCTCACGACGACGATGAGCGCGTTTTTCCAATCGATGAGCTGCAGATGAGTTTGGAGCGTCGTCGGGTCGATGGTGTCGATGACGAGGAACGCGGGAGTCTCGGACGTTTCGAAGACTTCCGAGAGCACTTTCGGTCCGAGCCCCGATCCTCCGATGCCGATCCACACGACGGTCTTGATGTTCTCGGTTTTCACTTTCGCGACCAGATCCTGCACTTCTTTCACCGCGTCTTTGTCATACGGGTTCATGGACCACGCGTGTTTCTCTTTCTCACGTTCCGAAAGCCACTCCTCCGTGTAGCGTCGCATGGACGAACGGATGGCGGAGAATTCCTGATCGGGAATGCCGTGACTCGGGGTGATCACCTTGGCCAGCGTGCCTTTGATGTCGAGGGTCAGCATGGGCGAGAAGGGAAAGGGATCAGAGTGAGCGCAGGGCTGCGGCGACACGTTCCTCGGTCTTCTTGTGTTTGGCCGGGACGCGCTTCAGCGCATCGATCACCGTCATTTGATCGTACCCGAGCGAGGTCAGTGCGGCGATAGCATCCGCGTCGAACGATGCCGGTCCTTCCGCGCGATCCTTCGGGTGCTGAGACATCCACTCGGGATGTTTCTCGAGCAATGATTTCAAATCCACGAGCAATTTTTCCGCGGTTTTTTTGCCGATGCCTTTGATGTTCGTGAGCGACACAACGTCGTCCATTTGCACCGCGCGCATCAACATGTTCATCGGGATGGAGCAGAGCTCGAGCGCGGTTTTCGGTCCGATGCCGGACAGGCCGAGCAGCTCGACGAAGAGTGATCTTTCTTCCGCCGTTTTGAATCCGAAGAGTTCCAGACGATCCTCGCGAACGTACGTGTAGACGATGACGGTGGAGCGCGTTCCTTCGATCAAAGAGTCCCACACCGGATAGGGGACGGAGACCAAGTACGAAACGCCCGAGACGTCGACGGTCACTTGCGGAACGATGAGTTTTCGCACGATGCCGGAGAGTGCGTACAGCATTGCCGAGATCCTACCAAAGCCGCCGCGCCTTGGCTGCCCATCCGCCTTTACTTTTTTCGGGGTTTGTTCCGACTGGATTTTCGGGCGTTTCCGGCCTTCATCCAAGGGCGTTTTTCTGGTATACTGTCCTGATGCCTTTCGGCTTTCACACACACAAAAAGACGGTTTGGGTCTCTGCGGCGCTCGTTGCACTTGTGCCGCTCTCCGCACTGGCCGTCGCGAGCCCCGAAGTTTTGGCGCAAACGAGGGACGCTTTCGATCAGCTCTGGCACTCCGCGGCCGAGACCACGAAACGTCGCGCGACGTTGGAAGAGAATCTCGCTCAGTTCGATCAAAAAGTGGCGACTGCGAGGCAGGATTTGGAAAAGACGGCCAACGATCAGAAAGCGATCCAGCAGAAGATCATCGATCGCAAGAAATTGATTGATGTGTTGCAGCAGCAAATGGACGCGGTCAGCGAATCTCGCGGTTTCTATCAGGCCGTGGCTTTGAGCCAGAAAGACGACATCGCATCGTTCGTGCGGTATCTCGCGAGCAAAGACATCGCCCTTCACGATGCCGGACCTTCCGCGGGAGGAGTCGCGCTCAAACGCCTTCTTCGAGGGTCCCTCGGAGACAGCATCGATCGCTCGCTCGCCGAACTCGCGCTCATCAAAACTCGCGAACGTTTCTCTTCGCAGATCGACGTGCTCGTGAGCGAAGCGGAGAAAACGGAAGCGAGACTCCATGACGTCATGGCGCAGATGAGCGATCAGCTCGGAGCGCTCCAGCAGCAAGGACAAGATCTGACGGCGGCCGTCGATCAAAAAGCGGCGTTCATCGACAGCAGTTGGCGTCAGAAACAGCTCAATGAGGCGGAGCTCAAGGACGTGGCGCAAGAAACGGACGAGGCGAACGCGCAGATGGGTGCGATTCAGGCCAGTCTTATCAAGATCAACACCGAGCTTCGGGAAGCCAAACTTCAAAAGCTCACCGTTGATCTCGGAGAGCTTCAGACGAAGATCAAGACTCTGCAGGATCAGAAGACGGGATACGAGCGCAAAGACGAAGCGATGAGTCTGCTCGAAGACGCGGCCCTGAAGGCCTTTCAGGTCACGGTGCAACTCCGGAATTCCGACATGAAGCTCTATCGACGCGTGCAGGATGACGAATTGAAATTGCAGAATCTGCAGATCGACTATGACAAGACCGTGCGCTCGGCGTCCGGCGTCGTCATGACGTCCGCGGATTCCGATAAAATACTCATGCAGATTCAAGATTTGAAATCCCAGTTGGTGCTCATGAAGAACGGTGTGCCGGAGGACGCCGCGGCGGATTATGTCCGCAAGAAACGTCAGAGCGATGAGGCGACGCAGGTGAGGAAGGACATCGCCATTCAGATTCTCGATCTTTCTCCGCAGATCAGCGCGCTCCAGTCCGCGATGAACAAAAAGGGCACGGAGATCGAGGCCGCGCAGAATGACAACGGCATGAACGGTTTGCCGACGCTTTTCTCATGGCCGGTGCACGGACCGATCACCGCGACGTATCTCGACCCCGATTATGTGAAAGTCTTCAAAGTCCCGCATCGCGCCATCGACATCGGAGTGCCGTTCGGCACGCCGATCCACACCGTCAGCGAAGGCATCGTCTTCAAAGTGAAGGACGGCGGCGCCACGGGATACAGCTATATTTTGATCGGACACCGCGATGGGTACGCGTCGCTCTACGGTCACGTCTCCAAGTCGTTCGTGAAAGCGGGCGACGTCATCAGTTACGATCAGGTGATCGGACTGACGGGTGGCACGCCGGGTTCGCACGGCGCGGGACCGATGACGACCGGAGCGCATCTGCATCTTGAAATGACGAAAGACGGCGAACACTTCAATCCCGTGGATATTCTGCAAAATCGTTAATCGCGCGGACCGAGTATCACCACGAATTCTCCCTTTACGGTCAGAGTGTTTATTCGCTCGCTCAGTTCACCTACGTTCAAAGAGATGATTTCTTCGTGCATCTTCGTGAGCTCTCGCGCGATGACGATCTGACGCGTCGGTTGATCTTTCAGAAGTGCTGCAAATTCGGAGAGTGTTTTCAGGATGCGGTGTGGCGACTCGTAGAAGACGATCGTACGTTCTTCCTCTTTGAACGTGTGGAGCAGCGTTTGTCTTCCTTTCTTTATGGGGAGGAATCCGAGATATGAAAAAGCGTTGATTGGAAGCCCCGAAACACTCAGCGCGGCGAGGAAAGCGGAAGGGCCGGGGAGTGCTTCGATCGGCAAATTTGCGGCTCGGACTTTCGAGACGAGGACGTAGCCGGGGTCCGAGATGCCCGGAGTTCCCGCGTCCGAGACGAGACACAGATGTTCGCCGCGTTTCAGTCGTTCGATGATGACGTCGGCTTTGCTCGGATCGGTGTAGCCGTGAAACGAGATGAATTCTTTTTTCGGCAGATTCAGCAGCTTCAGGAGTTGCCCCGTCACCCGAGTATCTTCGCAGACGATGGCCGCGCAGTTCGTCAGCGCCTCGATCGAACGCAGCGTGATGTCTTTCAGGTTGCCGATGGGAGTCGCGACGACGGACAACATTGTCCGTATTCTATCATAAAAAATAAAGGCTCAAGTTTGTCAAAAGATGGCTTCCGCTCCTGAACAACAGAGTTCTCCGAGGGTCTTTCTTTTTGCAAAGCTTCTGGTAGTCTCTCGTGGCTAAGACTTTCGCGATTTCTCTATGGCCAAAACCCCCGATTCCGGCGATCAGCAGAAGGTTCCGCTCAATCCTGCGGGCAATATTCAGCCCCGTGCGATCGTGAACGAGATGGAAGAGAGCTATTTGAACTACGCGATGAGCGTCATCGTGTCGCGCGCGCTTCCCGATGCGCGTGACGGTCTGAAGCCCGTGCACCGTCGCATCCTGTATACGATGCACGAGATGGGACTTCGCTCCGCCGCGAAATTTCGCAAATGCGCCGCCGTCGTCGGTGACGTGATGGGTAAATACCATCCGCACGGCGACTCTGCGATCTACGAAGCACTCGTGCGCATGGCGCAGGATTTCGCGATGCGTTACCCGTTGATCTACGGTCAGGGTAACTTCGGTTCCATCGACGGAGACAACGCCGCCGCGATGCGTTACACCGAAGCCAAAATGCAGACCGTCGCCGACGAGCTTTTGCAGGACATCGAGAAGGACACGGTTTCCTTCCATCCAAACTATGACGGCACGCGCAAGCAGCCGTCCGTGCTGCCTTCAAAGCTCCCGAATTTGCTTTTGAACGGCACCGTCGGCATCGCCGTCGGCATGGCCACGAACATCCCGCCCCACAATCTTCGCGAGCTCAGCACCGCCATCTTGCATCTCACCGAACATCCGAACGCGACCGTCGAGGATCTCCTCGAGTTCGTGCAGGGTCCGGACTTTCCGACCGCGGGATTCGTGTATGACCGCGAGGCTCTGAAGCAGGCGTACCTCACGGGTCGCGGCTCGGTCGTCTGTCGCGGCAAGGCCGAGATCGAAGAGGTCGGCAATCGCTACATCATCCGCATTTCCGAGCTGCCGTATCAGGTGAACAAGTCCGTACTCATCACGCGAGTGGCCGAGCTCGTGACCGATAAAGTGATCCAAGGCATCTCGGACATTCGCGACGAAAGCGATCGCGAAGGCATTCGCGTCATCATCGAGCTCAAGAAGGACAGTTATCCGCAGAAGATTTTGAATCAGCTCTACAAGCACACGGACATGCAGACCAGTTTCGGTTATAACTGCATCGCTCTTGCCGACGGATTGCAGCCGAAGCTCCTCAACTTGCAGGAATTCCTCCAGATTTTCATTGATCATCGTCGCACGATCATCACGCGTCGCGTCACATTTGATCGCGATCGCGCCAAAGAGCGAGCACACATTCTCGAAGGACTCACGATCGCGCTCGACAATATCGACGCCGTGATCAAGACCATCAGAGAGAGTCACTCCCAAGATGACGCGAAGTTCGCACTCATCAAAAAGTTCAAGCTCAGCGAGATTCAGGCGGGAGCGATTTTGGAGATGCAGCTGCGACGTTTGGCGGGTCTGGAGCGCAAGAAAATCGAAGACGAACTGAAGGCGACGCTCGCGTTCATCAAGGAATGCGAAGCGATTTTGAAAGACAAAAAGCGCGTCGACATGATCATGAAAGAAGAACTCAACGAAGTGACGAAGAAATACGGCGACGATCGCCGCACCGTCATCGTCGCGCATGCCGTCGGTGAATTCTCCGCCAAGGACACGATCCCGAACGCTCCGATGATCGTCGCGCTCACCACGCTCGGTTACGTGAAGCGCCTCAGCCCCGCGCAGTTCCGTGCTCAGAATCGCGGCGGCAAGGGCATCAAGGGCATGACGACCAAGGATGAGGATGAGATCATGAGCATCGTGAGCGCCAGCAACCACGACGACATGTTGTTCTTCACGAACACGGGCCGCGTCTTCAAGCTGCCGGTGTACGAGCTCCCGCAAGCAAGTCGCGTCGCCAAAGGTCAGGCGATCGTGAACCTCTTGCAGTTGCAGCCCGGTGAGAAAGTCGCGTCGATCATGAAGGCGAAACTTGAGGGTAAGACGCACCTCTTCATGACCACCGTTGAAGGAACGGTGAAGCGCACGGAGCTCAGTGAATTCGAGAACATCCGCCGATCGGGTTTGATCGCCCAGAAAGTGCCGGACGGCGACGAGCTCAAGTGGGTGGTCGCGACGTCGGGTAAAGACGAGATCTTCATTCTCACGAAGAAGGGCAAGTCGATTCGTTTCATCGAGTCCGAGGTGCGCGCCATGGGTCGCGCCGCGGCGGGAGTTCGCGGCATCAAGATCGGCAGCGGCGACCGAGTCGTCGAAGCGGCGGTCGTGAGCAGCCCGGACAAGAGTCAGTTGCTCGTCGTGATGGAAAACGGTCTCGGCAAGTCTTCTCCCGTGACGTTGTATCGTTTGCAGGGTCGCGGAGGCAGCGGAGTGAAAGCGGCGCAGCTCACGGCCAAAACCGGTGACATCGTCGGAGGCAGCATCCTCGCAGAAGGCGATCAGGGCGATCTCATCTGCATCAGCAAGCACGGTCAGACCATCCGCATGAATCTCTCGGACATTCCGAGCCGCGGTCGCGCCACCCAGGGCGTCATCGTGATGCGTCTCGATGCGGGCGACAAAGTGGCTTCGACCAGCGTGATCATGATCGATCCGAATGCGGTGCAGGAAAGCCTTGAAAACGCCGAAGAGGATCAATTGCAGATCGAGGAGCCTCCCGAGCCCGAACCTGAGGAGAAGCCGAAGAAGAAAAAGAAGGCCTGAGAAGACCGCTTGCGATCTTTGTCTGATTTCCGTAGAATCTCCCAGCTCTATGAAGAAAGGTTTTCATCCACAGGTTCATGACGACGCGAAAACCACGTGCGTTTCGTGCAATGCCGTGTACGCCATCCCGACGACCGTGAAGGCTCAGCAGGTCGAAATTTGCGGTCATTGTCATCCGGTCTACACCGGTGAATACCGCGGTCTCATGGCCTCCGGACGTGTCGATCGTTTCCGCAAGGTCGCCGAAGCCAGCAAGAAGAAGCAGGAGGAGGTCAAAGTCATCGAAGAGAAGCGCAAGGTTAAACCTGCGATCAAGAAGGCTTCCAAGAAATAGTCCATGCCTGTCGCATGGCTCAGAGATCGCTATTTTTAGCGTTTTCTGCTATACTCGGAGGGTATGAATATCCGTCAGGCGAAGCTTCTCGCGGCGATCATCGATCAGTTCATCGATACCGCGATCCCCGTCGGATCGCATCAGATCATCGAGGCGGGTTTGTTTCCGGTGTCCGGTGCCACGATTCGCAACGAAATGCGCGTTTTGGATGAGGAAGGCTTCATCGATCAGCCGCATACGTCCGCGGGACGCGTGCCGACGGTGAAGGGATACCGCATGTACGTCCAGCAATTCATGAAACCGCTGGCCCACGAGAGAGCCGTTCGGACGCGCTTCGACGAGCTGAAAGAGCAGTATTTCCAGCACAAAGATCGGGAGCGCGCGTACGAAGCAGTCGCGTTGCTTTCGAACATGGCCTCGAATGTCAGTTTTGCGACCGTTCCGCATCGCGATCAGGTGTATTACTTGGGTCTCAGCAATGCCATGCGTCAGCCGGAGTTCCTTGCCGACAATCGTTTCGTGAGCGGTGTCGTGGAAGTGCTGGAAAAGAAACTCACCAGTTTGATCGGCGGCATCACGCTCCAAGACACCGTCCAGTATTACATCGGAGACAAAGATCTGTGTCCGCAATTTGAAAGCTGCAGCATGATGGTGACGAAGTATCGCATCCGAGGCGAGGTCGGAGCCATCGGCATTCTCGGCCCCGTTCGCATGGATTACGCGTACAACACGGCGGCGCTCGAGATGGTGGCAGGCTTGCTTCGCGATTAGTCGATTTTTCCGATTCATTTTTATAGCAACGTCTCTCTCCGATCACGGCTTACTCCGCATTCGTCCGTCCATTCCGGATCCGGACGAGGTCAGCGGCAAACGCGGGCCGCTCCATCTGGAGCCTGCGATCGCGGCGCTGCATTCGCTCAAGGGTCTCGATGGCATGATGTCGTTTGAGATCGGATCGTATCAGGGCAAGATTTGTTTCTTCGTTCGCGCAACGAAAAGCGCCATGCCGCTCGTTGAAAGTCAGCTTTACGGTCAGTTTCCCGAGATCGACATCGAGCAGATGGATCCGAAGGAGCTGGAACCGAAAGACGGAGAGATCATGCTCACGTCGGATTTGCGCCTGAAGAAGCATGAGATTTTCCCGATCAAACGACACCCGCAATTCGACGACATGCTGGCGCGTCAGACCATCGACACGATGGCCGGCATCACGTCCGCGTTGGTTCGTTATCCGCATCCCGCGATGCGCGGTCACATTCAGATCGTCTTCAAGCCTCTGAAAGGGCGATTCCGCAAGCGCGTGCTCAAGTTTCTTCCGCTCATGGAAGAAGGCTTGGCCAAGCGATTCGGGCCGTATGCCAAATTCTTCGCGACGGTGCATCTCGCGCGCGGCTGGAGATGGTGGGTGTATTTCCCGCTCAACATGCTCATGGGCGGATTCCGCGTGTGGATCAAGCTTCCTTCCATCGAAACTCTGAGCGAGTCGTCCTCATTCGAGATGGACACGCACGAAGAGACGTTGAAGGCGGGTCGCAGAAATCACGAGGCCGAAGATCCGATCTCGGCCGCGATCGACAAGGTGAATCGCCTGATGTATCTCTGCAATGTTCGCATGAGCGTCGTCGCTCCTCCCGATCAAGCCGTCGCCGCGCAGCATAAGCTCGGGGAGATGATGGGCAGCTATCGCCAATTCGCGTTGCCGAATTGCAACGAATTCAAAGTGAAGAAGACGTATCTTTCTCGCACGTTGATGCCTGACTTCCGCATGTATCCGTACGTGCTTTCCGAGGAAGAGTTGGCGACGATCTGGCACTTTCCGAACACGCTCGTGAAGACGCCGAACATCGATTGGGTCTACAGCAAGAAGCTGGAACCGCCCGTCGATCTGCCCGTACCCGAGCTGGTTCCCGATCTCACCGTTCTCGGAGAAGCGGTGTTTCGCGGGCACCGCACGAAATTCGGCATCAAACCCGATGATCGTCGACGCCACATCTACGTGATCGGAAAAACGGGCATGGGTAAATCCACGCTCCTCGAAAACATGATTTTTTCCGACATCCATGCGGGCAAAGGCGTCGCGGTGATCGATCCGCACGGAGATTTGATCGAAGCAGTGCTTCGTTTCATTCCCGCCAGTCGCACGAATGACGTGGTGCTCTTCGATCCCGCTGATCGCGACTTCCCCTTGAGCTTCAACATGCTTTCCGCGAAGGACCCCGATCAGTATCCGCTGGTCGTTTCCGGCCTCATGAGCGTGTTCACGAAGCTGTGGCCCGACGTCTGGAGCGGACGCATGGAGCATATTCTTCGCAACACCCTTCTGGCGCTCATCGAGGGTCAGGGACAGTCGATGCTCGGCATCTTGCGCATGTTTTCCGATGACGTGTTCCGCAAGAAAATCACCGATCACTTGGAGGACAGACTGGTCAAAAGTTTCTGGGAGGACGAATACGCCAACTGGTCCGAGAAATACCGCACCGAAGCCATCGCCGCGATCCAGAACAAGATCGGTCAGCTGCTCTCGGTGCCGATGATCCGCAACATCGTGGGTCAGACCACGAGCAAGCTCTCGATCCGCGAGGCGATGGATACCAGCAAGATCATTCTTGTGAATCTGAGCAAAGGCAATCTCGGTGAGGACAACTCGGCCTTCCTCGGCTCCATGCTCGTGACGAAGTTCCAGCTCGACGCCATGAGTCGCACGGACATCCCCGAGAAGGAGCGCAAAGATTTTTATCTGTACGTCGATGAGTTCCAAAACTTCGCCACCGAATCCTTCGCGACGATTCTCTCCGAAGCTCGCAAGTATCGTTTGAACTTGACGTTGGCGCACCAGTACATCGGACAGCTCACGCTCGGAGACAACAGCGACGCGTTGAAAGACGCCGTGTTCGGCAACGTGGGTTCCATGGTGAGTTTTCAAGTCGGCTCCGACGATGCCGAAGTGCTCAGTCTTCAGTTCGAGGAGATGGTCGTCGAGAATGACATTCTCAGTCTTCCGAAGTATCACGCGTACATGCGTTTGATGGTCGACGGCACCTCGAGCAAACCGTTCTCGGTGTCGACGCTCGCGCCGCCGAGACTGCCGATCGATGACAAACGCGTCGCCACCATTCGCCGCGCTTCCCGCGAGCGTTATTGTGAACAGCGCGCGTCCGTGGAGGAGAAGATCGGCCGTTGGCTCGAGAGTGCCAAAGAAGGCCGCAAGATCGTCGAGAAGGCCGGAAAAGCCAAGGAGAAGGAAGTTGAAGAGCGTGAGAAGGCCAAAAAGAAAGGCATGAAGTTGGAGGA
This sequence comes from Candidatus Peribacteria bacterium, assembly GCA_043776335.1. GTDB lineage: Bacteria > Patescibacteriota > Gracilibacteria > Peribacterales > Peribacteraceae > SICN01. The sequence continues at coordinate 25,974 of JAYVRL010000006.1, read as the reverse complement.
ATATCGCGCATGGCGAGATCGTGAGATGTGGACGAATGACTTCAACGCCCTTCGCAAGAAAGCGATTACTGACCCGCTCTCAGGCGAAGAGCAGGGCAAGTTGAAGGATCTCGAAGCCAAGCTCACCGCGAGCGGGGGAGTGCCGCCTCCGAGCAAGGGGATGCTGGAGGCCGTCGCGAAGAAAGAGGCCGGCGGAGCGAAGCCTGCGGCGCAGTGACGCGTCACGGACTGACGACAGTTCTTGTTTGTCGGATCGGCGGACTTTGATTAGGCTTTCGTCATGGCTACCATCGATGATTTCGGCAAATTGGATATCCGTGTTGGCAAGATCACGGACGTGCAGGATTTTCCCGAGGCTCGAAAGCCCGCGTACAAACTGACGATCGATTTCGGCGTTGAGATCGGCGTCAAAAAGTCCTCCGCGCAGATCGTGGCGAAGTATCAGAAACAGGATCTGATCGGGAAGCTTGTGATGGGGGTGGTGAATTTTCCGCCGCGCCAGATCGGACCTTTTCTCTCCGAGGTGCTGACTCTCGGCGTTTCGGACAGCCAAGGGAACGTCATCTTGATCCGACCGGACAGCGAAGTGCCCCTCGGAGGACGGCTGTACTGATCGTTGAGCAGATCGCACTTTGGAGGTCTGTCCATTGCTTGCGTGTAAGTTTCTTCGCATACTTGCGTCCGAATATTAGTTTTCTTTCTTTTTTCACTTTCCCCAGTTCGCATGAAGCATCTGTTTTCCAAAACTCTCCCTGCCGTTTTTGCGGCGGGTATCGTCATCGGCGTCGCTGCGACGACCGTCGCCGGAGCCGCTTTCAAAGGTTCCACGATCTTCCGCGACGTGCCTTTTGATTCCTACGCCGACGATGCGATCGGCGAGATGTATCAGCTTGGCATCATCAAAGGCAAAGACAGCGCACACTTCGCGCCCGACGAGCCGGTGACGCGCGGTCAGGTCGCCGTTCTCTTCCAGAGACTGCGCAATGAGATCAAGGGCACGACTTCTTCCGTCATCAGCTCCTCCTCTTCCCGCAGCTCCTCGTCTTCGGTCAGCTCATCTTCTTCGTCTTCTTCCTCCAGTTCGAGCACGACGTCGAGTTCCAGCTCATCGTACAATCCGGGAGGCACGGTTCATTTTGACATCGGTCAGTACAACGTCGATAAAAACATCAGCAGCGGCCAATTGACCATTTTGGTCGTTCGTACGGGAGGCAACACGGGTGCGGGCTCAGTCGACTACTCATTCTCGGGCGGCACGGCGGTCGCCGGTAAAAACTATGAGCCGATTTCCGGCACGGCGAGCTTTGCCAGCAAGCAGACGAGTCAGAAGCTCACGATGACCATCCGCAACGACACGTCGACGACCGGAACGAAAACGGTCAACCTCGTGCTGAAGAATGCGAAGGGTGCTGTCACTCTCGCCACACCGTCCAACATCACGTTGAACATCAATGATCCGAACGTCCCCTCATCTTCTTCGGCTTCGGTGTCCTCTTCCGCCAGCTCAGTCGCAGCGACAACGATCACGTTGAGCGCGAATGCCTACGGCGTCGCTGAGAATGCCGGCACCTTGATCGTGACCGTCAATCGTTTGGGCATCCTCACGTCGTCCGTCGGCGTCGGTTACACGACGATCAACGGTTCCGCGAGTTCCGGAGCGGATTACAGCGCAACAAGCGGCACATTCACGTTCGCTTCGGGCGAGACCGCCAAAGTGTTCACCATTCCCGTCGCGAATAACGGCAATGTGGACGGCAACCGTTCCTTCTCGATCAATTTGAACTCGCCGACGGGTGGCGCCGCGATCGGCGTCGGATCGGCTCAGGTGACGATCAATGACGATGAATCCGCCGTGCTCGGTTCCGGCTCGTTGAAGTTCAGCACGTCGAGTTACTCGGCCAGCATCACGGGCGGCGTCGCCACGATCACGGTCAATCATGTCGGCGGCATCGGCGCGGTCAGCGTCAATTACGCCACGATCGGCGGTTCGGCTTTGGTCGGCACCGATTACACTTCCACCAGCGGCACGTTGAACTTCGCCGTCAACGAGACGAGCAAGACGTTCACGATTCCGCTCCTGAACCACTCCGATTATTCCGGCGGCAAGACGATCAATCTGCAGCTCAGCGCACCGACAAATCACGTTCCGCTCTCCGAGCCTGGAAGCGCGACGCTGACGATCAATCAATAATTCTGGCTATGACAAGAGCCGCATTCGTCGGGTGCGGCTTTTTTATGTGCTCAGCGGATCCAAAGCAAGAACGTGAGGCCGACGAGGATACGATAGACGCCAAAGGGTGAGAACGAGTGACTGCGGATGAAGACGAGCAGCCAGCGGATCGCAATCAGCGCCGTGATGAATGCCGCGACGAAGCCGACCCCGATCGCGAGCGCGTCATGCGAAGTAAAGGAGTGGTAGCTTTTGAGCAGGTCCAATCCCGTTGCCGCCGCCATCGTGGGGATGGCGAGGAGAAAGCTGAAATCGACGACCGTGCGTCGATCGACCTTCAGAAGCATTCCGCCGAGGATCGTGGCCGCCGAGCGGGAGACTCCGGGAATCAGCGCAAGCGATTGGAACAGACCGATACCGATCGCGGTGCGAAGGGGGATACTTTCGATGTCATGAATGTCAGCTTTTTCGCTGCGGTACGTTGTTTCAAAGAGGATGATGAGAATGCCGCCGACGAGAAGAGACCACGACACGACGGTCGAGCTGCCGAGGAGGTAGGTTTTCACGACCTTGTGGAGCATCGCTCCCACGATCGCAGTCGGGACGAAGGCGGCGCCGATCGGCAGCCATACTCTTCGATTTCGCATCAGGGTTTTGGCATACACGATGACGACGGCGAGAATCGCGCCGAGCTGAATCGAGATGTCGAAGCTCGCGAGCATTTCCGTGTTCTGCATCCCGAGGAGGCGTTGGGTCAGGATCAAGTGTCCGGTCGACGAGATCGGCAAAAACTCCGTCAACCCCTCGACGCATCCGAGGAGAGTCGCGATGAACAGTGACATTATTGTGGGGAGAAACGGTAGAGAGCGTAGGGCAGAGCGATCAGGAGGATAGTCGAGCAGTAGATGATGAGTGCGATGAGCGACGCCGACGCCGCCACGTCTTTCGTGAGTTTGATACCCGGATGGTAGTGGCCGCCGCGATGAGCCTTCTCACAATCGTCGACGGTGTCCGCCAGTCGTTCGACCGCGGTATTGAGCAGCTCGACCACCGTGAAGAATGCCGCGACGATCGTGCCGAGGAGGATGGAGAACAAGTCGATGCCGATCCAGACCGCGAGCAGGATGAGGAGGAGGTGACCGAGCATGAACCTGCGCAGATTCACTTCACTCTTCAGCGCATGCGTAAGGCCGGTGATGGAGTAACCCAGGCTGCGAACGGTTTTTTTCATGGTAGAGATTGGTGATCAGGCGGGGATGCCCGGGACGGGGAATTTTCGGCAGAAAACTTTTACTTCTTCGTGGAGCGCGGTCAGCGCCGTTTCATCTTTTCTGTTTTTGATCGCGGTCAGCATGAAATCCCCCAGCGTCTCCATGTCTTTTTCTTTCATGCCGCGGGTCGTGATCGCAGGGGTGCCAAGACGGACGCCGGACGGATCCATCGGCTTGCGCGTGTCATTGGCGATCATGTTTTTATTGAGCGTGATGCCGATCCGGTCGAGGAGCAGCTCCACTTCTCCTCCTCCGATGTCCCATGATTTCACGCAGTCGATGAGCATGAGGTGGTTGTCCGTCCCGTTCGTGACCAGTTTCACGCCTCTGTCCATGAAGTGTTTTGCCAAATGTTTCGAGTTCGCCACGACTTGTTTCGCGTAGACCTGAAATTCCGGCTTCAGTGCTTCGCCGAAAGCCACGGCCTTGGCCGCGACCATCTGCATGATCGGACCGCCTTGGAAACCGGGGAACACCGATTTGTCGATCTTCTTCCCGAGTTCCGCATCCCGACTCATGATCATGCCGCCTCTGGGCCCGCGGAGCGTTTTGTGCGTCGTGGTCGTGACGATGTCGAAACCGTCGTGAAACGGATTTCGAAGCGCCTTGCCTGCGATGAGTCCCGCGATGTGAGCCATGTCGGCGACCGTGATCGCACCCACTTCGTCCGCGATGGCTTTCATTTTCGCGTAGTTCAGCTCGCGCGGGTACGCCGAGAAGCCGGCGAGGATGATCTTGGGTTTCTCCTTCTTGGCGACTTCGCGCATTTCGTCGTAGTCGATCTCTCCGGTCTCGATGTCTTTCATTTTGTAGCGGACGAATTTGAAGATTTTGGTCAGATAGGTGACGGGGTGACCGTGCGTGAGGTGACCGCCGTGACTGAGATCCATGCCCATGACGGTGTCGCCCGGCTCGAGGAGTGCGAAATACATCGCGACGTTGGCGGGGGCGCCCGCATGCGGCTGCACGTTGGCATGAGCGCAATCAAAGAGCTGCTTTGCGCGTTCGATGGCCAGATTTTCCACCGCATCGGTGAACTCCTGTCCCGCGTAGTATCTCCTGCCGGGGTATCCTTCGGAGTATTTGTTGTTGAAGACCGTGCCCATCGTCTCGAGGACGGCGGGGGAGATGTAGTTCTCCGAAGCGATGAGTTCGACGCCTTCTTTTTGACGGTTCATCTCACCGACGACGGTGCGATAGACATCCGGATCCTGCTTCTCGAGTGCGGTGTAGGTGGGCATGCTTCGAGCATACAAGAACGTCGAGGTCCGAAACAAACGAAGATCTCGGATTTTCTTCTTTTTCTCATCGAACGTAGCGATGCAAAGGCGTGATGACCGTATCCACCGCTTGATCGTGCGGTTCTGTCGGCAGATCCTGCACGATCTGGCAGTCGAAACAGATGCCGACGTATTGCGTGTTTGGAGATCGCTTCCTCTGCGCCGCGATCCAATCGTCGTAGCCGCCGTTCCCTCGGCCCATGCGTTCGCCTTTTTGTGTGAATGCGCGTCCCGGGACGATCGCAACCGAGATTTTTCCTTCTTCGGCGGGGGAGTCGTCGCGCGGTTCGAGGATGTTGGTCACGGGATTCCGATGCACGTCCGCGACTGAACGAATGTGATGCATCACCATGTGATTGGCCTCGAGTTTCCCCATGCAGATCACGTTTTTTTTCTTCAGCAATTCGGTGATGAGCGGCGTGATATCCGGCTCGTCGACGTACGGACTGAAGAGCGCGATGAGTGCGGGCGGTGGAGGCAGGATTTTTCTCAGTTCGCGCACAATGATTTGGCTCTCCACGCGGCGATCGTTTTCGCTCAGGCGTTGCAACCTTTCTTTGATGGCGCGGCGGAGTTCGGCTTTGGCTTCCATGTGATCGATTACATGTTTCCAAACACTTCCGCGGCCGCTTCCACGAGATCCGTCGAAGGACCGGTCGTCATCGGTTTGGAATCTTTGTCCAGAGTGCATTTCAAACGGACGGTCACCTTGAAGATTCTGTGCAAAATGTCTTCGATCGTCCGGCTGGCGTGCGTCTCCGCCACGCGATCGCGATGGAATGCCGACGGGAACGTCAGTTCGACGGTGTCGCCCTTCACCCCCGAGATACTGCCGTTCTTCAGGCTCATGCGCACGGACGCTGGACTGACGGCTTCTAGCAGCTCATGCCAATGCTTCAGCATCGCTTCTGCCGAAAGGTCTTCCGCTTCCACGAGTGCGCTTTTCTTCGGAGCGGGCGTCTCGATGTTCGGCGCCGCCTCGATCGTCGCTTTCGTTTTTTCTTCCGCGGCAAGCTTCAGCTTTGCGACCGGAGCCGGAGCGGAGGGTCGTTCATGCGCATGCTGTTCTCCGTTCGCCATGCAAAGTGAGAGCAACGTCGATTCGAATACGAGCGCGGGCACGGGCGAGAGTCGAATGTTCTTGATGGACTCGAGGAGCACGTCCGTCATGCGGATGAAGCCGGACGGATCCTCCTTTTTTTCAATGGCCGTGTGCAGATGCGTGCGAATGAGCGAGAGCAGATCCGCGGCGATCAGGTCGATCGGGACGTTGGATTCCTCGATGTGCGCCACCACTTCTTTGATTGTCGTCAGATCCCGATCGGCAAGAGCTTCGATGATGTCTTCCATGAAGCTCATCGGCGTTTTGCCGATGCGTTCCGTGACGTCCGTGAGTCCGATCTTTTCGAGCGAGCTCAGCTGGTCGAGGAGAGAAATGCCGTCTCGGAAGCTGCCGAGCGCGTGACGTGCGATGGCACGCAACGCTTCACGCTCCACTTTGATGTGCTCCTGATCGACGATGAATTGCAGGCGACGCGTGATGTCTTCGTCTCGCACGCGACGAAAGAGGAAGCGCTGACAGCGGGATTGGATCGTGTCCGGTACTTTGTGGAGCTCCGTCGTCGCAAGGATGAAAAACGCGTACTCGGGAGGCTCCTCCAATGTCTTCAGGAGCGCATTGAACGCTTCTTTCGTCAGCATGTGCACCTCATCGATGATGTAGACCTTGCTCTTCGAGACCGCGGGTGAAAAATTGATCTTTTCGATCAACTCGCGGATGTCATCGATGCGTCGGTTGCTTGCGGCATCGATTTCAATGAAGTCCACGAAGGATCCTTCCTCGATGCCTTTCGTCATGTGTTCTTTGATCACCGGGTCTTCGATGCCTCGGAGCAGGATCGTTTTCGCAAGGATGCGTGCCACGGATGTCTTGCCCGTGCCGCGCGTGCCGCACAGCAAATAGGCGTGCGAGATGCGTCCTTGGGCGACGGATTGCTCAAGGGTGGTGACCACGTGATCCTGACCCACCACGTCGGCGAAGCTCTGAGGCCGATACTTGAGGTAGAGAGCCATGTCGGGAGGGAGAGTATAACACACGGTTTCTGCCCGCCAGACCGTTCATGTACACTGGCCGCGTCTTTCCCCTTTGTTCCAATGAAGATCAGCTCCATCGTTTCCGTCGTCGGGATGACGTTTGCGCTCAGCGCATGCGGCGTCGATACCACGGGACTCAGCGCCGCTTCGTCTCGCACCCTGAAAGGCCCTGACAGCGCGAGCGTCACGGTCACCGAGTACGGCGATTTCCAATGTCCAGCGTGCGGCGCAGCGTACAAACTCATCAATCAGCCGATCGAGAAGAAGTATGGCGCGAAGATTCGTTTCGAATTCAAACAGTTCCCGCTGCGTTCGATTCACGAGAACGCTTTCGAGGCGGCTCAGGCATCCGAGTGCGCCGCGGATCAAGGCAAATTCTGGGAGTTCGTCGACATCGATTATCTGAATCAGAAAGATTTGTCTTCCGAGATGCTGCGCACATGGGCGAAGACTCTCGGTTTGGACGTCACCCTCTTCGATCGTTGCGTGAACTCCGAGATCAAGAGTGCGATGATCATGGCCGAAGAAGCCGCGGGCGAGAAGATCGGCGTGCAGGGCACTCCCACGTACTTCGTGAACGGTCAGCGTGTCACCCAGAATGGCGTGGATACTCTCAGCGCCGCCATCGATGCCGCCTTGAAAGACGCCAAAAACGTTCCTCTCTAGGATTTTCAACACCCCGGCCGCTCGTCGGTCGGGGGTTTTTCAGTGCTCGATTATTTGCTCAACTGCGAGAAGCCGTAGAGCAGCGACAGTTTCTTGTCGAAGAGCACGAATGTCCGCAGGAGTGCAGGATCTTTTTGGTGCGGCACGACGTATTGACTGGCGCCGTAGACGTTTTGGATCACGCCGAGATCGATGGCCGTTTTGTCGGGGAAACTCACGTCTCTCGGATCCACGACCGTCGTCAGGTAGGCATGGAGATCCGGTCCCGGTTTCACGAAGAAATCCGACGAGAGATAGAGCATGTCATCGATGGAGAGAACCAAACCTTGCGTATCGGCCGCAAGAGCGATGATGCCGCCTTTCATCCCGCGTTCTTGGAGGCTGCGCGCTTCATCCCCGATATTTTTGCCGTACTGAATTTCCTTGTCGATGAGCGCTCTCATTCCCGGTTTCTGGATCACGGGATCGTTTTTGATCACGAGGTTGGCCATCATGTCGGCGAGTTCGTCACCGTAGCGCGATGCGGTGATCGGGTTCATGTTTTCTTTCTCGATTAATGTGACGGTTGGAGATGAACAGGCGCTGAGTGCGAGCGCGATGGACAGGACCGGAAACACGGAAGAGGTGGTTTTCATAGTGACGGCATTTTGAACATAAGAGCTGCCTTTTGCAAGTCTCCACCTAGTTCATCCCGACCAGATGATGGTTGGGGCCCGCGTACATGAAGCCCGAACCGTTGATTTTGCGCGTTAATCCGCGCATTTCCGTGAGAATTGCGAAGAGGTCATTATGCCAACTTTCGCCCTTCGGGAGGCCGTCTTCGTGGCCGCAGAAGGTCGTCCAGTAGAGCACTTTCGGATCTTGTTCGCGTTCCAGCCACTCTCCGAGCGCCGTCGGGGCTCCGCCGTTCGTATTCACGTGGAGGTAGGTGGCTTTGTGATCGGAAAATTCTTTTTTTCGAATATAATCTTTGTCTGCCGTCTCACCGTCGAGCACGTCATGGCGGCCGACATCCATTCCCCGTTCCGCACGGAATTTCGTTTCCTCCTTGTGATCCTGACTGGCTCCTTTGAAGGCGACATCATCATTGAGATGGCCGTGGCTGCGGCACCATTTGTTGTTGTAGACGATCCAACGGAATTGATTGATCGAACGGTTGCCGTTTCGGCCTCTGAGGAGCCGCATCACCATCGGTTGAATGGAGCTCGGGACTTGGTGCGTCAATTCATCCAGACGCAATTTTGCCTGCGTCACGTCATCGATGGAATCGGTGTTTTGTTTCGGCGTGAATTGCTTCACGAAGCGGCTCATGGAGTCCAAACGCGCCCGATTTTCTTCGGAGAGCGCCTCTCTTTTGGCATCGGCGATGAGGAGACCCGCTTCCGTGAAATCTTTCGAGTCGATCGCGTGACGGATCTTCACGAAAGACGGGCTTTCGCGACTCAGGTCAGATCCGTGATCGAGACGTTTCTCCATTTCCTCCACGTAGTGCATGCGTTGCTCGTAGTGCATGTTCAGGAATTGCGATTCGCTGACCAGATGGGCGCCTCTCGGCAGCTGCTCGCCGCCTTTGCTCCTGAAATTTCTCGCCACGAGATCGTATCGTCCTTTCACTCCTTCCCAGCGTCGGAGGAGATTCGGCAGATCGTTGCTTCCTCCGCCGGAAATGAATTGTTTCACTTTTTTGGCGTCGTGTTTCCCTTTGAAGACTCGTTCCAACCACGTCCCGACTTTTCCGTGCGCCAGAATGCCCCTGCTCGCGGCGTCTTGTAGCAGGCTTCGTGCGTTCGCGTAGAGATCGAGCTGCAGTTTGTTGCCCGCCGAGAGTGCGGCTCTGGCTTCGGCCAGCAACCCTTTTCTTTTGTCGAAGTGCATGTTCAAGAATTCATCTTCTTTGCCGATGACGGCGAAGCGCGCATCGTAATTGACGAGATCTTTGAACCCCTTGTCTTCCGCGAGTTTTTTGCGATCTTCCGCGGCTTTCTGCCAAGATTCCATGTAGTACGGCATCTGGTGTCGCACCCAGTATTCCTTCGCTTTGAAACCGATCGACTTGTTCTCGAATCGCTCGATCCATTTTCGTTTTGATTCTGAAGAAATGGCTTTTTTTGACGTTGCTTCGTCGATCCGCTTCGTGAATTCTTCGTACAGTCGGATGGCGTCGCGTTCCATTTTCGCTCCCCATCCTTCCGAGCCGCCGTCCCCATGGAAAAACACTTCTCTCTGGCGAATGCCGTCGTCTCCGCTTTCCTTCAGACGCATGCCTGCGAAATAGTGTTTCAGACCGTCGATTTCGTGCGCCGCCGACGCTTTCGTCCTCACCAGCGTCTGCATGAACTGTCGCGCGCGGTTATGCACCGCGTTCATGCGCCCTCGCAGATCGCTCTCACTCGTTTCTTCACGGTCGGCAACGGCGGTGCCGGACTCTGAATTCTCTGAAGATCTCATGGGAAGACGAGTATACATTACGGTTCGGGAATTGCTCTCGGGTTTCGTTGCATTTTTTTATTTCTCCAGCGAGGTACCGATGTGCTACTGTGGCGTCCAATGATTCTCTCCGATCGCGACATCAAGAAGGCCATCGAGTCCGGCAGAGTGAAGGTCGAGACCGACCAAACCGAGCTCTTTCGGTACATCCACGCCAGCAGCATGGATCTGCGTCTCGGTAACGTTTTTAAAGTGTACGAGCACAGCAAGTACGCCGTGCTGGACCCGAAAAATCCGAAAACGTTCGCCCAGAACATGCGCATCATCACGATCGCGGACGGCGATCCGTTCATCGTGCAGCCGGGAGAGTTCATTCTCGGCGTCACGCAGGAGAAAATCACCGTTCCCGACGATCTCGTCGTGCGCGTGGAAGGTCGCAGCTCACTGGGACGCCTCGGCATCATCGTGCATTCGACCGCTGGTTTCGTGGATCCCGGCTTCAGCGGCACCATCACCCTCGAGATCAGCAACTTGAACCGTCTGCCCGTCGCGCTCTATCCCGGCATGCGAGTGTGTCAGCTTGCGTTCGAGACGATGTCGTCGCCGGCCGAGACTCCGTACAACTTGAAACCGTTCAGCAAGTATCAGGGGCAGGTGCTTCCCGAAGAGAGTCGCCTTTCCATCGATCCGGAGTTCGTCACGGCTCCGCTCGCGAACTAATTCATCGTCGATTCTTTGTTTAACATCACCAATCGCACCGGCGCAGACCTCGCGAAGATGCTTCAAGGCGGGGTGATCATGGATGTGGTCACCGCGAAACAGGCCAAGCTTGCCGAAGCGGCCGGAGCGTGCGCCGTGATGGCTTTGGAGCGCGTGCCGTCCGATATTCGTGCGCAGGGAGGCGTCGCTCGCATGAGCGATCCGCAGCTCATCAAAGAGATTCAAAAAGCAGTGTCGATCCCCGTCATGGCCAAAGTGCGCATCGGACATACGTACGAAGCGAAGCTTCTGGAAGCGATGCATGTCGATTTCATCGATGAGTCCGAGGTGCTGACTCCCGCCGACCCCTTCGATCATGTCGAGAAAAAGCGGTTCAAAGTCCCGTTCGTCTGCGGCGCAACGAATCTCGGCGAGGCGCTTCGCAGGATCTCTGAAGGCGCCGTGATGATTCGCACGAAAGGGGAGGCAGGTACGGGCAACGTCATCGAGGCCGTTCGTCATCTGAAGCTCATCAAAGGCGAGATCGTCGCGTTGAAATCGACGTCTCCCGCCGCACTCAAGGCGTACGCCAAAGAAGAGCGCGTCCCGATCGAGCTGGTGTTGAATGTGAAGAAGGCGCAGAAGCTCCCCGTCGTGATGTTCGTCGCGGGCGGCATCGCCACTCCCGCCGATGCGGCGCTTCTCATGGAGCTCGGCGCGGAAGGAGTGTTCGTCGGTTCCGGCATTTTCAAATCCAAAGACCCGAAGCGCATGGCATCCGCCGTCGTGCAGGCGACCGTCCATTACAAAGATCCCAAGAAAGTCCTCGAGGTCTCCACGGGGCTCGGAGCCGCGATGGCGGGACTGGAGATTGGCGCCTTGCAGACGAAAATGCAGGAGAGGGGAATGTAATTCTCCCTCACCCCTAGCCCCTCTCCCGAGGGGAGAGGGGAAATAAGCCGAAGATTGTTTTTCAGTGGAGCGGTGCTCCTCTTCTCCCTTCGGGGGAAGAGGCTGGGAGATGGGGGAAGGGAGACGTATACTCCATGTATGGTTGTCGGAGTCTTAGCTTTTCAAGGGGATTTCGCGGAGCACATCGCAGTGCTGAACGCTTTGCATGTGCCGTCGGTGGAGATACGCACGAAAGACGATCTTGCAAAGATCGATGCGCTCATTCTTCCCGGCGGGGAGAGCACGGTGATCGCGAAGTTTTTGACCGAGAGTGGCGTCGGTCGCGAGATCCAGCGACGGCTCAAAGATGCCAAGAATCCGTTGTTCGTCTACGGCACGTGCGCGGGAGCCATCGTATTGGCTCGCAAAGCCACGGGCAAGAATGCTCCGCGGACGCTCGGTGTGATCGACGTGATCATCGATCGCAATGCCTATGGCACGCAGGTCGACAGTTTCGAGGCCAAGCTGAAGATTCGCGGCATCAAAGATGCGGTTCCGGTCGCGTTTATCCGCGCGCCGAAGATCTCTTGGCTTGGCAAAGGCGTTGAAGTGCTTGCGCAGCATCAAGGATCATCCGTTCTTCTCAGACAAGGTAACGTGATGATCGGGACTTTTCACGCAGAAGTGCGCGGGGAATCCTCCGTTCATCGATTGTTTTTGACCATGGCCGCGGAAAGGGGATGATCAGCGCATGATCGAAGACGCATTGTCCATTCCGAGGGAGATCAGCGACGAGCTGAGTCACATCACGCTTGAGCTCCAGTCGATTGCCTCGCCGACGCCCGCTCAAGATATCAGGATGACGAAAATTCAGTCTGATATCAGTGCTTTGCGCATGTCTCTCGCGTCATTCCCTCGCGTGATTGATACCGTCAACGCCTTGCATGTGTGCGCCATGTCGGATGCGATTCGAGCTCAGCTCGAACAATTGTGGGCGCGACATTTGGATATCTTGGAAGAGTCGCCCGAAGAAACACGCCGTATTTATTTGGCTGATGTGACGAGGATGTGGACGGGAATGCAGAGCGGCGAAAACACGCTGGATGTCGTCACGGCTTCGGATTATCAATTTTCGTTTTCTGAAAACACGGTCATCGTTCCCGCTTCCACCAGAATCCGCATTCGCTATGAGAATGCCAGCAGCTTGATCGTCGGATTGCCGGGAGGAGTCTATTTGCACACGGATCCGTCACATTTTCCGAAGAACGGGATCCTCGTTTGCAGCGGAGCGGTCGATGCGCACTCTGAAGACTAGACGAACTCCGCCATCAACTTCGTGACGTCGAATTTTTCGACTTCCTGCACGGGCGTCGTGGTCTTGCCTTGCCTCGGCAGGAGCCTTTCATAGAAATTCGGCACGTCTTCGCGCTTGTAGAGGATGCCTGTCGCGATGCGTTTGCTCGTGTCCACTGCCAACTGACGTGCTTTTTTGAAGTCCGATGCGTCATGACCTTCGTCTTCCACTTTGTAGTATTTCTCCATCAGCATGGTGTGCGTGGCGAAGTGGTTGTACGTAGGACACGCTTGGAGCATGTCGACGAACGCGAAGCCCCGGTGATTGATCGCCTCCTTCAAGATTGCTTTCATTTGTTTGATGTCACCGGAGAATCCGCGCGCGACGAAGGTCGGCTCGAGAGAGAAGACGAAGTCCATCGAGTTCAACGAATGTTCGGGGATGCCGTTCGGTGACGTATTCATCGGCTGATTTTGCGGCGTGAGCGAGCTTGCCTGTCCCGTCGTGAGTCCGTAGTTGCCGTTGTTGTGCAGGACGAACGTGATTGGATAATGACTCCGTACGGCGTGCACCAGATGCCCGACGCCTTCTGAGAAGCTCGCGCCGTCGCCACCGAACGCGATCACGGGGATCTTCGGATTCGCGAGTTTGGCTCCCGCGGCGAAGGGCAGGACGCGCCCGTGCAGTCCGTGGAAACGATAGCCTTCCAGTTTGTCCGACGCATTGCCGTGACAACCGACGTCATAACAGAGGAGCACCTGATGCGGCGCGATCTTCAGATCCACGAGCGCTTCCTTGGCCGCCGTCCAGATGCCGTAGTTGCCGCAACCGTCGCACCACGTGCAGCGATTGCTCGAGTGATAATCCTTCATCGAGGGGCCGGTGCTCTCAAGCGGGATCGGCATTACGCGAGGTGGGAACGGACAAAGCTGAGCAGTTCATCGAAGTAGAACGGTCGACCGTCGTATTTCAAAATCTTGTGCGCGATCGGTGTGCCGGTTTCCTGGCGAATCATCATGCCGAGTTGGCCTTGGTGATTCCCTTCGACGAGCACCGTCTTGCGCGCTTTTGAGCAGAGTGCGGAGAAGCGTTCGGTTTTGAGCGGCCAGAGGTATGTGTAATGCAGATAGCCGATCGACGGAGCGTTTTCTTCCGTTGAAAGCAGCTTGAGCACATCGACAATCGCGCTTTTCGTGCTGCCCCAACCGACGAGGAGGATGTCGGGTGCGAACGCGTCGTCTTTCTTCACGAGTTCGATCGTTCCTTTCGTCGCGCGGTACAGATCGGGTTCGGGCAGAGACGCTTTCAGCGCTTCCACTTTGCGCATGCGTTTGTCGATCTGTGCTTTGGCATTTTCAGCCGTCTCGTCGACGGTGCCGTCGGGGCTGTGCTCGTCGCCTTGTGCGGCGTAGGTCGCGGCGACGCTTCCCGGCACCCAGCGCAGAGACACGCCGTTCTTGGCACTCGGGTCGTAGCGATCAGAGCCCGTGAGCTTCTTCAGTTTTTCGGGATCGGTCACCAGCAGACCGCGCTTGATCTTGGCTTTTTTCTGGTTGTACGGAGCTTGCGTGTAGAGGGCTTCGGCGATGTGTTTGTCCGTGAGCACGATCGTGCTGATCTGGAATTCTTCGGCGACGTTGAAGGCATCGTTCATGAGATCGAACGCGTCTTGGCTGTCCGAGACGCTCATCACGCAGCGCGCGAATTCGCCGTGTCCGGTGTGGATCGCCATCAGCAGATCGGCTTGCCCGGTCCATGTGGGCAGTCCCGTCGCCGGGCCCGGACGTTGCGCGAGGACGAAGACAGTCGGGTTCTCGATGATCGCATTCAGAGACAGTGTTTCGCTCATAAGGTCGAATCCTCCGCCCGAAGTGGCCGTCAGCGCGCGCGTGCCCATGAACATCGCGCCGGAGACGAATTGCGCCGCGGTGATCTCGTCTTCGGCTTGTTTGATCACCATGCCCGTGTCGTTCTGGATTGCCGCAATGTACGAGAGGAGGGGACTGCTCGGCGTCATCGGGTACCCGGCGTACACGCGGACTCCCGCATGCACCGCGCCGAGGCCCATCGCTTTACTTCCCGTGATGAGCAGCTGATCTTTCCAGACTTTGTTCGCGGCAGGCACCGAGACGGAAAGCTCGGGATGTTCCGTGCGCAGACGGAAGCCTTCTTCGATGCAGCGCATGTTGAGATCCAAGAGATCTTTCTTCTTCGCGAAGCGTTCGCCGACCATCGTTTTCATGCTCTTTTCGTCCTGACCGAGGATCGCCCAGATGAAGCTGGAGAGCACCACGTTCGCGAGGATCGGTTTGGCTTTCAGCTCGGCGAGGATCTTCTCGATCGGCAAATGCACGACGGAAATCGAAAGTCGTTCGATGAGATCGGCAAGCGGTTTCGGGAAGGTCCAGACATCCGTCGAGTGGATGAGGATGCCGCCCGGTTTCAGCTCCGGTACATTGTGCTCGAGACCGTGATGATTGAGTGCGATCACGACGTTCACTTTTGTTTCCGAGCTCTCGACCGCTTCGTTCGAAAAATCGAGCTGATAACTGGCGTGCCCTCCTTTGATGAGCGACGGATACTCGCGGTAGCCGAACACGCAGTACCCGCTGCGCTTCAGCGCTTTGGCCATGATTTCGCCGACGGAGTCGATGCCCTGTCCGGACGCGCCGACGATTTTGAGCGAGACGCGGCTCATTTTTTCTTTGCGGGTGCGGGGGCGGACGGCAGTTTGTCGATTTGCTTCAAGAGTTCATCGGCCCACGCCAGCACCTTGGTCGCCTGATCAAACGGATCGTTCACGACCTTCAGCGTCGGAAGCAAAATCTTGGCTTGTTTCTGGGTCAAAAACTCCGTGAGCTTTTCCGCCGCGCGCGCGGTGTAGTGGTAGCGTTCATCACCGAGGCCGATGGCCGCCGCGGGCTTATCTTTCAGATCAGCCTCTTGTCCGCGGCCGTTCACGAGATCGTACATGTAGGGCTGCAACTGACCTTCCACGTTGCCCGTGTTCCACGAACCGCACGCGAGCAGCAGGATGTCGGCTTTCGTCAGATCCTCGGGTTTCGTGACTTCGGCGCGCTGCTTCACGATGTGTAGATCCTTTTTTTTCACCCTCACATGTTCGATCAGCGCGTCGATGACGAACTCCGTGTGCCCAGTGGACGTGGAGTAGATGATCGTGAGCGATCGATTCATGGACGGATTGTAGTCAGAATCCGTCTGATTCGATAGATGCAAGAAGACCGAAAACGTAGTACGATCTCGCGGCTCCGGACGATGAGCTCAGCTGGCCCAGCTTGCGAAGCAAGCGTACGAGAAAGGGTCACGCGAGTCAGTCGGAGGCAGTATCTTTCACAGCATCGGACGATTAGCTCAGCTGGTTAGAGCGTGCGATTCACATTCGCAAGGTCCTCGGTTCGATCCCGAGATCGTCCACCATCGTTTTTCTATCCCGCGGGCTTTTGCGATGAGTGATGATGCAGGATGAGCCACTCTTCTCCGTATCGCTGCCATACGAACGTAAAACGTGCGTCGAGCGAAGCGCGTTTGACCGATAGATCGAACGTGAATCGATATGTTCCGGCGTGCACATAGCATTCGGGCGTGATGTCCTGATGTTTTTCTTCGATGATCTCCGTGTGTGGCTGTTGGCTTAAAAAGAGTGTGAAATACGCGTCTGCGCCCGCTTTGTCGCGGATGAATTTGCCGAGGATCGTCGGCAGCAACATGAAGTCGGGCGCGTAGAGATCGCTCATGTTCGCGGCGACGCGGGACTGCAGCGCCGTGTTCCATCTTCCAAAGTTGCGACTGACGATTGCTTGATCCATGCGGCGTGATTCTAACCTGATCGTGCGAAAATCAAAGCTCGGAGTAGACTGTGGGAGTGAACGTCCACCTCAAAGTCCTCGGCTGGCTGTACCTCGTGATGGGCGTTCTTTCCCTGATCGCTACAGCATGGTTCGGTTATGCGATTTTCACGCATGCGCCCGGCAGCTTCAGTCCCGACGTGCAGAAAATCCTCATTGATGCGGGCTATGGCACGCTGCTTCTCGGGCTTCTTGCGTTCGCATCGGTCGGTACGCTGCTTACCGGCATCGCATTCTTGAGGGCGCATCGTTACGCCCGAGGGTTGGCGTATGTGTTCGCGTTGCTCGGGATACTCGATTTTCCGCTCGGTACCATGCTCGGCGCGTACACGCTCTGGGTTTTGTCCCAAACAAAAGAGGCTCCGGAGAGGAGCCTCGGGCATCTGGATTCCACGTGGAGACGTTAGATCGCGGGTGTTGCACCCTTCAGAGCCAGCTGTTTGCGAGCTTCGATTTTGAGACGAAGGTAGACGATCTTGCTGACTTCGGCGCGGTTGATGGCGGCGTTCGGGCGGAAGGTCTTCAGTGAGTTGCCCGCTGCGTCCTTGTCGCCGCTGACGATGCCGCGAAGAGTCGCGAAGGCGATGTCGGATTCGTATTGCGTGCGGGTCGTGTCTTTGAATTCCGAATAGAGCGACGGGACTTTGTCGCCGAACGCGTCGTCGACCATCGCGACGATCTCGCCGCGCGTAGCGGTGCGATTCAAGTCCAACGCATCCGTCTTCAGCACGCGCATGCCGAGCTTTTCACCGCAGACCACGTACATCTGCGCCCAGTGACCGACTGCTTCCTTGTGGGTCGGCGTGCCGACACAGAGCCTCTGGTCGACTTTGGCGGCCTCGAGCGTCATCTTCAATGCTTCCGCAATCGTCACGTGATTCGACGGCTTGAACGTGCCGGTCTGTTTGCCGGATGCATCTTTGTATCCGCTTACGATGCTCCATTCATTCAGTGATGCGACGTACGGCTGGAACCAGTCTTTGCTGCCGACGTCCGTGAAGACCGATCCGCTGATCTGATCCATTTCTTGAAGCACATCCGCGAAGTTCGTTGCGTGCGCCGTCTCGTAGACCGCGAGTTCTTTCTTCAACGCGTCGACTTCGTCATAGAATCCGCGGGCGATCGTGGTCGTCAGGACCAAGATCAACATCGCGAAGGGGAGTGTGCGGAGGAGCTTCATGGTATGGATTGGTATGTGTGTACTATTCATATTATACAATATTATTGATTTTTATTCAAGTCTGCTCCCGCAAGCGGGATTCGGTACGTGAATGTCGTTCCGGTTCCCGGGGTCGAGGCGACGGATACGGTGCCCCCTTGGATTTCCATGAAGTGCTTGGCGATGTAGAGGCCGAGTCCCGCGCTCTTCTCGGCAGTCGCGCCTCCGCCGAGGACTTGGTCGCGGGTGAAGAGCTTCTTCACCATCTCTGCCGGCATGCCTTCGCCTGTGTCCGAGACATCGATGCAGCCGAATGCTCCCTCTTGGTACATGCGAACGGTGATGCCGCCTTTTGGCGTGTGTTTGATCGCATTCGAGATGCTGTTCGTCACGGATTCGGCCATTTTTTCTTTGTCCACGCTCACCGCGATGTTCTGTTCCGTGCCGAGGACGGTGAGTGAGAGTCCTTGTTTTTCGATGGCGATGCGATAATCGCGAAGAGCACGTTCCATGACTTCTTTCAGCGGAATCGGTTTCAGCTCCACGGCGATCACGCCGCGGTCGATGCGCGAGATGTTCAGAATGTCGCTGATGAGACTGTAGTTTTGCGCGTTCACGACGGTGATGTCTTCGATCGGCTTTTTGATGTCTGCGGGCAGAGGGCCGAAGTCTCCGGCGAGCAACATTTCGAGCGTCCAGCGGATGGCCGTGACGGGGGCTTTCAGCTGATGTGACACGAACGAGATGAAGTCGTCTTTCATGTGCTCGATCTTTTTACGCTCCGTGATGTCACGGTCGATGGAAGACACCGCCACGATCTCGCCTGCGTCACTCCGGATCGGCGACAGTGTCACCGAGATCGGCAGTTCTTTCGCGTCTTTGCAGAGTCGCATCGTCTCGGCATTCTGGATGGTCTGCCCCGCAGTCACTGTCGAGAGCATCTCCGCGAGTTCGTTTCGCTGTTTTTCCGGCACGAGCATCGCGATCGACTGTCCGACGATTTCGTCTTTTCTCCAGCCGTACATTTTCTCGGCGGCGGCGTTCCATGTGCGGATTCGTCCGTCTCTGAGGAATCCGATGATCGCGTCGTTTGAGGTTTGCACGATCGAGTCGCTCTCGCGCAGCAATAAGTTTTTCTCGGAGAGCTCCCGGTTCAATCGCAGATTTCGCTTGCTCAGTCGGCCGAGTCCGATGACCATGCCGAGCGTCAGTAGCGAGAGCACGCCGCCCGCGAGTCCGATGTTCTGACGAACCCGATACAGATCGCGATACGCGAGCGATGTCGGTTTCTCAGCGACGATCAGCCATGTTTGCTTGCCGACGACGATCGGCAGGAAAGACGCCACCATTTTTTCTTTGGCCAGAGGATCGACGTATTCCGCCGTGAATGTGGCGCCGAGGAGCCCTTTCTTGATGATGTCGAGCGTCGCGTAATTTCCGATCAGTTCGCCGCCCGATCCTTCGGCGGGATGAGCCACGACGTTTCCGTTTTGATCCAATAGAAACAGTGATCCGCCCTTCGGCAGTTCGATATTTTGCAGCCATTTCCTGATTTGTTTGGCTTGGTATTCCATGGTGACGACCCCGATCACCGAGCCGCTCTCCGAGATCGGCGCGGAGATCGCGATGACTTTTGAAGACTTGTTTTCGCTTTCGTACGCGCCCGACACCGACGGCTTGGCACTTGTTCGCACTTCCTCGATCGTGCGCGTGATCGTCGCGGAGAGTTGATTCGTTTCGCCACTGGTCGGATACACGCCTTTGATGACGGCATTCACGTCGGTGATGATCGCGCGTTGTATTGAAGGGAACGAGAGGGTCAACGCTTTGAGGCGCGTGGTCAGCACCAATTGGTCGCCGCTTGCGAGCGCTTTCACCGTCCCTGGAGTGCCTGCGAACGCTTCGGTCAGCGAGATCGCTTTGCTCATCTCCTGCTGGAGCAGCAATGCGAGGTTCCCCGTGAGCGTGACGTTCTCCGCTTGCACTATTTCTTGCACGGACTGCGAGGCGATTTGATACGAATAGATGCTGAGCAAGGAGATCGGCATCATCGACAGCGCGAATGCCAACGTCAGCGTGACGGCACGCACCGCCAGATCTTGTGCGGTTTTTTTTGCCGTCGGTGTGTTGGTGTTGGCTTCCACGAGAGCAAAAAATCTGTTTATTATAGCACAAAAACAATCTTAATGCCGCTTCACTGGCTTTTATTTATAAATTATTGTATAATGGCATCAAATCCACACCACATTTTATGCAAAAGATCTCGCGTCAATCATCTATTTTTGTCGCCTTGGAATGCGCGTTTTTGCTCATTCCGTTCGGCGTGTATCTTTCGCAGGTGCATGCGGATGACCCTGACTTGGGTGGCTTGGGTGGTGGCAACTACTCAGGGGATATGAGCGCGTCTCCCAGCGATTATAATAATAAAGCAGGAGGTGGAAAGGATGGAACGGATGATCATTCGAAGGACACCGGTTATCAGCATGACAATCGTCGCAACCGGTGGACGTGGAGCTCAAAGGACGGTTGGAAGCTCATCGTTGATGAAGAGACGTATTCGAACGGTTGGGCGTGGATCTGGAAGGACGGAGAAGGTTGGATCTGGATGCGTGTTGATGATCGCACGCACGGCTGGCTGAATACGAGAGGTCACGCTGCTGCCTCCGACACGCAGACGATCTCTTCGAGCACCGCATCTGTCGCGATGAAAGATGATGAGAAAGGATGTTTCGCATCCGACGAATCGTGGGTGACGGATCGCACGCGTTGCGATGAGCATCAGGACAAGATCCGCGAGAAGGTGATCGAAGATCTCCAGTCTTCCGCACCTTCGACAACGATCGATTCGCTGCCGGAGGACGTTGCGAATCAACTGAAGCAGGCTCTTCCCGTCACGGAGACTCCCGTTGAACACGCGAAGATCGTCGGTGTTCTCGACGAGTACTTCGCCGTTGTTCCTCAGAACCGCGACAAAGTGTTGAGCGGCATCAGGGACGTGACCCAGAGGCTCGTGATCTTGAAGGACATGGATCGCGTGACAACAGGAGAGCGTGAGTTCTTCCTCGGCAAAGTCACGGAGGCTCAGGCTGTTCTCGACGGTGTGAATGCTCCGATAACCGGCAAAGATCAGCTCGCGGCCGCCGCCGCGAAGGTTGCAGACATCGCACGTTCCGCTCAGACGTATGTCAAAAATCATGCGATCATGACGGCTGAAGCCGAGAACGCTCCGAGTGCTTCGCAGCTCTTCCATTCCACGAAGCGCATTCTTACGGCGCTTCCTTCGACGCTTGCCGTTCTCAAGGATGCCGGCATTTCCACGTCGACGTTCACGGACATGCTCGGTGACACGCAGGCGTTCGTCGAAGTGACCACCGTTCGTTGTCAGACGCAGCAGGTCGGCTGTTCCGGCGTCACCGATGCGGTCGGTCAGACGCAACGCATCGTGTCCGCCATCAATGATGCGATCGCGAAGAACGGCAGCCAGACATTGAAAGTGAATGTCGAGCAGGCGTTCGACGCCGCGCTTGCCGCACAAAAATAAGTCTTCGATTCCACGGAAAACTGGCGGACGAAAGTCCGTCTTTTTTTGTCTGGCACACTGTTTCTTCAGACAGACATTGTATTTGACATAATTAATTAATAATTTATAATATTTTTATGAACACGTCAGTTCCCGCTTTTGCTCCCGATGATTTCAGCGCGGACGCTGCAAGTTTTGCTGTGAAGATTTTCCGTCCGACACCCGAGACCGCTCGGGAAGCAGAATTGCGAATTCGCGTCGAGTTCAGGGGTGAGACGGATGAAATCATTCGGGAGATTCGTGCTTTGGATGTTTCCATCCGCACCCGAGTCGCGGAGATGATTTTCGGACAGAAGCTGGCGGGGGACCTCGGACTTCGTTCGACTCTCGGCCATCCGACGACAGACTTTGGAGAGCCGAGCAATCGCGGGTGGGACTTTGATGGGAAATAATCAAGAGCAGCTATACTCATTCTATGTCCATCGCACCCGATCGCATCCTCTATGAGGATCAGTGGCTTCTCGCCGTGACCAAACTCGGCGGAGAACTGGTCGTGCGCGGCAAAGGCAAGGTCGACAAGCTGCCGCTTCTTGATTTTCTGAAGAAAGATTACCCCGGCCTGGTGCCGATTCATCGTCTCGACTTCGAGACGTCGGGTGTCGTCGTGTTTTCGAAATCTCGCGCCGTCCTCGCCACGATCCTTGCCGCCAAGTTCGCGGGTTGGCGCAAAGACTATCGCGCCATCGTGCTCGGCATACCGAAAAAAGTCGAAGCGACGATCGATTACCGTTTGCCGGCACGCAGCGGAGACGGCATGGTTCCCGCCACGACGCACTACAAGACGATCGACAAGCTCGGGCCGGTCACCGTCGTGGAGCTCAGTTTCGAGCGAGGACAACGTCATCAGATTCGTCGTCACATGTCGATGATCGGACACCCGCTCATTCTTGACGATGTGTACGGCGACAAGAAAGCCAACCGGAACATCGAGCGGTTCTTGCATTTTCATCGCTTCTTTCTTCACGCCAGTCGCGTTACGTTCCCGCATCCCGTCACGGGCAAAGAAGTGATCGTGGAGTCACCCGTTCCGCGCGCATTCGACATCGTGCTCAAGAAATTGAAGACGCTCAGACAGTAGACTGGTACACTTCGCCCATGCGAACGCTTTCGGGCATCCAGCCATCCGGCAAGCTGCACCTCGGCAATTATTTCGGTTCGATGAAGCCGAACATCGATTGCGTCGCCACCGCCGATCAGAGCTTGTACTTCATCGTTGATTTGCACGCACTCACGACCGTGCAGGATCCGAAGCTTCTTCGTCAATATCGTAGCGACGCCATTCTTGATTTGCTCGCGTGCGGTTTCGATCCTGAGCAGGCCATCGTTTTCTTTCAGTCGCACGTGCCCGAGCACACCGAACTGATGTGGATTTTGTCCACGGTGACACCGATGGGGCTTCTCGAACGCGCGGTCAGTTACAAAGACAAACTGGAAAAAGGCATCGCGGCGAGCGTCGGCCTCTTCACGTATCCCGTGCTCATGGCCGCCGATATTCTTCTGTACGGCGCGGATACGGTGCCGGTCGGCAAAGATCAGAAACAACATGTCGAGATCGCCCGCGACATCGCCATCAAATTCAACAACGCTTTCGGCGAGACGCTTGTCGTGCCCGAGCCCGTGATTCGCGAAGACGTCGCGGTGGTGCCCGGCACTGACGGCCAGAAGATGAGCAAGAGTTACGGCAATACCATTCCGCTCTTCGGCACGGAGAAAGAGATTCAGAAGTCCATCATGGGCATCGTCACGGATTCGAAAGGCGTCGAGGAACCGAAAGACCCCGATGCGTGCACCGTGTTCAAAATCCACTCTTTGTTTTTGAATGCCGACGAGAGGCAGACTCTTGCGGAGAAGTACCGAGGCGGAGGATTTGGCTACGGCGATGCCAAAAAAGCGCTTTTTGCCACGTATCTCGACTATTTCGGCGCGATGCGAAAGAAACGCGAGCAACTCGAAAAAGATCAGGGGTATGTCAAAGAAGTGATCTTCAAGGGTGCGAAAAAAGCGCGTGTGATTGCGGGGCAGACAATTGACAATGTAAGAAAGTCTGTCGGCTTGCTTTAGAGGTGTCTGTCTCGAAGGAGTTTTTCGGTGTATACTGTTCTTGTCATACCAACATCAATCTATGTCTAAGAAACAGCAGAGAAAGTCCGAGCCTTCGCTCGCACTCGCACTCGTCGCCATCGCCACTCCGCTTTTCGCGGCAGGCGTTGCTCCTTCATTTGCTCAAAGCACTGTCGATCGCAATGAAACCGCGGTTCATCAATCGGGCTTCATGGGAACAAGTCTTTTCGATTCCGTGCAGTTCATCCTCCATCGCAGCACGATGCATCGCGCCGCACCCGTTCGCAGTTCTTCGGTTCAAAGCTCCGCAGCCAGTTCTGTGTCATCTCTCCCTCCGTGCAGTCCCACAGCGGTTCAATCTTCCGCTCCTTCTTCCGCAGCGGTTCAGCTTCGCATGATTGATTTGACGGAGTCCCAGCGTCAGACGCTCCGTTCGCAACTTCGGAACAATGCTTGTCCGCAGACCGCGGAAGCTGCGTACCTCGATCTCTGCCATCGCATGTTGAACGAACGTCCGGCGCGTGAGACACGCGCGGGGCTCTTGAATCCGCACCAGTAGTCGGTTTGAGAGACACCATTCATGCTACGATTGTTTGCGATGAACACAGGTTTTTCTTTGCAACGCGCGCTCCGATTTTTCAACGCCCATCGAACATTTTTGGTGGCCGCAGGTTTCGGTCTGACGTTCTTCCTGATTCAGTTTTCGTTCATCGATGACTACGGTGTGACATGGGATGAGCCCATCCATCGCAACTGGGGGAAAGTGTTCGCACTCTTCTTGCATACCGGCGATCGAAGTGTGCTCGACATGATGCCCGGCCACGGGATCAACTACGGCCCATCGTATTATTTTCTCAATTTTCGACTGTCGGAGTGGCTCTATCATGCGCATTTTCTGTCTTTCACGGCATCCAACCACGTGCTCAATCTTTTGACCGCAAGCATTGCGGTCGGTCTGACATACGTCTTCGCTTCGAGACTTGCAGGTCTTCGCGTCGGCATCTTCGCCGTGATTTTTCTGTCCTTCTTTCCGAACTTCATCGCGCACGCACACTACAATCCGAAAGACATTCCGCTTCTTACGGCGATCCTTCTCAGCGTTTGCATGCTGCAGCGGGCGTTTCGATCGGGGAGACGACGGGATTTCGCATTGGTGGGCTTGATTCTGGGATGCAGCTTGGCGGTGAAAATCCTCGCTTTGGTCATGCTGCCTGCATTCGGCATCAGCTATCTTGTGTGGCTGGCATGCGAGAAACATCAGAGGCTGAATCGTTCGGTTGTCCAAACAGAGATCGTCACGATGGCGCTGACGTCCGTTTTGATTGTGCTCGGCATGTACGTGGCGTGGCCGTCCGCATGGGGGGATCCCATGCTGATCGTGCGTTCATTCAGCTTCTTCCTGCAGACGGATTTTTGGCCCGGGAGAGTGTTGTTTTTCGCTCAGGAGTATGCGGGTGCGGACTTGCCGTGGTTCTACATTCCTTTTGAGTATTTGAGCGTCATGCCTCTTCTGACCGTCGGTTCTTTGTTCTTCGGGTTTGCGGTGTTGGCGCGACGATTTCGGCAGGCATCACGCAATCCTTCGACCGTGCTCCTTCTGCTTTGGATTGCCTTTCCATTGGCTCTGAGTATCAAATCCGGCCTCGTGCGGTACGACAGCATGCGGCAGTTTTTCTTCTGTCTTCCCGCCATCGCTACGGTTGCCGCGATCGGTTTTGATGCGTTCCTGATACTGCTCTCGCGCAAAGTCTCAAAGCCGAGAGTCACGGCGGCCATCGTCTCTGTTCTTCTCCTCGGTTCATTGCTTCACGAGGTCATCCTTCTTCACCCGTACGAAGGTGCGTATCGAAACGAAATTCTTCGCGCGTTCATGCCTCAGAATATCGATCAGATGCTGGAGATAGAGTACTGGGGGTCGACGTACAAACAGGGGATCGAGTGGCTGATCGAACATGCCGATCAAGACCCCGTGATCTGCGTCCCGACGGCCGGAGTCCTCGTGACGTGGTATCAGTGGAGAGAGGATTTTGCCTTCGAGTGCTCGGCGAAATCCACGTACGTCATGTTCTTCACGCGGTACACCGAATCTCAGAAGTTTGCGCTTGGGAATCTCGCCCCCGTCTTCGTCATACGGCGCATGAATTCCGATTTGCTCCGAATCTACAAGATCAAGAGCGGACAAACAGGCGCCTAGAGAAGAAACGCGTCGATGTACTTGATGCTGTTTTTGCAATGTGCGCAGACCAACAAATGAAGAGTATCGCCAAGTTCAATTTGTTGTTCAAATTTTCAACACAAATGTTTCTTCCTCTTTCAAAATGGCTCTCCGAGAGTGGAATGACTCTTCTGTTTTGTTTTTCAACATCTCTGAGCTGTTCACAAGAATGCATCTTGTGTTCCTTCTTCCATGAACAGTAGTTTTTATTCAGGTAATACTCCGCACTTCGAGTGCGGGGGTCAGCGTTCCCTGAGGTGTAATATGGGCCGGTGAGTGAACACATCTACAAACGTCACAA
>JAYVRL010000005.1:0-8722 GCA_043776335.1 Candidatus Peribacteria bacterium | reverse complement strand
TGTGTATCGGAATGGTCTTCGGAAGTTTCCATGTATCAACTTCTTCTTTCTGCTGATAAAAGACTTGCGGAGCGGTGAGATCCGGCGCAGCAAGCATGGTGACGACCGAAAAGCTGTGAGCGATGACGGCGTTATGCAGCATCCACGGCAACACTCCGGCGGCAAAGCCGGCCACAAACAAAAAGAGAGTGACAAGGAATGTCCGAACCGCATCCTTCTTTTTGTACGCGGCATAACCAAGCACGACAAGGCCGAGCGCGGCGATAATGTAAAAACAAACGACGGCATTCGCGGAGAAACCGAGAAGCGCGCGCTGTGCGACGGCATTGATGTCGAGCGCTCCGAATTTCACGAGGGCCGAAAACCCGAGAAGAGTCATTCCCGCAAATCCGATCGGTCCGAAAAACGTCCCGGCGATGATCTCTGCAATCATGAGAGCCGACAAAATCGCGGTCGGTTTGATGGCGAATGCGAATGCGACGAAGAGTCCTGCAACCGGAAGAAGCTCGAACGTGCGAGGCTTTTCTTCGGTGTCTTCGGCGGTCGGAAACAAGGCGACGCACATGGCGAACACCGCGGCTGAGCACATGAAGAACACCGCATTGTCGATCTTCATGTCGGCGAACGAGAAATGCCCGACCATCGGCAGGAAGTAATACAGAATGGCGGCGAGCACTCCGCGACCGCGACCGAAGTACAAACGTGCGAAGGAGTACACGACGAGCACCGCGAGGAGTCCCGCAGCCCAGTTGATCTCCATGGCAAAAGTGGACCCGTGCCAACTGTCATAGCCGAAAAACAAGAATCCGAGTGACGTGAGATACTCCCATTGAAACTGAGACATCGATGCGATGAACGTGCCGTAGCTGGCGAGCAGACGCGGACGGTTCAAATAGCTGCCGAGGTCATCCCAGCCGATCGGAAAGGGGCGGACGACGTTCAAGAAGTTCAACGCGAGGTACGTGATGAGCAGCCACACGAGAATCGGATAGACGCTCTTCCATGACGTTTCGAATTCGAATGTGCTCGCCCAGCTGCTCTTGATCCACCACAAGCTCTCCTTGAAAAGGAGGATCGGCATGCCGAGAAGCAAGACGCGGATGAGAGTGGTATGAAGCAATCCGAAAATACCGAGCGTCCAAAGAATGATCACCCATCCGAAAGCCCCGAGTCCAAGCGAGCAGACGAGCTGGACGAGCGGATGCACATCCTTCACGCGAAGAACTTTCCTGAAAAACAGACGTCCGAGAGCGAGAAGATTGAGCAAGAACAGCGCCACCATGAACACCTGCAACCCCACGCGCGCGAAGAAGCTCTGCTGCATGCAGATGAAATGCAAATCGTAAATTCGCGCACCATTCTGGGTGCTGCCGATCTCGGTCAAGCAACCGCGAGAAAGCAAATCATCATAGTTGGCTTTCAGCTCGGCCATGCCCTGCGGCCCGACGCCGCCGTAGACCTGCGGCAACGGCTCGTAAAAACGATTGAATGGAGGCAACATTCTGAATCCTCCCGTATCGGTCACCATTTCGCCGATAGGCGTGTTCGCGTTGTATGCCGTGCCAAGCGACAGCGTCGTTGCGATCAACCACAAAGACAATCCGAACGCGATCACGAGATAGATCGGACGCATCGTGACGCGGAGCTGAAAGTAACCGGTGCGATAACCACTCCAGAGCAACAAGGCCGCGTAGAGGAGAAACGAAATGCCCACATACGCGCTGAACGGACTGCCCATCTGGAAGAGAGCCAGCACAAAAGGCACGATGACGGCGGATCCGGCGCAAATATACGTGCCGATGTCGGCATTGGTACCGCAGGAAACACCGATCGCACGCAGGTCGTCCTGCGTGGAATACACCAATTGATGAATCGGGATGCCGAGATACACGATCAACGTGTATCCGCCCCAGAGCAAAGCCGTGACGAAGAGGGCAAAACTCAAATAGACGATGGTGCGCTGTGTCATAGTGAAGACAGCGTACAGCAAAAGAGGATGACGCACGATGCGAATTGAGGGCTGCAAACGTCGTTTCCGAGCGCAGGAAACGCTATACTCCTCACTCATGTCCCACGAGAGAATCGCGATCCGCCGGCAATTCCCGATCCTCACGCGTCTGATCGACGGTTCGCCGCTCGCCTATCTCGACAACGCCGCAACGACGCAGAAGCCGCAGGTCGTACTGGATCGCCTGCGACGCTTCTATGAAGAGGAGAACGCCAACATCAACCGCGGCATGCATCCGCTCGCGGAAGCCGCGACCGTCGCGTACGAACGCGCGAGAAAAACCGTCGCGAATTTCATCGGTGCGAAGCGTTCGCACGAAATCATCTTCACCCGAGGCGCGACGGAGTCCATCAACCTCGTGGCGAGATCATTCGGAGACACGCTGAAGAAAGGAGACCGCATCGCGCTCACACTCCTCGAACATCACGGTAACATCGTGCCGTGGCTTCAGTTGAAAGAAAGGAAAAATATCGAGATCGATTGGATCGGGCTGACTCCGGACGGACGACTCGATCTGCAATCGCTGGATCTGATCCTCGCGAAAGGAAAAACGAAGCTCATCGCCGTCACGGGCCTGAGCAACGTGCTCGGCGTCGCTCCGCCGATGAAGCACATCATCGAAAAAGCACGCACCCACGGCGCGCTCGTCCTCATCGATGCAGCGCAACTCGTCGCACACGCGACGATCGACGTTGCAGAACTGGATGCGGATTTTCTCGTGTTCTCAGGACACAAAATCTACGGTCCTACCGGCATCGGCGTGCTCTACGGCAAAGAATCATTGCTCGAAAAAATGCCTCCGTTCCTTGGCGGCGGCGACATGATCGCATCGGTGATCCAAGAAGGATTCACCTGTGCGGAACTGCCGAGAAAATTCGAAGCGGGAACGCCTGCGATCGCGGATGCCATCGGTCTCGCGACTGCGATCGAGTGGATGGAAGAAACCGGAACGAATCAAATGCATGCACACACGAAACAGTTGACGCAATACGCGCAAGAAACTCTGCGCGGCGTCAAAGGCGTGACAATGCTCGGCCCGCGGGAAAGCGATGATCTGCTCGGATGCGTGAGCTTCGTCGTCGAAGACGTTCACCCGCATGATCTCACGGAAGTCCTCGGAAGAAAGGGCATCTGTTTGCGCTCCGGACACCACTGCACGCAGCCTCTTCACAAGCATTTCGCCATCCCCGCTTCCACTCGCCTCTCCGTCGCCGCGTACAACACGACAGAAGAAATCGATCGCTGCATCGATGAAATAAAAAAAGCGCGCGCTCTTTTCAAGAAATAACATGGATCTCTACGCCGAAAACATCATCGATCATTTCAAAAGTCCTCGCGGGCAGGAACCGATGCGCCATGTTTCCGTTGAACGCCGCGAGGAAAACACGAGTTGCGGAGACGAGCTCACGCTGCGACTGGACATCGACGGCGGAACAATCACCGGCGTTTCATGGACGGGGACGGGCTGCGCCATCAGTCAGGCCGCGATGTCGATGCTCTCGGAGGAACTGACTGGAGTGCCACTCGCCGATGCCGAAGCCCTCACGAAAGAATCAATCTATGCGCTGCTCGGCGTCCCGATCGGCCCGAGGCGATTCAAGTGTGCGTTGCTCTGCCTTCATACGCTGAAGAACGCACTCCGTCTGCATGAAGGAGAAACCGAACAATCATGGACAAAGACGGTGGGAATGGAGAATTGACATTTTCGGCTTCAACACCGAGAATCTGCAGGCTGTAAATGTGCCGTCTTAGCTCAGAGGTAGAGCACCTCCATGGTAAGGAGGGGGTCGCGGGTTCAATTCCCGCAGACGGCTCCACATCGACAAAGCCTGTGACAGCACGGGCTCTTTCATTTCGCTCAAGCCAATATCCTCCGTTCCTAACCTTGGGATAGCTTCTACCATCACCTGCTTCGCATGCCGGAACACCTCAAACAGCTCTGCGAAGACAAAAACAAGGTCTCCATCCTGTAGTTCAATCCTAGAACCGACTGCCAAGAGCATGCTGACTCGTCGCTTCGGATCAGCCTTGTCGAACTCGATACGGATTTCTTCGAGCTTGAGCAGAGAATCAATCACATCATCGCGCCATGTTCGTACCGCCGCGTTGTGATCATTCATTCTCACTACGCACTGCTTCTTCTCTGATTCCAACGCCTGCATCTTCTTTTGAAACAGATCATCGGAGAGGAGTGTCGGCGATGAAAGACGCATCTCAAGGAGTACGTCAATTTTCTTCTCCATGGATGCAATGCCGGAGTGTAACTGTTCCAATTCCTGCTCTCGCAACTTCGCCCGATCCTTCTGTGAGAGTTGCAATTCCTGCAACGCCCATTCAGTGAAGGCGCGTGGCAAACGTATATCAGCCACCACCTTGTCGATCCGCTCCTGTAGCTTCTTCGGCAGCATACGAGTTGACTCGCCGCAGACCACATCTTTCTTGCGCTTCGAGCAACGCAGGTAGCAGTAGGTCTTGAGTTCGCCGGATCGTTTCTCCGTCTTGCGCTTACACTCACAAACAACAGAGGCTTTGCAGCAACTACAACGAATAAGGCCGGGATAGGGGTGGATGAAATTGCCAACACGAGGTTTCCCCTTCGCACCGAGAATTTCCTGCGCCCTATCGAACTCCGTAATAGTAACCATCGACTCGTGGGAACCTTGATAGGTCTCGTTGTTCCATATGAATTCGCCAAAGTAGAACGGCTCCGTGAACATCGCATACATGCTGGTACGTCCGTAGGGCTGCGGCATTTTTCGGCGGCTTTTCTGGATGGTGAGACCCCACTCTTCAGTAGCAAGCACGTAGATTTCCTCCACGGTGTAGGCACTGGTGAGCAGGTAATCCCAACACTTCCGGATGATCGGAAAACGCTCGGGATCTTTGTGAATGACTTTCTCGCCCTTCACACCGCCGTAGTCGCTCATATATCCGATAGGTGCTCTACCTGGCTTCCAACCTGCTTTCACCTTAGCCAGCATTCCGCGCTTCACGTCCTTTCCCAGATCGATGGAGAACTGCGTGGACATGCCGAACTCGACAGCCATTTGAATCACGTTGTCGGATGGGAGGTAGACCTTCTCCGAGGTAATGATCGCTTTGAGGATTCCTTTCTGGAGGAGCCACATGATCTTGCCGCCGTCGATGGGATTGCGGGCGAGGCGGTTGAGCCGCCAGCAAACGATGGCGTCGATAGCACCGGCTTCGATGTCTGCGATCATTTCAGTGAACACCGGACGACCGGGTTCTTTGGCGGAGCGCTCCTCGATGTAGCGTTTGGTGATCGTACCACTGACTCGCTTCACGCTCTTTTCATTCTCCTCTTCTTGGGAAGAGATGGAGAGCACCTGCTGGTCTTCCTTATCCTTCGTGGATTTACGGGACATTGCGCCGATGCGGAGAATCGAATAGTCGAGAATCATAGGGAGAGTGTGAATTGAAACGCCCAAGTGGACGACTCTGGTACCCCACATCGGCGTAAACCTTTGTGGCAGAGTCGTCCACTTGAACGACATGCAAAACAACGGTTTACGGACAGTGATGTGGGGTACGAGGGAATCATAGCAAAGAATACGAAAGGAGAAAGTAGCTATAGTATCGTCTGATCGTCACCATCGTCATCTTGGCTCTCTACTGCGGTATTTTTCTGTGACGGCGATGGATCGACTGGAATATCGAAAACATCATGCGCAGTTATCAAGGTATCAGAGGCTGCATCCACGTTCACATTTGTATCCTGTGATTTAATCGTGAGTTCGACGTATCGACCGCCGCCAGCCTCACGTCCAAAACCGACTCCAATTCCAACTTCCAACAAATTAGTTTTCGCTTCATTGAGCATGCTACTCAATCTGTTCGACCGCTTCGGCCAGTCTCGGGCTTGAACATCTAATTTTTCCTCTTGGGCTATCTCTGTAAGCAACTGTAACAACTTTGTTGCCCTGTCTCTCCATCCCTTCGGGTGCTTCTGCATAAAGGCAACAACAGCCACAGCGAGTTGGCTTCCTTGAATCGCTTCTTCGTGTTGTTCTTTGATATTGGCGAAGTATGCACGCAGAAAATCTTGATCATCGTATCCGAGCGCGCATGCAATCGCACAACCCCACCGGCAAAAGTCAGCCATGCGCGGCAGACGATCCAGTGTGATTGTCGGATAGATTGCCATGGCTTTCGCCAGTGCCATGAACATCGCGCCGACAAGTTTCGGACGCATTGCTTCAAAATCCTCCAAGACCAAACGCTCCTCACGCCGTTTTTCCTCTGGAATGCGCTCAAGACGGATGAGAAGGCTGCGATCTAGAAGATCGGGCCTACTGGCAGTTGGATTGATACCAGTGAAACCTACACAACGGCGGAAGTTATAGATCATGTCATCATCATCAGTATGCAACTGACGCTTCGATGTTCCTTCGCCAGTTACTGCTCAACAGATTGCGTCAGACTGCTCCTGCTTGAGTTCTGTGACGTTATCAAAGAACGCCATATAATTATGCGAGAGGAGTTGCACCAGCTCACGTGCGTTGTTGGGAAATGACAATGCCCCCATGCTCGACGGGTCAACAAGCATGCGAGCCATCTTTGCAAGTGTGGTTTTTGCTGATCCTTGAGGGCCATGGATATTCGGAACCGGATGTGGAATTGAAGGGATAAGACATGAAACCAGATAGACTAGAAACAACATTTCCTGATCAGAGTCAGCAAGATTCGTAAGCTTCAGGAGTTCACGCAAATCACCGCCTTGAACAGGCTCCACTTGTGCCGACTGATGCGCAAATCTCCGGAAGTAAATTCCGGGTTCTGCAACAATGGATTGTCCCTCAGCTGTGATGCGAACTGCTCGCCAAAGAGGATCCGTGAGATCGTATAAAATTGCTTTTTCTTCATGTAAATAGAACATTCTTGTTTCCAGAGATTTTTGTGGACCATTATGCACTGCGAGTGCTTCGACGTGCATAATCGTTGCACCCATCTCAGCCTCATTGACTGTGCAACCGCGTCCTTCCCAACTCAACTTACTCAACCAGCGCTTCATCGGACGTGATTTCACACGCAGCGTTTCCCAGTGTGTGCCAACAAGTACTTGAGCATAGGGTTCATTGTGCTGATCATGAAAAGGATGGCAGTTGTCTTTTGTAAGGCAGCTATGCAGTGGCAGCACTTTGTCATCATGACGTTTACTTCCTGATTTGGATTTGTTTAAAGACGGCACGAGTATTACCGGTTTATCAGACGCAGTTTCTTGAAGCGCATCATTTGGAGGGACGTTCATATCGAAAGGGAGAAGGCTCGATCACTAGCCGCGCGTTCCATGCGTCCGCAAGTCTTGTGAGAGCGTGAATAAAGTGTGAAGCCGAGAGTTTTTCTTGGCTTTGGATAGCCGATGATGTAGAATGAGGTCTCATAAAATAGAGGGAAAAATCATGTGCAAAATGATTCAAGGTTCTCCTTACTTGGGAGGGCCTCTCCCTCGTGGGAGCAGTGGTGCTTCCACTACGGCAGATACCAAAGTGATAATTCGACTCGCGTAATCATCAGCCTGAGCATCAGTGAGCGGCCTGTCGGGATAGGTTTTCTCCCAAAGTGCACGGAATCGGCCGATGGCGGCATCGGTCAGCTTCATGCGCGGGTGTCGTGAAGGATTTTCTTCGCTCGCTTGTACGCGGCGAACAAGCCGTGGACTGGATAGGGCAACTGATCTCGCAAATAGCGAGTCACGATCTCCCGTATCTGTTCCGAGTCCTCAAAGATGAACTCGACTTGTGAGCTTGATCGGTCAACATCAAGCAGATAGCACTTCTCGAATAGCAATGTCGCAGCCAGTGATAAATCGTGGGTGGAGAATGAGGACATGAGATGACCCGGACGGGGCATCTGCATGATTCCTCTTATCGGAACAACGCACTACGAAGGCCACTGCAATGCACTTTTTGGCTTAGATAAGTCATTTTTGATTTTTCATATTTTTTTATGGCTTTCTCAAGCCAATAAAATGGTTATGGCACGAGTTTTTTCACTGATACACCTAGTGCTCCAGCGATCTTCTCCATGGTGTCGAGCGTTGCACTTTGCTTGCCGCGCTCGATCAGACTGATGTACGTGCGATGAAGTCCTGCTTTAGCTCCTAGCCCCTCTTGTGAGAAGCCCTGCTGTTCACGGACAGCGCGAACCCTCTTGCCGAACCTTTTTACGAGCTGTGATTTTTGCTTTGGCTTCTGCACAGCAGAACCGTATGTCTATGCAGATTATTCATCTACAGACTATAATCTGAATATTCCACCCAGATTTTATCTATGTTTGATTCTAAAAAATGGGATTTTATTACTTTTATTTTACTCAGTGGTCTTCTCGTTTTTTGCGGGGTACTTCTCTACCCATTAATTGCATCAATTATTCGTAATCCTTGGGGAAATTATCTCCCATGGCTGCAATTAATTTTAGGACTGGCGTTCTTGGGGCTTTCCACTTGGCTAATTTGGGATGGAATCGGCAGAAATAAATTACGATAATGCGAAAAATCATTAATCAAATTTTTCTCGTTTATAGTGTATGACCATCACCTCATTCTTATCTGCCTACCTAGGATTATTCCTTGTATTAGGTGTTATTTCGATTTTCGTGAACAACCCCGCACTCGAAGTGCGAGGCATCGACGGAGTTAGAAATCGAACAGATTGAGTTGCTGTCGAAAGATTTGCTTGTAATGACCGCCTTGAT
>JAYVRL010000004.1:0-33980 GCA_043776335.1 Candidatus Peribacteria bacterium | reverse complement strand
CTGATGCGCTGTAAAGATCGGGATGTATTGGCAAAGATTGGAAATAGTATTTCATACACGAAAGAACCCTCCGCGAGGGAGGGTTCGATTTCGTTCGTTGTTGAAGCGAAATTTAGCGAGTCACGGAGATTGATGCGCCTTGCTCAGCTTGCGGAGCGGCGACCGTCACACGCTTGCTCGTCGCGTCTTTCATGATCGTGTACGCAGTGGACGTGCCTGCCGCAGCCTGCGGATCGTTGGGCAGAGCCACGAGGTAAGCGCCCGTGAGGGTGTTCAAGTTGATCAAACCGGTGCAGTCCACGCCGACGCCGCTCTTACAAATGGCGGTTGAGGAGGTGGTGATCGTCGACGGAATGTTTCCGCTGTTGTCGATCGAGTACTGGTACACCGCGTTCAGGATGGTGTTCACATCCGAGCGACGCTGCGCATTGCGAGCATCACCAAGCTGCTTGGTCGGGTTGATGGCGACGATGACGATCGCAGCCAAGATCGCGATGATTCCGATCACGAGCAAAAGCTCGATGAGCGTGAATCCTCGCTGAATCGAACGAAGGTTCATAAAAGATATAGGGAAGAGATAAGGAAGTAACGAGTGGAGTCCATCATACTACGAACCATCGCATAACGTGTCATGGTCGCGAAAAATGCAAGTCTTTCTAGCAAGGGAACGATGATGTCGACAATGTGCACGTGTCAATTAAACATTGATACCACTGATACGAGCGTGAGACGCATGAGGGCAATGTGCAGCTCCCACAGCCGCCACCCTGACTCTGATCATCGGGGAAGAGTGTCGCAGTCGCGTCGAAGTGGCGCGTGTACGTGATCGGTTTCACGAGCGGGATTTGCGTGCTCAAATCAAAAGACAGCACGACGTTCGTGTTCGCGATATTGCGGAAAATGAGTTTCGAAACCGTGACGCGCGAGTTGATCAGCTCCGCTTCGTCATTTTTCTGCACGAACAAAATGTTGCCGGTGGCGGTTTGTGTGAACATCGTCGGATATTCGCCGTTCAGCGCCATTTGGAGCGCGAGAATGGACCCCGTTTGTCCGGCCGTCGGCACCAATACGGTCTCGGAGCGGCGAATGTTTTTGGTGAACGTTTCGAGAATTTGCGTGCCGCGTTGCTCCAGATCGGAGATGCTGCGCTGACGGATGCGAGCCTCTTGAGTTTTGATGACGATCGACATGACCGTGCCCATGATGATCGCCAAAATGCCGATGAACAAAATCACTTCCAACATGTTGAATCCGTTTCGTGTCGTCGGATTTTTTCGCACGTGCCGTCGCAGTCTGTCGGGAGAAATAATCATCATTGACAGAGGGAGAAGACGGGGACTTCTTGCCATGAGTAGACTTTGGTTTGCGGCAAGACTTGATTCACGACGATCTCGATTCTGCGCACCGCATCGCCGCTATCCCCCTCCACGCAGAGCAGGCGATTGTTGTTGCCGACGCCGCCGACCGCGAGCACGTCACACACGCCGTTGCTGTACGTCAGCTCTTCGTCGCCCGCGTAGGCAGGCGATGCTCGCAGTTGCAGTAGCGCGTATTCGGCGCAGCCCGCTGCGAGACCGAGAGCTTGGTTGGATTCTTGCACGGATTGGCTCACTTGCCCGGCGTTGATGCCGAGCATCAGAAGCGACGCCAAGATCGCGGAGCAAATCGCCCCGATGATCAGAATCGAAATCAGGAGAATATATCCTGAGCGGCGGCCGGAGGCGTGAGGTGAGAGGCCCATCATCCCGGTGCGTAGACGAAGAGAGTATTGGCGCTGATCG
The DNA here is from genome assembly GCA_043776335.1 of Candidatus Peribacteria bacterium. GTDB lineage: Bacteria > Patescibacteriota > Gracilibacteria > Peribacterales > Peribacteraceae > SICN01. The sequence continues at coordinate 32,199 of JAYVRL010000004.1, read as the reverse complement.
CGTACAGTCGATCGTGCAACCAGTCGTAGAACAGACCTTTGATCGCGGCGTGCGTGTTGAACGTCTTCACCACAGGCGCCTGAGAGAGCGTGAATTTGACCATGTCCAACACCTCCACTTGCGTATTGTTATTGTTCGCGCCGATGAAGGCGTATTTGCTGCCGTACACGCTCGCGATGGCATTCACGTCGCCGCCCGTATCGAGTGTCCACGGTCCCGGAGGAGGGACCGGCACCGGAGATTCCGCGATGGAGTAGAGCGAGAGTTCGTCGATGCTTCCGCCGTTCAACCGGCCGATGAGTGCGGAGGTGCCGAATGTCGCGATGGCGTTGCCGTCTTGCACGTCGGTCAGGTCGATGCCGACCCCCGGTGCATATGTCAGATTTGTCGGATCATAAATGTCGAGGACTTGGAACTCTCCGACGTTGTAGGAGTCGGCGACGTAGGCGTATCCGTCCTGCAAGGCGATGTCGAGGACGCTGCCGCTCATGCTCATGGAGTCTTGGAGCGTCATTGGCCCCGTCTCGCTCATGAGCAGCGAGTAGAATTGATTGTTCGGCGGATTGTCGAGCAGTCCCACGAAGACGTTGTTGCCGTAGACTTGGATGGAACGCGCTTTGCCGCTACCTGGCGTGTCATAACTGTTCACGAGGTTTCCGCTTGCGAGCGTGGTCGGCGAGGTGATGTCATAGACTTGTACTTCTTGCGTTGCGTTGTCGGTGGCGAGGTACAGACGGTTGCCGCTGACGGCGATGCCGTACGCGCCAGCGCCAAGATCGAAAGCCGATGCGACGCGTGCGGGGCTCGCGGGGTTGGTGATGTCGTAGACGTAGAGCCCCTTTCCTCCCGACACTTTCGTGCCCGTGACGTAGGCGTAGTTTCCGGAGATCGTCATTTTTTGAAAATCCGGAGTGCCGCTTTCCTGAAGAGACGTGACCAAGGATGCCGCCGCCCAGTTGCCGATCGTCACTGTTTTCCGCCAGTTCGTGAAGGAGGTCGTGAGTGTGACGGAGCCCGAACGCGTCTGGCCGAAGTTCCATGAAACGTACGACTGTACGTCGACCCAATCGGTGGCGTGCGACGTGATGATGACCTTCGAGCGGTAGCCGTTTTTCAAAACCGAAGATCCTGAGAACGTCCAACCGGAGCCGCTTTTCGTGAGAGCCACCCCGCGAGTTCCCGTCGCCAGATACGAGAAGTTCGCCGTGCGCATTTGTTTCAAGGCTTCGATCTGTTGCTCGGCGATGAACGCCGCTCTCGCATGATCGCCGCTGGAGACCGTGCTGCGTTCTCCGAGGATCAACGACATGCCGATGCCTGCGAGAAAAATCGCGAACACGCCGATGGCGATGATCGCTTCCAGCAGGAGGCTGCCTTTGCGCGCGTGCGCATCGTCATGCGATACAAACAGGAGGGGCACTTGCCCCTCCCGAGTGAATCGCCTGTGGCGTGACGGCGCCTTCGACATGATGCGAAAAATTAATGGTCGTGACCTTCATTCTCATGCTCATTCTCACGGCTGTCAGACACCATTTTCAAGAGCGATGCGCTGCAACCGAATTTGCGTCCGTCATCGACGTAGAACGAGAACAAGTTCTTCATCTGGCGCCAGACGACCGGATGGTCGCCGAAGCGGTGATAGCCCTTGTCTTGCACCGCATCGAGGAGCTGACTGCACGTGCAACCGCGGGTATCCGTCAGGGTGTAACTGCCCACTTTCTTGCGCGGGCCCGTGCGGCTCACCGGCACGCCGTTGCCGTGCGCCGTCGTGAATCCGAAGCGGTCGAAGCCCATGTACTCCGTCGGGACGGACTCCGGGAACGATGATCCGATCGGGCAGAGGTCATCTTTATTCTTGATGCCGTCACCGTCCGTGTCCGCTTCATCATTGTTGACGCTGGAGACCGATGAACTCGAGTTCGAGCTGCTCGATGAGCTGGAACTGCTTGTGACCGTGCAGGTGCTCTGACTCTGCGGACGATCGATGGAGATCGTGACGACCGCATCGTGGAAGTTCGGATGGTCGAGATCACCGAGCTCGACGAGGTAGGCGATGTCGTGGTTGCCCACTTTGACCGTCGCGTCGTTATTCAACATGTTGCGCAGATATTTTCGCTCTTCGCCGCGTACGAGAATGTCGTGCAGTTCATTGCAGGTTTCGCCGTTTCTCAGGATGCGGACGTGCTGGTCGCCTTCGCCGGACTTCACCGTCTTGTTGAAGACCCATGAGTAACGGCCGTTGAAGGAGAGCAGGATTTTGCTGCCCGAGGCAGTGTCACGGAAGACGGAGAGTTCTCCGCCGCGCAGCGTGCGATTGCCGAAGAGCTGGTTCCAACTGGTGCCGCCGTTGAAGCTGATCTGCGTGCGGACGTTCACTTTCGGTCCGCGCATGCCGTACGTGCTGTCGGAGCCGACAATCTTCACCGTCACGTCCGCCTTTCCTTTCAGTTGCAGGTTGCCGTCTTTGTCGATGGAGAATGGCACCGCGCAGTTGTCCGTCACGACGGTGGTCGCCGAGCTGGAACTGGAAGAACTGGAGCTGGAACTGGAAGATCCGCTGTTCGGCTTCGTGTCTCCCCAATGGATGATCACGCCGTCGTCTTCGGTCGTGACGCGCGTTTTGAACGTCATGCTCTTCGTCGTTCTGCCGGTCACGAATTCATCGCCTGCGGACGTGTCGTTGACGATGCCGTCGGTCGGATTCTCCGAAGCGTTCGGCCCGGTTTCATTTTCGATCGACGTGATCCATGCGTTCTTGAAACGGACTTTCACGTCGGCGATTTCTTTGCCGCTGCCGTTCGGGTGAGAGCCGTGCTGGATCAGTCGGATCCATCCGTCGCCGCGCTCGAAGGCCATGCCCGGCACGTCCTCCACGAGGCTGCCGTCGATGATCGTGTTGCCGTCTTTGTCGACGAGCGGGATCCACTGCCTCTGTTTGAAGGCAAGGGAGTTCGGTCCGACGTAGGTGACCTTTTTCATGTTTCCATCACCTGTGTTCTCGAGTCTGCGGAAGCTGAGACGCACGCGCGGCTTGCCCGCGGGCGTGCAGGTCAGAGCTTTCTCCTTATACGTCACGAGGATGACCGCTCCTTGGAACGTGGACGTGCGGTTGTCGAGCGTGCCGAGCTCCACGATGTAGAGCACGTCTTTCGGTCCGATGCTGATGCGACCCTGATTATCAATGACGTTTTTCATGAAGGATTCGATGTTTTGCTTGCTCTGGAGAGGGATGTACGCCGGCACGGCATCGCCGTTTTTGAGCGCGATGATGTGTCCGTCATTCGCGTCGGAGCGGAATGTTTTGTTGAAGAGCCACGAGTAACGTCCGTTGATGCGGAACGTCAACGACGTGCCGTCCGGAAGATTTTCCATCGCATGCGTGTAGCCGTTGACGATCGGGCGACCGCCGAACAAATCGTTCCAGCTCGCGCCGTCGTCGGTACTGGCAGTCACGCGGACGTCGACTTTCGGTCCGTTGCTGCCGTAGGTCATGAGAGACCCCAATACTTTCATCGAGACGTCGTTCGTGCCGCGAGCACGGACTTTTCCGTGCCTCGAGTCGATCGCGAAGCGCACTTCGCAAGGGATCGAACCGTCGCCGACGGATGGGTTGCCGTCGTCATCCACGTCTTGGTCCTGATTGTCGACGTCATCTTGATTCTCGATGCTGTCTTCGTTGTCATTCGCATCGATGCTTCCCCCCGTTGATCCGCCGGTGCTGCCCGATGTGGATCCGCTTGTGTTTCCAGACGTTGAACCGCCCGTTGCGCCTGCGGTCGATCCGCTTGTGGCACCGGCAGTCGAACCGCCCGTTGCGCCTGCGGTCGATCCGCTTGTGGCACCGGCAGTCGATCCACTCGTTGCGCCTGCTGTTGATCCGCTTGTGGCTCCGGCAGTCGATCCACTCGTTGCGCCAGAGGTATTTCCGGAGGTTGCTCCTGCACTGTTGTCGTTCGGATTGTTCGTGGGAGTCGCGACGAGGACACCGCTGACATTGATCACGCCGTTGCGGTCGATGTCGACGCGACGATAATTGTCGGTGACCGTGGAGGTGACGAAGACGCTGCCGATAGTGCTTGGCAGGCCGTCTACTCTTGAGAAGGTCACTTCATCCAAGCCCGTCGTGTCGACGGTGCTCGGAAGAGGGAAGCTGACGTCTCGGTCGGTGGAACGCTGTGCGTACGAGTCACCTACGAAGAGCGTGCCGTCCGCAAAATAGACACCCCAAGCAGAGTCGTATTTTCCGGTTTGCGAGAATGTTTGTGCGGCACGGAGCGCTTGAACGATGTGTTCGGTGCCCGTGTCGAGGTCCGCGTTGATCTGATATTGGCGGAACATCGGGATGGTCATGCCCGCAGTCGCGGCCATGAGACCGATCGCGATTAAGACTTCGATCGCCGTGAAACCGCGCCTCTTCGGCGTCTGAGTGAGACCGCGCTTGCGGCTTCGGAGATGCGTGAGCGTACGCATAGGGAGAGAAGGGGAAGAATGTGGAAGGGTCACCGTCCAACCGATCCGACGATCGAATAGATAGGGACAATGATAGCAAATGCAATCGTACCGACGAGACCACCGATGAAAATAAGCAAGATGGGTTCTAAAACGACCGGCAAACGTTGCGCGGCTTCTTCGGCCTTCTTTTCATAAATATCCGAAATGCGCATGAGCATGTCCGCGATCCTGCCGGATTGTTCGCCCGTGGAGATCAGCTGTTGCACGGAGGACGGGATCAACATCGTCGTGGTTTTGATTTTTTTGAATGCGGAGGCGAACGATTCGCCCACTTCGATCTCGTCGGCGAGTTTGTAGTAGAACCGTTGGTAGTAGACGGTGTCCGTCACGTCGGCCATCGAACGGATCGACTCGACGAGCGGCACGCCCGCACGGATCAAGCTGCCGAGAATCACGCCGAATTGCGCGATGGTGGCGCACTTGGCCATGGTGCCGATGCCCGGAATGCGGAAGATGAACATCTGCACCGGGCCTTTGAGCGCGGTGTATTTGCAGATCATCACGAACGTGATCGCGGCGAGCGTAAAGAGCGGCACCGCCACGATGCCATGCAGCTTCATGAAGTTGGCCACCTCGATGATGACGATGGTGACGAACGGCAATTTTGCATGCAACGACAGCAACACGCCGACGAGTTGCGGAAGCACGAACCATGCGAGACCGAGCGTCACGACGCAGGTGATGGTGATCACGATCGACGGATAGATCATGGCCATCTTCACTTTTGATCGGAGCGATCGATCTTTCTCTTGCTGCACCGCGAGGTATTCCATGTTTTTGCTCAGCGAGCCGGCCTCTTCTCCGATGCGGATGAGGGACAGAGCGTACGGCGAGAAGAAACTTTGGTTGTCCATCGCGCGCCACAAAGGAATGCCGCTTTCGACTTCTTCCGTGACTTTTCCGATTACTTTTTTCATCGGTTTCACCCGCAGCTCCAACTGAATGGTTTTCAGGGAATCGATCACCGTGAGACCGGAGTTCAAGAGGATCGCGAGGTTTTCGATGAACATGATCTTCTCTTTTCCGAGCCCGAACGAATTCAAACTGTCCATGAATTTTTGCAGTCCGGATTTCTTGGTCACGCCGTAGGATCCCGTCAGATCGGGGGCGGCTTCTTTTTTGCTCTCTTTTTTCGGTTCGGTCTTCGCCTCCTTTATAGGCGCAGGTTGCGGATCTTCCTTTTTTGTCGTTTCTTCGATCGAAGGCTTTGGCTGGATTTTTGCAGCGGACTGCGCAGGGATCACCGTCGGTGTGATGACGGTCAATGCGGGAGCGGCCGGCACAGGCTTCGGTTTCGGCAGGAGTGAGAATCCAAGCGTGGATTTCTGTTCGGGCGCGGGCACGACGGGCGTGTCCGCGGGAGCCGACTCCTTGTGAGTCGCCTTAGTCTTTCGAGGGATGTGTTTTGTGTTCATTGGCGGGGGAAACGGCTGGAGCTTTCTTGAAGAAAATTTCCTCAGGCGGAGCCGCGATCCGCATCAACTCTTCGATGGTCGTCAGTCCGGCCTTCACCTTGTCCAATCCGTCTTCGAACAAGAACATCATTCCGTTTTCGCGCGCCTTCAGAAGCAGCTCGGTGCTGCTGCATTTTTTGACGATCAATTCTTCCATGTTTTTGTCGATTTCGAGGAGTTCGTAGATGCCGATTCTTCCGCGGTAGCCCGTATTGCCGCATGCGTCGCAGCCTTTGCCGCGATAGAGATGCACGGGTTCGCTGCCGGGGAAGTAGTGTTCCGCGCCTTTGAAGAGCGTGCGCGCTTCGCTCGTCGGGATCGTGAAACTGAAACGGCAGTTCGGGCACACTTTGCGGGCGAGACGTTGCGCCACGACGACTTCCAGCGTGGACGCGAGGAGGAACGGTTCGACGCCCATTTCCGTGAGACGCGGGATGGCGGTCGCCGAGTCGTTGGCGTGGAGCGTGGAGAACAGCAAGTGACCCGTGAGCGCCGCGTTCACGGCGATCGTCGCGGTCTCGGAGTCGCGAATTTCACCGACGAGCACGATGTCGGGGTCTTGGCGCACGAGAGAGCGAAGTCCTTTCGAGAACGTGAGTCCGGTGTTTTGGTTCACTTGAATGTGGTTGATGCCCGGGATTTTGTACTCGACGGGATCTTCGATCGTGGAGATGTTCACGTCGGGACGGTTGCGCATTTTGATCAGGCCGTAGAGCGTTGTGGATTTTCCCGCGCCGGTCGGGCCGACGGTGATGATCATGCCGAACGGTTTGTGCGCGGCGGCTTCGAGGGTTGCACGGTAGCGATCGGAGAAGCCGAGATCGGCGAGCGTGAGATTTCTGACGTATTCCGAGAGAAGACGCATCACGACTTTTTCACCGTCGATGATCGGGATGATCGAGACGCGAACGTCCATCGTGCCGGCCTTCGATTTGTAGCGGATGGCGCCGTCCTGAGCCGCGAAGTGTTCGTCGATTCTGAGGTTCGCTTCGATCTTGATGCGGTTCACGATGCCTTCGTAGAAGAGCTTCGGGAGCCTGCCGGCTTCGTGCATCACGCCGTCCACGCGGAAGCGGACGATGACGTCTTTTTCCTGCGGCTCGAAGTGGATGTCGGACGCCTTGAGACCGATCGCGTCGTTGAAGATTTCTTCGAGCATTTCCGGTGCGACTTGATGCTTCGAGTCGATGATCGACTGGAAGCGCGTGGCGAGTGGTTTTCGATAAAATGAAAACGCGTTGTTGATCGCGGATTTCGGCGCGTAGACCATCGTGATGGTGCCGGCGAATTTTTTCGCTTCGGCTTTGCTGGATGATTTTCCCCAGAAGCCTTTTTTCATTTTCGCGGCGTCTTTGCCGGCTTTGCCCGTCGCGACGAACATCTTCTGGCCGACATTCGCGCGGATGGCTTCCTCCAGCCCTTCGGCCAAGGGATCAGCCGTCGCGACCGTGATTTCTTTTTCCGGAACATAGTGCACCGAGATGCCGGTGAACGTTCGTGCGAATTCCTCGGGCAACGCCGCGACGGCGTCGATTGACGGAGGTTTGCCTGGCAGATCGTAGAACGTCAGTTTGTAGTATTCGGCGAGCGCGTTCTCGAGCAAATCCGACGTCAGGAGTCGACGCTCGTACAGGACCGTGCGCAGATCGACGCGGCGTTCCTCGGCTTCTTTCACGACGTCTTTGAGCTCTTCCTCCGAGAGGTAGCTTTGGGCCACGAGGATCTTGCCGAGTTCGGGATTGGTGAGGAGCATAGAGTGTTAGAGGGCGGCTTTGACGCGGGTGACGATGTCCGCGATGGGAGTATTGGATTTCACGAAGTAGTCGATGGCGCCGAGGTCTTTGGTTTTGGCGCGATCTTCGTCTTGACCGAGATTGCTGAGGACGATCACCGGGATTTTTATTTTCTGAGTTTTCAGTTCTTGCAGCACGGCGAAGCCGTCCATCACCGGCATGATGAGATCGAGCAGCACCAATCCGTAGCCGCCTTTCTTCACTTCGGTCAGCGCGTCGGCGCCGTTCATGACGACGTGCGTGTCATAGCCCTGATTCTTCAGTTTCATTTCGAGCGCATGCGACAACGGCCGTTCATCCTCCACGATGAGCACGCGCTTTCCCGTGGGTTTGGCGGCGACCTTGGGCGCAACGTCAGGCTGCACGGCAGAATCATCCGATGGCACCGATGTGTTTTTGGGTGTCATAAATCTCTTAATTATAGCAGAAAGTAGCCATATTCACAACACCCGAGGTCACTGTTAGACTGAAGGCAGTTTCACCCCCGTCATCATCATGTTTTCGCGCTCCGCGCTGCTCTCCGTGTCCGATAAGACTGGCATCGTTGATTTCGCGAAGCTGTTGACGACGGCCGGGTATCGCATTGTGTCCACGGGAGGGACGTTGAAAGAGCTTCAGAAAGCCAAAATAGACGCCGTGTCAGTCGAGGATGTCACGGGCTTCCCGGAGTGTTTCGGCGGCCGCGTGAAGACGATGCATCCGATGATCATGGGCGGCGTGCTCTTCAATCGTGAGATGTCTGACGATCTTGCGGAGGCCAAAAAACTGAAGATCGAGCCGATCGATCTGGTCGTCGTGAATTTGTATCCGTTTGCGGAGACGGTGAAAAAAATGGGTCTGAAACCCGATGCGTCGGGACTCCCGCAAGAAGCGATCGAACAGATCGATATCGGAGGTCCGACATTGCTTCGTTCCGCCGCCAAAAATCATGCGGCCGTCACCGTGGTGTGCGATCCGGCGGATTACGCCGCTGTCGGCTCTGAAATTCAAAAGAACGGCGACACAAGTTTGGATCTTCGCAAGAGATTGGCTGCGAAAGTATTCGCCGTTACCGCAGAGTATGACGCGCTCATCGCCGAGTACATGTCGGGCGGGGAAACGGTCGGATTGTTCCTGAAAAACGGCACACAACTTCGCTACGGCGAGAATCCGCATCAGTGGGGAAAATATTATCGTCTCGGAGATGCGACTCCGTCATGGACGCAGCTTCAAGGAAAAGAAATGAGCTACTTAAACATTTTGGATGCCGACGGAGCGCAGCGGATGGTGAACGATTTTTCTGAGCCTACGGCGGTATTCGTGAAGCATGCGAATCCGAGCGGCATCGCGTCGGCGCTTACGATCGAAGATGCGTTTCAAGCGGCGTACGACACCGATCGCGTGTCGGCGTTTGGCGTCATCATCGCGTTGAACCGTCCGTGCACGGCGAAGTTGGTTCAAAAAATCATCGATCAGAAAATTTTCACCGAGATCGTCCAGGCGCCGTCGTTCGACAGCGAAGCCCTCGAAATCCTCAAGCAGAAGCCGAATTTACGAGTGTTGCTTCTGAAGAGCGCCGACGTTACGCGCGATCAATCGAAGGCGCCGACGACGTATCGCTCCGCGCTCGACGGCATGCTAGTGCAAGACGACGACGTGCGCGAAATTCTTGAAAAAGATCTGACCTGCGTGACGAAAAAGAAACCGACGAAAGAACAAATCCGCGATCTTCTCTTCGCATGGAAAGTCGTGAAGCACGCGAAGTCGAATGCGATCGTGCTCGTGAAAGATTCCGTCACGGTTGGCATCGGTTGCGGCCAGACGAGTCGCGTCGACTCGAGTTGGATCGCGGCGAAGCGCGCAGGAGAGAGAGCCAAGGGATCGGTGCTCGCGAGCGACGCGTTCTTCCCGTTCCCCGATGCGTTGGAGGAAGCAGCGAAACACGGAATCACCGCCGTCATCCAACCCGGAGGCTCGATCCGCGATGCTGAAGTCTTTGCGAAAGCCGACGAGCTTGGACTCGCGATGGTGACGACTGGGGTGAGGGCGTTCCGACATTAGTCTTGTTCTTTTCTTCTCCGAGCGAGAAGAAAAGAACCAAAAGAAGCGCGTGTGCGCCGCGTTCCCACGCCACGCACTTTGCGATCAAAGCTGCGTGGCAGACCTCAGACCCCCACACTCTTGGCGCACTTCCCTCCCTCGGAATAATAAAAAACCTCCCTGTAACAGGAGGTTAGATTTTTTACTCTTAGTTGAGGTTCGTGCCGAGCAATTTGCTCACTTTGGCGTCGGTGTCTCCGGTGAGCATCTTCGCCTTAGGATCTTCGAGACCTTCAACTGCGAGATCGGGTGCGAACTGGTTGGCGTCGATTGTGTCCTTGAATGCTTCGTGACCGGGCATGGGTATGGGGGAAAGAATGTGCCCGCATTATCGTCTTCGGCGTCGAGATGTCAAAGAAATCGTTCCCGTATCTCTTTCTCTTTTTCTTCAGGTACGATCGGGTCATGAAGAAGATCGGGTGGATCACTCTCGGCGCGCTGATCTGCTTGATCGTCATGCTTCCATTCCTGCTCAGACAGCCCTTGTTTGAGCCAAAAAGTCGTGCTCCTCAGGCTGCGAGCAGCTCGCAGCGATCGTCGGCGTTATCGGTGATGTCGGCGAGTCTCTTTTCTTCGGTTTCAGGGCTTGCGCACGTTGTTCGTGCGGTCGACGGTGACACGCTGGTCGTGCTGATCGCGACAAAAGAAGAACGCGTGCGCATCCTCGGCATCAACGCGCCCGAAAGTGTCGATCCGCATCGCCCCGTGCAATGCTTCGGACCCGAAGCGAGCAAAAGAATGCACGCACTCGCGGACGGCAAAGACGTCGCGCTGATTCCCGAAAAAAAAGACGATCGCGATGCGTTCGGTCGTCTGCTTCGCTACGTCGAATTCGACGGCGAGGATCTCGGCGCCGAGATGATCACGGAAGGATTCGCCGAGAACTATTGCAAAAAGTATCCGCACCCGAGGTGCGTTTTATACGATCAGCTTGAGCAAAAAGCGAGAGCCGCGAAAACGGGCTTGTTCGGAGCATGCGTGAAATAGTTGCGCGGAAAAATGAAGAAGGGGAGCATGACGAGTTAAGAACCCTTCCCGTGGCTTTCGACATTCTCGTTCGAAGTCCGGCCGACACCCTCGGTTATCCGTATACGGATGCCATCCGCTCGCAGGCGGATTATGAGGTGACGCAGAGTGAATTTTCGTCTTTGCGACGCGCGCTGTTTGAACGGTTCGAGTGTTGCATCAGATTCTCGGGCAATTCGCCGAGCTTCAACGTCGTCGTGATGGTCGATTCTCAGTTGGCGGCGATCCGCAAACTCGTCGAGCAGTCGGGTGCGTCACTTCCGGAGAGCGAGATTCGAGTTCTCGACATTCCGCGGCGCTCACGCGTGGAGCGCAATCACCTCGGCATGCAGTTGCCGCAGGAACGAGGCCAAGAATACAAACGGCTCGAGCGCAAGATTCCCGTGCAGACCGAGTTTCAGCCGATCATTGAGGTTGCACCGCTGCCCGCGAGCGAGATGCCGCCGCAACTGCAAGCGGCGGGCGATTTGGAAACGGACAGCGATCCGATCATCGGCGCGTTCATCGCGGAACTTATCGACATTTTGCAACGCGGCCCCGTGGATCCGCACTTGCTCGATCTTCTTTTGGCGCAGGCACGAGACGCCATGGATCATGCGCAAAATCCCTCGCCGAACGCGCATCCGGCGCTTCTTCGAATAATGGATAGGATCATCGCGGCGTCACGCAGCGACGCGTCGACGGCGGCGTAGCGAATGTTCCTTCTTTGGCGCGCGAAAGAAGGAACCAAGAAAGCGCTGCGCGCCTGCCCTTGGATGCTGTATAACTTTTGTCAGAGTGCGTGAAGCAGAGATTGCGCGTGCATGTTTGAGCTCGGCCTGCAGGCCGAGCGAGTTCACGCGCATATGTTTCTTTGGTCACTTTCTTTGCACCAAAGAAAGTGACACAAGATTCAAGGTAGGTTTTTTAGGCTAATCCTTGGAATGGTTGAGACTTGCACCAATTTTCCATAGTTGCTTCCAGCAATAGACTAATAGCTCTTGGATCATAAAATAGGAAGCAGAAAAAACCATTGTGACTATCGTTGTCAGAAGCATCCCCCCTATCAGGGGAATCCACTTTTCCTTGGGTACCCCTATTTTTTCTCCAAAGAAAAAAAGAAGAGCATAAATAAAAAATACTCCATAAATTCCGGGCAAAATGAAATGCTTAATAAGCTCCATTAGTAATTCCTTTGATGCTTGTCGGATAGCCGCAAGAAGCTCAGCCTTATTTTTTAGAAACTGAGCACTTCTTTCAAAGAAACGTTTCCCCAGTTCTCCCAGAAATCCTTGGGATACAGCTGTGACAATAAAAACAAGCAAGAATACAATCAAGCCTGTTGGAGAGCCTATTTTTGCACTCAGAAGATCCATAGATTGAATGTTAAGCTAATTTTGCATTTGTGAATAGCATCCCCATCTTCGCCGGCCTTGATCGCAGCGTCTTCGATGACGCGAATCCGTCGCCGTACGCCGATCACGCCAAGAAAGGCGTCGACGAAGCGCTCGTGCGCAAGATCAGCGCGGACAAAAAAGAACCCGCATGGATGCTCGAGCATCGTCTCGAAAGTCTGAAAATTTTTCAGGAGAAAGAGATGCCAAAGTGGGGCGCGGATCTGTCGAAGCTCGATCTCGAGAACATCATTTACTATGCGCAAACGGGCGCGGGTGAGACCGACGACTGGAAAGAAGTGCCCGAAGAGATCCGGAAAGTGTATGACCGTCTCGGGATCCCCGAGGCCGAACGTAGGATGCTCGCGGGTGTGGGCGCGCAGTACGAGAGCGAGATGGTGTATCACAAGTTGAAAGAACAGTGGGAACATCTCGGCGTCGTGTTCCTCGACATGGACAAAGCGCTGCAGACGCACGAAGCGATTGTGAAAGAATATTTCATGAAGTGCGTGCCCGCGACGGATCATAAATTCGCTGCGCTGCACGGCGCGGTGTGGAGCGGCGGCACGTTTCTGTACGTTCCGAAAGGCGTGAAAGTCACCGAGCCGCTGCAGGCGTACTTCCGCATGAATGCCAAGAACATGGGTCAGTTCGAACACACGCTGATCATCGTGGAGGAGGGCGCCGACGCGCACTACATCGAGGGCTGCAGCGCGCCGAAATACGGCTCGCAAGGACTGCACGCGGGCCTCGTCGAGATCTTCGTGAAGGACGGCGCTAAGTGCCGTTACAGCTCCGTCGAGAACTGGAGCCGCGACACGTACAACCTGAATACGAAGCGCGCGATCGTCGGCCGCGATGCGCGGATGGAATGGATCGGCGGAAATATGGGGAGCGGAGTCACCATGCTTTACCCATGCTCGGTGCTCGCGGGCGAGGGTGCGCATTGCGATCACATGGCGCTGGCGTTCGCGAACAAAGGTCAGTGGCAGGACACGGGCGCAAAAGTGTTGCATCTGGCGCCGCACACGACGAGTAATGTCGTGAGCAAATCCGTGAGCAAAGGCGGCGGTTGTAGCGTGTATCGCGGACTCCTGAAGATCGCGCCGCATGCGCACGATTGCACCGCGAGCGTGGAGTGCGACGCGCTGCTGCTCGACGAAGAGAGTCGCACCGACACCATTCCCGATATTCAGGTGCGCAACAACGACGTCACGATCGCCCACGAAGCGACGGTCGGCAAACTGAGTGAAGAAGATCTGTTTTATCTCATGTCGCGCGGCATCGACGAAGAGGCGGCCAAGGCGATGATCGTGTCGGGCTTCATCGAACCGATCGTGCGCTTGTTGCCGCTGGAGTACGCGGTCGAGATGAATCGCCTTATCGAGATGGAGATGGAGGGGAGTGTCGGATAAAAATTGACAAAAACATGTTTATTATTTATAATATTTCCATGAATACTCACGAACTCCCTTCAGAAGGCCTGACGCATTCCGATGCCGGTCAGGTCAATAAGCTCCTGCACTCGTACGCGATCATTTTTGCCAGAAGGATGAAGGAGGGTGATGAATTCAAACCTGAGTCCGATCGTCGCAGGCTAGTGACGGCCGAAAAAATCGTCGAAACGCTCAGACGTTATCAGCCTGAGCAGCGCATTCAGGTCGCCAACGATCTCATGCACGAGGTGCACAGGCAATGGAACGAATCCATCGTCGATGGGATGAGGCAATTCAAAGTCGACGATACGTCCGATCGTGCCAAGCAAGTCGCGATCAACGCATTCGATCGTTTGAACGCACTCGTGCAGGCTTTGCTCGTCAATCAGGTCGATGCGCTGCAGCAGGCGCAACAGACCGTCGAAGACGGTCGCGCGGGCAAGCATCATCAGCTCATCGACGGTGCGGGCATTTAGCGACTAGACCAACGTGTCCAGACTGCCGTCTGCTTCGGGGCGCGGCAGAAGGATTTCACGAAGACGAGTTCGCATGGCTGTCGTGGCGTGAGCAAAGATCGCGATCACGAGGGGTCGATCGTTCGCACGTTGAGCGTCGATCAATTTTTTCTGCGAGAGCAGATCCGCGATGTGTTCGGAAAGGAGTGCGCACTGTGCGGGATTCAGGATCCTCCGTTTGACCATGAGACGCAGAAGGTCGATCTCAGCGGCCGGACGATTGGCGATGATTTTTTCGGCGAGCGTGGCGGGTGTCGAGTCGAGGAGGGCTTCGGCGGCGATTTTTTGTTCGGACGTGTCCATCGTAAATTTTTCGCCCGTGCCGGCGAGGGCTCGAATACTTGCGCCGTCGGGGTTGCGTTCAGGTTCTGTCATATCGTTTCAGTATACCATTTTCCATGTTTTTCTTCCATACTCAACTCGTGGGAAACGACATTCAGCAGCGGCAAATCACGATCGAGGCGGGAAGCGTTGGTTCGACCCCGCTTCCCATCGAGATGATGGGCAGGCAGTCCAGTGTCTTCGTTCATGTCTGCCGCGGAGCGAAGGCGACGATTTTCGATATCAGTTCATCCGCGGAACATTTTGTGCACGTCGAATTGGAACCTGAGAGCGAGCTGCGGTACATCTCCCTCAGCACGTCATCCGTGCGTTGCCTCACATCCGATCTCGCAAGCGGCGCTTCGATGCATTGGCATTGCACGACGCTCGGTGACACTGATCAGCCGCACACGCTCATTTCTTCTTTGCGGGGACGCGATGCGCGAAGCGACGTCGACTGGATCTTCGCGGTGCGCGGCGACGAAAAGCAGACGGTGTCGGTGCGCAACGTGTTCGATGCCCAAAACGGCGGCGGTGAAATCACGATGAAGGGGATCGCGGCGAATACGGCGTTCGCATCTTGTGACGGCATGATCGAGATCACGGAGAAAGGGAAGGGCACGAACACGTATCTCACGCAGAACGTGCTCATGCTTGATCCCGCTGCGAGAGTCGACGCCGTGCCGGGGCTCGAGATTCGCACCAATGACGTGAAGGCCAGCCACAGCGCCACCGTGAGCCGATTGACGGCCGAAGATCTCTTCTACATGCGCTCGCGCGGCATCGACGAGGTGACCGCCAGAACGATGTTCGTGGATGGATTTCTCGGATCGCTCGTCGAAAAGATCGTCGATCCGGAGATTCGGCGTCGCGTGCTCGAAGCGATCGCGGCGTAGATTTACAACTCCTCTTCGTAGTGCGGCGGCTTGTAGACGAAGGTTCGTTGCCATGCCACTTTTTGATCATGGCTGTGCATCCAGTATGTCACTTCCACTTCTCCCTCGGTTTCACTCGGCACCATGTCGATGAAGTCCAGCAATTGTCCCGCGGAGGAGAGGTGGCATGTCACCTCTTTTCCATTCATGACGCCGTAGATCACATCTCGGCCTCTGTGCAGCTGGTTGACGATCGTGTCGCGCAGATCCGACGCAAATTTTTTTCGTATGGCGATCGCGGGAACCACATTGCCGTTGTCGACAGAAGTGAATATTTCCATGGAAGGAATGAATCCTGATCCATCCTGCGCAATCGTCAAGAAAGTGTGCGCATCGGAAACACTTGTATCTTCTTTTTCACGACTTCATCGGATCATGAGTCTTCCCGACAGTTACTTTTAGTCCGTGGCCGTCTAAGTAGGTCACACTGATAGTCGCGTAGTTTGTCGTATCTTCCGCCAACCACCCGCCCGAGAGTGCTCCCGCATCAGCACTGATACCCAGCGGCCTGAGAGAGAGTCCGGTTTCTGACAAAGAGTGCTCTATTTGCCCTCGGATTTCATCACCTGTGACTTTGGTGTTGATGACGACATCAACGCGCGCATGATCCATCCCGCCACTATGGTTCGGCTCCAATCGAGTTACTTCACCGAGGCTCCGGAGCCCACCCTCCAAGTCGCGGGTGATTCTTTCCGCGAGATTTTCTTCAGGTGGGAGTTTGCATATTGTCATAGCTTGACATGGTACGATCAAATGCTCGGTTTGCAATAATGCGGCTCACGGTTGTTCCGCAATGGCTTTGCGTAGCCGTAGAGTCAGCCTTGTCTCTTGCGGAACAGGCCTCTTTCCATGGGGCGCGAGATGATTAGATTGATAATGGTGTTCGCAAAAAAGCCCTCGGCGGGCTGCGTGACTCCGTTCACAGCATTGTGTAGTAGAGAAGAGAAAAATGATCCTGTCGAGCCTCCGTCGCTGCCCAGAATCCAGCGTCCCCAAGAGGGGAGAGACTGAATTCTGAAAGCGAGGAGGGTGTCCTCGACCAATTGGTAATTATATCGCCGAGTTGCGCAAAGCGCAGACTGCGGCGGATAAACATGATGGCACTTAACACTGGCCAGAGCATGAACCAAGAAATGACTCCCTGGTAAGGAGATGTTCCATCCGCAGGTTCTCCTACGGATACCTTGTTACGACTTAGTCCCAATCAGTAGTTTCACCGTGGTACCCCCTCAGAAGAGTAAGGGTCCTTCAGATGCTTCTACCTTTCATGACTTGACGGGCGGTGAGTACAAGACCCAGGAACATATTCACCGTGACGTAGCTGATTCACGGTTACTAGCGATTCCAACTTCATGAAGTCGAGTTGCAGACTTCAATCCGAACTGAGACCGGCTTTCTCCGATTGGCTCCCCCTCGCGGGTTCGCAACGGTCTGTACCGGCCATTGTAGCACGGGTGTTGCCCTAGGCATAAGGGCCACGCTGATTTGACGTCATCCCCACCTTCCTCCGCCTTGGAGGCGGCAGTCTCCCATGAAAAAACAACATAGGATGAGGGTTGCGCTCGTTCGCTGACTTAACAGTACACCTCAAGGCACGAGCTGACGACAACCGTGCAGCACCTGTCTTAGCGTTCCTTGCGGCACCCCTCCGTTTCTGGAGGGTTCGCTAGATGTCAAGCCTAGGTGAGGTTCTTCGCTTACTATCGAATTAAACCCCATGCTCCACCGCTTGTGTGGGTCCCCGTCTATTCCTTTGAGTTTTAGTCTTGCGACCGTACTTCCCAGGCGGTGTGCTTACCGCGTTAGCTTGGACACGGAAGGCAATTGAGAACCTCCCACATCGAGCACACATCGTTTAGGGCGTGGACTACGGGGGTATCTAATCCCCTTTGCTCCCCACGCTTTCGTCTCTCAGTGTCAGCAAGTGGCTAGCATCCTGCCTTCGCTTTTGGCGTTCTACCGCATATCTACGGATTTTACTCCTACATGCGGCATTCCAGATGCCTCTCCACTGCTCAACCTATGAAGTTTCCGAGACGCTCTCAGGGTTAAGCCCTGAGTTTTTACCCCAGACTTTCACAGGCACCTACAGACGCTTTACGCCCAGTAATTCCGAGTAACGCTTGTATCCCCTGTATTACCGCGGCTGCTGGCACAGGGTTAGCCGATACTTTCTCCTGAGGTACCGTCAAAAATTTCGTCCCTCAGAACAGGTGTTTACGACCAGTTAAGGCCTTCATCCACCACGCGGCGTCGCTCCGTCAGACTTTCGTCCATTGCGGAAGATTCCTCACTGCTGCCTCCCGTAGGAGTATGGACCGTGTCGCAGTTCCATTCTGGCTGATCATCCTCTCAGATCAGCTACCCGTCATTGCCTTGGTGAGCCGTTACCTCACCAACTAGCTGATAGGCCGCAGGCCCCTCCCGAACCGATAAATCTTTCCTCTTGCGAGGGCATCCGGTATTACTCCTCCTTTCGGAGGGATATCCCTGAGTTCGGGGCAGGTTCCAACGTGTTACGCAGCCGTTTGCCGTGGGTCTAAACCCACTCGACTTGCATGTGTTAGGCGCGCCGCTAGCGTTCACTCTGAGCCAGGATCAAACTCTTCGAAAAGAGATTTGTCTTCGGCGGAAATGCCAAAGAGGGCTCTTATAAAACAACTAGCGCATCGATTTTTTAGAGAGGGCGATGCATCCTCTTTATTTCCAAAGGAAAAGAGTTGTGGACATTGACTCTTTCTCTACTACACGATGCTGTGAAGGAGCTAGAGACGCGTGTGAGCGGTCAGCTCCTCTTTCGAAGAGACACCCTAACCAGCCATTACGAACGAACTGGTGTACTCACAGCCGAACCATTCTAGCAATCCGTTTCGAAGCGTCAAGCAGCCTGAACACTTTTTTGTGCATATGCCGTTTCGCGCTTCAGTCCTCACTCCGGCGCTGGTGCGCCACCTCTCTCCACTGTGGTAGAGAGAGGAAATATATTCAGAAAACAGTGCTCCCTTCTCCGGCCCGCAGGCGGGAGAAGGGTTGGGGATGAGGATGCGTGCTACCATGCGGTGCATGTACAGAAATACAAAGTTTTTTCGCTCTCTGATCACTCCGCTCACGATGCTCGCCATTCTCGCGATCATCGCGTCTTTGCTTATGCGTTTGCAGAATCCCGTCGCTCTCGATGACGGCCTTCGGCACTTCGCGATGGGACGACTCATCGCCGCGCACGGGATCAACGCCGCGGATTGGGGGAATTTTTTGTATGCGGGATATTTCGCGCATCACTCGGTCGATCCGTGGTTTTTGGCAGACGCGCTCTTCGCGGCGCTGTCGAAATTTTCCGTCGTGACGGCGCTCAAGATCTTCACGCTCGCGACGATCGCCGCGTTGCTCACCTCCTTCTTGTATGCGTTTCGCGTGTTGAAAGTGGCCGTGCCGACGGCAGTGCTCCTCCTCGTGATGTTGGCGTTCTTCGAGTCGATTTTTTTCTACCGCCTGCTCGTTGCCCGGCCGTATCCGCTCATCACCGCGCTTTTCGTCGTTGTGCTTGCGGCCTCGTTCGAGCGAACATACTGGCTTGTCGCTCTGTCACTCACGCTCTCTGTTCTTCTCTCGCACCTTTTCATCTTTCCGCTTCTTGCCGTCGTCACGTGCATCGCATGGCGTTGGTGGTTGGGAGAAAAAAGCGACACGACGCGTCTCGCGCTCTGGTCTGCGGCCGCGATCGGCGTCGGGTTTTTCTTGCATCCGCATCCAGTCGAGTATCTCCTGTATATCGTCGACGTTTTTTTGCGGATTCCGTTTCAACAGCATCTCGAAATGGGTACGGAGATGCACTCCGGAGTGTTGCTCGGGCTTCGCACGTGGGCGATGGTCGCGGTCGTGGCTCTGCTTCATGCCACGCTGAAGAAGGAGGGGATGACGAGGAGCGAGTACGAACGCTCGCGTGCCGCTCCGCTTGCGGTTCTTACCGTTTTGTTCGCGCTCATGTTTTCACAGTGGTCGCGCGCGGTGGATTTTTTGTGGCCCCTCCTTATTCTCCTCTCGGCATGCGTGCTTACGTCGCATCCCGGACTCTTCGGTCGGACGCTTGAGCGGATTTTGCCGCGCTCGGTTCGCGTGCGTCCGGCGATCGTTTCCTTGATCGTGATCTTGCTCTGCGCGGTTTCTTTCACGGGCATTCAGGGCGCGCTTTTGAATACGGATGATCAGCGATCGATCTCGACGTACGTCGATGCGTTGCAAAAAATTCCGTTCGGCAGTCGCGTGCTCAATCTTGATTGGCATTTCTTCATGGCCGCCGCCGCGATGCGTCCCGATCTGAAGTACGCGGCGGGCATGGATCCTTCCTTCACGTCGTTTGACAGTCCGAAGGCGCAGCAACTGATCGCGATGACGATGTCACCCGATTTCCAAAATCCCGAGAGGGAGATCGAAGCCGGCAGGTGGCTGGCGGATCTGACGAAAGAATATCCGTCGGAGTATCTGGTGATGTACACGGCACGGCATCAGTTGCTCTCCGATGCGATCGTAGCCCAGCTTGGGCTCAAGAATATTTCGGGAGATGAAGCGGTCGCGGTGTTCGACTTGAGCAGGTAGAAGGTAGCGGTCAGCGGATAGCACAAAATCTACTCGCTCTTCGCTCCCCGCCATTCACTTTCTCCGTCTTGACGTCCACTATTCCTAACACTATAGTCCCCGAGCTTTGATTCCCCCTTCCGTATTCTCGGAACGGGTTTTACCCAAGAATCCATGCCCACTCTTGTTCCGAGTTCCGAAGACGTACGCGTGTACGAATTCGCCGTGATGTACCAGCCCGACCTCGACCAGAAAGCGGAAACAACGCTTGTCTCCGAGATCGAAGCCCTCTTCGCCGAAGCGCAGGGCAAACTCCTCTTCAAGGATCCGTGGACGAAGCGTGGTCTTGCCTACAAGATCGGAGGTTTCGAGGAGGCCAAATTCCTCATCTATTACTACGAGATGCCGCCCGCTTCGGTTCGCGCGCTCGACAAACAACTCCGCCTGCAGAAAGGAGTGCTCCGTCACCTCGTCGTGATCCCGCCCAAGGGATACGAGGCCGTCAGCCACGAAGCGAAGTACCAAGACTGGCTCAAGAATCGCGAGACTGTCGCCGAGGTTCGCACGCGCAAGCGTGAAGAGAAGCTGAAGCAGACCGTCGTCGATCAGGCCAAGCGGACGAGCAAGCGTATGGAGACGAAGGCCAAAGAGACCAAAGCCGTCGAGCCGATGAAGAAAGCCGACCTCGACATGCAGCTGGACAAACTCATCTCCGACAGTGACTTGAAACTCTAATTCCCTGCCTGCCGGCAGGCAGGCGCATTCCACTTCCAACCCCTGATTATGGCCGTACAACAGAAAGTAAAACACGAGATGACCAAGGTTTGTCCGTTCGACAGAACCGGCGTGAAGTACCTCGATTACAAGGATTACGGCACCATGAAGCCGTTCATCGATTATTTCGGCAACATCCGCAACCGTTATTACACGGGCGTGTGTCTGAAGCATCAGAAAATCCTGAAGAACGCCGTGGAGCGCGCTCGCTTCCTCGGCATGTTGGCGTACAGAAAATAATTTCATGAAAGACAAACCTCCGGTTTTTCTTTCATGGACTATCTTTTCGGCAGGGTGGCGCTCCAGCGACGGGGCCCGCGAGACCCATCGCTTCGCGCACTTTTGCCGCGCAAGCGTTTTGCGGCCCTGACGGTCGGTTTTCATGTCTTCGGCATATGTGTACATAATAGTATTTATATTGTATAATAATATTCAGTGACAGCCACACAAACACCATCCAAAGAGACGTTCGATTTGTACGATGCCATCATGAGCGTCATCAATCCCGATCTCGTGTTCAAAAACGAAGTGCAATCGCGAGAGCGACGCGCGGAAGAAACCGATGTCGAGTACGCGGAGCGCTTGCAGGAATACGACGCGGCGTACGCGATGTTCGATCAGGCCGTGGAAGATTTGGAATGTCAGCAGGCGTGTGAGCAGCGCACGGAACAACTGATGCGCGAAGCAGATCAGAAGAGCGCGTCTCAGAATGACGACACCAAGAACATGACCATTCTTGAACAGCAATTTTCCTCCTGATTCTATGCCTTTCAATACGCCCGAGACCGGCCGAAACTTCTCAGCCCGTCGCACGGAGCACGTGAGCGAATCACATAATGCGATTCGTCGTCCGCAGGAGCAACTCGCGAGACTTGAACGACTGCGTGAGCAGAGCCGATTCACGCCGCTCGACGGAAGGCGCGCAGCGTATCGCACGATCGCGAGGTATCACTACGAACCGTACGGTCGCGATGCATTGCGCAGTCCGCCGTTTCGCATGCGTTTGTTCGGCGATGCTTTTCTTCGCGATCAACGCGGATTGGACGGCAGATGGCAGACGACCGAGACTCGCTCGTTCAGTACGCTTCGTTTGCAGGCGGAGCAGGATCGTTTCGCCGAGGAACGCCGGTATCCCGACGACTTGATAGCTCGTTACAATCGCAACCGTTCGGACTACACGCAGATCGGCGAAGGACGTCGAAATGAAACGTATCGCAACGCAGCGGGCGCGATGGGTCTGACGCCCGCGGAGTTCCAAGAATATCTGCATCCGAGTTCGCCGGAGTCAGCTCAGTACTACCGGTCGCGCGTGCGCCAGCTCAGCAATTGGCCGGCACCTGAGCGCGATCAGAGTCCCGACGCCATCATGGCGCGTTACAACCGCAATCGTCCCGAGTACGACTTGATCGGTGAAGGACAGCGCAACAGAACGCATCACATCGCCGCGAACGCGATGGGCATGTCGCCCGCGGAGTTCGAAGAGTATCTGCGACCGGGTCCGTCCGAATCTGAAGTGCGATATCGCATGCATTTGCTTCGGGCGGGAGTCGATCCCGACACGTACGGCACGGGAAGATACGCCGTGTTGCCGCCGAAGCGCGGGTAGGCGACCTTGTCGAAACGAAGATCCGCCTGATAGGGTGGCGCCGCTATGTCCGGTCATTCCAAGTGGCACCCTTCGACTCGCTGCGCTCGCTCAGGGCAAGCAACATCTTCTCTCTGAATCATGTCTGGTCACAGTAAATGGCACAACATCAAAGTTAAAAAGATGGCGACTGACGCCAAGAGAGGCAAGGCATACACGAAATACGCCCGTCTCATCGAGATCGCGGCTCGCGACGGCGGCGATCCGACGAGCAACGTGAGATTGCGCACGCTCATCGAGGCAGCCAAAGGAGAGAGCGTGCCCAACGTCAACATCGAACGCGCGATCAAGAAGGGCTCGGGAGAGCTGAAAGGTGATGCGATGGAAGAAGTCACGTACGAGGCGTACGGAGCAGGCGGAGCGGCTTTCATCATCGAGACGCTGACGGACAATAAAAATCGCACGCTCAGCAACGTGAGGTTGATCCTCTCGAAACACGGCGGACGATTTGCCGCGAACGGATCGGTGATGTGGATGTTCGAGCGCAAGGGCGTCGTGCTCGCGGGAGGCGAAGGCATCGTCGCACTCGTCAAAGACACCGAACGATTGGAAATGCTCGAACTCGAATTCATCGATCTCGGCGCCGAAGATTTCGAAGCGAGTGACGAGCATCTGCAAGTCGTCACCGACTCGACCAGATGGTCCGCGGTCAGGGATTTTCTCAAAGCGAAAGGTTTCACGATCGAATCCGCGGGGCTCCAGTATGTCGCGAAACAAACAGCGAACATCGATCAGGAGGCGATGCTCAAGGTCGACGATCTCACGTCCGCGCTTGACGAAGACGACGACGTGTCGGAGGTGCACACGAACGCGCGCATCGCGTAGCGCTTATCTGAGTAAATCCGCTCCTCGCATCAACGCTTGATTGTGATCGGGGATGACTTTCGTGTCCCCATCGAAGAGTCTGAAGATGCCCGCGTACTGCGGATGTCGTCGCAGCCATTCATGCATCCCCGCGTAATCGAGCAATGTGCCCATGCGGATGTGCGTTTGGTCTCGAAGCGCAGCCGTTCGGCCCATCGCTTCCACGATCACGCTTCCTTCCGCACTGTTTTCGTCGCGGAGATAGGTGCCGTAGATCGATGCCGCGGCGAGTTGCAACGTGGAGCCGGTCGGACACGCTCCGAATGATGAGCCGTGGATGCGCACGTCCGTCTGGGGAAGGATCGCGCCCATGCGCTCCAAAAGCTTGGCGAGATTCTGCGGAGGCAGAAATCCGCTCTGATACTCGGTTCCGACATCGATGGATTGCACGCTGAGCGCTGCCTGCGTCTGCGGAATGTTTTGGCTGTGCGGATCATGAATGATGACGGTTTGGATTCCGTGCGACTGAAGAATGGAGTGGATTTCGTGCTGGAACACTGCGCTCCAGAGTGCTGCGATCGCGGACGCCGATTGATCGGTTCGATGTTCGTTTTCGACGGATTCGGCACGGTGCTTCAGAAATGCTCGCCCGTCTTCTCTGGCAGGCAGCTCCGGATGCACGATCACATGCAAAGGATCCGTGCGCGGATTGTCGCCGCGTTGCAGCACTTCTTGCAGGCTTCGTTGGTTCCCCTGATAGGTGACAGGAAGGTCACGGGCGTGCCGATCAAGCGTCCGGAAGGCCTCCGTCACTTCCGCGGGGTTCGGGACGTCGCCGATCAATGATGCGCGCGCTTCGGCTTGCATTCTTTACTTAACATATCATATTTTTGCATTCTGTCAAAGTATGAGCTAGACTGATCAAACGTTTCCTTTTTTCTTTCCTGATAGAATCAGTTTAGTTCTAAACCTTATGCGCGCATTCGTCGCTCTTCTGTCGGCACTCTGGAGATACGCGGAAGGCCGACGGGCGATCGTCGTGCTCTACGTCTCGATGTTTGTGATCGCGAACGCGATCAACATGTTCGAGCCGTATGTCGTGGGTCTCGTGATGAACAGTTTGCAGCGATCCGCGATGACGGCGGTGCCGCTCCGGGGGATTCTCACGAATCTTGCGATTCTCTTTTCGCTCACGATCGGATTTTGGATGTTCCACGGACCGGCGCGCGTCCTCGAGATGTCCACGGCGTTCAAGATTCGCATGGCTTTCAAAGATCATCTTTTCAACATTCTCACGAGGTTGCCCGCGCAGTGGCACAAGAATCATCACTCCGGTCAGAGCATCAATCGCGGACGAAAATCCAGTTCGGCGCTCTTCGAATTTTCTTCCAACGGATTCCAGCTCATCGAGATGTTGTTGAAGCCCGCGGGATCCATCGTCGCGCTTTTTCTCATCATGCCGATGGCGGCGGCCATCGCGCTGACGGTCAGCACCTTGGCACTCCTCATTGTTTTCGCGTTTGATCGAGTTCTTTTACCGCAGTACGAAGCCATCAATGATCGAGAGCATTTCGAAGCGTCGGCGGTGCACGATTACATCACGAACGTGATGACGGTGATTACGCTTCGTCTCGAGGCGTTGGCGCGGAGCGAAGTGCTCAAACGCATGCGCAGTTATTTCGGACTCTTCCGAAAGAACAACGTTCTCAACGAGTGCAAATGGTTTCTGACGTCCGCGGTGATCGCGCTCATGGTGATGATCGTGTTGTCGTGGTACGCGGTCACATCCATTCATGCCGGCATCGTGCCGCTCGCGGGGACGTTCTTCATGCTCTACGAATATTTGCAGCGCATCGGAGGCGCGTTCTACACGTTCGCGTGGAAGTACGGACAAACCGTCCAGCAGTACGCCGACTTGAAGGCCGCCGATGAGATTCTCACCGCCGATCGCGCGGACTATCACGCCGGACATCGTCTGCCGAACGATTGGAAAGAAGTGCGCGTCGAGCATTTGGATTTCACGTATCAGGACGAAGAGAAAGAGAGACAGCATCTCAGCGACGTGTCGATCACGCTCGGCCGTTCGCGCAAGATCGCGTTCGTCGGGGAGAGCGGCAGCGGCAAGTCGACGCTCATGGCTTTGATCCGAGGTTTGCATGAAGCCGATGCGGAGGTGTCGGCGGACGGCAAACGGCTGCCGCACGGCATGAAGCATCTCGCGCCGCACGTGACGTTGATCCCGCAGGAGCCGGAAATTTTCGAGAACACCATCGAATACAACGTCACGCTCGACACCGATCAGAGTGAGGAAGAGATTCTGGAAGACGTGCGTTTGGCGCGTTTCGCATCCGTGCTCGCGCGGTTGCCGAAAGGATTGAAGACGAACATCGCGGAGAAGGGCGTGAATCTCAGCGGCGGCGAGAAGCAGCGTCTCGCGCTCGCTCGCGGGATCTTCGCGGCCAAGGAGAGCGACATCATCTTGCTCGACGAGCCGACGAGCTCCGTGGATTCGGTGAACGAGCGGGCGATCTACGAAAATTTGTTCAAGAAATACGCGGATCGCTGCATCGTGTCGTCCATTCACAAACTTCATTTGCTTCCGCTGTTCGATGAAGTCGTCCTGTTCGCCGACGGCAAAGTGATCGACCGCGGCACGCCGCAGGAAGTGACGGCGAGGATGAAGCATTGATTGCCGCGCGTCGGAGACGCGTTCCTTTTTATCATGCGAAATTTTTTGCAAAGAAGGAGTAGGTCTCCGACTTGCGCTGAGTCAAGCAATCAACTTACGGAACGACTTTGATCGTCACGGCGTCCGAACCTTCGTTGCCGGCGCTGTCACGCGCGGTGACTTTCACGGTGTGTGCGCCGAGCGTGGCTTTGAGCGGGTAACTGACTTGGTACGGCGATGCTCGTTTCACGGTGAGCAACGTGTCGTCGAGGTAAAATTCGACGCGATCGATGCCGCTGTCATCCGTCGCGTCGGCGCTGATCTGAAGCGGCGTTCCGACGATGGCCACCGAGCCGTCCGTTGGCGACAGGATCGACACGTGCGGGAGTTTCGCATCGGTGCCGAAGCGGAAGGAAACCGTTGCGGTCGCTGTGTTGAAATATTGATCGGTCACCGTCGCGGTCAGCGTGTGCTCGATCGTTTGATCGATGAAATGCGGAGCGCGGAGAATGCCGGTGAACGGAGCCTCCGTGAATGTGCGGAGTTCTTTGCCGTCGATGGAGAAGGTGACTTGTTGGATCGGCGCCTTCGTGTCGATGCGGATGACGGGCGAGAACACGGGGAACGGGATCATGCTGTTCGGAGTCGGCGCGAGCAGTTCGATCGTCGGTTTGTTGTCGCGGCCGGGCGTCAGCAAAGGGTCACACTCTTTCGTCGGCGGCAGCGGCAGCGGCAGGAGCGATCCCGAGTGATCGGGACGAGCGTTCCAGCTGATCATTTGTTGGTTCGCCCAGTCTTGCACGCCTTGCTCCCAGAGCGGCCAACGGTCCGGCAGTTCGCTGCGGGGGACGAAGAAGGCTTGTTCTTCCACCGCGTCTGCGGGGCAGGAGGGCGAGCTTAGCAGGCCCGTCACTTTGTCGACCTTCAGGAGCACGCATGCGGGATCGGGTTCCGTCGGGGTCAGCTCTTCCAGAGCGACGTCCGGCTGTTGGAGCGCGACCGGCGTGCACGCGGACGCGAGTTTGCCGGAGAGACGTGAAAGAAGGGGGTGCGTGAGATGATCCGTGACGGGGAATGATGTCTTCGCATCCTTGATTTTACTTTGCGCGCTGACCATGAAGTCGTGCCACATCGGAGAAGCGGTGGTCAGACCGTCCGCCTTGTCGAAGAGCGATTGGCTCGTGGCGTTGCCCGCCCACACGCCGGTGATGAGATTCGGCGTGAAGCCCATCGTCCACGTGCTCTCGGGGCGGCGCAGCGTGCAGCTTTTCTTCGTATCCCGTTCAAGACACTTGTTGCTCGTGCCGGTTTTGGCCGCCGCATCAACACCCGGCACGGAGAGGATGGACTTCCAGTAGTCATTCGGGCGTGCATTCACGTCGCTGAGAATCGATGTGATTTCCGCGGCGAGACGCGCATCGATGACTTGTTGCGCAGGGACTTCCTTCGGCTGATAGAGGAGGTTGCCGGCTTTGTCCGTCACTTTCAGGAGATCGCTCGTCGGGCGGAAGAGACCGCCGTCGGCGATGGTCGCGTAGCCTTGCACCATCTGCATCAGCGGGACTTCCGCGGCGCCGATGGCGAGCGGCCAGCCGTAACTGAAATCGGGAGTGTCTTTGCGAAGTTGCGCTCGTTGATCGGCCGGAGCCGTGACGCCCATGCGGGATGCCATCGCGAGGACTGCTTCTTCTCCGCCGCCGAGGAAGAACGCTTTCACCGCCGGGATGTTGCGCGAGCCGCCGAGCGCGTAGCGCATCGTTGTGAGTCCCCAATACGTGCCGTCGTAGTTTTCGGGTTGGTCTTCGCCGAATTTCGTTTTCACGTCGTAGACCACCGATCCCGGACCGTAGCCTTGTTCGAACGCGGCGAGATACGTGAACACCTTGAAGCTGGAACCCGGTTGTCTCGGCGCTTTGGCCATGTCGATCTTTCCTTCGTGATCGTTGTCATTGAAATCCGAATTGCCGACGTAGGCGAGCACTTGGTGCGTGACGGGAGCGAGCGAGACGAGCGCCGCGTTGTTCGCCCCGAAACGCTTGTGAATGTCGTCGCGATGCGCAGTCACGACTTTTTCCGCAGCCTGTTGCAGCGTCCAGTCCAAGGTCGTCGTGATGCGCAAACCTCCCTGTTCCAAAATCCTGTCATCGATGCCGAGGAGATCCTCCACTTCCTTTTGAATCCCAAGGACGAAGTGCGCGGCGCGGATGTTCTGTCGCTCCGGAGCGAAACTCAACGTTTTCAAATCCGAGAGAGCTTTGTTGTAGTCGTCCATCGTGATCATCTTTTGATCCAACATGTTTTTCAGCACCTGATCCGTCCGTCCGCCGACGTAGATCGCGGTCGTGCCGCTGCCCGCGGCATGTCCGATGAGGCCGATTTTTATTTGCGCATCCGGGATTTGCGAAACGGCGGTGATCTCACCGGCATTGATTTTCTTTTTCGCCCCGTCCGACACCATCGTGTATCGGTGCGGTCCGTACGGATTGAAATACGTCGGACGCTGCAAGAGTCCCGCGAGTACCGCGGATTTCGCGAGGGTGAGGTCTTTGGCGCTCGTGCCGAAATAATTGCGAGAGGCTTGCTCGATGCCGTAGGCGTTCAGTCCGTATGGGATCCAGTTCAGATAGAGCTCGAGCAGCTCATCTTTGTTGTAATGGTGTTCGAGTTGGCAGGCGAGCATCAGTTCGCGCACCTTGCGCAGAATGGAACGCTGTCGTCCGACGAGCGCGTTCTTCGCGAATTGTTGCGTCAGCGTGGAGCCTCCCGAGCGCACGAACATGCTCGGCGCGATCTGACTCAGTGCCGCGCGAGTGAAGCCGATGACATCGAGACATCCGCTCCGCTCGATGAAGCGCGCGTCTTCGATGGCGATCGTCGCTTTTTTGGCGAGAGGGTTGATCTGATCGCCGTGCACGTAGGTGCGATCTTGTTCCGAGAAGAGTCGATAGAGCTCGATGCCGTTGCGATCCAGAATCACCGTGCTCTGAGACGGGAACATCGTCGCCGGATCGTTGATGTTCGGCAACGTGAACCAGAGGATCAGCAGCACGCTTGCGCCGAGGATGAAGAGCGCGGCGAGCACCTTCAGAATGATCGTTTTCCACCCGCGCGCCGAACGAGGTTGCGTCGCTTTTCTGTATCCGGCTCCGGTCCACCTCGCGAGCGCGTTCACCAAGCGTCCGAGCGTTGACGGGCCCTTGGGAGCCGCCACGGTGCGAGGAAATCGCTTCGGCGCATCGCCGTTGTCGATCGGTTGAGTCCGGAATCCCTGATTCATCATGAGGGATCCAGTCTAGTGCGCACGTGCCTTCGGCTCAAGCACGTATTCTGTTTCACCTCGATCTGTGGTAGAATATCCCGATCATGAAGAAACTTCTCAGGCTGCTCGGCCTTCTCGCGTTTGTGCCCGCTCAGGCGCATGCCATCATCACGATCAATACGGGCGTGCATACCGATATTCCCCACATTCTTGCGGGTATCTTGAGCATTTTGCTCGGATGGAGCTCTCTCGTCGCCACCGCGCTTTTTCTCGGCGGCGCATTGTGGATGGTCGGTTCGGGCGGCAATGATGCGCGCGTCACCACCGCGAAAACGGTCATGAAGGCGTCGCTCGTCGGCCTCGCGATCGTCGTCGGGTCATGGTTGATCCTCAGCACCGCGGTTTCCTTCATCAACTGATCTCCTTTCCTCTACACTCGTTTCATGTCACGTCCCTCCGATGAATCCATCGAACAGATCCTCGCGGAAGCCGAACAGCTGAAGATCGACGGTGAGTACGAACAGGCACTCGGCGTGCTGGAAGATCTTTTGGCCATCGATCCTGACAACGTCACCGCGCTCGAAGAATTGGCTGACAACGAACTGAGTCTCGGCAGATACGAACGCGCCGAACGCGCGTCGAAGCAGGTTCTCGTTCTTCATCCCGACAGTTACACCGCGCATTATATTCTCGGATTCATTCTGTCGCATCGCGAAGAGTGGAGCGCGTCCGTCGAAGAGTTGAAGATCGCGAATAGATTGGAACAGAACAATCCTGAGATTTTGCGCTGTCTCGGCTGGTCGCTCTTCGGCGCCGGAAAGAACGTGGAAGGCATGGTGACCTTGGAGCGCGCGCTCAATCTAGAGGAAAACAATCCGTTGATTCTGTGCGATCTCGGCGTCGTGTATCTGAAGCTCGGACATCATCTGAAGGCGCAGGCTCTTCTGAAGCGCGCGCTTGATCTCGATCCGCAGAACGTCCGCGTGAAGGAATGTCTCGAAACCGCGAAACGTATCGAGCGTCACAACGCGCACGACACCGCAAGCGCCGACGCCTCGTGCTAAGGGTCGGAAGTTGGTACACTCATCTCCATGCTGAATGGCATGTCGATTTTTCCTTTGACTTTGCAACGCGGCGTTCGACGCGGAGTGAAAAATGTCGTGCGCGAACCGGGCTGGGGCACGGCGCTCGGCTCATTGCTCGGCGTCCTGTTTCTCGGGCAGATTTTGCTACTGCTCGTGTTCGCCACCGAAGGCGGCTTGAAGCTGCTGCAAGAGCAGACGGATCTTCGTCTTGAGATTCTCGCGACCGCGACGGATGCGCAGATTCAGGATTTGTATCAGAACGTCCGACAATTGCCGTATGTCGGCGACGCCGTGTACATCACGCGCGAGCAAGCCTACGAGCGTGAGCAGAAGCGTGATCCGGATCTCATCGCATTTCTCACGAAATTCGGCATCGAGAATCCGTTTCCCGAGACGATGGGTGTGCGACTCAAGAAACTCACCGATTATCCGCAGTTCGTGAAATTTCTTCAGCAGCCCGTGTTCACGAAGGTCGTGAATCCTACGTTCCTGTCCCAAACGACCGATCAGCAGCAGCAGGTCTACGCCATGATCGAGGCGATACGAGCCGGCGAGATCATTCTGTACTTCGTCGTCGCGATTCTCGTCGTCGCGATCTTGTTCGTCGTCGTGGAGCTGGTGCGCCGTCGGGCCCTCAACAAGCGCGAGGAGCTGTTCATCGAGCAGCTCGTCGGAGCGGGGCGAGCGACGATTCTGATTCCTTTCGGCACGGAGATGGCTTGCTTGCTCGGCGCGGCGCTTCTTCTTTCTGTTCTTTTCGCCGCGGCCGTGATTCTCCTTCTTCCGTCTTTCCTTCCCGCTCTCGGAGCCACAGGACTCTTCGGATCGTGGTCCGTGATCACCGCGACACTGCTCACGCAGTCTCTCGGCTGGTTGTTGCCTTTCGAACTTCTCGCCGTACTGACGCTTTCGGCATTCGGCACCGTTCTCGCGCTTCGATCGCACGTCGCGTCACACACTCTGCCTCTTCTGAAGTCGGAGTGATTCTTTCTCTCTCACGATGAAATCATGGACTGATGAAGCCATCGTGCTCCGGACGCATAATGTCGGAGAGACCGATCGTTTTTGCATCGTGCTGAGCAAATCCCGCGGTCGCGTCGCCGTGAGGGCGGTCGGCGCGCGCAGGCTCCTCAGCCGTCGTGCGAACGGATTGCTGCCGCTCCATCGCGTGATGATGACGTGCGAGATGCATTCGTTCGGCGTGACGGTGACATCGGTGTCATGTCTTGATCCTCATCGCCTGAGTTGGTGCGATCCGCATGCGTTCTCGTGCACGGAACAGGGGATAGAGCTTCTTCTCAGGCTCACCGAAGACGCGCAACACATCGAAGGGCTCTACGAACTGACGTGCGAATTCGTGGCGGCATGCGCAACCCTTTCCCCCGCGCAGGTTCCCCCGCTTTTTGCGCTCAAATTGCTCGATTTGCTCGGGCTTTTTCCTTCCGTCACGCATTCGTCTCTGAGCCACCATCCGTTTGCAAGCGGTGATCGCGTCCGTTTCAGTCAGCGGCTCGGAGGATTGGTGTCGCAACAGGAAGACCCCGCGGGCTTTTCCATTTCTTCCGAACTTCTAGCGCTTCTTCAGCGCTTGCCGTCATCGAGTCTTCACGATGTTCCGCGATGTTCGACGGAACTTCTTTCAGAACTCGTTCACTTTGTTCACTGCTTGCTCGGCAACCAACTTGGCGCCGGACTCAAGGCGCCGGACATCGCTTTCGCCTTGTCCGCAGCCGTCACGCCGATCTGATAGGTCAGAGGGCGCGCTTCGTAGAGCGAGAACACGCGTTCGAGCATCGAGCCTGATCCTGCACGGCTCACGCGTCGGTACCACAGCGCGTCCATGCCGTCGTGGCGTTCGCCCGCTTTGCGTTTCTCGCCGACTGGAATGTCCGTCGTGTACACGGTTTTTTCTTCATGCGACGCTTCTTTGCGGTTCGTGATGTACGGG
>JAYVRL010000003.1:0-2658 GCA_043776335.1 Candidatus Peribacteria bacterium | reverse complement strand
GCCTTCATCCCCGAATCGCTCCAGGCCGGATCCTTCGGATACGACTGGTTGGGAAGAAAACCTATCTCGGAAGGCCATGCAAATGATGACCGACGTAGAGGAATAATCCTAGCGTGTGAGTGGGCGCCGGTGAATGATGACAACTTTTCTATATTTCTTTCCGTCTACTCACCATGAGTTCCGTAACAATCAGTGACCGGTTGAGTAAGACTCTCAAGGAATTTCTCATCCCTGAATTTCAAGATAACTTTTACCTTTTGGCGCAGCATCCTTTGCTCCGCTATCTCGGTATGGAAGTCAATGAAGCAGAGAGAGGTTCTGGTTCCAAGCAGATGCCTCGCGTCGAGCGTCTGACGAATGTGGAGAGGGTCAATTCCGGTTACAAATTCCAGATCGCACACAATCACACGCCGTTTGGTGGTGGTACGTATGCGCAGAAAATCGGCGCAACGTTGCGTCCGGGCAAGTTCCAGGGGGATCGCTCGAATGGTCTGGTGAAATTTATCACTCAGTCCATGCAGCTTCCGGCTCAGGTTATGGAAGCATCCCGCTCTCCCGAGTTCTCGATCGTGAATGAAGTCGTGCAGAACATGCGCGGCGCCGCTCACTCGATGCACTGGGAAATGAACCGTATGATGTTGCAGGACAGCGAGCATGCTCTCTGCTACGTCGACGGTGCTGTGAGCACGAGCAAGTCGTTCATTGTTTCTTCCTCAGTCGGTACCACAAACGAAATCCCCGCCACGCAGCATTTGCAGTCGGGTGACGTTCTTTGGGTGGGTACTCACGCGCAAATCCAAGCTGGAACTGCTCAGACTGTCACGGTCGATCAGGTGACCGGCAATACGACGTTCACTTCGGTGGATAATGAGATTTGTTCTGATAACGATATCATCGTCCGCGCTGACGTCTATGACGTCTCGGGCTCTGCATATACTGATATCACTCCGCTTTCCGCGCTCATCACCAACACCGGAACGGTGCAGGGTTTGAACAAGGCAAGCTACAAGTGGTTCCAGTCGTATCTCAGCAACGTAGCCGGTGCGCTCACTGAGGCTGCGATCAAGACGATGGTGGCAAACACCCGTCGATTCTCGAAAAATCCCGGCGCTTGTTTCCTGATCGGAAACCAGAAGCAGTGGGATCGTTATTCGGCTCTTCTCACGAGCACGAAGTACTACAATTCCGATACATTCTCCGGCAACCTTGCTGGTGGCGTTCAGGGCTTGACTGTCTACACCCCGGATGGCTCTCTGCCGTTCTTCGTGGATGACATGACTCCAGATGGCGTGGTCTACAAGGTGGATCCGTCCTCATTCAAGTTCTTCAACTTCCGAGATTTCGGACCGGCCAACGACGCCCTCGGCGTTGAAGGTTATACAGCGCAACGCATGCCGAACACGCTCGACTACGAGTTTGCCCTCTGGATGGGCGGCGAGCTCGGACAGGTCAACGCTCAGGCCAGCGGTCAGCTGTACGGAATTACGTCTTAATGTCATTTGATTTTTTATCTCTTCTGTTTCCTCTCTCTATGGCTTACGAACGTCTCGAGTCACGCGAACGTGAAAAAGTCCTGCGTCTCAATGCTATGCAATCCGCTAAAAATGCGGATGGCAAGAAAAAGCATGATGCGATTGTGGCTAATTTCTATGATCGTGTTGCTGAGAAAATGGAGCCGATTGTTCGTCAGCAACTTCAGAGGGAGGGGCAGGCCAAGAGATTTTTTTAGTTCTATTCCACTTTCATCCCATGAGCGATCAAGTTCTCTATCTCGGCGGGTTGTGGCAGTGGAGCGATACCAGTAATCCTGCGATTCGCATCGATGCAGAAAATGATGTGAACTGTATCGTACTCGATGAGTACGTTTCACAGACCGCTTTTTCGTTCTTGATTCAGCAGAACGATGGAACGGACTGTTTTGGTATCCTCGGCATCGCTACAACCACACCGATGATCACCGTCGTTTCGACGGTGACATCCTCGACTGTTCTTTCTGTCGCCGCCGCCGCTCTCACGACCGGCAAAGGTGCGCTGTACACAGTGAATGCCATTACCACTGGTATTGGTATTTCAGTCACCAGCACGAGCGCAGTTCTGACCTCGGCAAAACTTCTCAACCTGAACCTTACCAGCTCGTCTGTGACGCTGGCTGCGGCGACGGGAGATATTGCGAACATTACATACTCTCTGACAAATACGGCGCTCTCCGGCACGGTTGCACATACGAACCGCGCTCTCGCTATCTCTGCAACTGTTGTGCAGAACGGCGCCGGTGGCACGACCACTGCCGCCGGAAACGTCGTCGACATCACGCTCGTCTCTACGCAGACGGCTGGTACGCTGACGGATTCACGCCAGGCTCTCGGCATTACAGTTCCGTCCGGTGTTACCGGTACGGGTCTCGTTATCACGCACTCCGCTGTTGGCAACGTCGCTTCGCTCTCGATCACGTCGAGCGCGACAACGGCTACGTCTGGTGTTGCGATCCTCACGGCAAACTCCGTGACGACTGGCACCGCTCTTGTCATCACCGCGAACGGACTCACGTCCGGTTTCGGTCTGACGATTTCGTCCTCTTCGGCAGACGTAACCGCGCGCTTCATGGCTCATATCAACAACTCCAGCGCAGCCGCAGTTGGTGTTGTGCCTTTGAAGATC
>JAYVRL010000002.1:0-2756 GCA_043776335.1 Candidatus Peribacteria bacterium | reverse complement strand
CGGAGGAATGAACGATATGTGCCAATTTCAAAATACCGGAGCGACCTGTGCGACAAACCCGGGTGAATGCGCTGCATTATGCCTCCCTTTCAAGAGCTCGAGTGCGACTTGCACCGACAAGACTTACGACGTCTCGCTCTTCGGAACCTCAGATCCGAATAGCACCAAGTCTCTTTCGATGAAGCAAGCGAATGCAAATGCGCAAAGGCTCTGTAACGATGCCCTTGCGAACCCCGCAAACCTCGCGAATGTCCCTGTATGCGACAACGGCTGTAACGGAACGAATGTCACTGGAGTCCTGAAAGTTACCTCTAGCAGCTGCACACCCAAAGCTCCGTATAAGTGCACTGTGATAGCCACGTGCACGCTCACGAAGGCATGTACGAGGTAGAGCCATAACGCATGTAATCCAAAACCCCGGATCGTCCGGGGTTTTTATTTATGTCCCTCCGCATGTATTCTTCGCACATGTCAGCCACCATTCTCTTCGGCAAACCCGTTGCGGACGCACTGCTTGAAAGTCTGAAGTCCGATGTGCAAAAACTGAACCCGAAGCTCGTCGTCGTGCAGGTCGGGGAAGATCCCGCAAGCACGAGCTACATCCGCCAGAAGCTCTTGAGCTGCGAGGCGGTCGGCATGCGTCACGAACACCGGCATCTCGACGAACGCACGACATTGCCCGAGCTGATGCACACCATCGAAGAACTAAACAACGACGCCGACGTCACGGGCTTCATCGTCCAGCTGCCGTTGCCGAAACATCTGACGCCGCACGTACCGCAGGTCATCCGCGCCATCGATCCGAAGAAAGACATCGACGGCTTCGGCGCGTACAACCTCGGCAAAATGTTCCTGTCCGCGGAATTCGAACATCTGCCGCCGGCGACTCCCGCGGGCGTCATCGAAATGCTCGCACACTACAAAATCTCAATCGAAGGAAAGCACGCCGTCATCGTCGGGCGCAGCAATATCGTCGGCAAACCGCTCGCAATCATGCTCCTCAACCGCGGAGCAACGGTGACCGTCTGCCACAGTCGCACGAAAAATCTCGCCGAGATCACGAGGCAAGCCGACATCCTCTGCGCCGCGGTCGGCAGCCCGAAGATGATCACGAAAGACATGGTGAAGAAAGGTGCTGTCATCATCGACATCGGCGTCTCACGCACTGAAAAAGGTTTGTCGGGAGATGTTGATTTCGAGGCCGTGCTAGACGTCGCTTCGGCCATCACACCGGTTCCGAAAGGCGTCGGACCGATGACGGTCGCGAGTTTGATCCGCAATTGCGTCACGGCGAAGAGGAGGCAAATTGAAAAAAGCGAGTAGAAAGTAGCGGGTAGCGCAGAGCACAAAGGAGCAAGGTTTTTTGCTATTCGCAACCCGCTATCCTCTCCTCGCTCAATAAGTATCCGGCCAACGGAGATAGAGCCAACGCTTCACGCTGTCGAAAATGAGGAAGTAGCACGCCACGATCCCGAGACCTCCGAGCAAAAGGGCGGGAGGCAGTGTCACGAGCTTCAAGACCGATCGCAAAGGTTCAAATGAAACCGCGATCAACACGAATGCGACGACTGAAACCGACGTGAGTGCGAGCAGCGGAGCAGGGCGGGTCGTCTGGAAGAAAAAGCCGCGACTGCGAACGCTGATCAAAGAAGCGACCTCGGCCATGGAGGAGACGACGAACCATCCCGACTGCACGACCGACGGTTCCAAATGTTTGAACATCGCGAAATACGCGAGATCGGCCGCGGAACTGATGAGACTGAGCACGATCATGAATCGAACCAAGCTCTTGAGCTTCAGACGTTTCGGCGCCTTCAACGATGCCGCGTCAACGGAGTCCGTCGCGATGGCGAGATGCGGGAAGTCGGTAATAAGATTCGTAACGAGAATCTGAATCGGGAGCATCGGCAGATACGGGATGAAGAGTGACAAAATGGAGATCGAAAGAAAGTTGCCGAGATTCTCCGTCAACGTCTCGCGAAGATACTTGGAAACGTTTTCAAAAATCGCACGACCCTGATTGATGCCGCGAATCACCGTATCCAGACCCGGTTTCAGCAAAATGATGTCCGCGGAACTCTTGGCGATGTCCGATGCGTTGCTGACGGCGATGCCGACATCGGCGAGCT
Source organism: Candidatus Peribacteria bacterium (assembly GCA_043776335.1). Lineage (GTDB taxonomy): Bacteria > Patescibacteriota > Gracilibacteria > Peribacterales > Peribacteraceae > SICN01. Next base: position 627 of record JAYVRL010000002.1, on the reverse strand, counting down.
TCAGGCTGGGCGCGTCATTCACGCCGTCGCCCATGTACCCGACGACTTCTTCGTTGGCCTGCAACAACTTGATCAATTCATACTTCTGCACGGGGAAAAAGCGTGCGAAGATCGTGTCTTTGAGAACCGATTCTTGCTTTTCGACGTCCGTGAAATCCTTCCACTGCGCACCCGTGACGACTCTGTCCTTCGCGTCGATCAATTTCAAACGATGGCCCACGCTGCGACACACGAGATCGCTGTCACCGCTGATCATCTTGATCGTGACCCCGAGTTTCCGCGCCGTTGTGATCGCGTGCATGGCGGACTCGCGCACGGGATCGACGAACGACACGAGGGCCGCAAGCTGCTGATATCCATCATCGCCGAGAGAGAACGCCAAGATGCGTTCACCTTTCGATTCTCGTTCAAGAATCCACTGTTCGTACTGTGCGCCGTAATGATGATTGGCAAGCGCGGAGACGACCTCATACGCACCTTGATGCACGATGACGGGATGGCCGTCGATGGTCGCTGCGAAGGCGGCTTGACGGGTGTTCGCATTGAACGGAACCGTGCGAACAAACTCGACCTTCGCGGAGGATGTTCCTTTCTTCATTGAGGCGAGCGCGTGCTGAAAAGGATCAG
>JAYVRL010000001.1:0-2756 GCA_043776335.1 Candidatus Peribacteria bacterium | reverse complement strand
TGACAGTTTCTTCAGGAAGTGGTCGAAGCCGCCTTTGCCGTACTGCAATTGTTTCGATCCACGCGTCACTTTGCTGATGCTGATTTTCAGTTTTGCGGACACTTCTCTTTGTGTTTTGTTCTGCGACAACATTTTCACCAGTTGCCATCTCTCTGCCAGAGTCTCGAGCTCCTTCGGCGTCAGCAGATCAGAAAAAAGCATTTTTGCTTCGCTTTCAGAATCAACGGAACTCAGAAGTTCGAAAAGTTCCTTGAGATGCGACGATGGAATTTTGGAATGGTTCATGCTGCGATTGGCAATGACGTTTCTTCAGTTTAGGCTACTCTTGGTCCGTCACTGTTCGCAACCATGCTTCACTTCGCGGTCGCCGGCGTTCCGTACTCCACTCCGAAGCCGGGAGGAACGGTGGAAGGCCTGATACAAGCCAAAAAACTCGGCATCACCGCGATGGAAATCGAATGGGTGCAGCGCGTCCCCGTCAACCCGCCGAGGATGCTCGAAATCCGAGAAACAGCGGAAAAGCTCGGCATGTACCTGACCTGTCACGCGCCGTACTACATCAATTTGAATTCTCCCGAACAAGAAAAACTGGATGCAAGCAAAAAACGCATTCTCGATGCCTTGCAAATGGCGGAAATCGCCGGCATCAACTCCGTTTGCGTCCATGCGGCGTTTTATCTCGGCATGGATCCGAAGATCGCTTTTGAAAACGTGCGCAAGGCGGTCAGTGACATCATGAAAGACAAATCAAAATTGTTCCCGCATGTGAATCTCGGTCTCGAAACGATGGGCAAGCCGACGCAATTCGGCACGCTCGAAGAAGTCCTGAGGATCAGCAAGGAATTCTGCATCTACCCGACGGTCGACCCCGCGCACATGCACGCGCGCACGAACGGACTCATCAACTCGACCAAGGAATGGAACGACATGTTCGATCTCTACGAGAAGTATCTCGGCAAAAAGTCGCTGAAGAGCGTCCATATGCACTTTTCGGGGATCGCGTACTCGGTGAAAGGAGAGAAACATCACGTGCCGCTGCTCGAAAGCGATGCAAAGTGGAAGGACTTCATCGCCGTGCTCAAAAAGCGAGGCATCGAAGGCACCGTGGTCTGCGAATCCCCTCTTCTGGAAACCGACACGATTCTCATGCGCAATACGTACGCCGCGATCTGATACACTCTGTTTATCCTTCTTTTCCTCACACTGTATGAACATCGCGATCAACGGATTCGGACGCATCGGACGCCAAGTGCTCCGCATCATTCTTGAAAAGCATCCCGACGTGAACGTCGTGCTGATCAACGACCTCACCGAACCCGCGACGCTCGCGCATTTATTCTCCTTTGACTCCACGTACGGACGCTTCGACGGCAACGTCGAACTGAACGGAGATATGCTCGTGACGGCCCATGGCAAAGCCAAGTTGACCGCGATCAAGGATCCGTCTCAGTTGCCGCACAAGGAACTGAAAGTGGACGTGGTTCTCGAGTGCACCGGTTTCTTCACCAAGCGAGATGATGCGGCGCTGCATCTGAAAGCAGGAGCCAAGAAGGTGATCATTTCCGCTCCGTGCAAAGACAAAGCGGACGGCACGTTTTGTATCGGCGTGAATCTTGAGACCTATGATCCCAAAACCATGGACATCATCAGCAACGCGTCGTGCACGACGAACTGTCTCGCTCCGATGGCGAAAGTATTGGAGGACACGTTCGGGATCGAATCCGGCCTCATGACGACGATCCACAGCTACACGAACGATCAAAATCTTCTCGATTTGCCGCACAAAGACTTGCGCAGGGCTCGCGCCGCCGCGGTGAATATCGTGCCAAGCACGACCGGTGCGGCGAAGGCCATCGGAGAAGTGATCCCGTCACTCAAGGGAAAGCTCAACGGAGTTTCGCTTCGCGTTCCGACGCCGACAGGCAGCATCACCGATCTGACGATCGTCTCGAAGAAAGCCACGACGGTCGAAGAAGTGAACGCGGCATTCGAAAAAGCGGCGAACGGCAAGATGAAAGGCATTCTCGGTCTGGAGAAGCGCCCGCTCGTGCTCAAAGATTTCGTCGGAGACAGCCGCAGCTGCATCATCGACGCCGAGCTCACGCAAGTGATCGGAGGCACGCTCGTGAAAGCCTTGGGTTGGTACGACAACGAATGGGGTTACAGCAACCGTCTCGCAGAGCTCGCCGCATTCGTCGGAAGCAAGCTTTAGACACCCTTGCTCGCAGCATCTGCTTTCCTTCTTTTGGACAACAGATACTCGTTGTGCCGCAAACTCAGCTCCTTTGTAAATTCTTCAGTACAAAATGTTAAATTCATTGCAGCAGCAACCTTCATATGATTTAACCTTGTTTTAGTTCTCCACATCGAAGGGTCTTGAATGATCCTCTCGTATTCCGCATTTTCTTCGGCAGTCCACACGCGCATGCCTTGCTCACGCATCCATTTGTTTCGGGCGGCCGAGACGTCAGCCTGATGCTTCATGACGACTTTCGCATGATGTCCGCCATATACCTCTTGGCGCACCTCAACTTCGATCAACTCTCTTGCGACACGCCTGACGATGCTGGCAGCCGTGGCGATGGAAACTCCCGCATTCAAGTTCATGTCTTCTTTCACACGTTCTGCAACATCAATAGAACGCAGCTTTCCTTCAGTAATGAGTAGTACGATGTTATCGCGCAACACTGAGAAATCAGGCCTTGAGAGAATTTCACGTGCGACGTCGTTTGCGTACAGGATCGCAGAGCGCATCG